>JAFWYD010000045.1 GCA_017517805.1 Akkermansia sp.
ATCTATCGAGTATATCACACTTATGTGATAACTGCAAGAAAACTAGATTTTTACGATAATTCTTTCAGTGTAAATTCAAAGTAAATTTTCGCAAGCGGAATAACGAGTTTGTATGACACTTCTCAAATGCGTTTGCCCTGTCTGACTTGCCCGGTCTTTTAGTCGCGGAACAACAGGCCTCAAGCTGCCTGGTTTTGAGGATTGACGCAGGAGGGGATGTCATGTTATAGTGTGGTGCAATATGAAACTTCGTCTGTCGCGGAAACACATCTTTTTCACCGGAGGCATTGTGCTGGCACTTCTTGCAGGAGGCATCGCTGCCAACTGCATCTGGAGCGACCCGATTCTGAAAGAGGTCGAAAAATACAGGGAGGAAGACCCGCTGGCAGCAGAGCGGGAAAAGCTCCAGCGGCAGATAGAGGCCATTGTCAATGACGGGCAGAATGTCAACGTGGCAGATGAGCACGGTTACACTCCCCTCATGCGGGCTGCAAAGCTGGGCTCGTACAAGGAGCTCGATTACCTGCTGGTCAAGGGTGCCCGCCTGCACCGCCCGGGGCCACAGGGGCAATCGCTTCTCGACATGGCCGCGAATGATAAGGTACGCACTTTCCTGCAGGCATGCCTGATATCGGAAAAACACCCGACGGGGCATGAGCGGGAGCAGATGATTCAGGACTTGCGGCAAGCGGGTATCACCCCTGATGATTTGAACAAGGCCTTGTTCGATGCCGTGTGCAGCTGGCGTGGAAACAGCCTGATTCTCACGGCCAAGGTACTGGCTCTGGGAGGCAATGCCAATGCGTTCAACGATGAGCAGAAACATATTCTCCAGCACCGCCACCGCGATGCCGGCACCATTGTCCTCCTCCTCCGCCAAGGGGCCAAGCCCAACGCAGCGCGTGACGAACACGGAGGCAGCCTGGCGCTTCTGGAGCACCTGCTCAGCGACCCGCGATTCACCCGGAACCTACTCACAGCCAAAGCATCAGTAAAAAGCCCCAGCATAGTAGCCAAGGCCGCAGGAGCCGGGTATCCGGCCACCCTCCGGCGCTTACTGGAGCTGGGCGCCAGGCCGGATGGTATGACCAGAAGCGGGCTCAGCGTGCTGGAATACGCGGTGCAAGGGCGAAACCTGCGCGCGGAAAAGGACATCCCGGCCTGCGTAAAGCTGCTGCTGGAAGCAGGAGCCCCGATGGAGACAAAAGGAGAAAACGGACGCATGCGTTCCCCTATTTCCCCCGGGGGCATGAGCATCATGCCTGAATGTATCCGCCTGCTGGTCGATGCCGGGGCCAATGTCAACACGCTGAACTCCCGGGGTGCCAACTATGCCCAGGTTGCCGCGACCAAGAAGGCCAGCAGGGAGAACCTGGCATTGCTCGAGGATATCATCGATGCCGGAGCCGACCTCTCGCACAAAGACGACCAGGGCGAAAGTTTCCTCTTCTACGCGCTTTCCAGCCTCTGCCGGATTGAGCTGCAGGCTGAGGATGAAGATACCCGCGATGAAGCCGAAGACCTGTTCGATGATATGATGGATATTATCGAGGATTCCAGGCCCGCCCCGGCAGACCTTGATAAGAACGGCAATACTGCCCTGCACCTGGCTGTCATCAAACGGGGGCAGGCCGGGGCGCGGGTGGTAGAATACCTGCTTAAACTCGGCGTAGACCCGAAGGTGCGCAACAAGTTCGGACGCACCGCGCTCGAAGCACTGCTCATGAACCCCACCCCCGGGTGCGCGGAAAGCGCGAGATTGCTGGCTCCGGTGAGCGAGCCCCCACGCCAGAATGTGCACAAGCTTCGCCTGGCTGCCCTGCTGGGAGATGCCGCCGCCATGGAAAAAGTGCTGCAATCCCCCATTGGTAAATCAGAGCTGAGCAATGCTACGCAACTCACGATGAACGCACAGGTCATGGACCTGTTGCTCTCCAGGTTAGCCGGCTACGGGCTGAATTACCACACACTCGAAAACATAGCGCGCAAAGGCACACCGGAGCTCATCGAGGTGCTGGGCAAGCACCAGCGCCAGCAGGACCTGGGCAACTACTGGAGCGAGGTCCGCTCCCCCCGAATTGCCCAGTCTTTCCTGGCAGCCGGGGTGAAAGCGCCCCTGGCAGAGCGCCTGAACTCTGCCGGAGTACTGAAAGAACTGCTCAAGAGCAATGCCATTTTTCCCAATGGACAGGAACTCAACATGTCGCATTCCGGCACCAGTCTCCTTCCCTTACCCGCCATGGTCAACAAGGGTGATGCAGACTCCGTGCGCTGCCTGCTGGAAGCAGGAGCGGCAGTCGATGGTTACCCCGTCTCCCCGCTCTCCCTTACGGATAATGCGGAAATTGCACGCTTGCTCATCGGGCATGGTGCCGACCTCACCTGGCAAAGCCCGCATGGCGATACGCTGCTGAGCCAGCGTAAGCGGGCGATGAAGGATGCCGCCCTGCGCTACCTCGCCGAGGAAACAGAAGAAAACCTGGAGGCGTTCCGCCAGCAGTACCAGATTTACCAGCTCCTGTCGGAAGCAGGAGCACCGGACATCCACCCGCGCAAACATGAAATCAAGGAAGCTCTGCGCCAAGCCGATTGCGAAGAGGCATACGAGACGGTAGACTTCGTGTGCCGGGACTGGAGCGGCACCGTCCGCATCTCGAAGGAGGCCATGGTGCTGGCGCGCTCCTCCGGCAACACCGATACGGCCAACATCCTGAGCCTGACTCCGACCCGCATGCATTTCAAATGGGACCGCTGGGGCTTCGGAACCATGGAACTCCGCGCCGATGGGAAGTGGCACGAAACTGACCTTGCTCCCACGAGCCAGGTCTTCAGGCAGAAACCGACCCGCGAGCCTCACTACTTTGTACCATTCCTCAACGAGTCCGGCAGTCAGGACACCTTGTTCCTGCAGCCTGATCTGAAGTATGCCGTGGTGGCCTCGACCGGCAAATATGCAGCTGTCAGGAAGCTGGCGCGCCATTACACCGGGAGTACCATCAAGCTCAACTTCGAGGACGGCCAGACGATGCAGCTGATTCTGCATGATGGCAAGATGAAACACCTCACCCGAGAGGTTGCCAGACAACTGCTGCGCTCTCACCGCTGCCCGATTGACTTCAAGGAATTCAAAATTGCAGGGCGAGGATGGAGCGATTCCATGCGTCTTTCGACCGATTTCAGCGTGGCGGCCCGCCAATCCCGCTCGCAGGATACCGCAGAGGTTGAAAGCTTCACCGATAATCGCCTCGTTCTGAAATGGGACCGCTGGGGATACGAAGTCTTCCTGAAACACCCGGATGGTATCTACCGCAGCAGCGCGGCAGCACTCACCGGCAAAGCTCAGAATATCCGCCGCCAACTGCGCGAAAGCAGCCCGCAGATTTCCTTCACCACGCATGTGTTTGTGCACCCCGCCTGGCAAAGCAAGGTCAACATCTCCCGCGAGCACCTGGTTGCAGTCCAACTCAGAGGCAAACGCTCAGCCGCCGAAATCATCAACATCAACGCAGATTCCATCACCCTGCGATGGGATGAGTACAATGTAGAAACCTTCGAGCTCCGCAAGGACGGCAGGTTCTACAAAAAACGATGAGCCATCCGCTTCAGGAGTGACTCCTCCTACCACCATGTAGCACAAACGGCTGTTCCCTGGCTCATCGTGCTTCGGACAAACAAGAAACGAGGTCCGTCCATCATCACAGAGCCCCACCGGCCAGGCAAGATATTCAAACTACCTTTTAGCCGCACGGCAGAAAAGGCTTGGCAAACTAATGCCCGATATGCCAATTTTGAAGCTTGCCAGAGAAGCCACATTCTGATAGCATGCTGCCATGTTGCGAGTGCTCCGACTTCTGTTCCTAGTATCCGCCCTGCTTCTGGCAGCGGTCGGCCTGCAGGCTGATGCCGCCGTATTTGCCAAGAAAACCCCTGATGGAAAATGGGCATTCGTACCTCTGGCCGATGGTTTTGATTTTCCCGTAGGCAAACCCGATGGAAAGGGTTACTACAAATCTCGCGGCCTGCGCCTGGCCACCCCCCGCCACCTGGGCGAGGACTGGAATGGCAACGGCGGCGGCAATTCGGACCTGGGGGATCCGGTGTACTCCATCGGCCTTGGTCTGGTCACCTATGCCGATGATGCCCGGGGCCGCTGGGGCAAGGTGGTCATCGTACGCCACGCCTTCCGCGAGCCCAAGACCGGCAAAGTGCTCTGCTGCCAGTCGCTGTACTCCCACCTGGACCGCATCGATGTGAAGCTCGGCCAGCTGGTAGGCCGCGGCGCGCAGGTCGGTACCATCGGCACCAACAACGGCATGTTCACCGCCCACCTGCATGCCGAGCTCCACTTCAACATCGATGTCAACTGCGGGCACCAGGGGGTCACCAAAAATGCTGTCAACTACGGCAACCTGAGTGAATTCATCAAACACTACCGCCGCCTGCCCGAGGAACGCAAGTTCGTGAAAGTCCCCATCGGCGGCTTCCAGCCCTACAAAAATACACAGGGACTGTAAATGAAAACGTGTCTCTTTGGCGGCTCTTTTGACCCGGTACACGCTGGGCACCTGACAATAGCCGCCACCGCGCAGCAATACTGCGAACTCGATGAGGTCGTCTTCCTTCCCGCTGCCTGCTCACCCTTCAAACAAGGCAACACCACCTTTTTCTCCGACCAGCAGAGGCTTCACATGCTGCACCTGGCTACAGCAGACCTTCCCTGGGCCAGGGTAAGCGGGCTGGACCTGCAACTCCCCCCGCCCAGCTGGAGCTGGCGGCTCGCTGAACATTGGCACCAGCAGCACCCCGAAGCGGACTTATACTGGCTCATGGGCACCGACCAGTGGGAGCAGCTGCACCGCTGGGCCCGCTACGACTACCTCTGCGAACTGCTCCACTTCATCGTCTACCACCGCGACACCCCACCACAGCCCCGCCCCGGAGTACGCAGCACCTTCATCTGCGCAGGCCTGCATCCGGCCTCTTCCTCTGCAATACGCCAGGCCCTGCAGCAGCATACTGAAATCCCGGCAGGATGGCTCCCCCCCGCTGTCGATGAATGGATGATGCAGCTAAATCACCTGTCGACCACCCCCATTTCACCAGACTGAGCACATCCCGTCTTTCTGTGAGAAATTGGCGGCAGCGGCAATTTCGACTTGCAACCAGCGAGGCTGAATCGTATCATGCAGAAAACATGAACAACGATATAAGCATAGAAGAAGCCCGCACCGCATTGAAAGCAAGGCGAATCAGCCGCAGCAAATACAGCAAGGCTCTCATCGATGCAATAGCCGATGATGACAGCGAGCTGGTGGAGCTTCTCCTCTGCGCCGGAACAAATGTCAACGCAGCCAATCAGTACGGCCGTACCCCTCTGATTACTGCAGCATGGCTGGGGAAAGAAGAATACATACAGAAGCTGCTGGCTGTGCCGGGAATTGATGTCAACCGACAGATAGAAGGAGAAAAGACCACGGCGCTGATTGCAGCGGCCCGTCGGGGCTGGACCAATTGCACGCAACTGCTGCTGGCAGCACCGGGGATAGACCTGGATACCACGGAGCAACTGGGCTGGAGCCGTCTGCATCTGGCCGCAAGTTGCGGGATGACTGCTTGGACACAGACTCTTCTCGCAGCCGGGGCTGAGCCCAACCAGCAGAATGAGGATGGGGATACACCGCTGGGACTGGCTGCGGAAAAGGGGCATCTGGACTGCATGCGGCTTCTGCTGGAAGCCCCGGGAATAAATATCAACCATCCGGACAATGAAGGAGAAACGCCGTTATTCAAGGCTGCCTACTACAATCAGCCAGAGGCCATCAAGCTTCTACTGGCTACTCCGGGCATTGATATCAACGCCACCAATCAATCCGGCGACAATGCCTTTCATCTGGCAATCTTCGGCGAAAACCCCGAATGCGCCCGGATGCTGCTGGAAGCCCCTGGATTCGACCTGGCGCACAGCTGCACCGAAGGACGCACCCCGCTGCATCTGGCAGCCGCCAGCGGGCTTGTGCAGTGGCTCCGGCAGCTTCTGAGCAAAAGCCCGGATATCAATGCTCAGGACGACATGGGAAGAACCCCGCTTTATCATGCCGCATTCTATCACCAGGCGGCCTGCATGCAACTTCTGCTGGCAACACCGGGGGTAGATGTCAATCTTCCAAGCACCGGAGATGGCAATACCCCGCTCCACGAAGCCGCGCAAGACGATGGCGACGCAGAATGTCTGAGGCTGCTGCTCGCGGCTCCCGGAATCAACGTAAATGAGATGGATGCAGACGGGGCATCCCCACTCCACCTGGCTGTGGAGTATGGCAGCGTAGAAAATGTGCGCTTGTTGCTGGCCGCTCCTGGCATCCAGGTCAACGCCCGCAACAAAGACGATGCCACCCCGCTGCAACTGGCTCTTGAAGACCCGGTATCAGACATCTTCACCCAACTGCTGGCTCACCCGGAAATTGATGTGAATGCCCGCAATGCCGATGGTGTTACCGCGCTGCACATTGCAGCACTCAACGACTTGAGCGATTGCGTACGCCTCTTACTCGCAGCACCCGGCATCAACGTCAACACATGGGACAATGAAGGAGACACCCCGCTGGATTATGCCCGTTATAACAGAAAATCCACCAGCGAAAGCCTCATCATCCAGGCAGGAGGAAGAGAAAAAACACTCCTGCCGCCCCGGTGAGCCTATGGCTCATGAGCAAAAATGGTGGAATGAGCCAGCGCAGAAAAACATTGAGCATGGAGGAGGACAAAGCTCCTCCATCCCCCGCGCCTGCTTCTAAACTGCAGCAGCGTGGGAGGAGGTTCAGATTTTGCGAGTCAGGCAATACCAGATGAAGCGGGAATTATGCACCAGGTAGCGTTTGAACAAGCGGCGGGGTTCCTTACACAGGCGGTATAGCCACTCCAGGCCGTGTGCGCGAACCCAGGCAGGAGCCTGCTGCACCAGACCAGCGTGAAAATTAAACGCCGCACCTACTCCGAAATACAAGGCAGCAGGCAGCTGACTCCTGTGAGCAGCCAGCCAGCGTTCCTGCTTCGGGCATCCCAGACCGACCCACACACAATGAGCCCCGCTTTCACGGATGGCAGCCAGCATACGCTCATCCTCACCGTCTGGCCAAGGAGGCATCGGAGGGCAGTAATGCCCGGCAATTTCCACACCCGGGTAGCGGGCAGAGAGATTCGCCTTCAGCCGGGTGATGGCATCTTCAGTCCCCCCGAGCAAAAAATGCTTCACCCCGACCGGGCGGCCCAGTTTCCACATCCATTCCATCACATCCGGGCCATAGAGGCGGTTGGCAGAAGCGCCCTTCCGGCGCATCAGCCAGACGATGGGCATACCATCCGGGCAGATGAAATCAAAGGAACGAAGTCCGGCACCATAATCCTCAGCCTCATGCAGCGCACGAGTGAGGACATGCACATCGGAATGAGCCAGCAGCTGCGGACGGTCGGTTTCCAAGGCCAGGCGCACCCACTCAGTACACGCCTCCTCCAGATTGGAAACCACATAAGGAAGGCCAAAAATCTGAATGACGGGGAGAGGAGACATAAGCGCGCTGCCCGAGCATACACCATGGCCGCCTCCATGTCAATTTGAAACTTCTGAGACGCTCCGCGCGGTTTCAAGCATATTTTCTTGCAACAGTGCGGCGAACTTGTTAGTATGCAGTATATGCGTAGGAGGCTTTCACAGTTTTTTCTGATGACCGTTGTTTTCCTTGTCCTGAGCAGTTGCACTTATGTGAACACACGCCGCGCGGTGGCAGACAGGGGGAGGCAATGCGCTGCCATCATCCTGCCGGACCAGGAGAATCTCGTGCTTTACCGCAGCAATGGGAAACTGTATCTGCAAGGCATCCGCACCGAGGTGCGCCGCGCAGGGCGTGACAAGGTGAATGGATACAGCGCGCAGGAATTTTCCAGCGGCCAGTACATTCCCCGGCGCAAGGCTCCCAGGAGCTACGCCTACCGGGAGGTGCAGCCTGCCGATATCATCAAGGGTGAAGTATTTGCGCTGAATCCGGCCCGCAGCATCCCCAGTGGAGCCACCCCCGTGTACCAGGGCAACAGGATAGTAGCGTATAAAATAGACACTATCAATTGCAATCCCTATACCACCAGGCTTCAGCACGGCTGGCAAAGCACCCTTCCCCGGCACGCGAAGCAGGTGAAGCTCCCCCTCATCAGCAGTGAGCACCAGCGCGTAGGGCAGCATCTCAGCAACTCCAGGTGCGGCTTCGTCTTCCCTATCGGCAGCATGAGGGCCAATGCCCACGCGGTGTATGCCTACCCACTGGCCGGGGTATCAGCCATCGCGATTGATTTACCCGGCACCCTGATTGCCAATACCCTGGTACCAGCCATCAGCGGACTGGCGGCCCTGCCCGCCAGTATCTACCAGAAAACCCGCTTGAAGATTCAAAAGGCGGACTCCGCTGCAGAGTGAAGGCGCTTTCTGCGTCTTATTCCCGCGAGACTCAAGCCTGAACGCAGGAGCTGAACTTGACCGCATGCAGCAATTGTGGTAGATTGGCAGCGCAATGGCCGATTCCCTCTACACCCGCATGGCAGACAGCCCCGTCACCAGCTATGACCTCTCCCTGCGCCCGCCCGCCTTCAGCGAATTCTGCGGGCAGGAGAAGGTGAAAGAGCGTCTCATGCTCATGGTAGAGGCTGCCCGCATGCGTGGCGACGTGCTCGACCATGTGCTGCTCAGCGGCCCACCCGGTCTGGGCAAGACCACCCTGGCCAATATCATCGCCGGAGCGGTGGGGCACAAGCTGCACACCACCAGCGGCCCTCAGATTGAGAAAGCAGGCGACCTGGCCGGCATCCTCACCAACGTGGAAAAGGGCGATGTGCTCTTCATCGATGAAATACACCGTCTGCATCCGGCTATTGAGGAATACCTGTACCCGGCCATGGAGGATTTCCGGCTCGATATCATCATCGACCAAGGGCCGAATGCCCGCTCCATCCAGCTGAATCTGCCCAAATTCACCCTGGTGGGAGCCACAACCCGCGCCGGCATGCTCACCGGGCCGCTGCGCTCGCGTTTCGGGCTGGTCAACCGCCTGGATTACTACTCTGCTGAGGAACTGTGCCAGATTCTGCACCGATCAGCCAGTCTGCTCGATATTGACCTGGCTCCTGCGGGCGCCCTGGCCATAGCGCGGCGCTCCCGCGGCACTCCCCGTGTGGCCAATGCCCTGCTCCGCTGGGTGCGTGACTACGCCCAGGTGAAGGCCGATGGCCGCATTACCGCTGAGGTGGCTCATGCCGCGCTGGGTATGATTGATATTGACGATGACGGTCTGGATGAAATGGATAAGCGGCTACTGGAAACCATCATCTACAAATTCGGCGGTGGCCCGGTGGGGCTTTCATCGCTGGCCGTAGCGGTGGGCGAGGACGAATCCACCATTGAGGATGTCCACGAACCCTTCCTCATCATGCAAGGCTACATCAAGCGCACCCCGCGCGGGCGCGAAGCCATGCCCGCAGCGTATCAGAAACTGGGCGCGGTGCTGCCCGGCGGCCAGACCGAGCTTGGATTATGAACCATCTCTTCCATATCCTCCTGCTTCTCCCCCTGCTCCTGTGCACTAGCTGCACGCAGCAGATGATGCGCGCCCAGGTGCGGGAGTCCAAGGTAGTGGTGCTCGATATCGGCCACTACTACCACCCCGAGCGCGGAGGCCAGGGAGCCCGCACCCCCGATAAGCGCTATGGCAACATCGAGGAATGCGAATACTGGTACCGCTATGCAGGCTATACCGCCCGCATCATCGAGCGCGCCGGCTACCAATGCCGCATCTGCTGCCGAGGCTCCCTGCCCACCGATAAAAAACTGGCTGAAATCGCCATTCTGGAAGGAGTACACCACGTCAACACCCCGGAACCGAATGCCATCTACCGCTCCAAGCACCATCCGCACCGCATGGCCGTGGGTATGCTCAGCACCAACTACGCACTTGATCAGAAACCGGCAGCCGTGGTCTACCTGCACCACAACAGCATGACCTCCAGATGGATGGTCTACAACAAGGGAGCCATCTACTGCAACGAAGAAGGAACCGACCTCGGCCTTGCCCTGGCCGAGGTCATCAACCGCACCATCTACGACAAAGGAGGTATGCCCAACCACGGAGTCCCCTGCGGGGTCATCATCCGGAACGATGGCCGCAAAGGCGGCGGCGACTGGTTGAATGCCTGCAACGAATCCTACGTGCCAGCAGCCATCACCGAGGCCACCTTCCTCTCCAACCCCGAGCATGCAAAGTTCCTGGGGCAAGAGCAAAACGCCATCCGCTATGCCGAGGCCATCGGCCATGGTATCGTGAATTACCTGAAAGCACGTTAAACATGCTCAAAGCCTCAAGAAACCTGCCCGCAAAAGCCTTCCGCATCGTCTGCATTTTCACCAGCCTCCTGTTCGTCCTGGCGCAGGAATCCTGCATCACCCTGTACACAGGCCGCTACACCATCATCGACATGGGCGGCGCACTGGCTGAACCAGGGCAGCAACGAGCCCGTCTCCGGAAAAATCCCCCCGCAACCCCGGATGGGAAAGCTGAATTCCACCACCGCATCTGGAAACAGGGAGATGATTTCATCGTCGAAGTTCCCCTTGCCTTCGTTCCGGTTCACTACCCTATCATCCAGCACAACGCCGGACACCGGCCAGCAAGGCAATCGCTCCACTACCGATTTTACGGTCACGAGGACGAAGAAATCATCCAATACCCGCGAGAATTGTACTACACACAGCTCACCGCTAAGCAACTCCAGGTGCTGGTTCGCACACGCAAAGGAGATGTGATATCTCCCCCTCGAGAATTACGCCAGGCCAGGCTTATCCGGGCAGAGCAGATCAATTTCTCTACCGCCACCCTGGTGTACGACAGTCAGATTCACAAGTCCTTATCTTCCGCAATCCCGGAGCTCGACAACGGCGCGGCAAAGAAGAAAGTGAGTCTCTGGAAACTCGACATCAACAAGATTCCCCCGCATCGCACCTGGTACAACCGCTGCCTGCAACCCTTGAGCTGGTGCGCCGAGGTGATCGATATTCCCCTTTCCATGCTCGCCACCCCCATCGGCTGGCTTGCCGATGCCATTTACGAACCGCTGAATAATTGAGTTAAGGCAGGGCGAAAAGCGCCAGCAGGTTTTCCACGCGGAAACCGGGCAGATTACCAAGCTCCATGCGGTTCATCACATAGGCAAAGGAGAGGCCGGAGGCAGGTGAGCAGAAGGCATGGCTGCCACCGGCACCGGCATGACCGAACCCACCACCCGGGAAGAGGTGTGCAGGTTCGCACATGGCACCGCAGGTGAAGGCTGTGGGTTGCTGCAGAGTTTCATCCCAGCCGTTGCATTGTGGTGTGGCCAGCCAGTCGCGCACATCGGCGGGAATGAAATCGGTGAGGAGGCTCTGGTAGAACTGCGCCAGGCCGCGCGCGCTGGCCACGCCACCCTTGGCCGGACTGCCACATTGCCAGGCGGCGGGGGTGCTCATTTCGCGCGGGGTGCCATAGCCCACGATGCTGTGGAAAGCGCGGTAAACGGATGAGCTGGTATCAAAGTATTTCTTGTAGAACTCATCCTTGTGCATATAGCCGGGCTGGATGCGGGGTGCCTGGAGCGGCACCACGCGGTGGAACTCGCTCTCAGGCAGGCCAATATAGAAATCCAGCCCGAGCGGACGCCGGATGCGCTGCTCCCAGAACTCGCACACGCGCTGACCAGTAAGCTCGAGAAGCAGAATATCCACCAAAGGGCCGAAGGTCTGCGGGTGGTAACCATGCTGAGGGGGAAGCCAGGCAGGAGTACTGCGCTCGATGGCAGCGCGACAGGCTTCAAGGTCTTCCAACGGCGCAGGCTCGCCCAGGGCGGCCAGACCGCATTGGTGGGAGAGCAACTGCCCCACCGTGCAATGCGGCGCGGGGAATGCGGACCAGAGGTCACCGATTTCCAGGTCCGGTGTGCGGCAGCAATCATGCAGCGCCAGCAGGAGGCAGAGTGCGGAGGCGGGCTTGGTGGCCGAAAAGACCGGCACCAGGGAATCGGCAGGCCAGCCGGCATGCAGGGTGAGGAGTTCCTGCCCGTGCTGCCAGACCGATACAGAAGCCCCACCCACGAGATTCTCGCGGAATCGGCGTTCAAACTCCCCTGCCCAATCAACCTGCATACGGCGTGATGGCAGTCACGATGGCGCAACCGGACTCCACCCGGAAATGCACCTCGAAGGGTTTGAGGATGAGGTGGTAGACCCGCTGAGAATCCTGCTGGTAGGCTGGGCGGGGGTCCTGCGCCAGGGTTTCCTGCAGGGCGGCGCACCACTCCGGGGTGGCCTTGGCTGGCAACTTCTCCGGCAGCTGCACACGGAGCGGCTCCCAGGGAGTCTCGGTAAACCCGGCCGCGGCATCGGGCAGCGCATCCGAATAGGGTACGTAGGGCTTGATGTCGAAAATAGGTGTACCATCCACCAGATCTGCCCCGGAGACTCGGATGACCGGCCCCGGCTCTACTGAGATAAGCTTCACGACCGAAAGCCCCAGGCCATTGGGCCGGAAGGGCGAACGTGTGGCAAACACCCCCAGGCGTGTATTGCCACCCAGGCGAGGCGGGCGCACGGTAGGGTGCCATTCACTGCCGTTGCAATGAAATTGCCAGATGAGCCAGATGTGGGAGAATTGCTCCAGCCCACGCACGCAGTCCTCATGGCGAAAAGCGGGTTCAAACACAATCTCGCTGATGACGTGCGGTGCCAGATTCCCCTGGCGGGGCACGCCGAATTTTTCAGCAAAAGGGCTGCGGATGTAGGCAATGGGCTGCATCACACATTGAAGAAATCGCGCAGCACCTGCTCATACACGGGGCGCTTGAAATCCGGCAGCGAACTCAGGTCTATCTCGGCGGGCAGCACCCACTTGTAATCGCGGAATTCCTTATTATCCAGCCAGGGCTCTGCCTTGTCGCTGAACATGAGGCAGAGAAAATAGTGCTGCTCCTGCCCGGCATAGGGGATACCGCGCTTGCGGAGCACACGCTCACGCTCCTTGGGCGGGTAATTGTAGCGATACGGCCCACGGGCAGCAACCACCTCATATTCATTCGGGCGGAAACCGGTTTCCTCCATACCCTCGCGGCAAGCGGCATCCATGGCAGATTCACCCTTCTTGATGCCGCCTTGCGGGAACTGCCAGGCACCAGCGGGTTTAACACGCTCACAGAGCAGAACCCTGCCATCGGCACGCTGGTAGATGATGGCGGCATTAGGGCGGTAAAGTTCAGAAGTACCGGGCATATAGTATTCTAGTGTGTGTGAGCGGCATTCTATCATTCTTTAGCAGGCAATGCAAGAATATCTTGTCACTTGACTCACACCTGCCTCTTATGCTAAGCTTCAGCGTATGAAACAAGTTCTGCCCAGCGCGCTGCTTTTTCTCGCCTGTCTGCTGCAATGCTCATGCAGCCAGATGCAGAAGCAGGAAAGTGATGCCAGCACCACCGAAATGAATGAAGCCACGCCCCCCCCGCCCCTGTATCTGGGGTCGGTGCACCAGGTGTACGCGGCAGATAAGTTCGCCCTGCTGCGCATCATTGGCCCTCTGCCACCGGAGGGTACGGTGCTGATTACCCACCCCATCGATGGCTCGACCAGCCGCATGGGCAACCTGATTGTCTCGGCCTCAGCCAACGCGCGCAACAACATCATCGCTGCCGATATCCGCGCAGGACAAGTCGCCAAGGGCGACCGAGTGTTCAAATACCGATCAATTGCAGCAGCCCCCATCGAACCAGAGGAACCAGAGCCGGAACCAGTCCAGATAGGTGGTGAGGAAATCGACCTGGGCTACGTGCCCCCTGCGGTGCAGGCCATGCGCGAAAAACTGGCAGCTCAGGAAAAACAGCCCGAGGTGCAACCCGAAGAACCAACAGCCAGCACCACAGTACTACCCGACGGCGCAGCTCCAGACGAACACGATGAGCAACCCGCTCCTGAGTTGCCCGAAACCAAAGGACTTCCCAGATTTGACGATATTCCGGATACCATCAGCGGCTGGGACTCCATGTAAGCATTTCCCCCGATTATTATGAGACTTCAATACTATGTAGATGAGGAAGGCGAGAGCACGATTGGACTCTGGGTTCCCAAGAGAAACTGCTTCATCGATGTGACTGCCCAGGATGAGCAGATCTGGGCAGCCATGCTGCCGGGCGGCAAAAAGCTCCGCAAGGAAATAGAAACCTGGATATCAAAGGGAGCCGCTGATGGAGTTCCCGTGGATACCAGGGGACTGGTGGTTTCCAGCGCGCTGCATGTGCAGCCCTGCACGCTGGCCTGCCTGGGTAAATGCTATGCCGACCACGCCAGAGAATTCAGCGGAGACACCCCCACAGAACCTTCCCTGTTCCTGAAGGCAACATCTGCCATCTCCTCCGACCTCTCCTATGTGCTGAATCCGGAAGGAGCCACCATGCTCGACTATGAGATTGAGCTGGCGGTCATCATCGGAGACACCCTGCACAACGCCAGCGAAGAAGAAGCCCGCCGGGCCATTGTGGGATACACCCTCATGTGCGATTACTCGGAGCGGGCCTGGCAGCTCGAGCACGGCGGGCAATGGACCAAGGGTAAGAGCTACGACACCTTTGCCCCCTTTGGCCCGGTACTGGTGACCAAGGATGAGATACCCGACCCGGATAACCTGGAGCTGGAACTCAAAGTGAACGGCGAAACCCGCCAGAAAGCCAACACCTCGCAGCTCATCATGCCGGTGGCCCGGCTTATTGCCTATGTATCGCGCTTCATGACCCTGAATGCCGGAGATGTGGTCTCTACCGGCACCCCGGGTGGCGTAGCCCTGGGCATGACCCCGCCGCGTTACCTGAAACCAGGCGATGTAGTCGAACTCAGCTGCCCTGCTATCGGCACCTTCTCCCAAGTGGTGGAAGCAGAATAAAAAGAGTTGATTTTTCATCGCTATCCGATATAATGGCGCGCAACTAAGAAAACTTTTCTCTTCTGACTCTATCATGAAAATCCTCGTTACAGGAGCCGCAGGCTTTATTGGTTACCACATCGTCCGCCACCTCATTGACAACGGCAACCAGGTGGTAGGCATCGATAACCTCACCAATAACAAAGACCTGGAGATTAAGTACACACGCCTTTCGCTGCTGGGAATCACCCCCTCAGAACTCGCCCCCCTGACCGAGCAGAAAGGACTCAACGGATTCCGTTTCATCTACATGGATGTGCTCGACCAGAGTTCCCTGGATGATCTCTGCCGGAAGGAAAGCTTTGATATCATGATTCACCTGGCGGCCCTCACCGGCAGCGTCGTTGCCAACACCAAACCCGCCAAGTTCTACGAGACAAACGTAACCGGCACCATGAACATGCTGGAAGCTGCCCGTCACCACGGAGTGCAGCACTTCATCTTCTCCTCCAGCTCCGTGGTGTACAGCCCGCAGGCATCCTCTCCTCTTGCAGAAGAGGACCATGTGGATACGCCGCTGAACATGTATGCAGCCACAAAGCGCTCCGCAGAGCTGCTCTGCTACACTTACGCCAAGGCCTATGGCCTGCCGGTAACCATCTTCCGACTCTTCAGCGTGTACGGTCCCTGGGCCCGCCCGGATTCCTTCCCCATGCAGATTGCCGACCGAATCATGAAAGGTCGCCGGGTGCGTATCATGAACAACGGGCAGATGGTGCGCGACTTCACCTACATCGATGACCTGCTGGACGTGCTGCAAGCCTCCATGAACACCCAGCAGTACATCGCCAACGGCGTTCCCTTCGCCCTGTACAATGTAGGCCGCGGCAAGCCTGTTTCTCTGCTCGCCTTCGTGCAGGCCATGGAATACGCCCTCGGCAAATCCACCGAAGTGCAGATGGATCCTACTGCCCCCATCATCGTGGGCGAACTGGTGGAAATGTACGCAGACACCTCGAAACTGGAACGAGAGCTGGCCTATTCCCCGGTATGGGACTACGAAGAAGCCATGCCTCGCTTCGCTGAATGGTTCCTGGAGCACTACGGCAAGACCTTCCACATGTAAGTTTTCATCTATCTGATTAATCAACCCAGCACATACGTGTCCCCCCACCTCTACAATCTCGCCAAGAAATTCCTATTCTGTCTGGACCCGGAAACCGCGCACAAGCTCACCCTGGCTGGCTTGCGCACCGCTGAGCGACTGCACCTGCTACCCGCTCTCACCGGTTCCTCCCTCGTGAGCGACCCGGTCACCGTCATGGGGCTCAACTTCCCCAACAGGGTCGGCCTTGCTGCCGGCATGGATAAAGAAGCCAACACAGTAGCCGCCTTCGGTCACCTGGGCTTCGGTTTCGTCGAAACAGGCACCCTCACCCCCCAGCCCCAGCCAGGAAATCCCAAGCCGAGGCTTTTCCGCTGCATTCCCCAGCAGGCCATCATCAACCACATGGGCATCAACAATCCCGGCGTAGATGTAGGCGTGGAAAACATACGCCGCACACGCCGATTCAATGGCGTGCTCGGTGTCAATATCAGCAAGAACAAGACCACGCCGAACGAAGAAGCCCACCAGGACTATCTGGCCTGTCTGCGAGCCGTCTGGGATGTGGCAGATTATGTAGCCATCAATTTCTCCTGTCCGAATGTACCCAACCTGCAGGACCTGGCCAAGGCCGACAGCGCAGCAGACCTGCTGGCACTCATGAAGAGTGAGCAGGCCAACCTTGCCAGCGAAACCGGCCGCTATGTACCCCTGGTCATGAAAGTATCGCCCGATATGAGCGAAGGGCAGATTCGCGACCTTGCCCGGGTGTTCCAGGACAGCCAGCTCGATGGTCTCATCTGCACCAATACCACCACCACTCGTGAGGGAGTGGAAAACTCCCCCCACGCCAGCCAGAGTGGCGGCATGTCGGGCAAGCCGCTATACAACCGTGCCAATGAAACCCTGGAAGCCTTTGCCCAGGAGCTCAAGGGAAGCATCCCCATCATCGGTGTCGGCGGCATCACCACCGCTCAGGATGCAGTAGACAAAATCAAGGCCGGGGCCTCCCTGGTGCAGCTGTACAGCGGATTCATCTACAACGGTCCGCCCCTGGTGCAAGCTGCAGCGCTTGCTATCCGCGAGCAATGCCCGAAGCCGTAAGAAACTCAGCAACCATTTCCCACAGCCCCCGTTAAACGGGGGCTTTTCGTTGTAAAATACCTAAGATTTTCCTGTCAGGGGATGATTTGATGTTTGCAAGAAGGGCGGATATGTGATAGTATCTGAGTCGAAAATAGTTTTTCCATGCAAATATGAAGAAATCGACTCTTTTCCTCACCCTTTTCGGGCTTGGAGCCACGCTTGCCCAAGCGGCACAGGTGTATACCATCACCCTCACCTCCGGCGAGCGCTTTACTGATTGCACCGTCAGCTACAAAGGCTCGGATATGACCAGATTCACCGGTACCGACAAGAACGGTAAGAAGGTCACGAAATCAGTAGCTCACAACACCATCATCAACATGCGCGAGGTAATCCGGGAGACACCGCAAGCAGAAGAAGCAACACCTGCTCCCCAGGCATCGGCTCCCCAGCCAGAGCAACCCAAGGCTGAAGAAGCCACAGCAGAAGCTGCCCCCGATTCCCAAGCCGCAGCCAACGGTGAGCAAGAAGCCAAAGAACCCGTTGTTGATGGCAATATTGCCCAGCGGGAAGGTGAAGACAAAGCGCAGAATGCCAGCGTGCGACTTCGTGAAAAACTGGCCAGAATCGATACAGAGATGGGCAAGATTTCCAAGCCCAGCCGCTCCCTCATCTCCCACACAACAAGCGTCAAGAACCGGATAACAAAACAGCTGGCAGACCTGGACAAGCGTTCGCTGGAAGTCACAGACTTACAGGATAAGTTCAACAAGGCAGGTGCGGCCGATTTTACCTTCGACAAAGTCAGCGTGGAAGAACGCGACCGCTATGTGCGCGATGGCGAAGCCGCCTACCTGGCCATGAAGAATGACATGAAGGAAAAGAAAGGCCGCCGCAAGGTCGGCGGGCTTGATAAATTTGAAATCATGCGCAATCGCTACCAGGGTATCCCCGAATACAAACAGGCATACGAGTGGTACATCAAGACCCTTTATGCTCTGCAAAAGAAGTGGACCCGCATGCATGACAAAGAAACAGCTGCCCGTAAGCGACTTACTGGCGATAAGCGCAAAGCCATGGACAAAGTTGACCAGCGCCAGTATGACGAACTGGCATCAAAGCTTAGAGCAGATGGCGATGATATCGCGACTGTCTGGTTTGTCCCGCAGCCCCGCAACCTGAAAATGCTCTCCATTTGTGTAACCAAGGTGAAAGATGCCATCCGCCGCAATGAAGGGCAGAGTCTGGATAAGGCTGTGGGTACCGTGCCCTCCCTGCTCAGCCAGTACTGGGAAGAGATGGATAAGATACGTATGTCCATGGTAACCGGCGACCTTGAAGGAGCCGAGGAGAAAATCAAGAATGTAGGCTCGTTCAAAATCCTGATGGGACTCAAGCAGGATTTATTGCCCCATGAATACCGAGACCCCATCCGCGACCAGCACAATGAAACCCAGAAGGAAATCACCAGGAGACTGCGCGATTACAAACAGCTGAAATCCTCACTCGAACGCAACACCGCCGTCCTGGACCGAATCATCTCCAATGCAGAGGCACAAATTGACAGCGCCCTCGCAGCAGTACAGAAAGAGCAGGATGCAGATGTAGGCGAAAACACGATGGAAGTCGTGCAGGACACCCCGGCAGAAGGAGAAGCCCCAGCCCAGCAGGAAGCAGCACCGGAAGCCAAGTAAGCCAGAACAGCGACACATGCATTCCATGAAGAAGCTCTGTTTTGCGTTGTTGAGTTGCAGCGTCCCCCTGGTAAGTGCAGAACCTGCACTACCTGCAGCAGTCAGCGATGCATTTGAGACATACTGCGCCCTGCCGGCGAAGCTTATCCCCATTTTAGACAAAGCGCAGGACAAAGCCAGCGCCGACGCGGCAGCCAGAGAGCTGAATAACAAACTTCCTGCCATATACGAGACACGCGACAAACTGCACAAAATGCCCAAGCTGACCCCGGCGCAGAACCAGGCCGTGCGGATAAGCTACGGACAACGCATGCGTGAGGAATGGGCTGGGATGTACAGCGCAATTACGCGTGTTCGCCAAGCAAACTGTTTCCAATCAGTAGAGTTTTCCAAGGCGTTCCGATTGATGTGCATGATGATTGAAAAATGAAAAAAATTCTTTCCATTATCATCCTGGTGGGGGCCATCAGCACCAGTCCGGCGCAGACCGGGGTGGTGGCTGAGGAGCAGGAAACAAGCCTGAACGATACCGCACAACATCTCCCGGAGGGAGAACGGAGACTGCGCCGAGGCATCATTCTGCTGGGTTCACTCTGCCAGTGTATGGCAGGGGTGCGTGACCACAACAGCGCAGAAGCCGCAGTACCCGAGATAATGCGCCTTTGTGAAGAACTTCAGCAATGGTCGCAGTCCTTTTCCAATCTTCCCCCGCTCAGCGAAGTGGAAGTGCAAGTGTACGAAGACCGCTACCTGCCAACCATCCGGAAAATCAACCAGGTCATCGAAGCCCAGGCAGACCGCCTGGGAGCAGCAGAATACTATGGTTCCCGTAATCTTCCGGCAGCCCTTTTCCGCGTTGCCCAGGTCGGGCAGGACTCATGATAACATTTACACCAACTTACAACTGAAATTATGGCCACCATATGCCCCTTTGCCGCAATACGCCCGCCGAAAGCCTACGCAGAGCAGGTATCCTGCCTGCCGTATGATGTGATGAACCACGAGGAAGCCTGCGCCATGGCCGCGGGGAACGCCTCCTCCTACCTGCATATCTGCCGCGCAGATATTGATACAAGTGAGGAAGCTATCCACGATGACATCACCTACCAGCGGAGTGCCCAGAATCTACAGGAATTCCTGGCCAAGGGGTTCCTCATCCGCGAAGCGAAGCCCTGCTACTACATCTACCGCCAGATGATGTGGGGGCGAGTGCAGACCGGCATTGTCGGCTGCGCCAGCGTGGATGAATACCTGGATGGCACCATCAAGAAGCACGAGCTTACCCGCAAGGAAAAAGAACTCGACCGCATCAACCATTTTGACACCTGCTCCACGCAGACCGAGCCGGTATTCCTGGCCTACCGCAAGCACGAAGGCATCTCGACCACCATCCGCGAATGGATCAAGTTCCACAAACCGGAATACGAGTTCACCAGCGATGACGGCGTAACCCACCTGCTCTGGCCCGTCACGGATGATGATGCCATCGAGGCTATCCGGAGCGGATTTGCGGAGGTTCCCACGCTGTACATAGCCGATGGGCACCACCGCACAGCCAGCAGCGCCGCTGTTTCAGCCAAGCGCCGCGCCGAGCATCCGGACTACACGGGCGAAGAGGAGTTCAACTACCTCATGGCCGTAACCTTCTGCGACGAAGACCTCTTCATCATGGACTACAACCGGGTGGTGCTCGACCTCAACGGCATGAGCGAAGAAGAATATCTGAACGCAATCGGCACGGCCTTCAGCGTGCAACCGGCTACCCCAGGCAAACCGCACGCCCCCCGGGCCAAGCACGAGTTCGGTATGTATCTCAACGGCAAGTGGTACTGCATCACCGCCAAGCCTGGCACCTACGATGCCAGTCATCCTATCGAAAGCCTGGATTGCGCCATACTGCAAAGCAATCTGCTGGCTCCGATACTGGGCATTGAAGACCCGCGCACCAGCCCGCGCATTGACTTTGTGGGAGGCATCCGTGGGCTGGCAGAGCTCGAAACCCGGGCCGGCAGCAGCGGCGTAGCCTTCTCGCTCTACCCGGTCACCATGGCAGACCTCTTCAATGTGGCCGATAACGGGGAAATCATGCCCCCGAAATCCACCTGGTTTGAACCCAAGCTGCGCAGCGGACTGTTTGCGCACGAGATTGAACGCTAATCCCCCCCATCAGACATGAAGATACTTATCCCCACCAAGCTCGATAAAGCCGCCGCCGCCACCCTGAGCGCTGCAGGTTACGATGTCGTGCAGGACGATTCCACCCCCATCGAAACCCTGGTAGCCGCCCACCCGGATGCCGCAGGGCTCATCGTACGCTCTGAAAAAGTAACCCAGGGTATCATCGATACCCTGCCCGGGCTCAAATGCGTCATCCGTGCCGGAGCCGGCTACGACAACATCGACTACGTGTACGCCCGCACCAAAGAAATCGATGTGATGAACACCCCGGGTGCCAACTCCAATGCCGTGGCCGAGGAGGTAATCGCCATGATACTGGCAGCCTACCGCTATGTGGTGCCGGCAGACACCACCACCCGCGCCGGCGAATGGAACAAGAAGAAGTACATGGGCCATGAACTGACGCACAAAACCGTGGGCATCCTGGGGCTGGGCAACATCGGCCGCCTCCTGGTAAAACGGCTCCAGGGCTTTGAATGCAAGGTGCTGGGCTATGACCATTTCCTCTCCAAGCAGCGAGCCCTCAACATCGGAGCCACTCCCACGGAGATGGAAGAAATCTTCCGTGAAGCCGATATCATCTCCCTGCACGTACCGGGTGGACCGGCGACGAAGAACCTCATCAATGCCGAGCTCATCGGGATGATGAAGGATGGAGCCATGCTCATCAACTGCTCCCGCTACGGCGTGGTCGATGAAGATGCCATCCGCGCAGCCAAGGCAGCAGGCAAGAACATCATCTACTGCACCGATGTGCACCCCAAGGATGCAGCCGCCATGCAACCTAGTGCCGATGTGGCAGACCTGCTCCTGCCCCACCTGGGAGCCAACACCCGCGAGGCCAACAAGAATGCAGCCATGCAGGCTGCCCGCCAGATGATTTCGTACTTCACCAGCGGCGATACCGCCTGCGTCATCAATGCCGAACGCCCGACTGACCTGCACCCGGCACAGCTGCAACTGGCCGCCATGCTGGGGCAGCTCTGCTACCGCGTGGGCGACCGCAAACCTATCCGCCGTGTGGAATGCACCTTCTACAACAACCTGCGTTCCTTCCGCAAATGGTTCACCCCCTGGATTCTGCAAGGCACAGTACCCGGAGCCGAAAAAGGCCTGATGCCCGCCGCTGCAGAAACCTCCTTCCGCGAGCACGGCATTGTGTACAAAGCCCGGGAGCCCAAGGATGACAAGCATTACGATGATGCCCTGACCATTGATATCTACATGGAAGTAGACGGGCAGCAGATAATCTCCAGCGTACGCGGCATGGTGGTGGATGGAACCCCCGTCGTCTCACGCATTGCAGAGTTTGACCACTTGTATGCCGCCCTGGCAGGCAACACGCTCGTGCTGCGCTATGCAGACCGCCCGGGTGTGGTGGCAACCATCGGCCAGGCTCTTTCCCAGGCCGGCATCAATATCGAGAACATCATAGCGCCGACCGACCATAAGAGCGGTGATTCCCTCGCAGTCATCAAGACCAACATGCCGGTCTCCGAAGCACAGGTGCACGACATCGCCAAAGCCATCTCTGCCAAGCTGGCCTTTGCGGTTTCCATGTAAAGCAGCTTACCTTCCATCAACAGCAAAACGGGCTGGATAACCCCAGCCCGTTTTTTTGTACTCTCACTCCCCCTGCTCGCGGCGGCGGCGCAAGTATTCCATGCGCTCAGAAATCCGGAGTTCCAGGCCATTGGTAGTGGGGTGGTAATAAACCCTGCCCTCCGGCAAATAAGCCTGAGGCACAAAGTGGTCATCAAAATCGTGGGCATACTTATACTGGGTATCCTCTTCGGCCACACCGCGCAGCTTTGCCAGTTTCTTGCGGGTCGGGGTAGCCAGGTGGTCCGGCACAGCCAGCGTTCGCCCCTCCTTCACATCCTTCAACGCTGCATTCACCCCCATATACGCCGAATTACTCTTGGGGGCCGTGGCGATATAGACCGTGGCATGAGCCAGGGGGATGCGGGCCTCCGGCATGCCCAGCATCTCGGCAGCGCGCGCTGCATCCATCGCCACGCGCAATGCATTCGAATCAGCCAGCCCCACATCCTCGCTCGCGCAAATGACCAGGCGGCGGGCGATAAAGCGGATATCCTCCCCCGCATTCAGCATGAAGGCAAGCCAATAGAGCGCAGCATCCGGGTCGCTCCCGCGCATCGACTTGATAAAGGCAGAAATGGTATCATAATGGCCATCGCCAGCGCGGTCGTAGCGGATTGCCTTTTTCTGGATGGACTCCTCTGCCACCTCCAGAGTCACATGAATCTGCCCCCCAGGCCCAGGCGGGGTCGAAAGAGCCGCCACCTCCAGGGCAGTAAGCGCCTTGCGAGCATCGCCATCGGCCTTGATGGCGATATGCTGCAGGGCCTCTTCATCCAGGCAGAGATTCAATTGACCCAACCCGCGCTCAGCATCAGCCGCGGCGCGCCGGAGCAGGTTCACAATTTCGGCATCGGGCACCGGCTCAAGCGGAAAAATCTGCGAGCGGCTCAGCATGGCGGAATTGATAGCAAAGTAGGGATTCTCGGTCGTGGCACCAATAAAGCGGACCGTACCCTTCTCCAGATGAGGCAGCAGCACATCCTGCTGAGCCTTATTGAACCGGTGCAGCTCATCGACAAAGAGAATCGTCTTCTGCCCGTGAATGGCCATGCGGCTGCGGGCCTCCTCAATTTTGGTGCGGATTTCGCTCACGTTGGATTCCACACCGTTGAGCATGACGAAGAAGGCACTCGTGCAGCGGGCAATCACATAGGCCAGAGTCGTCTTGCCCACACCGGGGGGGCCATAGAAAATCAGAGAGGAGAAACGGTCCGTCTCAATTGCTCGGCGAAGCAATTTTCCCTCCGCCAGCAAGTGTTTCTGACCAGCGACCTCATCGAGCGACTCCGGGCGCATGCGTGCAGCCAGAGGCATGAGCTGCTGTTCTGCAAGCGGGGGCTGAGGCGCTTCGCCATGGGGCGTGAAGAGGTCATACTGCATAACTGAGAGCATCACATGCGGGGTACAGCGGCACGAAGCTGGCGGAAAATCTCGCTCTGGCGCTGCTGCAACGGAGCCAGCGATGTCTCATAGGCCGCCACTCTCTGGCGGGGCTCGGTATACAGCCTGCGGTAAGCCGTGACGCGGGAAACAATCATATCCTGCACCATGGATTCCATGTGCACAGCCAGATTATCACGCAAGGGCTCAGCGCTGGCACCCACCAGCTTGCCAATCCTGCGCACCACCAGAAAATGAATCAGCGAGCCGAGCAACCAGAAGCAAGCTGCTATAGCCAACGCTACAAATGCGAGCGAATCAAGAGCCAGGAGCCCCAGCACTCCGGCCACGATGAGAGATAAACAAAGACAGACAACGAAGAAACGCATCCATTCTACCTGGCATTTGAACAAGGAAGCGTAGGAACTACGCATCTTCAGATAGCGGAAGGGTTCATACAAGGTAGTGCTGATACGCCCCCGGAGCAACTTCAATTCATCCTCAAGTGCCTGTGCCGGGAATTCACCAATTTCGCAATGGAGCGTCTGCTTCATCCTCGGGCGTACGCTGCGCCAATGGGAGCCGCAGGAAACAACAAACTGTTTATCGAGTTCCTCCTGCTGGTGCGACACATCGTTACACACCAGGCGGAAATAGAGATTTTCCGTGGCATGGCCGTAGCTCTCCAGCCGTATCAAGACAACCGAAGAGAGGAACCAGCCCAGGCTCTTGCGCATCTGCTGCAGCAGGCGGGGCATGCAGCGCTGCGCAGCCGCCGCATAGTTGAGCACACAATTGCGCACCCCCTGCATCTGGCGAGCCAGGAAATTATCAATTTCCTGCTCAATCCCCTGCAGGAAGCCACTATCCGTACGAGCCACGGCATCGCGAGCCTTCAGCACACTACCCTGCTTGTACAAAAGGTCTCCCCCCTGCCTCATCACCTCGCGGATAGCCGCGCGCAGTCCGCCGGTAGAGCTTTCCATGGCAGCTTGCACCTTATCACCAAACTCACCGGCCATCGTTGCGTTGGCGGCATTGAGCTGGTAAACCGGAATCACGCGGCCAAGACGCTCCGCACACCACTGGCGCACCTGGTCGCACAGCGTCACCGTCTGCATGGCATCCAGCTTATCGGCAAAGGTCAGCGCCACAAGGCACGCAGGCCCCTGCTCGACCGGCAAGTCCTGCATCATGTCCCAGGCCGGGGCACTCTGCCACTCCCGGGCATCCACCACAGCCACCACCGCATCGGCTTTCGACAACAGAGGGGTGACCGCCTCTGCCACGGCAGGCTGCGTACAATCAGCCGTATCCACGAGTTCCAAGCCATACAAATTGGGCTCAGGAACGAAGCGGCAGTGCTGAGAATCGCCCCCGTTGTCCTGATAACGCCAACGCAAATAGAGGTGTTCGCACCTGACCCGGCCCAGAACCGGACAGCCGACCATCCCGGCCAGCAGGGAAGATTTGCCGCAACCGGAAGCACCGATAAGCACCACAAGGCGGTCCTCCTCCATCCGTTCGATGGCAGCTTCGACCCCCTCTGCAACAGGCATAAGAGATTCATCATCAATATCTGCACACAACTCAACCCCTTTCTGCGCCCAATAGCGCACAAGGCTTTCCTGAGTTCTGTAACTGCGTTTCAACATGATGACGGGCAATTATACCCAGCGCAGGGGATATTGTCCATTCAAAAAGCGGTCACCGTAACATTACACACATGAGATTCCCGAATTTGGAACCATGCGGTTATTATTTCTGCTCAGAAAGGCGAAGAAGCAGATACCCATGCTCACTCACACGGAGGCAGGGCTCATCGGACCTCGCCCTGGGCAACAGGATATACTCCGAAGCCACAACATCGCCCACTCCGATGGGTTGGCGCGGATGCGCCCCGAGAATAACCCGGGAGACCGGTAATCCGGCTATGCCAGCCAAGGCAGAATATGGAGCATCCCCCAGGTAAAGAACCCGACCTGTCGGATTCTCCCAGATGACCACAGGGGCGGTCCCGGCAGCACCGGGATAAATCAGAAAGCGCCCCGCCTGCGTTTCAAAACATCTTCCCTCAGGCGGTAACATGCCCGCCTGCAACACTTCGATTTCAGGCCACATGCGTTTCAACACCGCAGCACCACCACCATCGCTGGCGCGGGAACTCGTCACCAGCAACACTGCCGGGGTAAATCCGCTATGAAACAAAGCGGGCAGCGTCTTTATCTCTGCAGTTGTCATATTACCGCAGTTAATCAGCAAGCCGTGGTTGCCCAGCATGGTGAAACTATTGCCGAACCCCGTCCCCTGCACCAGCAGGGAATGTTCACTCGCCGGAGGGCTTGCCGGCAGGTATGCGTACGGCAGGTCTCCGAACCAGGCAACCACCGCCAGGAGAATAGCCGCCGATTTCTGCGCAAGCCAGGCCGTAGCCTCCCCCAGCAAAGGCACACCAGCCAGACAAATACTCAGCAGGCCGAACAACATCACCACCGGGAGTACGGGAGTGATGGCGATATTGGTCAGGAAACTGGAGCTGTTGGCTGTGTGGAAAAAGCACAAGGTGATGGGGACCGAAAAGAGCCAGGCGCTCAGCGAGACAATGACAGCCCCACGCACGGCCAGTTCTGCCCGGCTCCAGCGGATTTCCCACAGCGTGCGCAACGAGGGAGGGATGTAGGAATCCGGGCCGGACCAGGGGGAATCTGCCAGGCAGAGTCGAAGCCCGATACACAAAGCAGCATACACACCAAAGGAAAGCAGGAAGCCCGCGTTGTATAACTGGCTGGGCTCCACCATCAGAATCAGCAGCGCGGCAAAGCTCCAGGTATTGAGCAGATTCACACGCCGCTGCAACATATAGCCAGCCAGCAGGACAGCCAGCATCAGATACGCCCGGAGGGCAGGAACCGCACAACCGGTCATCAGCACATAGGACCCGACGCAAACCAGCAACAGCGGCCAGATAACCACCGGGCGCACCCGCAGCATGCGCAACAGGCACCAGAGAATCCCTGATACCAGGCCCACGTGCAACCCGCTGACAGCAAAGGCATGCAGGCAGCCGCCATTGCGAAACCCTTCCATCGTCTCAAACTCAGCGCTCCCCTTATCGCCCAGTACCAGAGCGCAGAGCACCTGCCGCGAAGAATCAGATTCCGTTCCTGGCGGCATCAGTCGGCGGGCCAGTCGTTCTCGCACATAAAGTCCCCAGGACTGCAACGTCCGCAGCGAAAGGGGCTTACCCAGTTTTCGCCCCTCCACAAAATCGACAGAAGCCGCGATTCCCTGCCCCTGCATCCAGGCCGAAGCATCGAACACCCCCGGCAGAGAAGCAGGCGACGGCTCACGCCAGGTGGCCCGTACCCGCACCAGGTCGCCGGTGCGGAACGGGACACGCCCCCTCAGCACCACCCGCACACCGTTCCACCCGGTATTCAGCACACAACCACGCTGCAATTCGCGTTCCACCGTGCCGCGGAGCTGCACCAGCTCCTCGGTTTCAGCCAGAGCGCGAAAAGCATCAGCCCGTTCATCCCGCATCCGGGTGTGTAATCCAGCAGCCATGGCGCACAACAAGGCGCACAGGCCGACACGCCAGGCGCGGCCTGCCGCCGCCAGCAGAAAAGCAACAGCAGATATAGCCCAGCCCCCGCCACCGCCGATCGCACCAACCACCGCGACCAGGGGCAGGAACAGGGGTGCTCCCTGGATAAATCGCCGCCATCGCTTCATGGCTGGCCTTAATCTCGGTAATGGGTAAAATCAGGAGTAATGACCAACACCCATTTCCCACCAGGCCCAATGGGTTCGCAACTCGCTACCAGCGAAAGCTCCGGTGTGATGAACGCCCGGTTATGATGATCCAGACACGTCCCGTAAATAAGAAGCATGGGCAAGACCAGCTCCGAAACAATCTCCACACCCCGTGATTTATCGGCACAAGCAACTTCCGGGAATCCCAAATCCTCCAAACCTTCCGTAAGCAAGTACTCGCGCCCTGGCTCAAGTTCTTTGAAATGCCCCTGCACCAGTATAGCCGGGAACGCTCCCGGGTGCTCGGGCACTTGCCGGGCAAGCTTCGCATCCACAACCGTGCGGCCGAAATCCACGGCAACGCCCCCCTCCACCTGAGCAAGAGCACAGAGCGTGCGGACATAGCGCTGCGCCAGTTCATACGGTACTGCACCATCGCATTCCATCGTCAGCTCAATATAACAGGTGTGAGCCAGCGCGGCACGCTTCTGCACATCATCCATCGCGGCCTTATCCACCAGCGCACCAAGGCCCTCTCCCCGCCAGGCATGATTCACCAGTTCCACCCTGGCTCCCGATTCTCCGCGGCAGAGGTAGCGCACCTGATTCGCATCCGGCAGGGTTCCTTCTATCAACACGCGCCCGCAGAAGCGCGGATTCGGGCAGAGCAGCTGGCAACCACGCAAGGCCCCGTGAGCCTGCAACAATTCAATCACAGACAGTTGCAAAGGCTCTGCCCCATTCTTATCGCCCATGGGAGCCTCCTCATTTCCCTTCTGCTCCAGCGCCACGTCCAGCGGGGTATGCCCGGCTGTCGTCAGCGCATTCACATCTGCGCCGGCATCCAGCAATTCCTTGATTCGCTGAAGGGAGCGCCCGAGCATTTCTTCACCACGCTGGGCGCAGAGCGAATGCAGAGGTGTATTACCGGAAGGGTTGATGGTTCCTCCGTTACCACCGGGGGTGGCTCCATGTTTCAACAAGAGCTGCACCAGTTCCTCATTTCCCCAGGCCAGAGCATTAATCATGGGAGGGAATGCAAGTCCGGCATCGGGATTGGCCCCATGCTCCAGCAGAAAACGGATAGCGCGCATATCCGGTTCTGCCTCCATGCAGAAGGTCTGCAACACGCTGGTCTCGCTGAAACCAGGATCAAGGAAGGCATTCACATCCATCCCCAATTCCAGCAGCAACGATGCCCCCTGCATATTTCCCTTCTGCAAGGCCAGAAACAGCATCTCGGTGGATTTCACAAACTCAGCGCGTGTATCGTCCCCCATGGAAGCCAGCACCTTCCTGGCTTTCTCCGGCTGGTAATCCTCCACCGCAGCCTGCATCATCCGGCCGTATGGCGAACGCGAAGGGTGACGCAACCAGGCCATCAGCACCCCGAATGCCACCGCTGCCAGAATAATGCATCCTAGAATATAGTGTCCTCTATTCATCACATGATAACAAACCAACAACCCGAAAGAAGCCAGCCACAAAACTCGCATATTCATAAAATCTGGTGACACTCAACGATATACCATCACCGGGCCGGTGATGGCAGACTGCACCGAACGCACTTTGCGCCAAGCTCCAAGGAAAATGGAGGCCGCGGTATCTACTTCCTGCATCGTGGTATAGCGGGAAAGCGAGAAGCGCAGCGACTCGCGTACCTGCTTATCAGCCAGTCCCATGGCCAGCAGCACATGGCTGGGATGCGGTTCAGCACTCGTGCAGGCCGAGCCGGTGGAGCACATCAGCCCGGCAGGCTCGAGAAGGAGGAAGAGCGATTCCGCCGATACCCCCGGCACCCGCATATTGAGCACATGCGGCAGTCGCGGAGCAGCAGCACCATTGATGCACACCTCCACCCCTCCGGCGCGGAGAGCATTGACAAAGCGTTCCCGCAACGCAGACAGCGCGGCATAATCATCTGCCGCCTGGAGAGCAAGCTCCGCAGCCTTGCCAAAGCCGATGATCCCGGCCACATTCTCCGTGCCGGCGCGGCGGTAATCCTCCTGAGCACCGCCTGTGAGGTACGGGGTGCATGCCGTACCGGTGCGGACGTAAAGCGCCCCCACCCCCTTGGGGCCATGCAGTTTATGAGCAGAAAGCGAAGCAAAGTCAACAGAATAATTATGCAGGGCAATCGGTAGCTTACCAGCTGCCTGCACCAGGTCCACATGCACCCGGGCACCAGCCTCGTGCGCCGCATTGGCCAGCGAGCGAACCGGCTGAATCACACCGGTTTCATGATTGGCCCAGGCAAAGCTAGCACCATCATGCCCGGGCAGCAACTCGCGCCACTCAGGCACATCGGCCTGGCCATTTGCCAGCACCGGGGCAGCTTCACCCCTGGCGGTGCGCAGCGTGGCCGGGTGTTCTGTCGCGAGGGTCAGCACATGCCGGAACTGTGCGAGCGCGGTATTACTCGCCTCGGTACCGCCCGAGGTGAAGATGATTTCTGAAGCCGCGGCCCCGACCAGGGCCGCGACCTGTTCACGCGCTGTCTCGATTGCCTTGCGCACACTCTTGCCAGGTCCATAAGCTGCAGAGGGATTGAAAAAATTCTCGCGCAGGTACGGCAGCATAGCCTCCAGCACCTCGGGTGCCAGCGGAGTAGTGGCATTATTATCCCAATAAATCATGAGCGTTTCTGAAGGCTGGCTATGATATTGAACACATTGGCCGGGACGCTGGTCTGTACCCAGCGCTGCCAGCCCTGCACCCCGACAAATCCACGCACAAAGGAGGAGGAGATATCCTCCAGCTCAGGAGGCGGCATGAGGTACACCGTGCGGATTTCCGGCTCCATGCGGGCATTCATCCGGTCCATGGATTTCTCGTATTCAAAATCCGTAGTATTGCGAATCCCCCGCAGCAGGTGGGTAGCACCAAGCTGCCGTGCGAAATCAACCAGGAAGCCGCCCATCATCCGCTCCACCCGCACATTTTCAGGACCGTAATCAAGCATTCCCCGCAAGGCATCAAGCCGCTGCCGCTCACTCAGGAAACTCTTCTTATCCGGATTCACGCCCAGCACCACCACCAGCTCATCAAAAAGGCGGGCTCCCTGCTCAATCATCCAGAGATGGCCATTGGTGGGTGGATCAAAACTCCCCGCATATATACCGATGCGCTTCATGCAAGGCATCATACACCGTTGATTCCTTAGTGTCAAGCCCGGTAGCGCATCGGACCTGCCATGTAGGCCTCCTCGAAGCAGGCCACGGCAGCAGCATCCAGCGCCGGGCGGCTGAGCAACCACAGCGGCACATCCGGCTGCCCGGCCTGGTACGCCAGCTGCACATGGTGCTGAGGCAGGCGCACCAGACCGCAGGATTCATAGAACGCCAGTCGCCGCGCCGTCGCAGCATCCACCACAGGCTCAATCTCCAGAATCAGCGGACGAGACAACAGAGCCAGCGCCTGGCGGCCAAGTCCCTGCCCGCGGCGTTCCGGCACAATAGCCAGATGCTCCACATAGCACAACGCACCCAGGCACCAATACGACAGCAGACCACAAAAACCACCATGCGCATCTGCCAGGTGCAGACAATGAAAAGCGGGATCTGCGAGAGCTGCGGCATGCTGGGCTGTGCCGCGGCGCTCGCACGCAGGAAAAGCCCCTTCATACAGCTGCCACCATTCGCGAGCAGCTGTCCCCTGCATACAGGTCAGACGCGTGGTAAGCATATCAATGAACAGGCTCAACCACAGGCGCACCAATCGGGCGCCCCAGAATGATTTCGGCGGCGCGGAGGTCCCATGCATCCTTCAGCGTAAACAAGGACCACTCCGACCAGCGGCTTTCCAACGCCAGCGCTGCGGTGCGCAGCTCTTTCTCGAATAGCATGAGACGGCGGCCCATTGCCACCTGGTCTCGAGCCTCCCCCTTCTCGTATACTTTCTTCTCCTGCTCCAGCACGTAAAGCGCAAAAGTCAGATTATCACGCACATCGAAACACCCCGGTTTGAAATCAGCCGTTGAGAATTCCCAGCCGGGAAGCCCCGAAGCAAAGCGCAGGTTCAAATCCCCCGAAAGCGCCGCCGGACCACGCACCGTGAAGCAAAGTGCCACCAAGCCCATCATCCCGATGCAGAGGCGCACATAGCGCAGAAAACTCCCGCTGCGAATCATATAGAAGAGCAGAATCCCCAGGCCGACCACCCCCAGCAGCAGCAACTCTGCAGCCTGGATTCGGCGCGGCGTAAAAGCGTATATCTCAATCTGGTTATAAAGGCGGACATACACGCTGAGCGCCAGCAGCAGAGTCTGCCCCAGCAGCAGGTACCCGAGACTGCGGGCCACCACCGTGTGCCGCACGCTCCCTCCCCGGCGGAAGAAGAAGATAAGCAGCCCCGCAGCCAGGATGGAAGCCCAGGTGATGGCACCGGCACCTTCGTAGAGATAGGATGTCTGGGACACCCCCTCAGGCACCCGCCGGAACCAGAGAAAGGCAATATCGGTACCCGTTGCCACAATAAAGGCCAGGTTCACCCCCAGCAGAACCATCAGAGGGAGATGCGGCAGCAATCGTCTGCCGGCAACAGCTGGCTCTTCATCCTCATCCTGGAAGCGGAACACATCGTCCGGGGGCCGCGGCACCGTATACAAGGCAAAACAAAAAACACCCGCAATCCATATTGCCACATGAGCCCAGGCATCTGCATCAATCTTCAGCCACCCCATCACGCGGCACCAGGTATCTGCAAGAGACTCCCACACCATCTGCACCACCGGGTTTCCGCTGGCAAAGATGCCCATGAACACCACAAAACAGACGACACCAATCAACCCGCTCAGCAGCACAGGCAGAATGCGTATCCAACGGCCGGAATTCAGAAGATGGCGGCGCTCAATCCAGAACTCCCACCAGTTGCGGTAATCGGTCCCGGGCTCTGTCGGAATCGCCCTGCCTGGCCCGAAGAGAATCACCAGGAATGGGAGAGTCCAGAACGCCAGTCGGCAGATTCCAGAGCCGCTGACCAGCAAACCCGCAAATGAAATAATCGAAAGCAACACAAGAAAAATCTGCTCGCGGCGCGTCATATCGCGCCGCAGAAGCAGGATAGCCGCAACCAGGAGGATACCTCCTATACCAGCCCCGATACCTGGCGAAGTCACCCCCGCCGACTGCCATACCGGGAAGCAGAAATCGGCAGCTGCAGCGGCCAGCACCAGCACAACATAAGGGACCCGTCCGGTTGTACGCCACCATGCCGGGTCTGCAATTTTCTTATCCATAGCTGGTAGTGTGGACACGAGCTCTCTAACAGTTGTTCAAAATCAGCCCAACACCCTGCGCGGCTGACACCATTTTCAGATTTTATGGCACAATACATCATTTCTTAACACCAAGAACTAGGGTACAATGGCAAAAACGAGAGCAAGACCACATGTCCGACCCGAACAAAGAACCCAACAAGCCCCCGACTACTGGTGGCTCCCCGAACTGGGGAGTCATGATACTCATGACTGTCATCATGGGCATTCTCCTGGTTGCCTTCATGTTCGATGGCAGCCTGAGCTCCCCTGGCCGCACCATTTCCTTCGACCAGTTCCGCCAGGATTACAAAGCAGGCAAAGTGGTGCTCAACCAGCCGAAGGAATTCCCCATCGAAATCACGCTGGATTCAAGCTCCACGGAGGGTACCATCACTGCCTACGAGTACCGCAATGTGCCGAAATTCCCGAAGGCCGCCTTCTACATGCCCTTCACCGATTCCGAAGAAATCCGCGCCCTGTGCAACCGCTTCGGCATCACCACCACCCAGGTCGACACCCCCGCTCCCACCACCCTGCAAGGGGACCGCATCTGGTCGACAGATGACTTTGCCCGCATGGGCGCTGAAGGGCGCATCATCACCACCACCACCAGTCCGGTCATTTACGAAGGTACCGGCCAGGGGGTCATCGTGGGTGAATACCGGCTTGCCCCGACCACCAAGCCCCAGCTCAAGGAACTGGAGCCCGTGCGCGTTGAGTTCAACCCTGCATTCCAGGGTGAGCAGGTGCGCAACCTGCTAGGCGACCAGGTCAAATACACCGTGGAAAGCAACACCTGGAGCATGATTCTCATCAATGTGCTGCCCTTTGCCATCGTGCTGCTCCTGCTTTTCTTCTTCTTCCGCGCGCAGAGTGGAGGCCCGGGCGGTGCCATGAAGTTCGCCCGCAGCCGCGCCCGGCTCCTGGACCCCAACCAGAACAAGGTCACCTTCAAGGACGTGGCCGGTATCTCCGAAGCCAAGGAAGAAGTGTGGGAAATAGTCGAATTCCTGCGCAATCCCAAGAAATTCCGCAACCTGGGTGGCACCATCCCCAAGGGCGTGCTCATGGTAGGCCCCCCCGGCACCGGCAAGACCCTGCTGGCCCGGGCCATCGCAGGCGAAGCGGGGGTCCCCTTCTACACAATCTCCGGTTCCGACTTTGTGGAAATGTTTGTCGGTGTGGGTGCCAGCCGCGTGCGCGACATGTTTGCCGAAGCCAAGAAGCACTCCCCCTGCCTTATCTTCATCGATGAAATCGATGCAGTAGGGCGCCACCGCGGCCACGGTGTAGGCGGTGGTCACGATGAATGCGAGCAGACCCTCAATGCACTGCTCGTGGAGATGGACGGTTTCACCGCCAACGAGAACGTCATCGTCATTGCAGCCACCAACCGGGTGGATGTGCTTGACCCCGCCCTGCTGCGCCCTGGCCGCTTCGACCGCCAGGTGACCGTCAACCTCCCCGATGCCGCGGGCCGTGAGCAGATTCTGCGAGTGCATGCCCGAAAGGTAAAGCTTGCGCCCGAAGTGGACCTGGGACCGATTGCCCGCGCCACCACCGGCTTCTCTGGTGCAGAACTGGCGAATCTGGTCAACGAGGCCGCCCTTATCGCCGCCCGCCACAACAAGCCGACCGTGCAGCAGGCTGACCTGGAGGAAGCCCGGGAGAAAGTACGCTGGGGTCGCGAGCGCCGCTCGCTCGAAATCTCCGATAAGGAGAAATACATGACCGCCGTGCACGAAGCTGGGCATGCCGTCTGCCTGCTCAAGACCGCCCTGGCCAAGAGCCTGCCGCTGCACAAAGTAACCATCATCCCCCGCGGGCCGGCCCTGGGGGTCACCATGATGCTGCCGGATGAAGACAAGCACAGCGAATACAAGAGCGAGCTGCTGGACTACATCGTCATGGCCATGGGTGGCCGCTGCGCCGAGCAGGTGGTGTTTGGCGATGTCTCCGGGGGAGCCCGCGGCGATATCCACCAGGCAACAGCCATAGCCCGCAAGATGGTCTGCGTGTATGGTATGAGCGATAAACTCGGACCCATCGAATACGGCACCAACCACAGCGAGGTATTCCTGGCGCGCGATATCTCCCAGACCACCCGCAATTTCTCCGAGCACACCGCGCAGATTATCGATGAAGAAATCCAGCGCATCGTAACTGAAAACTACCAACGGGCCATCAGCATCCTGACCGAGAATCAGGAGCGACTGAAGCTCATCGCAGACAAGCTCATCGAGTTTGAGACGCTGAGCGGCAAGCAAGTGGCAGAGCTGCTGGAAACCGGAGAAATGACCGACCCGCCCGTGCGCCAGCTACCCCCGCCCATGCCGGTGGAGCCGGATGCCCCCACCGACCTGGAGACAGCGGATGACCAGCCCCCCGCACCGGAGCCTGAGACAGAAAGCTCCGAGAACAAGACCGAAACCATTTAACTCCTTACTGAAACTCAGAATATGAATAGCAAACAACTCGCCTTCGCCTGCGCCCAGGTCGCCTGTGATGCAAAAGCCTCCGATATTGCCATCTACGACCTGCGCGGCACCTCATCCATCACGGACTTCGCCGTGGTGTGCACTGCAACCTCCGTCCCCCACCTCCGCGCCATCATGGGCGATGTCGATAAGGAAGTATGGGAGAAGTATGAAATCTCCCCCGTCTATGCCGAGCGCACCCCCAACGCCTTGTGGTGTGTGCTGGACTACATCGATGTGATGCTGCACGTCATGGCTGGCGAGACCCGCGAGTTCTACGAGCTGGAAGCCCTCTGGAAACCCGAGAACCGCATCGAGTGGAACGATGGCGATGTAGCCTGATTCTTTTATTCAAAAACAAAAAGGAACGCTCCGGGGCTCCCACCCCGGAGCGTTTCCGCATACCGGCTGGCAGTTCCTATCATTCCGGCACGCAGCAGGCATTGTAAGGATTATCGCCAGCCGTGATATGGTGCCCGTGTTTCTGCATCAGCTCAACAAACTGCTGCCGCACGACGGCATCGAAGGGCAGCATCTCCCGGGTCAGTTCCGTAGGCACGGCACCATGCTCCAACAAAATTTCGAGCACCTCCAGGTGCCGCAGCAGCAAGGCATCCTGCTCCCCGCTCACCCCCATGCTGAGGTATTGAATCCGTTGGGCACAGGCATCCAGAGGCTGAAGCCAGTCCCCCTTCACGGCCGGAGCCTCAGCGTGCACGCCATGCCCCAGAGCGAGCAGCCAGCGCACCATTTCCGGGGCGCCATGCTCATTATCCGCAGCAAGCTGCATGGCAGTACTGGGATACTGCGGGGATAATTCCATCGGCGGTGGCGGCAGCACTCCATCGGCAACGAGCTTCTGCCATGTCGGCAGGACGCTCTGTTTCTGACGCAGGAGCAGAGCGGCAGCCTCAATGCCATCCAGCTCATAGCCGTGGCGCAGGAACCAATCGAGAATCTCGCCTCGCTCATCATCGGTATAGCTCATGGAATGCGCCATCACTTCCCTGAAGCGGTAAGGCGACATTCGGTTCGTAAGCATCACCCCCTTGGAAAGCATCCAGTCCAGCAGCTCCAGCCGCTGCGCTACCGGCATAGATTCCTGGCCGGGTATACGGAACAAAAGATGCTCGCGTTCGTGCGGGCTTCCGGCAGCGAGCGACTTCTCAACAAAGAGTTTGAATAAGGGTACATCCTGCTTATTCAGGGCGAGGAAAGCCAGGTATGTCATATTCTCCTGCGCTTTTCCCGTGGAGAGAAACGCATGCAAGCTCTCACGGGCTGGAGCATAAGTGGCTTTCGAAAGCCAGTCTGCCGCCAAACGCAGGCTAAGCTCTCCCACCCACGTCAGGTCCTCTACTTCGAGGCCCTCATCCAGCGCCCATGTCTGCCGGAGCTCCGCGCGGTTATCCTGCACAGCCTGAGAGACCAGGCAGGTATCAAACTCCTGCAAAAGCCGGACCTCCTCCGCTTGCATGCTGGAGTTCGCAGCAGGAGCACTCCCCCATTTCCAGCCGTAAAGCCAGGCATAGCCACCGAGCAGAATCAGCCCGGAGACCCCCAGCGAGGCAGCGGAAGCTGCCTTGATTATCTTCCGGAGTCTCATTTTGAGTACGCGTTGGAAACCAAGGCTCTTTCACCCTCCTGGGCACGCAGCATCTCCATCTGCAAGCGGGTCAGCTCCTCGTTGAGGAGAACCGGGGTAAGTGGTCTCCATGAGCCCACCTTCTGCATGTACTCCATGACCCGCAGCAGATGCGAGGCCAGCGGAGTGCTGGCATCCAGCAGAGGAATGATGAGGCGGCAGGCATCTGCCAGGTATTGCTTGCTGGCATGGCGCGGGCGGGGACCAGCCAGCGCCATGTTATCAAAGCGGAAACCGACATCCATCAGAAAGGTGCTTTCCAGGGCAAAGGGCACAGAATTGATGCGTTCGATATCCAGGTAGATACAGGCGCGGCACAGCTGCTGCAACAAGCCGCAGATGACAATGGAAGGCAGCACCCGGCCATTGCTCACCATCATATCCAGCGGTTCGCCCTTGATGCGTTCCATCGCCAGATGCCAGGTACCATCGGCCTCCAGCAACTCGAGCGGAGAAGCGATATTCGGGTGGTCGAGGCGGGCTTTCAACCGCGCGGTTTCCACAAAGAAACGCACCTTGCGATCATCCATCATGGCTGCTGGACGAAGGCTGCGCAACAGCACCTCGCGGCTCATATTTTTCTGGGTTGCGGCGTAAGTCACCGTATCCGCATCCTCTGAATGCACTGCGGTAAGAATGTATTGCTGAGCAACGACCCGGGGAAGACTGTAAGCAGAATATGGCATATAGAAAGAGAAGAAGTGAGAGTTGAGGATGCGTGGCATCAGCCATCGTAGCCGAGCTTGAGGACCGGCAGGCCCTCTACTGCCTGGTGCCAGGCTTCGGCCGGGATGGTGATATCCAGGTAATACAGGGGTTCACCGTCGTCGCCCGGTTCCTCGACCCGCTCGAGGGTGACCTCGCATTCGTCCTGACCGAGGATGGAAGGATACACCGCATTGAGCTGATTGGCCGGAATGCTGAGCACATAGTCCATCTCCTCCTCACCGGGAGCCCTGCGAGGCAGGAAGAGATAAATATCATCCCAGACGACAGATGCGAGGATATCCTCCGGCAGGTCCAGCGCATCGGGAGCCAGCGGGCGGCTGTTGTACACCGCCTCTCCATTCACCGCCATCCAGGCACCAACGCGTTTGAACACCTCCACGATACCTTCCGGAATCGAGCCATCGGCCCGGGGGCCTATGTTGAGCAGCAGATTCCCGCCCTTTGCGGCGCATTCCTGCAGCTGGCAGATGATGCGCTCCGGGCTCTTATAATTCTGGTGGTCATCCCGGTGGTAGCCCCAGCGGTTGCCCACAGTCATGCAGGCCTCCCAGTCGCGCCCCGGATACCCCTCCCGCGGGATTCGCTTCTCTGGTGTCGAGAAATCGCCCTTCGAAAAATCCAACGCCTGCGTATCCTCGGCGGGGTCAAAACCGCTGAATGCATACAGGCGGTTATTGAAAATCACACCGGGATTCGCCTCGCGGCAGGTCTGCATGAGCTCCTGGGCCTTCCATGCTTCACCAGAAAGATTCCCCTGGGAATAGTCCCACCACATGATATCGATAGGACCATAATTGCGCACCAGCTGGCGCACCTGGTTATGCAGATACTCCTGGTAGGCAGCATGGTTGCGCGGTATCTGCTTTTCCTGGAGATAAAGCTCCTGCCCTGCCGGATAGCACAAATCACGGCAGATTGTGTTATCATAATCCTTCTGGTGCCAGTCAATCACGCTGTGGTACAGGCCCACGCGCATGCCCGCAGCCCGGGCAGAATCGACAAATTCCTTCACGATATCACGCCCCAGATGGTGCCCGGTGCAGTAATCTGACTGCGCTGCATCAAACAAGGCAAAGCCCTCGTGATGCTTGGAGGTGAGCACCATGTAGCGGCAGCCGGCCTCCTTGGCAAGCGCCGCCCATGCCTCGGTGCAGCCAGGGGCAGGCCGGAACAAAGGCAAGGCTTCCGCAGCATAGGTCTCGGTATCCAGCCCCAGATTGCATTGAATCCACTCGCCGCCTCCGGGGATTCCCTTGAACTCCCCGGCCAGACCGGAATACAACCCGTAGTGGATGAACATACCAAACTTTGCATCGCGCCACCATTTCATGCGCGCATCCCGGGCTTCTGCACTCTCCTGCACCGGGGCAGGAACCTCCCCGGCAGGCTCAGCTGCCGCCACAGGTGCCCACATCAGGGTACCTCCTGCCAGAATCATGATAGCATCGCGCCATTTCATGCTCGGATACTACCAGACACCACGCCACTTGTCAATCCCATTCGAAGCAGTAGGAATTATTTATCGTCCCACGCGCACAACTCGCTATAAGCTTGCCATGCGAAGACCAATCAGGTACAATGGGCGCACATGAACGCAACGCAGATTCGGCAGGTACTGGAGGAAACCGGAGTGAGCCCGTCAAAGTCGCTGGGGCAGAATTTCCTGGTCGATGAGAATATCGCCCGCTGGATAGTGAGCCAGCTGGAGATTGAACCGACCGACTGCGTAGTAGAGGTAGGCCCCGGCACCGGAGCCCTCACCGAGCACATGGCCCCGCTGTGCCGCAAGCTGATTCTGGTGGAGTTCGATGCCCGCCTGGCTGAATACCAGCGTCGACGCTGGGCCGATACACCGCATGTAGAGGTACACCATGCCGATGGTGCCAGCTGGGATCCGCGCCCGCTCTTTGCCGAGCAGCCGGTCAAGTTCATGGGCAACCTGCCTTACTCAGCAGGTGGTGCCATTCTGGCCAACTTCCTGACCTCGCCCTGTGCCATTTCACGCGCCGTGGTCATGCTGCAGAAGGAATTCATCGACCGCATCCTGGCGCAGCCGGGAGACGAGGCCTACGGTCTGCTTTCCCTGCGCATCCAGATGGACTGGGTGCCGCGTGCGCTCAAGACCGTGCCACCGGAGGCCTTCAACCCGCGCCCCAAGATAGATTCCACGGTGATGCTGCTGACCCCGCGCGACCCGCGCAGCCTGCCGCCCTATGATCACCGGCTCATGGATGAACTGATGCGCCGCTGCTTTGCCCAGCGCCGCAAGCAGATGCACAAGCAACTGCCGGAAACACCCGACTGGAGCGAAGTTTCCACCGTCCTCGGTATCTCCCCCACCGCCCGCCCGGAGGAACTGGGGCTGGAGCAGTGGGTGCGACTCACCAATGCCTACGACCCGCACCCCCTCGCTGCCGTAGCACAGAAGGATGATGAACTTTTCGACGTGGTGGATGAGAACGACTACGTGCTGCGCCAGGCCACCCGCAAGGAAGTGCATGATGCAGGGCTGATTCACCGCGCCGTGCATGTGCTGGTGTTCAACAAGAAGCACGACTGCCTGCTGCAGCAGCGCTCCCTGCTCAAAGACCGCCACCCCGGCGTGTGGGATTCCAGCGCCGCCGGCCACCTGGATGCCGGCGAGGATTACGACGCCGCCGCCCGCCGCGAGTTGGAGGAGGAACTCGGCATCACCGATACGAAAATCATCCGCCTGGGCACCCTGCCCCCCAGCGAGGAAACCGGCATGGAGCACGTAGCGCTCTACGCCGCGCTCTACAACGGCCGCGTGCATTTCCCCGCTGCGGAAATCAGCGGGGTCGTTCCCTTCCCGGCCAGGCTCATCGACCGCTGGCTCGCCGCCCGTCCGCAGGACTTCGCCAACTCATTCGCTGCCTGCTGGCAGATTGCCCGCACTATGCTGGGCGAGGAATAAGAGCATGGATGTGTCCACTCACACGCGTCCATAAGTCTGCGCACAGAGCTCGACAAATTGATGTTTGTCGTTGTCGGGGCACGGGACTTCAGTCCCGAAATAACGGTGCTTCCAATCGGGACTGAAGTCCCGTGCTCCGACAGAGTTCCCCCACAAATTCCAATTTACCGAGCAGTGGGTGCTTCTTCAAGGTTTTTAATGGATCCTTCTCTCCAGACACATAAATTCCATCCTTGAACGAGCCATCCTCAACCCACCACGCCGAGCGGGAGCCTTCTTTCTCTGCGCCTTTCAACCACTCAGCCTGCGTCATGTCCGGCAACCTGCGCGAGCCGGCCTCGATTTTGAGCGTACGGGCATCCACCTGCTGCCAGCAGAAACAGCGAAAAGCGCCATTTTCCACCTTGCCCACAGCTAACCAGCTGCAGAGTGAATGGTAGAAATCTTTTACTGCAATTTCCTGCTGTCGGGATTCATCATGACGAATAGCACACCATTTCAGATTCTCTGCGTCAGGCATGGCTTTAAGCATGTCTTCAAGATACCCCCAACATTCAACAGCCAATTTCAGGCAGGCAGGGACTTGTTCCATCTTGGGAATTTTGTTAATGGTCTCCACCAGCTCCGCTATACCAAGTTCATCCCACAAGCGGTTGACCATTTCCGCGAGGCGGCGGTTGATAAGCGCTTTATAGCCATCCAGGACTTCGGGATAGTTTTTTTTGTGTGCGACCTCCCGATGAGAGGCATGCAGCTTCGCCGGGCGGGGATCGAAAAGCTTGACATTTTCCCAGCCATAGTATTCCACCACGGTTTTCTTATATTCAGCTACTAACAAAACGGAGCATGGATAACAAAAATCGCATGCAGGACAGACGGCATCATCCGCTGGCACCCCGATATAATAATCCTGCTTCTCCCGGTTGCGGCGGTAGTACAGCATCTGCTTGTTAGCAAGCGATTCCCGGTACAACTTTTCTTCCTGCGCCAGAAGCCACCACCGGCTCTGCGGCACGATGTGGTCATCATCCCACGGGCGGTTCATCAGCTCTCCCCAGGTTGCAGGTTCATGCGGATAGAAACCGCATTCTTTGCGCAACAGGCGGTTCATGTAGGGAGTCTGCAGGAAATGCAACAAAGCCTCATTTCGCGGCTCTGCGAAAATATGCAGCCACTCCTCATTGTGCGGATATTCTGCCTTCAATTCCACCTTCTCTGGCTTATTAAGCGGATACATACCCGTTTTCGCCGAATAGCACGCCGCATAGGCCACCCCGATAGCTATTAACTCAAGCAGATTCGTAACCTTCAACTCCTCAGCGTTCAAGGCTTCATAAAAGCGCTCACAAAAGTGCGTGTGATACCTCGGATCCCGGCAGACCACATAGGGCAACATGCACAGCAGTTTCTTATGTTTCTTATCTTTGTCGCAGCCTGCCAGCTTAGAGAATTTCCTCATGCACCAGCAGATGACCGTGAGCCATTCATCCCCAGAGGCGGACAAATAAATGGAAGCCGGGATGCAGGCATCACATAACAACTTTTTTGCTGCATCAATAGCCGCAACAATATTTTTATCTTTATCTTTACTCTGCCAATAAGAATAATGAGAAGGTTCGACCAGCAAACCGGAGCGCTTGCGATGCGAATCCTCCGTGTACTTCAAGCGGGCATACAGGCGGGCCACCCGGCTGGGAGGAAGAAAACCTTCCGCTACTGTATTGATTGCCTGTTTGAAGCCGCTCCCCATGTACGAACACAAGGTGGAGTAGGTGAGGTCCGTGTTGGAAATAGGTGTGCCTCCTTTGTTAATTCGGGTGAAAAGCTCGTGAATGCGGCTCTTATCGGTATCGGCATCCTTCGTTTCGAGTGTGAGGCTGTTTGCGTTTTGCTCGTGAATGCGATTCTTGCCGGTATCGGCATCCTGCGCGGCCAGGCTGAATCGAATCAATGGCAGAGAATCGGCACTCACGCGCTTGCGCCACCCCTCCGTTTTCTCCCACAGCGGCACCTCCCGCTCAGAATCCGGCCTTTTCTGAGCCAGAAGCCGGTACAATGGGACCCATCCCATGTCTTCCCAATAGGCAGATGCTTTTTTCATATCCGGAATGCTAAAGGAAATATCGTCCGTCTGCATCATCTTCTTCCACAGTTTCATCATCTCATCATGGGGGAGCCTTTCCAATTTATTCTCTTTCCACACAAAGCCCCAGGGATGACGCCGAGTGCAGACCATCAGTTCCAAATTATCCGGATTCTTCTTCTTCACCCAGAGCGTCGTCATAGCAGTCTCGATAGCCGGCTTCAGCAGTCCCAGTTTGATAGCATGCCAGCGTTGCTGACCATCAATCAGTTGCCAATTCTCCCCCTGTTTGTAAAGAGTCAATGCCCCAATAGGATAACCGGCAAAAATAGATTTCCAGAGATTGGCAATCTGCGTGGGATTCCAGACAAGCCCACGCTGCACATCCGGAATGTCAATATCATCGAACTCCACCAAATCCCGCAGCGAAACCACGCAGGCCACGGGGTCGGACTTGAATCTATCGACCACGCAGGCCACGGAGTCGGTGTTGAATCTATCGCTCAGTTTCATTATCATCAGATTAGCTCAATATGCGTTTTATTTCAAGAGTAAAACAAGCCTTACCCTATAGAAGGCTGCGAAGTTCATCCAGCGTGAACACAGCCGCTGAGAGGCAGCGACCCATCCGGTCGCAACAGTTCCCGGGGATGGTTAACAGACATGGCAATGTCAGGATTGCGTGAGAAGTTCAATGCAGGTAGAGGATTGCCCGAACAGGCGGGCCACATCCAGCGGCGTGAAACCGCTGTTATTCCGGCATTGGGGATTTGCCCCTGCTGCCAGAAGCAGGCGAATATTCTGAGGAATACCCATCGTAGCCGCTTCATGAAGTGGAGTTTCACCCTCTTCATTAACGGCATTGACCTCGGCACCGTTTTCCAACAGCATCTGCAGCATCTCCGGAGAATCACCTGCGGCGGCAAAATGCAAAGGCGATTCGCCCCTGCGGGTGCGGGCATTGACATCCATCCGCAAGCTGATTAGCTTCGCAGCCGTTTTTGCGCGCCCATACATGGCAGCCAGATGCAGCGGTGTATTCCCCATGCGATCCCGCCAATCAGATGTATCTGAATACATCATCAACCAGGTGCAGCACTTCCATGCACCATGTTCTGCGGCGCGGTGCAACGGTGTCTGCCCATCTATATCGGCCCTATCAGCCAAAGCCCCCGCGCGAGTAAGAGCGGCACACAGATTTCTATCGTTTCGAGCGCTTGCCTGGTGCATCGGCGTCTCGCCCTTATAAGCTGCCAGGTTCGGATTTGCGCCACAAGCCAGCAGGAGATGAGCGCAAGCCTCCTGTCCCTGCAAAATGGCCACGTACAGCGGTGTGCGCAAGAGAAAATCGCGGGCATTCACATCAGCCCCGCCATCAAGCAGCAATTGACAACACTCCACATGACCATTTGCAGCAGCCAGATGCAGGAGCGTTTCATCCCAGTTGTTGAGAGCTCGGGTATCTTGCGGTAAAAACACAGATAAGCGTGCTGAATCTCCAGCAGCCGCGTAAGCGTGGGCCGGATAGGCATTTGCTTTTACCATGGCTCAGGCTTCTGTGAGTTTCTGACCTTCCGCCATGCGTTCGCTCAAAATCGCAACACATGCCGGGTATTCCCAATTCTGCGCAAGCTCCAGCGCAGTATACCCCCGGATGTTACGAATAGCGGGATCTGCACCAGCATTCAGCAGGAGCTTTACATTCAGGGCTATGCCTGCAGATGCTGCGGCATGCAACGGGGTCTCACCCACGCGGTTCACCGCATGCACATCAGCGCCATATTTCAGCAGGCGCTTGATGAGGCCTTTGGCCTTGCAGGCTGCAGCATAGTGCAACGGGGTCTCATTCAGGTAATTGCGAGCATTGATATCCTTGACCGCATGCGCAAGGGACATGATACCTTCCCAGTTTTCCTGCTGGTAGCATGCCAGGTGGAGCGGCGTTTCTCCCTGAAGATTCGGCGCATCGATGTCGGCTCCATGTATCTGCAGGTAATACGCCAGATACGCCCGGCGAACCAGCAGCGCCAGATGCAAGGGCGTGTTGCCGTCACGGTCGGGCAGAAAACGGCTGCCGGCCCGGCAACACAGGCAGCCTACGCACTCCAGGCTGCCGCTTTTGACGGCGTGGTGCAATGCCGTGCGCATGTTGCGGTCAGGCAAATTGACATCTGCTCCGGCAGCCAGTAAAGCCTGGCAGATTTCCTCATCACCCCTGGCTGCAGCCAGATGCAGGGCGGTTTCTCCATTGGCGCGCTCCCGGAGATTCGGTGCTGCAGCATGCTTCAGCAGGAGGGTCACGCATTCAGCATGCCCCTCGTGCGCAGCGCGGTGCAAGGCTGTGTTCAGCTGATAATCCGGCGCATTGGCGTCTGCGCCGTTCTCCAGCAACAGGCGGCAGCACTCCGCGTGGCCATTCTGAGCAGCCACATGCAGCGGTGTTTCATCCCAGTTGTTGCGTTCCCTTGCCGCTGCAGGCAGCATGGACGCGAGTTTTTCAGCATCTCCGCTCTCAGCTGCTGCATGAGCCGGGTATTGTCTGGTGTATTCGGGTATGTTGTATTCCATCATGGTGTGGGGTTGGGGATCGGTTGACAATTTACAATTCTTAGCGCTTTTTGTCAACCTTAAATTTAAATTTCGGCCACTTATCTGATGATAAAAAGCTTACAAAACGCTTTTGAAACGCGCCATATCAAGCTCGAATCCAAAGCGTTGCGAAGCATTCTCAACTGTCAGCACACCGGTTGACACAGCAAGCCCGATCAGCGTGTGCATACGCGGTGATACATCGGGTATTTCGTAGGGGACACCCGGCTCAACATCGGAAAGCTGCCTGTCTGCCGGGAGCGCAAACAATCGCTTGTAAAAGCGGTTACAGTAGTCCCGATACTGCACCCATTCAATGATGTTCAACTGCATGGCGCGTGCGATAAGCCCCATGATACTGATACCGAAGTATTGCTTGAGTTCCTGCAGAAGATACAGGGGTAACTCGTTGCGTAATTCACGTCCCAAGGCAGAAATCACCTCATCACGAGGCACCAGAAGAGCCCCGGCAAAGCGCATGATGCAATACTCCTTGTCGGATGGCAAATCGGCATCTACCTCAGGAAAAAGAATATGCCCGAGTTCGTGAGCAAGAGTCATGCGCTTACGGGCGGGATTCTGATTCAACCAATCTGCGATGCAGATGACAGGCTTTCCCTTGTGAACGATGGAAAAAGCATCCAGTCGCTTGTCGCTGAATGGGATTTCACAGATGAGAATACCTTTGCGCTCCAGCAGAATGCTCAGACATGGCAAGGGGCCACTGCCAAGCTTCCAGCGTTTGCGCAGCTCATCCGCCATTTCTTCCATCAGGGTCGTCTTTTCCTCCGTCTCCGCCATGCGGCGGTTCAGCTTGCGCTGCTCGGCCCCGGAGAAGGGTGATACCCAGTGA
>JAFWYD010000046.1 GCA_017517805.1 Akkermansia sp.
GCATTGTCGACAGCCTTGCCTGCCAGGTCAAGCGTGCCGCCATTGAGCGTGATAGCCCCCGTACCGAAGGAAGTGGCACCACCAGCCTTCACCGAGCCACCTTCAATGATGGTGCCACCGGAATAGGTATTGCCATCATTCATGGTCACCTTGGCCTTGGGACCTGCATCAATCGTGACCGACGTCTCACCGGCAATAGCCCCCGAATACTGCTGCGTCTTCTTATCATACTTGGTCTTGAATGCAAGACTCTTCTGGGTATTGATTGTCACCTCGCCCGGTTCCACCTCACCCACGATGGTCACATTCCCATCGGCAAAAGTAACGTCATCGCCAGCAGAGAAGACACCACCTTCCACCCAGCCGGCGGCACCATTCTGCCACACAGCCTTCTTAGCATTCGCCCAGGTGAGGGAGTCTCCCCCGACCGGAGGATTATCCGGGGTCGGGTCCTCTGGTTCCGGATCCGGATTAACAGGCGGAGTCACCGTCTTGCCGATTGTCCACACAAGGTCGACCGAACAATCATCGTTCGAAACCCATTTAAGAGAGTTGCCAGAGCCCACCCCGTTTACAATAAACCCATCGGCCCAATCGGAATTTTCATAGAAGCCAGCAAGAAGCCTTGAATCCGTAAGTTCTTCAAAATGCAACAGTTTATACTGGCCCCTACCCAAAGTCTCAGCTGATTCCAGCGTTAAGGAGCCCGCAGAGGCAAAGCGGTAGCCGCTAGGCATCAAGAAAGACTTTGCCCCGGAGAAGTTGATTGTCAGGCAAGCATCCTGTATATTGTCAGCCGAAACTACCAGTTCCAGCGAACTTCCCTGATTAAGAAGCAATGCACTAGCATTGATTGTGGACGGGGAAAGGACACGAAGCTTCTGAGTTGTACCGAGATAAATACCATTATTGCTCAACTGGCAAGAGCCTCCGTCCATGATAATTTTCACGTTGGGAGAAGAAAGAGAATCAAGCAACGGAGAATAGCCGGTGTTGAACGACGACGTACGCAGCTCGCCTCCCGATGAGACAATGAGAGAAGTATTCTCACCCATGCTGAATGAGGAAGATTCGAGAATTGCGTTATCACGCACCTCCACACTTCCACTATTCAGGAAGATGTTTTCCCTCACAATTGAGGTCCTGGAGGCATTCCATTCCGCATCCGTAACCTTCCCGGCATTGGCAGCGGTCTTAATGCTGTTCAAATCCTGCCGGGCATGCGCAGCAGAAAACACAACCTTCCCTTTATTGAGCATTTCGGCCGAATAGTAATCAGGAAAATCATCTACGTTCGTTTGAGTAATACCAATCCGAAGCTCGCCTGAAGCGAATATCGGGTCGTACAAATCCAGAGTTTTGTTTTCCGGAGCCGCAAGCATCATATCCGTGCGCCTTTCGAAGGGGCCAAAGCCGATTGCAAGACCTTGAAGTTGATATGTTTTTCCATCAGTTATATAGTTCCCTCGAATCGTTGCAGAATTATTGCCATAGATTGCCAGGCCCATTTCGACCGAAAAACCGGCAGAGACATAAATGGCTCCACCCATAGCCCCCTTGCCGTAGTCATTAAATTCGTATGTATCAGCAAAGGTTCCTATTCCTTCTTCTGTAAGCAGGTCTGCTATGGTTGAAGCCTTGGCAAAATTGCCAGTAATGGAAACCTTTTCGTTACCGGATATATACACGAATTGCGGGGCGGTAATGGCACCACCGAACGCAGCTTCTGTGCCAACTGCTGCATTATTCTGAATCACCACCTCCTGGCTGTTTTGCAATGCAACACCAACCTCCTCCATATTGACGGAATTCAGCACGCCACCCAGAGCACCACCGAACGCACGACCATTTTCGGATTTACTGATGTTACCTTCCACCAGCACCTTCCCGGCATTGAAGATTCTCACATCAGTCAGCATCGCGCCAGATGATCCGCTTGCCGTAGAATCGCAATAGAAAATGTTATCAGTATAGGCAAACTCTGCCACATTGGAAACAGAAAAGCGCTCATCCACTACCTGGGTCTTCCCTGAAAACATGTTGTCATGAATATTGACAACCGAGTTGCGAGTCTTTGTACTATCTTCATCGTTTCCGACAATAGTCATTTCCCCCAGCAAGGAGCTCCAGATCTTGGCATCCTTTTCACCTCCACTGAAATTCTCCATGACTTCGATTGATGCAAAGTCCGTAATTGAAGCGGTCCCTCTCATAAGACCACCAACGGAAGCGCCATCATCGACGTATAGTGTATTGTTGCTAAAAGTAATAGCATCGACATCGGAAAGATGCAGATTCCCCAGCATCCCGTACACAGAGGAATTTACGTAATTATCATTCGCAGCAAACTTATCAAAGTGAGAAACAGAGAAAAGTCCACCGTTCAAGCTGTAACGGAAATCACCATATGCTTCATTGCCCGAAATAGAAAACAACTTTCCGTGTTTTGACTCAGAGCCAGAAACATACGAATCCGTATTGCAGATTGTTGCATATCCAGACAAATGAGTCAGATTGTTGTTATCGATGGCAAACGTATCAGTCACCCCTGTGATATTCATATCCACGCTAGTGCCACCAATATCGTGAATCAAATAGCCATCGCACACTGTGTTGTTAATGAATTTCACACTACCAACGTTGGTAATCTCCGGGGTAGCGCCATCAAACAACATATTCTCCATAATATTTCCGGAGAATATAATTTCTCCGCAATTCTTGAATGTCGTATAACCGGCGTATATGCTATCCCGGGTATTGGTAATGATTGCGGTTGCGTCTTCTCGGCCATTCCCCGAGAAAACTATTTTATCACAGTCCTCAAACTCGGTATAAAGAGGAGCGTTGTACGAAGCGAAAAGCCGATGTGTATTATTGGCGAAGATTAGCTCGTGAACATTTTCGTAGCGGCTGTGTGTATTTCGGAACAACTGTCCTGAGTTGTTGTTGAATGAAGCAGTTCCAGAGATATTGCGAACATAGAAGCCGCCCGTATGATCGCCACTCCACACGCTAGACTGAGAAGCCCAGACGATACTACCGATATTGGCACTATTATTTGAGAATGTCAGGTTTTGCAGATTATCAAACAACACAGAGACGGAACCACTCAGGAATGCACCGTTGCCAGTAGTGAAGCCTCCATCGTAGGTAAACGATTTGGTGTTTGTAACAGCCAGACTAAATGAGATATCGGACACTTTCTCAATAACCTTACCTCCGTCAATTCCCCGGAGATTATTCACATAATTGTATTCTATAGTTCCATCTGCCTTTTCCGTTGCCCCGGCAATGGTTCTGAGAATACTCTCCTGGCGGCTGTCCTTGACTACCATGTCCCCATAATTAGTGAATCTGGCTACTGCTGAATCCGTGTCTGCCAGAATCCAGACACCAGGAGTCGTGACATTTCCTTCATCATCAAACTTGGAACACTGCCATGTGTAGTTATTGCCTCCGCCATCCTCATCGATATGCAGCGTATTTGTATAGGATATATCTCCGGGGCAGTCGTGCACCATATCTCTGCTGTACACATACTGCCAATCAAAGATTATTGTCTTATCATACTTGATATCCCTAAAGGTTCCGTCCGCTTGAGCAAGCGTATACTTCCCTTGTCCGGGGTCGTACCACAAAGAAGTCCATTCATACGAATCCGTATACGTGTATGAACCATCGCTCAACTTCTTTTTAACACACTTGCCTTTGGCGTAGTATCCATTAGAACCTTGAACACTCATATCGCCATACGATGGCGCGACTGTGAACACAGAAACAAACGCTGCTAATACAGCGATTCGCAAACGAGAAGGAAGGTGAAGTTTCATAATAATTTTCTGGGATGAGATTGAATAACAAAGAAAACAGAATCACATGGCACCCGGACTTGCCACACAGACACTCCAAGCATGTTAATGCTATACTTTCAACATCGTTATGTCAAGCAAAAAGCTCAGAAACGCTCATATTCGTCAAGCTTAATTTCCCTACTATTTACATAGTAAAATAAGCGTGTATGCAACAAACAATTTATTCACTATCAGAACTTATAACGACGCGCCCACGTTCGCGCAGTACGCGTTCTCCTCTACCTCAGTCGTCTAGCTCACGTTCCTCTCCGATCATCGCTCAGCGCAGGGTGGACGCGATGGTGAAGTTGATGCCCATGTGTCCCGGGGGCGTCCATGATTACGCAGGCCGAAGGCGTGAGGTCACTTCCGGATTGCCGCGCACCAGATCCAGGTGCGCAGCTGCACCACCTAGCCGCGGTTGGCAACGGTGTTCCACAAAGGCGGGGCGATACTGTTACCACCAAGAGACAGCCAGAAGCATCAATGACAAAAAAGCGTTATTTCATAAAACTATTCCTTTTCCATGCACGACATCGTAACATTTATACCTGCTTTTTCGAAAACAAAAGCAGAGGAAGGTATCGCACTCTACGCTTTCCGCTTGCGATGCAGGAAAAAAGTGCTAGAATAGGAGACGCATGGGCAAACTGGTTCATAGGTTAAGCAGAGGGTGGAGTCGCACCAGACAGGCATTGGCACAAGGCATGATTGACCCGCTGCCGGTACGGCATGCACTCAAAGGATACACCTGGGGAAAAGCCGGGCGCGATTTGAAAGCCGCTACCGATGTAGCACTGGTGGGGCTGCCCCAGGGCATGGCCTTTGCCGCCATGGCCGGGCTCGACAGCATCTACGGTATCATGGCCGCAACCGTCGGTACCTTCATAGCACCGCTCTTCACCCGCTGCAGCCTCACCGTCAGCGGCCCCAGTAATGCCACCGCCTTCATGCTGGCGAGCTTCTTCCTGGCTTCGTCCCCGGCCATCCAGAGCCAGCCCTTCATCTTCGTGCCGCTCATCGTATTCCTGGCAGGCCTGCTGTGCGTCATCGGGGCATTTGTCAAGGCCACCGAAATGCTGCAATTCGTGAGCCGCAGCGTACTCGTGGGCTATGTGACCGGTGCCGCCACGCTCATCATCGCCTCCCAGACCCGCTATGTACTAGGCATCAATGACGTGGAAGCCGGAAGCTCCTTTTTCACCATGAGTAGTGCCATCTTGCAGAACCTGCACATGGTCCAATGGCAGCCCATCGTGCTGGGTATGCTGAGTTTCGCCCTCTTCATCCCGCTGAAGAAATACCTGCGTCGGCTACCCACCTTTGCTGTAATTCTACTGGTCATGAGCCTCCTGAACTGGGTACTGAGTCAGCCATGGACCGGTGCCCACTTTGCCGGGGTGCGCATGCTCAAGGATTTCACCATGAGTGATCTGGTATGCCGCCCACCTGCCCTCTGGGCGCTGCCGGACTACATCAACGAACTCATCCCGGTCATCGTTGGTATCGCCTTCCTTTCCACCCTGGAACAGACCGTGATGAGCAAGACCATCTCGGCCAAAACCGGTGAAGCCGTCAATCTTAACCAGGATACCTTCGCCGTGGGCATGGCCAACATGGGCTCGGCGCTGACCACCTCGCTGCCCTGCTCAGCCTCCCTCACCCGCTCCATGCTCAACTACACCGCCGGAGCCGCCACGCGCTTCTCCGGCATCTTCTGCGGGCTCATCTGCCTGGGTATCACCTTCATCCTGGCCAACTTTCCGCTCATCTCAAAGATACCGCACAGCGTCCTGGCCGCACTGGTCCTGGCCAATGCCTTCTCTCTCTATGATAAGAAGCTGCTGCGTATCTGCTTCCGCTCCACCAAGGGAGATGCCACCGTGCTGCTCATCACCTTTGCCGCCGCCCTGCTGCTGCCGCTGCACATCGCCATCTTCGTGGGGGTCATCATCTCCGTCTCCATCTTCCTGAGGAAGGCAGCCAAGCCCGAGCTGGTGGAATACACCTTCGATGATGCCGGCACCCTGCGCGAGCTAGCACAGAGCGACAAACGCCTGCCCCAGATTTCCATCGTGCACGTAGAAGGCGACCTCTTCTTCGGTGCCGCAGACCTCTTCCGCCGCCAGGTTGCCCGCATCTCCGAAGACCCAAGCCTCGCCGTGGTCGTCCTCCGCATGCGCAACGCCCGCAACCTCGATGCCACTTCCGTCTGCGCATTGGAAGAACTCATCCGCTACATCCGCGAAAAAGGTCGCCACATCATCATCTCCAGTGCCAGCCGAAAAGTATTCCGCATCCTCAAAAAGAGCGGTGTGCTCAACCTCTTGCAGGAAAACTGCGGAAAGGGTGAAAGCAACATCTTCGTCGTCGAACCCCAGAACCCGAACATGTCCACCCGCAAAGCCCTCATGCGGGCCCAGCAGCTCCTCGGCACCAAACAGGCAGACATCTCCATCTACACCACCCAATCCAAATGAGCATACCACACGCGCAGGACATAGCCCAGGCGCTGGTAGACTGGTTCTGCATCCATGGCCGCGACTACCCGTGGCGTCGCACCACCGACCCCTGGGCTATCCTCGTGAGCGAAATCATGCTGCAACAGACCACTATCCCGACCGTGCTCGGACGCTACGAACGATGGATGCAGCAATTTCCCACCCCTGCCACCCTCGCTGCAGCCACAGAAGAAACCGCCCTGCGCTCCTGGGAAGGCCTCGGCTACTACCGCCGCGTGCGAGCCCTGCAAGCCGCAGCCCGAGCCATCTGCCAGCAGCACAACGGCCAATTCCCCACGGAAGAAACCGCCCTGCGCGCCCTGCCCGGCATCGGGGACTACACCGTGGGTGCTCTGCTCAGTTTTGCCTACAACCGCCCTGCTCCCCTGGTAGATGCCAACGTCTCGCGCGTCTTCGCCCGCCTCTTCAACGACCCCACCCCGGTCGACTCCCCTGCCGGCAGAAAGCAACAGTGGCAACTCGCTGCGGCCCTCGTGCATCCCACCCATCCACGCGCCTACAACTCGGCCCTCATGGAACTCGGGCAGACCATCTGCACCAGCAATACGCCAGACTGCCCACGCTGCCCCATCCGCAGCTGGTGCCGGGCCACAGACCCCGCCAGCCTGCCTGTCAGGCTTCCCCGCAAAGAAATCACCAGCATCGAACACCACGATATCTTCCACCTGACTACAGACGGGCTGCTGCTTGAAAAACAAAGCGGAGGTAAACGACACGAAGGCATGTACCGCCTCCCCCGCAGACCGGCAGAAGACTGCCAGGCATACCCCCATCTTGCTGACCAGAAATACAGCATCACCCGCTTCAAAGTCACCCGCCACCTCTACCAGGCACCACCGGATACCCCCGCCCAACCCGGTGAAGAATTCATCCCCCTGCACCAGCTCCCAGCCACCCCCATGGCCTCTCCCGACCGCAAAATCATCACTCGCTTCCTCCACAGCTGATGCACCCGGCAGCGCAGATGAACCCATTTGAGGTTACCAAGTACCTATCTTTTTCATTTCCTGCCCCTCTCCTATGATAGTAATTTCCCCGGCCGAGTACATCCTGGTAGTCCTTTACCAGAACGGCAAGCTCCAACTCGGCTTTTCAGAATCCAACGCCATGCTCACATCGGGGATGGTGTCAGAGATAGCGGCTGCAACTTTGTCCGGGTGAACGGTGGAGCCTTAATCTCAGACGTGATAAAGTTGAAAATGAACAAGTGGCAGAATCAGGATGAAGGCTTTGCCCATACTTGAAGCCACTTGTGAAAAAACAAAGCAAAAAGGCCCGCCCATCGGCAATAAACCCCAGGGCGGGCGTACGATGCGGGGCTCGGATACCTCGCTTGCAATTGCTGCTTATCACTTGCGGCCTGTCTGGGCAGCCTGAGTGGGCGTATCGTAGAGAAGCCCCTTATCAGCGAGAAGCACGACGGCGACGGGCTGCCAGAGCAGCCAACGCCAGCAGACTCAGCGTAGCTGTTGTGGGCTCGGGTATACTCAGGCTCATATTGCTGCCATCGTAGCTCATGTAGTAGGTGTATTCACTATTCAAACCGGTGAAGATATCCGTGGCATTCACGACCGTTCCGGCTGCAATGGCCTTGTTGTCTACAGACAGAGCATCGACCCCCGTAAACAGAGTGACGTATTCTCCATTGTATAAATCGGTAAGCATGTGGTCTGACAAATCAAGCGTCATGCCTGTGGTCAGGGAGATACTGCTACCCATGGTCAATGCCCCCTCCATACGCAAAATTGCTTCCTGAGTAAAGAGAATGTTGGCATTTAGGGTAGCCCCGGTTCCTACATTCAGCTCTGTCACGATAATGGTGGCTTCATCATCAACGGAGCTATTGACCGTATCTGTCGTATTCAGCACGCTCAAGGTGGTAGCATCGCCTAAATGAAGTGAGTGGAGCTCCATTTCATTCTGCACCGCAATAGCCGTGTTGGTATTGCCGGCTGTGGCAATATCTTTCACGGATTTTACGCTTGCAGCCAGATTTTTTCGAACATTATAGAGGGTAAGGGAGTCCGCCTCTACACTACCGATGATGTTGGCAGAACTACCCTGTATGATGACATCTGCATTTCGGGCATTGCCCTTGGTGATATCTCCGGCTACCACGCCCCCGGTGATAGTAATTTGAGCATGGGTTACAGAGCCGGCGGTCCCCCCCGCATTGATTTGGTTTACGATACCACCATTGATGATGATATGGGCATTGTCAACACTGCCGTCTGTCTTAGAGCCACCGTATATGCCGCCCTGAATCGTGCCATTATTGACCACTACTTTGACGCTGTCAATATGGCCACTACCATGTACCGTCCCGCCTACGATATCACCGCTTACAATGCCGCCCTCTACATATACGTTGAAGGCCTCTGCCTGCCCGCCACCATAAGAGCCGGCAATGGCAGCAGTATTCCCATTGTATAAACCATCACCAATGTTTGCGCCGTCTGCAATCACCAACGTGAGCTGCCCGGCTTCAGCCTTATTCATCGCTCCGAAAATGGTGTAAACCGTCTCTCCTGTGACTTGTACGTTAACATCTCCGCTGTAGGTGGTGTCGGTCAGGGCGCTCCACCCTGCGGCGGATTCCATTTTAAAGGTGTCGTTTGCAGGCGTTTCTGTATCGACCAACACTTGCCCGGCTGTGGCATTGGTTGTAGCGGCAGATGAGAAATCCACCCCGGATGTCGTATATGCCCTATTGAGTACCAATTTGTCAACCGAGGCGGCATCTTGAGTGGTGATAAAGGCGTGCTCAGTTGAGCTGGTGCCGGTGGTAGACGGAGCATAAGCCGTGTCGCTCCAGCCCAGGGTGTTGAACGCAGCGTCTGCCCCGTAAGCGGAGAGCAGGATGCCGTTCAACCCTGTGTCAGCAGTGGCCCCCAGTCCCTGCCCGATGAGCATATCACCCAGCCATACGTAATAACCTTGCAATACATTGTCTGCAGCGTTGCCGTTGTGCCAGGCTATGCGCAGGGTCCCTTCATTGGCCAAGGTGGAGTTATCCCAACAAAAGAGCACATCGCTACCCCAGGAGATGTACCCCTCACTCACATTCAGCGTGCCACTATTGGTGCCGTCTCCCAGAGAGATGGCAAGCCGCGTATCTGCGGTGGCCCATCCATTCTGCGCACCATCCCCAAAGCTTGCATTTAAATCGATGCTATAGCCGTCTTCCATGGTAAAGGCATTTTCGGCCCAAAGTTGACTGCTACCGGCAGTAAGCGAGTTGACGGGGGCAGCGCTCCAACCGGTGGCACTTTGTCTTTGCAAACCTGCCGTGCGGCCGCCAATCCCCATGGCTTGCGCCAGGTTGCCAGCCATGAGTATGGAGCCTTGCTCGTTGGGGTGCAAGCGGTCTGAGCTGTTGTTAAAGAAAGCATCATGCCCCATAAAGCGGTTGCCAGAGGTTACATCTACCATGCCGCGCGTAACATCCACATACACCACGTTTTTACCTGTTGTAGAGGCATATGCCTGACTCCACTCCTTCAAATTGCGGTTGAACTCGGCTGCGGCATAGTGGTCCATATCGCGATTGTGGTTTACGTGATTCCCCCATGGGGTGATAGAGAGCATGTAAAAGGTATCGCCCTCCTGGCAAACATCGTTCACTATGGTGGACATGCTGCCCCAGTCTTCCCCGGCCTGCCATTGATAGGTATCTGTGCTGCTGTTGTAGTTGACAGTACCCCCCAGCATTTTCTGCATTTGGGCAACATATTGATTGGTTGTAGTCCCGCTATTGGGGGTGTCTGACAACAAGTCGTTCGTACCCATCATGCAAATCCAGGTATTGCTGTCGTAATTGGCTGCGGTAGATGCAGTGGAGTGCCCGCCGTAGTTCACCCCAGAGGTGTAATTTTTGCCATTTACAGTAGCAGATGTACTACCGGAGATGATATTGTGCGTACGGCCGCTGGCCTGTGCCAGGTGCACATTGGCAAACTCTGCACCGCCGTAGCTATTGCCGGCATCCTGCGTATGCGTGGGTGTGCTGTAATATCCTTTCCGCGGACCTGCTATTTCATTTTCAATACCGTTATCCATCAATGTTTTGAAGAACTGCCAGCGGTAGCTTTGGTCACTCACTCCGTGGGTGATGGAATCCCCTAAAAAGGTAACACGCCCTACTGTTGAGCCATCCGCACGTTGGCTGACAAAGGGGAGACTATAGTCTGCCGGCGGCACATAGGTTGCCGTATCCAAAGTGGATAGCGTATGGAGGGTAACCCCTGTCACATAGTTCAGGTTGACATAGTAACCGCTGACGCCGCTCATGCTGCTGTATTTGAGTGAGGCGGCTGAGTACAGCGTATCTGTTCGTCCTTGGCTGTTGGTTGCTTTTACATTTACACCGTTGCTTGTGCTGTTGGTGATGCTCAGGGTCACGTAGTCTCCCACAGCATAGTCGCTCAGCTTAGCGTAGGATATGTTATTATTTTCGGCATTCCAGGCACCTGTGGTATAACCACTCAGGTACGGTGTGCGGGCTCCGGTATCTTGTCCTGTGTCTGCATTGTCGCCCAACCCGTATCCTTGTATATTATTCTCCCACAGCAACATGTAGCTGCTCCCCGTGTAGTCGTTCGAGTTTACATAACTGTTGAGCGAACTCAGGCTTATTGTTATGTCTATGGCGGTATTGGCTGCAGATTCTACCGCAAAATACCCTTGCCCGTTGTAGATAACGTTGTTCGCCTCATCACACCATGCGCTTGTCAGCTCTGTGTAGGTTGCGGCTGAGACTTGACTGACTTGCCCGGCCAACAAGGCTGTTAATAGTAATGTTCTCTTCATGGCTTTTGTAGATGATATTATATAAACCCTATAATGTTGGTGGTATATAAGAAAAATCTATCAGATTTGACGCATTTGGCAAGCTTAAAATGGCAAATTTTTAAAATTCCACAATATACAGCATTCGCAATGCTGATAGCGCAGCAAAAGCCGCTACAGGGGTGTTAATAGAATGTGGTCACGTGGTGATATGAAAATTCAAATTCCACACAAATTGGCCTTGACCCCAGAACTAGCACAGCGCTAGCAACAAAAATTAGAAACAAACTAGTAACACAACAGCCAACGTAAAACCCCGTTATTCTCACCTAAAGCGTTGAAAACGCGGAAGAATAACGGGGTTTAATGCTGTAAATCGAACTAGGGCCGGCGGGGTTCGAACCCGCGACCAAGGGATTATGAGTCCCCTGCTCTGACCGCTGAGCTACAGCCCCGCAGGGAGTGTACCGAAGAGAGAAGCGCGATGCAAGAGAAAAATGCAATCCTTTTTGTCATGCAGGGATGGAGAAGCTCCGCCAAGGGCTGCAGGCGGGCGGATTTCTGCTTCCGGCGGATGCTGTCTCAATAGATACGGGGGAGACGGGGTCCCAGTCCGGTGAAGATTTCCCAGACGATGGTGCCGGCTTTGGCCGCTACTTCTGCCACGGGGATGTGGGTACCGAAGAGCTCTACTTCATCGCCCGACTGCACCCCACCCGGCACATCGGTGACATCGACCATAATCTGGTCCATGGTCACACGGCCCAGCATGGGGCAGTAGTGCCCGTTGATGTAGACGCGGGCTCCCTTGTTGGAAATCTGGCGGTTCCAGCCGTCGGCATAGCCGATGCCGATGGTAGCCACGCGGGTGGGCGCGGTGGTGATATGGGTGCGGCCGTAGGATACACCATGCCCGGCGGGCAGCTCACGCACCAGGGTGACACGGGCATGAAGGCTGAGTGTGGGACGCAACACCCCATCGTAGATGGATGCCATGGGTGCCACACCATAAAGCAACAGCCCCGGGCGGGCCAGATTGGCCACCGGCACTTCGTAGCCCAATTCGCCAGCGCTGGCTGCAATGTGGCGGTAGCGCAGCGAGAAGTACTGCTGCAGCGTGCCGGCACAATCAGTAAACAGGCCTATTTCATTCTGAGTGAAAGGCACGTCTTCATCTGCCGCAGGGAAATGGGACATGATACCCTCGATGCGGAGGTTCGGCATTCCCTTTATCTGCACAGCAGCGGTGGCCAGTTGATCAGGCAGGAATCCCTCGCGGCCCATGCCGGTGTCTACCGCTACATGCAGAGCGGTCTCCTTTTCGTACAGGGCAGACAAGCTCTGGAAGTGGGCGGCTTCAGCTACCGTGGAAATGGTGCAGCACCAGCCGTTCTGCACAATTTCCTCGCGTTCCTCCGGGAAGGTGGGACCCAGGATAAACGGGGTAGTGCGCACCCCGGCGCGTTGCAGTCGGCGGGCTTCGCCCACATTGGCCACGCCAAAGAAGGAAATGCCGTGATTATCCAGACGGCGGGCCACCGGTTCCAGGCCATGGCCGTAGGCACCGGCCTTCACCACCGGCATCAGCTCGGTATCGGGCAATGCCTGACGGGCAATATCCAGATTATGCGCGATGGCTTCCAGATTCACACATGCCCACGCGCGCGCTGCACTCTCGCTACTCATGCACACGACTCTACCATTTAGCCCCCCGCCTGTCAAGCGTACCACGATATTCCTCGTCAACGCACTTGCTGAATTCAACAAAATCTGCTAGTTTGTTGTCGAAGTTCTGCAGCCACGCCAGATATATGACACACCGACAGATAATCACGATATTCCTTGGCACCGCCCTCATTTCCGCACAAGAAGCGGCAGTTGATACGGAGATGGAAGTGGAGGAAGTCACAGCAATGAGCATTGCAGATATTTTCCAGGAAAGTCGGGCTGCAGCAGAAGCGGGAGACGCAGCGGCTCAGTTTCAGCTGGCTCGTTGTTATTTTCTGGGCATGGGGGTTGCGCGTTCCCAGGGCAAGGCGATGGAATGGCTGCGCAAGGCTGCCGGACAGGGCAACGCTGATGCCCAATGCCAGATGGCCGAATGCTATGCGGAGGGACGAGGCGTTGAGAAAAATGCCGTAGAAGCCTGTCGCTGGTGGGTGAAGGCAGCCCGGCAGCACCACCTGGAAGCCATGTACCGCCTGGGCATGGCCCACCTGAGCGGAAACGGCGTGCAGAAAAGTGACACCCTAGGGCTGGCCTGGCTGCAGCGCACCGCCGCTGCCGGTTACACCAATGCCCAGTACAGCCTGGGGTTCTGCCGGCTGCAAGGAGTTGGCGGGGTGCAGAACTTTGCCGAAGCTGCGGTCTTATTCGAAAAGGCCGCCGCCACCGGACATGCCAATGCCACTTTCTGGCTGGGATTCTGCAAGCTGCATGGTATAGGTACTGAGCGGGACCTCCAGGGAGCGATGAAGCTGCTGCACCAGGCAGCCGATGGTCTGAGCGCCCCAGCCACAGTACAGCTGGGCAGATGCTATGAAGTGGGGCTGGCGGTGCAAGCCGATGCCGACAAGGCCTTCGACTGGTATTGGACGGGGGCGCGCATGGGCAATGCAGAAGCCTGCTACCGACTGGGGCTCATGTTGCTGGAAGGCCGCGGCTGCCAGGCAAACCAGGAGAAAGCCGTCAAATGGCTCAAATTGGCAGCGGAGCAGGAGCATAGCCGGGCACAGCAGAAGCTTCAGGAAATAAGCAAGTAAACCCTCTTCATTTTCTCATGCCGGCTATGGAGACCAGGAGGAAAGGCTGCGGAGCATGGATGGCCAGCGCCTTCCTGCTCGTGCTGCTGGTGCTTTGCCCCGCATCTTCCGGAAGTGAGCGCCATGTTGATGCCCAGTTGATGACTCATGCCCGCCGACTGCAGGAAACCGAGGGGCTCAATCCCCTCTTCCGCTCCCGCCTACTCAAACTACTTCCCATGATTGCCGAGGGATTCCCGGTTGATGGGCTGCTCCCCAATCACAGAGGCAACACCGCCCTGCACCACGCCTGCGCCATGGATGACTTCGTCCTGGTCATCAGCCTGCTCGAACATGGTGCCAACCCTCTTGCCCGAACCCGCAAAGACCAGCCCCCGGAATCCTTTCTCCAGGGACACAACGCCGCGTTCATCCGTGCGCACCTCACCGAATTCGCCACCCATGGCTTCCCATCTGAACAAAAACGCTGAGTACCGCATCCAAACAAAAGTATGACCCGTCACCTCCTCATCCCCGCTGCATTATGCGCCACCCTGCTGCCCTGCCCGGCACAGCAGGAAAACGCCGCTCCCGCGCAGATGTCCCCCGTAAGCCTTCCCGTGCTTCCTGCCGCCATGGAAGATGCGCTGGCAATTTACCAGGAATTACGCCTCCTGATGCTGGAAAGCTCCATGACAGCCGGGAAGGTACAACTCGCCACGGAACGGATACGCCCGCATTGCTTCACCTTGGGACTTCTTGCTCCCGCAGCCCGGGAGAAGATTATCATGCTGGCCGATGCCGTGCTCTGGCAGGAACAATGGATGGATGCCGTCTATGCGCAGGAGTGCGGCATCGAATACGAAGCCCCATTACTGGACGAAGGCTTTGAAACATTGATTCTGCTGAGTAACAAATGCTCTCGACTTCTGGCAGATTCCTCCACCCCTCCGGCTTTGCGCCAGGCGATACAGGAGCTGGTCGATACGCTGGGTGGCTCTTCTGTGTTGAAGCTACCTGGGCGCTTGATTCACAAGCGTTGGGCAAAAGATTACAAGACAGCGCTGAACTTCTTCAAGGCCCTCTGCGCTGCCGCCAGCGAAGAAAATGAAGCAGCCTGTCTGGCCGCATTGCAGGAACAGATGCCGACACTCCATTACTTCCAGCAGGGAGGAGAATGGGAGCAGCTCCGGCTCAATGCTCTGGCACAGAGATTCCGGCTGACCCTCACCAGCATCGGCAGCAACCAGCACCCTTTCGGCAGCACCGTGTTGCCAGAATCACGGCGGACCCCGGCTCGAATGCGGGCTTTAGCTCCCTTTATTGACAGCCTGTGGGCACTTGAGCCCTTGCTGTTGCAACCGCTGGAATACGAAAGCAAATGAAAAAAGGACTTATCTTGGAGGGCGGCGCGATGCGCGGTATGTTCACCGCTGGTGTCATGGACGTGATGCTGGAGAACGGCATCGAGTTCGATGGCGCGGTGGGGGTCTCTGCCGGGGCGGCATTCGGCTGCAATTACAAATCGCGCCAGATTGGCCGAGCTATCCGCTACAACGAGCGATTCTGCGCCGACAAGCGCTACTGCAGCTGGGGCAACCTCCTGCGCGAGGGGAACCTGTACAGTACGCAGTTCTGCTACCACGAGGTACCGATCGTGCATGACCCCTTCGACTTTGCCACCTACGAGGCCAATCCCATGGAGTTCATCATGGTCTGCACCGATGTGGAGACAGGCCAGCCCGTGTACCACAAATACGAAAGCTACGCCGACCACCAGTTCGACTGGGTGCGGGCCTCGGCCTCCATGCCCCTGGTGTCGCAAATAGTGGAGATTGACGGGCAGAAGCTGCTAGATGGAGGCATCTCCGATGCGATTCCCCTGAAATTCTTTGAAGAGCGGGGCTACACCCGCAACGTGGTCATCCTGACCCAGCATGCGGAGTACGATAAGAAGGAAAGCGCGGCCATGCCCTTCATCCGCTTCATGTACCGCAGGTACCCTGCCCTGATTCAGGCCATGGAGGTGCGCCACCTCATGTACAACGCCCAGCGCGACTACGTGAACCGCCAGGAAGCCGCCGGTAAGGTCCTCGTCATCCGCCCCTCGGAGCCTCTGCCCATCAAGCGCCTGACCAAAGATCCCGCCCTGCTCCGCGCCACTTACAACATCGGCCGCGCCGCCGCCGAAAAACGACTGGAGGAAATCAAACGCTACCTCGGGTGCTGATTCCTACGCGCTCGGCGTAGCTTTTCATCAGCATAGCGCCGTATTCGCGGGGCAGCAGCTTATCGGCATAGAGGGCGCGGTATTCATCCAGCTCCCAGGGCAGGAACTGGTTGCGCCCATAATAAAACGGCCACAACACATTGATCCACGATGGCTGCTTACGGAGCCACCATTTACAAGCCATGTTGGGAAGATCGTAACAATTCGGCGATTTCAGCGTGACCATTCTGCTCAGCATGTTCAAGCGGTGACACACCCTTCTTATCACGCAATGCTGGGTCTGCTTTGTGCTCCAGCAGCAAACGCACGCCCTCGATAAAGCCATCGCGAGCGCATTGTAGAAGCGGGGTATCACCCTCTACATCCTGAGCATTGACCTGAGCCCCGTTTTCCAGCAACAGACGCATAACCCCCAGCGCGCCAGGACGCGCCTCCGGATTCGGCAAAGCTGCATAGTGCAAGGCTGTTACCCCCTCGTGATCCGAAGTGTTCACATCGGCTCCGGCCTGCAGGAGCATCTCAACGACCGTCTTCGAAGGAGCAAACATTACAGACTGTATCAGCGGAGTATATCCGTAGTTATTCCTGGCGTTTATATCTGAACCAGCTTCCAGCAACAGCTGAATCATTTCCGGGTTATTCTCAATACAGGCAGAAAGAAGGGCCGTATCTCCATCGCTCCTCCGTACCCCGACATCGGCACCAGCCTCCAGCAATGATTTGACCATCGTGACATGATTCCGCGCCGTAGCATGAATCAAGGGGTAGAATATGGACAACTCTCCATCCTGGTCATTAGGAGCATAGTCAGGCACATTCACATCCACCCCTCGAAGCAAGCATAGCTCCACCTCGTGCTGATTACCCACTTCAATGGCCGATAAGAGACTCTGGGTCAGTCTCATTTGTTCCCTCGCCCGAACGTGGATTGTGTGGTAATATACACCAACCACACCGAAGAGCCCCACCATTGCAACCACAACTGCGTAGATAGAACGTTTCCACGATTGCTGTAGAACGTAGCGAATGCAGCCAACGTAACACAACACAAGCAGAAGCACCTGTACCAGGGCGCTCAACAGCAGACGAAGCGCCACAGCTAAGCTATCCCCCTGCGAACCTGCCAGCATCTCTCTGCCCATAGATGTCCCGCAGGCCATCAAGCACAACGCAAGTTTTTTGTAAACAATCAACATCGCCGCCACAGTCAGAATGCGGTCAAATGGTCGAATCCGGGCATCCTTCCGCGTAAACAACCAGATAACGCCAAAGGCCCACAGCAATTCAAGGTAAAAGCCAAACTGAACAATCAGATTACAAGCCTCATATCCAGGCTCCTTCAAGTTGAGCGGAATGTAGGCAATGGCCACCAGTTGCGACACTAAGGCATACACGCCTAGCGAGAGGAAAACAAGCCTCCACGGCAGCCGGAGCATATATTTCCCGAGCAAGAATGTAAACAAAGGCATGACGCAGGCCAGATACCGCAGCACCGGTATTCCATAATCTCCCGGCTTCAGATAAATAATGTAACAAAGCCCCGCAAAGGAAAGTACTATCACAGAAAACCTCGCCGCAGCGGGCTTCGCAGGCTTCATCCACAGCAATGCGGCAAATACACCTAACAGAGAAAAAGCCAATTCCAAGATTCTGTAAATATCCACACTGCAATTATATATACTCACTCAACGCAAGTCAAGCCCACCTGCAAAATCCAGGGGGGGCCCACATGTGGGTCTGTTTCAGATTGGCTGGTACCAAGTAGCTTCCAGCAGACAAAAAAAGAGGCAGTTTTCTGTATCATCTCTCTTTTTCGCCGGTAGAAGACAATGTCTTCTGTGGGAAATTTTTAGAATGACACCTAGTGTCTCGTTTAGCAAGTTCTACACAATGCACTCCATGCATAATCATCTGTACAATAAAGGGTAAATGAGATTTCTTATTGCAAAGAACTAACTCGACAAGACACTAGCTCTTTTTAGGCTGGAAAAAACTTGGATAAGAGGTATAATGCGAGCGCAGTAGTGATTCTTATTCCTCTCGTTTCCTACAGCCTTTTATTCATGCTATGAAAAAGAACCAACAGATTCGCAATAGTACAGCTGAGTTCCTAATCTTCGCCATGCAAGGCGATGCGGAGGGGATAGAGGTGCGCTTGGAAGATGATACTGTATGGCTGACTCAGCAAATGCTTGCCGAGCTATATGGTACAACAAAGCAAAATATCAGTTTGCATATACTCAACATATACGAGGAGGAGGAGTTAAGTCGTGAATCAACTGTCAAGGATTTCTTGACAGTTCGAAAC
>JAFWYD010000047.1 GCA_017517805.1 Akkermansia sp.
AGCAGGTTTCTCACTTTTTATCATCATCTGCCGCTGCGCAGCAGATGAGATAAGTTCTGCTATCGCAGAGATAAGTTCCCGGCTGCGCCGGGAGATAAGTTCGCCTGCCGGCGAGAGAATTTCCCGCCTGCGGCGGGAGATTTGATACTGTCACACGCAGGGGGTTGACCGGGCTTGACAGCTGGCGTATGATAAAAGCCATGAGCGAAGAAGAAAACAAACCAACACCCGAAGAAGAACCTGTGACCACTCCGGAGATGGAGGCCGAGGAGCCCCAGCAGCCTGAGGATGAGCTGACCAAGTGGCGCGAAATGGCACTGCGCACGGCCGCGGAGTACGATAATTACCGCAAGCGCTGCGTGAAGGATCGTGAGGATTTTACCAAGTATGCGAACCGGAGTCTCCTGGAGGAGCTTCTGCCGGTGATTGATAATTTCGAGATGGGTATGCAGATGGCTGCCCAGCAGGGGACGGATTCGATGATATACATCGGCATGAGCATGGTGCAGAAGCAGCTGGCTGATTTCCTGAGCGGCCAGGGGGTCGAAGCAATCGAGGCGACTCCCGGCCAGGAGTTTGACCACAATGTGCATGAAGCAATCATGAGCGAGCCGAGCGACCAGCCCGAAGGAACCATCATCCGCATCCTTCGCAGGGGGTACAACCTGCGCGGACGCTTGCTCCGTCCGGTGAATGTGGTGACCGCAGCCCCGAAGGAGGAGCCTGCTGAGCAGGATGCCTGAGTGATTTCCCAAACCCGATAGGATAGAGTTATGTCTCAGGATTATTATGAGGTGCTGGGGGTTGACCGCAACGCGGATGAGTCCACCATCAAGAAGGCCTACCGCAAGCTGGCCATGAAGTATCACCCCGACCGCAATCCCGATAATAAGGAAGCGGAGGAAAAGTTCAAGGAACTGGGGGAGGCATACGAGGTGCTGAGCGATGCGGATAAACGCGCTGCATACGACCGCATGGGGCACGAAGCCTTCAAGAATGGTGGTATGGGGGGTGCTGGCGGCCCTGGTGGCTTCGGTGGCTTCACGGATCCTTCCGATTTGTTCTCGCAGATTTTCGGCAGTGCATTCGGTGGTTTCGGCGGCATGGGTGGCCGGCAGCGCCGCAAGGCAGATCCGCGCCGTCCCGGGTCGGATTTGCGCACAGATCTCGAAATCACGCTGGAGGAAGCGGCCGAAGGCTGCACCAAGACCCTGGAGGTGGAACGACTGGTCCCCTGCGAGGAATGCCACGCTACGGGCTCCAGGGATGGCCGCGCCGGTTTCCAGGATTGCCCGACCTGCCATGGCACGGGGGTGGTGACCCGCCAGAGCGGATTCTTTGTGCAGCAGAGCACATGCCCGACCTGCCGCGGGGCTGGGCAGACCATCAGCAATCCCTGCCCGAAGTGCCGCGGCGAGGGCCGTGTGCACAAGGATGTGAAGATTTCCCTGCGCGTGCCAGCCGGGGTGGATTCGGGCACCAAGCTGCGCTCTACCGGCAATGGCGATGCCGGTACCCACGGTGGCGAAACCGGTGACTTGTATGTATTCATCGAGGTGAAACCGCATGATATCTTCACGCGCGATGGCATGGACCTGCACTGCTCGATTCCCGTACCCTTCCTGGATGCTGCCCTGGGTGGTGAAATGACGGTGCCCACGCTTGAGGGCCCCGCCAAACTCAAACTGCCTGCCGGTACCCAGAGCAATACCATCTTCCGCGTGCGGAGCAAAGGTATGCCCAGCCTGAAGGGCTCCGGTCGCGGCGATCTCATGGTGGAGGTGCAGGTGGAGACTCCCACCAGGCTCTCCTCTGCTCAGGAAAAGGCGCTGAAGGCCTTCGCTGCCGAGCTGAAGGAAAACAACCAGCCTGAGGTGGCCGAGTTCCGCAAACGCGCTGCCCGTTTCCTGAAATAATATCCTGCCAACCCGATTGACCATGCACAGGTGCTATGCCCCAGGAGCTTGTCTCAAGGCCGGAGCTTCCCTCGATATTGAGGGGGAGGAGGCCAGGCATGCCCTGAAAGTGCTGCGCCTGCGCGTGGGCGATGAATGCGAGGTGTTCAATGGCTGCGGTCAGGCAGCCATTGGCCGTATCGCCGCTACCAGCGGCAGCAGCTTCCTGACTCTGGCAGAGTTGCAGCCTCTGCCACTCATGCCCCAGGTGGCGGGGATTACCCTGGCCCTTGCCATTCCTAAGGGGTCTAATATGGACCTCATTGTCCAGAAAGCTGTTGAGATGGGGGTGCAGCGTATCATCCCCCTCATTTCGGAGCGCACGATTGTGCGGCTAGATGCCCGCGATTCTGCCGCTAAGGCTGCCAAGTGGAGCCGCACCGTGCTGGAGGCCTGCAAGCAATGCGGCGTGAATTCGCTGCCTGTGGTGGAGCCGCCGCAGGGCTATGCGGCTTTCCTCCAGCGTGCCGACCTGCCGGAGCTTAAAATTCAATGTGCCATTGTGCCGCATGCCCGCCCGCTGCGCGAATTGCTCGAAACGGCCCGCGCCGCCGGCTGCAGAGACTGCGTGCTGCTCATCGGTCCGGAGGGCGATTTCTCGCCGTCTGAATATGCAGCTGGGGAAGCGGCCGGGTATCGGCCCGCGAGTCTCGGCCCCATCATCCTGCGCGTGGAAACAGCCGTTTTCCTGGCTGTTGCATCGGCCCGCTACGCTCTGGATATTTAAATTATAGCATTATTTGAATTAATCTGTATTTTAACCTTGCTTCCGCAAGGTGAATTTGCTAGTGTATGTAATGAGCGGTTTTTTCGCTGCGTTATCAATTTTTACATACCATCATTATGAAACTTCACCTCCCGTGCATTCTTCGTGCAGCAGTGCTGGCTTGCGTGGCTTTGTCTTCAGTACACAATACCCTCGCGACAGAGGCTGCGTATGATTACATGATTCAACAAGATACTTTCGGGCCTTGGACTACAGCTGCCGATGGTATCGTGGGTGCCGTCTATGTACAACACAATCTGGTAGATGCTCGTGCCCAAAGCTGGGTGCTCAATGTCACGGCTTCGAATATGAGTCCGGATGAGGATATTATTCCTACTACGGATATATTGTCCTTCGGTTCCATTGGCTGGATGACGGAAAATGACAGCAAGTATGAGATCACGTTGGATGATGAGACTGGCTTTGGTGTCTTTGTTGCTCCTGATTGTGATATTGTACTGGCTTACAATGAGGCAGGAGCCAGTTCAAAAACTGTTACCCATGTGCTGAGCTCAGCAAGTGACTGGAAGTGGTCATCTGTTGCCAATGTGACCTTCACTCTTTCATGGGATGCTGAGACGCAGAACCTTTCTCTGGAGGGCGGCTCTGTTCAGCGCCGCGCTGGCGGTAGTATCAGCGATTTCAAGGAAATTGGAGAACTTGATTACAATCTGCCTAGTACATGGTTGTCTGGTGGTGGTAACATACTTAACAGCCTGGTCTTTATTTCTGGTACTGGTGCCTCCATCACTACTAACCTGTACACGCAGGGTACCGAGGCAGGTTGGTTGGTCTCCGGTCGCACGGAGCTGGGGACGGCGTATGCTGACAAGATCGCAGGTACACAGCGTGAGATTGGTGCGGCCGATAAGGTGCAATTCGTTGGGGTGAACGGTATTATCTACGCAACCGAGACTACATCGTTTGACAATGATGTGGCAGTTGCTATGGATCTTCAGAATATTCAGGCCGGTTCAGCCATCGGCTTTGGAGCGGATGCCGGTGCAGAACTCTCCGTTACCAATGCTACGAATGTTATCAACAATGCTGAGGGTGAAGCCCTTGTGCCTGTTCTCAATATTGTGGGCGACGGTGTTGTGAAACTTTGTTACCAGGGTAATAACGCAGCAAATCTGAGTGAGGTTCAGGTCAATATAGATAAGAATGCCACGCTGAAGATTGACGATAGTGCAACCTCTAGTGCTGAAGGGGCACAGATTAATCTTTCCACCGGCATTGTTGGTACAAATGCCAGCATTGTCAAGTCTGGTCAAGCTACGGACCTCACTATTGAGACTGAGTTAAATGAAGAAAGTACAGTTATCAGCCTTAATAAGTTGGAAAATGAGAACGGCTCCATTACGATTTCGGGCCCAGGCTCGCTGAATGTGCAGGATGTCGTTACTCAAGGTGGCGATGTCAGTATCTCTGGCGGAGCCAGCCACATGGTTGAGAATCTTGATATTGACGGCGATGTCATCATCGATGGCGGGAATAGTCTTTCTACGACAGGTGATGTGGAAATTGCGGGGGAAGCCCGCGTGGCAGGTACGCTGAATACAGTCAAATCTGCCCGGTTGACTGCTTCTGACGTTACGGTCCAGGGTGCAGGTGTGATTCGGGCCAGGGAGATTGTTGGCAATACAGTTAATGCGGGCGGGGTTACCGTGGGAGATACCGGTAGCGGTGCCGCGCGCTCACTGCTGAGGGGGAACGTAGTTGTTAACTCCAGGGGAGTTGTTGCTGATGAGATTGTAGATGGGGTCTCTATCGGTTTTAGTGCCGGCAGCTCGGGTACTGTGACGACCGGCAAGATGGCGGGAATCAACATGACCGCTGGTGGTACTCAGATTCTTACGGATGCTGACACCAATTCAACGATTGTCATGAGTGGTACGTCTACGGTAGCTAGTGGCACCATCGTGGCAGCGTCTGCCAGGGTAACGGATGGATACGAATTGTCGGCTCAGCAACTTGAGCTGACCGAACTTGATAGTGACGCCACAAGCGTGGAATGGGATGGTTCTGAGTATGCAGTACTCGAGAAGGTGAGCATCTACAACGGCAAGACCAGGGCAGGGGGCGATACCCGGGTGATGCGGGCATCTGGCATTACGGCTGATACTGTCACCGTGCAGGATGATTCCGTGCTTATCGGTCCGGATGTGACAGCTTCGAATGCTGTGTATGTAGGAGAAAATGCCATTCTTGAAGATGTGCGCATCAATACGTCTAATGGAATGATAGTGGACAACGGTGCGGCATTGTACAATGTCAGCATTCAGTCCGGCACGATGACGAATGAAGGTGTGGTGGTGCTCAATAATGTGGAGTTCGCGGGTGGTGGTGCGTCTTATGGTGGCCCTGATGGCAATGCCATCGTGGTGGACCGCCCAATGAATGGAGTTGATAACGTGCAGATTATTGGTGCACTGGATGGCGATTCTCTGGTTATTGACAGACTTGTCGTGAATGCAGAAGCTCTCCAGTTCAGTTCTGTTGGTAACAGCTATGAAATCATGGAGGGTGTTGATATCAGCTATGAACCGTCCACCAGCAATTATCAACTCAACATCGAACCCTTTGTGCGCGCGAATCTTTCCTACGATGACGCAACAGGCGTGGTGACGATTTCTGGTTACAAGGATGAGTATGGCATCAAGAACGAGCTGAAGAGCACACCGAACCGACAGGCCGCCATGAACTCCCTGACTGAGGCCGTTGCCAATGCTGAGCCTGGTACTCCGCTGGCAGATATTAATGAGTACATCGGCCATGTGAACCGCTACAGCCTGGCTGAGCGACAGGATGTGCTGGATGCAGTTTCCGGTGCGTCGCTCGTGGTCCTTGCTGATGTGCAGCGCCGCGGTCTGCGCGATTCACAGCGCAATATCCGCAACCGGGTCATCCAGATGGGCGGTGGCACTAGTGCCGGTCTGACCACGGATTGGGAGTATGCTGGTCTGCAGACCTGGGCTCAGGCCGATGCCAGCTTTACCTCCACTGGTGGTAACCAGGATGAATGCGGCTATGATTTCAACACCACCGGTGCAACCGTGGGTGCGAATCTTGACCTGACTGCAAACCTGGTGGTGGGCATGGCCTTTAGTGCTTCGTATGGCGATGCCGATATAGATAGCAAGGATTATGCTACGGTTGAGACATCTTCCTACTATCTGAACTTCTTCGGGCGCTACCAGAGCAACCGCTGGGTACACATGTTCATCTTCACCGTGGGTATGGATGAGATGGATACCGAGCGCCGCGTGATGGGATACAAGGCCAATGGTAATACGGAGGGTACCACCTACTCGCTGTACTACGAGCTCGGCTACACCATTGGCCTGGATTATGAGAATAACCACATCTTGCAGCCCTTGGCGAGCGTGACGCTGACTACCGCTCAGATGAGCAGCTTTGTGGAGCGCGGCAATATCGGTAACGCCGGGCTGCGCTACGAGGGCGAGGACTTCGTGTATGGCCAGCTGGCTATCGGTGCCCGCTACCAGGGGGTGATTTACGAATCTGTGCATGAGCGCAGCGCCGTGCTCGAGGCCCGTGCTGTCATTACGCACGATATCGGCGATAAGACCGACCACGCCACCCTTTCTTACATGGGCGGACACAACTTCTCCGTGAAGGGGGCCGATTCCACTGGTATCGGTTTCGAGATTGGTGCAGGTCTTTCCATTCCCGTGGAACAGCACACCACTCTGTTTGCTGATGCCGACTTCACCTACGCACCCGAATACACGGGCTTCCGTGCCAACGTCGGTGTGCGTTACGACTTCTGATGATACACAGAACAGCCCCTCCGCGCCTTCCGGTGCGGAGGGGCTTTTTGTATTCCGGCCTGGCAGGCAGATGAGATTTTAGTCATAAAAGCAGAATACTCCTTGCCACGCGGTAGGGAAAGGGGTATCATGCAGGTATGAGTTACGACCTTATTGTGATTGGTGGCGGCCCTGCCGGTTATGTTGGTGCCATCCGTGCGGCCCAGCTGGGCAAGCGCGTTGTGTGCGTGGAGCGCGAGCGCGTGGGCGGTACCTGCCTGAACTGGGGTTGTATCCCCACCAAGGCACTGCTGAAGAATGGTGAAGTGTACAACACCATCAACAAGCGCGCTGCGGAGTTCGGCATTGCTGCAGAAGGTCTCAGCGTGGATTGGGAGGCGGTAATCGGTCGTTCCCGCCAGATTAGCGACCGCCTTTCTGCAGGTATTGCTTTCCTTTTCAAGAAGAACAAGATAGACAGCGTGGCCGGTGAGGCCCGCATCCCCGCTGCTGGTAAGGTGGAGGTCACCGCAGCTGATGGTACGGTGAGCACGCTGGAAGCCCCGCAGATTCTCATTGCCACCGGTGCCCGCACCCGCGAGGTTCCCGTGTTCCCCTTCAACGGCAAGACCATCATCGGCAGTAAGGATGCCCTGGTCATGAAGAAGCGCCCGGAGAGCATGATCGTCATCGGCTCCGGTGCCATTGGCAGCGAGCTTTCCTACGTGTACCATTGCTTCGGCACCAAGGTGACCCTGGTGGAGGCGCTGCCGCGCATTCTGCCCAATGAGGACGACGAGGTAAGTCAGGCGGTGGAGCGTTCGTTCAAGAAGCAGGGGATTACCTGCATGGCCGGTGCCAAGGTGGATGCCCTCCAGGATCATGGCGAGAGCGTGACAGCCACCATCACCGCCAGGAATGGCAAGGTGCAGGAGGTTACGGCCGATGTGTGCCTGGTGGCTATCGGCGTGGTGCCGGTGGTGCCTGAGGCTGCTGGCCTGGAGCTTACAGAGCGTGGTTTCATCAAGGTAAACGAGCGCTACGAAACCAGCATTCCCGGTGTTTATGCCGTAGGCGACTGTATCGGTGGTATCATGCTTGCTCACACCGCCAGCTATGAGGCAGAGCAGGCCGTAGAGGGTATGTATGTGCCGGGGCACACCCCGAGGCAGGCCACTATCGTGCCGGGTTGCACATACTGCCACCCGCAGGTGGCCAGCGTGGGCAAGCGCGAGCGCGAGCTCAAGGAGGCCGGCGTGGAATACAAGGTGGGCAAGTTCCCCTTCCAGGCGATTGGTCGTGCTGTCGCCGGCGGTGATACGGAGGGCTTTGTGAAGCTGCTCTTCGGCAAGGAAAACGGTGAATTGCTTGGAGCCCACATCGTGGGCGATAATGCGACCGAGCTGCTCACCGCACCGGAACTGGCGCTCAATAGCGAGCTGACGGATGCTGACCTCAACGCGATGATTTACGCTCACCCGACTCTTTCTGAGGCAATTCACGAGGCCGTACTCGCGGCAGATGGCCGCGCGATTCATGCCTGATTCCCCCACCTATGGCACGCAAGTTCTACTACGATACAGGTGCAGAAAAGGTAGGCCCCGTCAGCGGGACTGAGCTGGTGCGCCTGCGTGCCAGCGGGGAAATCAGCGATGAGACCTGGGTGCGCCGGGCAGATAGCAGCACCTGGCGACCTCTGCACACCGTCAACCTCAGCGAGGAAGAAGAAGAGGAGCGCAACCCGGGCCTGTTCACCCTCCTGAAGCGCAGCGGCCTTCTGGGACCTGTGCTTCTGCTGGTGCTCGGGCTTGTCCTCTTCATCATTGTTGCGATAGGGGCTATCAAGGTGTTCTGGCCAGTGCTTCTGGTGCTCTTTATCTTCTGGATACTGGCTAAGGCATTGAAGTAACTATGCTTGATACATGCAGCATGGATAATTTGCAGGCGGTGCAGGATTTTGGTGAGCACCCCCTGTTCTACTTCTGCTGTGTGTTTGCCACCGTGGTGGGTGCCATTGCCGGTGCCACGGCCTCCAGCCGGGTGCGTATGGATATTGTGGGCGTGCTGGTCTGCGGTACCATCGCATCGCTGGGTGGTGGTACAGTACGCGACCTTCTGCTCAGCGGCATGCTGACGCAGAGCGGGAATCCGGTAACTGTATACTGGGTCGTGGGGCACGATGTGCAGTTCCTCTACATGGCGGTCATCACTTCGCTGCTGATGTTCTACGTCACGCGTTTCTGGAACCCGCCCGTGGGTACCATCCGCGTGGCCGATACTTTCTCCATGGCCTTCTTCACACTGCTCGGCGCGGCCAAGGCCTACTACCTCGGCTGCCCCGGGATTGTGTGCATCTGCATGGGGGTGTGCACCGGTGTGGCGGGTGGTGTGCTGCGCGATGTACTCACCGGCAACGTGCCGTATGTGTTCCGCTCCAAGGAGGTGTATGCCTCGGCTGCATTTTCCGGCAGCCTGTTGTTTGTCGTGCTGCAGTATTTCAACTGCCCGTACCAGATTTCCTATATCCTGGGCACCATTGTGGTGTTTGCGGTGCGCATGACGGCGGTGTATCTCAACTGGCGGTTGCCTTCCTACCGCTCCCTGCTGGATGTGGCGCACCACGATGAGCCGCCGCAGGGGCCGAAGTGAAGGCTGCTGGTTCAGTTGCGGCCGCTTTTCTGGAGACTTGCTTTCCAGTTCTTCGCATTGGCAGACCTCATGATGATTTCTCCATCCCCGGAAATGAAGGAAGCCGCGGGTATGCCAGTTGTGTCGCGTTGAATGTGGGGGAGCTCCTTTAATCTTGCATCCGTGCTGACCCAGCCGGTTTTCTCCATCCATGGCGGGAAATATTCCACGGTGGGTATGATATCCTGGTAGCGGGCTGCGGGGTACTCGAGCACCGCATCCGGCGCTACCGTGTTCAGCAGAAGTATGACCTCCACATCGTTTCTCCTCATTTCATCGTATGCTTCGATGACATCCTGTGTGTAGGCCGGGCAGAGTCCGCACCAGGTGCCGGAATACAGGTAAATGTAGGCCGTGGCATTGAGGTTGGGGCGGGCTTTGCCGATGTAGTTCAGGTCTTTGAGGACTTTCCCTACCTTGCAGACATCTTCCGCACCCGCTTTTTTCAGCAGATCAATGATTTCTGGCTGGGCTGCCGCTGCTTTCATATACCTGCTCTCGTGGGTCCTGACATCGGCTCCGGCCATAATCAGCAGGCGGGTCAGCCGTATGCTGGTGGCATCATCCTTCCCGATGAGACTGCGCAATTTCTCATCGTAGGAATCTGGCTCGATGCCTTTGAAATGCAGAGCTTTCCGGGCCTTTTTGCGCAATCCTTCAGAAATGGAAGGCTTGGCTTCCGACTCCTGCGGGGCAGGGGGGAGTGGGGCTGCGGCAATGGGGGTAGACTCCCGGAGGTCGACCCCGGCCACAATCAGGTGCATTACGTTCCTGAGGGTGAACTTGTCTTTCTTATCCAGATTGCTTGTGCCCTTGGAGATGTTGATGCTGTTCACAAGTCTCAGCATGTGATGCTTGTATGGGGGATTGATATCGAAAGCCCGGAGGCGCTTCCGGGCTTCCTGGCGCAGACTCGGCTGGATGTACTTGTAGTCATTCACATCTATCCCCAGTAGAAGCAGCTTCTCACGCAAGGCTTTGCATTGCTCCGGGGTCAGGTTGTCCTCCGGGGCTCTGGTTGGTTGGGGTGCCACCTGCTGGCGGGGCTGGGCCTTTTCCCTGGTCCTGGGTTTATCCTGTGTGCGGGATGGAGTCGCCACATACCACACGGCTGCACCAACCAGCAGGAGGATGACCATGCGGTGCATGGCGGTGAATGAGGATCTTTTCCGGGTGGGTGGCATGGCTCTGGCAGGTGGGTGTGAATGCTGTGCTCCTATCTTATACCATTTGGCTCCCATGGGCGTCAACCTATTTTGTCTGTTGACAAGCCCGGGTGTTTTGTGCTACAACCACCGCATGTCCAAAGTCTATACAACTACCCAGAAGGCCGGCATCTGGTCCACCATAGGTGCCGGGGTGTTATTGTGCGCGGCCGGAGCCGGTATTTTTGTGGCGATGAACTGCTCCAATGAGAAGGTGGATGGCGGTTATGCGGCCTATGTGTACACGAATCCGATTTTTGGTATCAAAGAGTTCCGTGGCGTTATCAAGGGGCCGGGCGGTACGGGCTATGTGTGGCGGCAGAAGTCCATTCCGATTTGCGTGACACCGTATACCATGACGGAGACCTTCGATGATATCCGCGCGGCAGACCAGCTGAAGATGAAGGCCGAGGCCTACCTCGTGTACCGCATTGATTCAAATAAGGTGAAGGAATTTGTGGAGAATTACGGTGCTATTGCCGATGTGCCGAATAACCCGGACGAGATAGCCAAGGATGCCTACGATTCCTTTATCTGCCAGCCGTTCCGCACAGCGGTGCGCACCGCGATTGCCCAGTTCCGTGGCCTGGAGGCACCGGCTAAGATTCCTGAGATTACGAAGGCGGTGGAAGCCAGCTTGCGCAAACAGTTGGAAGGTTCGCCTTTCATTGTGGAATCGGTGACTATTGGTTCGACCCTGCCACCAGAGAGCGTGACCGCTGGTATCACCAAGAAGGTGGAGGCGACGCAGGAGTACGAGCGCCAGGCCATCATGCTCGAAATTGCCAAGCGTTCCGAGGAAATTGCCGAGGCAGAAGGCCGAGCAAAGGCGAACCGCATGAACCAGGAGGCTCAGGGTGAACTCCTCCGCGCCAAGGCAGAGGCAGATGCCAAGCTCTATGCCAAGCAGCAGGAAGCCGCCGCCATTGTGGCCATGAAGAAGGCTGAGTCGGAAGGTATGGTGCTGGAGGCTGCTGGTAAGAAGGCGCTTAACGAAGCTATCGGTGAGAATATCATCCGCGTAGAAACCATCCGCAATTTGGATAAGATTAAGTTCCCGCATATCCTGGTGGGCAGCGATGCCGTGAGCCCGCTCTTCGACGCGCTGAAGAATATCCGCCAGGCGGTGGCTCCGCAGCCTGCTCCTCCCTCTCCGCGTCCTGAGCCGCAGGCTCAGGATATCGTCACGCAGTAATATCGCCCGGACGACACCCAGATATTATCCAGCCCCGTTCAGGGGCTGGATTTTGTTCTTTGTTACAGCTCTTTTTTTGTAAGTTATTCTAAAAAAAACTCTTGCGTATTTATGAGGTGCCTGCTAGTATAGTCGGCATGAAGACAAATTGTTCATGGGTGTTGATGCTGGTCATGGCTGTTTCGTGCATGGGGATGGATTTGCCCACGCCGCCGGCCTGTGTGGAAGGGATGGTGGCTTCTTATGGCAGGCAGTACGAAAAGGTTTTTGCCAAGCGCAAGGGGGATTTTCTGGAGGCGTTGCGCCAGCGGGTGACCACCCTGCAGGAGAAGGAGGATTATGCTGCGGCTAAGGAGTTGGCCGATTATGCCGCTGCTGTGGAGGCGGGGCAGGAGCTTCGGGACGGCGCGTCGTATGGCGTGGAACCGCCGGATTTTTTCAAGGGGCATCAATGGGTAGATGGCAAAGGAGGGAAATATACCTTTGTTTCCGGCCAGTTGGAGAGCGCCAATGGGAAGAAGCAACGCCTGACCTATGCCGGGCGAGACTTCGTCATCGTTGAGGATAAGGAGTGCTGGTTTGTAGAAAACGCGAAACAGGTGGGCCGTTTCCCCTTGGCTGATGGTGGGAAGTGCGAGCATTTGCAGGCGGGGGCCTCTATCGGCAAAAAAGGAATTGATGTCGTGGCCGAGATGGAAGGTAAGTTCTGGAATGGCATGCGGAAAGCCACAGCCAAGTCGCGCAATAAACTGAAAGCAGCCCTCCAGAATCGCATGAAGAAACTGGGTAATGGCGGTAAGCTGGATGATGCTGCGGCCATTCAGGAATATCTGGAGAGTTTTGGAGATGAGGACTCTGGCCTGCGGGCCTGGTGCAAAGCCCCGACCGGCATTTTCGTGGCTCCGGCCAGCGGATGGGTGGTGGAGTTCGGTCGCAATACCTCGGTGCATTATGGCCCCAATCGCACAGGTTTGCATAATCAGGACTTTGTGCGGGTTTCGCCGAATCGCGAGGTTTATTTTTACACGGGCAGTACCATGCTTTACATCAAGGGTAAATTGCACAAGATTGCCAATGATACCCACCGGGTGCTCGTAAGGCAGAAAAAGTAAAGGGGCGTGTGCTGCTGAAATGGCATGAGGCACAGAATGCCTCGCGGACGATATCTTGCCTTGGCAAGGTGATATCTGCTTTGCGGAGGTGGGGGAAACGAGCATATTTGCTTTACATGGGAGCAGAAGCGGTGTATGCTAGGCGCGTACCAGTATATCATTACCGCATTATTACATCGCTATGATGACATCCGCGCAGATTCGCCAGAGTTTCCTTGATTTCTTCCAGGAGAAGCAGCATGCCGTAGTGCCTTCTGCCTCGCTCATGCCGCAGAGCCCGGGCCTGTTGTTTACCAATGCAGGCATGAACCAGTTTGTACCGTATTTCCTGGGGGTGTGGACCCCGCCGTGGAAACCCGCCCGCGCGACGGATACGCAGAAGTGCATCCGCCCCG
>JAFWYD010000048.1 GCA_017517805.1 Akkermansia sp.
ACATAAACCGGCTCTGCCGGTATAATTCATTGAGCGAAGCGACTAGTTACCGCTGCATTAGCAGCGGTACATCCAATGGGCGGTTGCATAATAAACTGCCTTCCTTGGGAAAAAATCATATGCTTTATGTATCCCATTGCACGCTTATGGCCAATATATTGCGAAAACGGCAGTACCGCTGCTTATGCAGCGGTAACTAGTCGCTTCGCTCAATGAAATACTTGCTATCGCAAGTATGTAAATACCGCTGCGAGCAGCGGTATGAAAGCACTGCTATCGCAGTGCATGAAATACATGCCTGTGGCATGTATGAAATCCCTCATGCTTGCGCATGAGGGATGGGAATTTGACTCGCCTGCGGCTCGCCAAATTCCAATTTGTCGTTCGAGTATTCACACTTTGGGGTGCGTGTGCATGGCATAATAGTGAAGCAAGGAATTGAAAACAAAAGAACGGCGTGCGGTGGTGAACCGCACGCCGTTGAAGTGAACGGGGCTGCCGGTGGGGCTTAAGCCTCGGGGGCAGCTTCGGCCTCAGCGCTGTAGTCGATGGCAGCGAGGGCCTGGTACAGACGCCAGCGGCGCTGGATATCCTGCTCTTCCAGGGAGAGGAGCTTCTCGAAGTTGGCCTTGTTGGTCTTGGCCAGCATCTTGAAGCGGTTTTCGCCGCCCTTGCCGTCCACACCGATGAGGGCATCGCGTACGGACATCTTGGGCGCACGGCTCTTGATGGTGAGCGGGTTCTTGCCCTGCCTGATGTTGTCCGGGTTGAAGTTGTAGAGCAACCAGCGGCCGCAGTCCACAGCATCCTTCTGGCGGTCGAGCCCCTGGGCCATGTTGATGCCGTGGTTGATGCAGTGGCTGTAGGCAATCACGAGGGCGGGGCCGTCGTATGCCTCGGCCTCAGCCAGGGTCTTGAGGGTGTGCTCATCGTTGGAACCCATGGCGATGGAGGCCACGTAGATGTTGCCGTAGGTCATGGCCATGTAGCCGATGTCCTTCTTCACCTGGTCCTTACCGCGGGTAGCGAACTTGGCCACAGCGGCGCGCGGGGTGGCCTTGGAGCACTGGCCACCGGTGTTGGAGTACACCTCGGTGTCCATGACGAGCACCTTCACATTGCGACCGGAGGCAAGGATGTGGTCCAGGCCACCGTAGCCGATGTCGTATGCCCAACCGTCGCCGCCGAGAATCCACACGGACTTGCTCACCAGGTAGTTGGCCTGTGCCTTGAGGGCGGCCAGCTCGGGGTCGTCGCCGCAGGCAGCCTTGATGGCGGCCACGGCTTCGCGGGCGTTGACTACCTCGGCCTCGGTCTTCTGCGGGTTGCTCTTGATGGCTTCCACCAGCTCGGTGCCAATCTTGTCGGCAGCGGCTTCGAGAAGTTCCATGGCGTATTCCTGCTTCTTGTCGAGCGAGACGCGGAAGCCAAGGCCGAACTGGGCGTTGTCCTCGAAGAGGCTGTTGGACCAGGCGGGGCCTCGGCCATCGGTGTCGTGGGTCCAGGGGGTGGTGGGCAGGTTGCCGCCGTAGATGGAGGAGCAGCCCGTGGCGTTGGCCACCACCAGGCGGTTGCCCAGCAGCTGGGTCAGAGCCTTGATGTAGGGGGTCTCACCGCAACCGGCGCAGGCTCCGCTGAATTCGAAGAGCGGGCGCAGGAACTGCTGGTCCTTCACCTGGGCGGGGTTAATCTTGGTGCGGTCAGCATCAGACAGCTTCTCGAAGAACTTCCAGTTCTCGGCCTCGGGCTTGAGGGCCACGGCAGCCGGGGTCATGGTCAGGGAGTTCGTGGGGCACACGCGGGAGCAGAGGGTGCAACCTGTGCAGTCGGAGGCCGATACCTGGATGATGAACTTCTTGCCCTGCCAGTTCTTGTGCATCTTGCTGGCATCGGCGCTCTTGAAGCTTTCCGGGGCGCCTTCCAGTTCGGCCGGGTCGACCATCTTGGCGCGGATGGCGGCATGCGGGCACACCACGGTGCACTTACCGCACTGGATACAGGCCTTGCTGGTCTCGGTCTTCTCGGGGGTCCACACGGGGATTTCCAGAGCGAGGTCGCGCTTCTCGTACTGCGTGGTGCCGCTGGGGAAGGTGCCATCCACCGGCATTTCGGAGACCTTCACGCTGTCGCCTTCGCCGATGACAATCTTGCCGAGCACGTCGCGCACGAATGCGGGAGCACCGGGAGTCAGGGCCGGGGGCAGCTCGTGGCCAGTGATGGCCGTACCCAGGGGCACTTCGTACAGATTGGCCAGGGAGGCATCTACAGCCTGGATATTCTTGGCCACCACTTCGTCACCCTTCTTGCCGTAGGTCTTCTTGATGGCTTCCTTGATGTAGCCGATAGCTTCATCTGAGGGAATCACGCCGGACAGGTGGAAGAAGCAGGTCTGCATGATCATGTTGATGCGGCCGCCCATACCCGTTGCCTTGGCTACCTTGAAGGCATCGATGCAGTAAACCTTGATGCCCTTGTCGATAATCTGCTGCTGCATGCGGGCGGGCAGGCTGTCCCACACCTTGTCGGCAGGTTCCGGGGTGTTGATGAGGAAGGTTGCACCGGGAGCTGCATTTTTCAGGAAGTCGAAGGTGTTGAGCAGGCTCGGCTGGTGCAGCGCGATGAAGTTGGCGCTGGTGATGAGGTAGGTGCTGTGAATCGGCGTGGTGCCGAAACGCAGGTGCGATACCGTGGAGGAGCCGGACTTCTTGGAGTCGTACACGAAGTAACCCTGCACATACAGATCCGTGTGCTTGCCGATGATCTTGATGGCATCCTTGTTGGCACCCACGGTACCATCGGACCCCAGGCCGTAGAACATGCAGCGGGTCACGGTATCGGCCTCGGTGGTGAAGGCGGGGTCGTAGGCGATGGACTTGCCGGTCACGTCGTCCTCGATACCCACGGCAAAGCCGGTCATGGGGGCATCCTTCTTCAGCTCATCGAACACACCCTTCACCATGGCGGGGGTGAATTCCTTGGAGCCCAGGCCATAGCGACCACCCACGATGAGGGGCATAGCGAAGGGCAGCGTGCCTTTCACAGAAGCATCGCTCAGGCTCTGCACCACGTCCTGCAGCAGGGGCTCGCCCAGGCTGCCGGGTTCCTTGGTGCGGTCGAGCACGGCAATCTTCTTCACAGTCTTGGGCAGGGCGGCAATCACGTCCTCTGCCGGGAAGGGACGATACAGACGCACCTTGAGTACGCCGATGTCTTCGCTGAGGGCCTGCACGGTCTCCAGGCATGCTTCGGCACCGGAGCCCATGATGATGATGACGCGGGTGGCCTCGGGGTTGCCGATGTATTCCACCAGGTCGTAGCAGCGGCCGGTAAGCTCGCCGAACTTCTTCATGGCCTTCTTCACAATGCCGGGTACGGCGTTGTAGAAGGCGTTGACCGTCTCGCGGCCCTGGAAGTAGACGTCCGGGTTCTGGGCGGTACCGCGGATGACGGGGGCATCGGGGGTGAGGGCGCGGGCGTGGAAGGCATCGACCAGGTCCTGGTCAATCATGCCGCGCAGCTGCTCATCGGTGATATCGGCAATCTTGCCCACCTCGTGGGAGGTGCGGAAACCATCGAAGAAGTTGATGAAGGGTACGCGACTCTCCAGAGTAGCAGCGTGGGCGATGGCGGCCATATCCGGCGCTTCCTGGGTGGAGGCTCCGCAGAGCATGGCGAAACCGGTGGAGCGGGCGCTCATCACGTCGCTGTGGTCACCAAAGATGGAAAGGCCCTGGGCGGCCAGCGCGCGGGCTGCAATGTGGAAGACACAGGGAGTCAGCTCGCCGGCAATCTTGAACATGTTGGGAATCATGAGCAGCAGACCCTGGGAGGCCGTGAAGGTCGTGGCCAAGGAGCCGGTCTGCAGCGCGCCGTGCACAGCACCGGCAGCACCTGCCTCAGATTCCATCTCTACGATGCTGGGGACCGTGCCCCAGAGGTTCTTGCGATCTACAGCGGTCCAGGCCTCTGCCGATTCACCCATCGGAGAGGACGGGGTGATGGGGTAGATGGCGGCCACTTCAGAGCAACGGTACGCTACGGAGGCGACTGCCTCGTTGGCGTCAATAGTGCTATATGTTGTGTTCATGTTGTAACAATGTTTGGGAAAATGATACTATCGGGAGACAGTTCCCCCAAAGGGGTGAAATCTGCTTTCACGAGCCATATACTACACCTGCAAGGGGGCAAAAGCAACCAAAATCGGCCACCTAGTGGTGATTTTTTAGTCTTTGCACCGAATTTGATGGATAGTTTCATGGGGTGAGTGATGTAAGTTAATCGGGACGGTATACGAGTCGCTGTCTAAGGTGTCAGGTGTTTCAGGGCGAGGATTGGAAGAAGCGGAAGAGGCTCGTTCTTTCTGTTTCTTCCAGGGGACATTCTGCCATTGAACGAAGCTGGATGTGGTGATAGAAAGGGCGGCATGGCAGGATACCGATTTTCTATGATGGATTCTACCCCCGACTACACTAAATGGTTTGCCCTTGCTGGCGAAGGTACCGCTCCTTTCCGATGGTTCGACCTGGGCCTTGCTCTCGGGGGCTGTGCATCGTTATGATGCGCAGAGCCAGCGCATCGCAACGGCGGGATTCCTGCATGGCACCGGGATACATGCAGTGGAACAGGAGCAGTATCAATTTTTGCTCTTGATATTAGAAGAGGCGTTTTTCCTTGCTGGCTTCGGTGCCTTCAAGATAGCGGACGTAGCGGCTGACTCCGGCACCGTAGGGGGATGAGAGGCGGATATCGGCCTCGGTATCCACCAGTTTGGAGGAGTTGCGCAGCCAGTTGATGAAGCACCAGAGCCCTGCCAGGACCAGTACGCTGACCAGGGGGTACAGCACGGAGTTGACCACGACCGGGTCTTCTATCAGATTCTGAATCTTCTCCTGGATGGATAGTTTCTTTTTCTTTTCAACTGGTTTGAGCTCGATGGGGATGAGGGGAAGCTTGCCATCGGCCGTGGTAGTCACGGGCTTGAATTGCCCGGCCATGGGGGTAATGAGCCCGCTGATGCAGCGCAGGGCATCCATGAGTCCTTCGGCGCTGCCATCAGCTGCGCTGGCGCGCACCTTGCGGAGCCACTCGTGGTGCTGGTCATCGCCGGGGGAAATCTGCTGGTAGCCCAGCTCGATGGCAGCCGGATTGCCCATGGGGTAGCGCACGAGAACTGCGTATTCGCAGGGTTGGGCGGTAGCCATCACGAGGATGTTGACGGCCAGCTCACCGGGAATTTGCTGGCTGCCTTTGAAGACGGTGGCGTAGATGCGGAATTTGGCGTTGGCATTGAGGGTGCGCAGCACGTGCTCGGTGTCTTCCCGCTCTACGGTGGTGAGCAGGCCCTGGGGGTCATTCAGCAGGCATCCATCTGCCGGTTTGGTGTACATGTCGCAATAGCGGCCCAGCACCAGGGTGTCGCTCTCCTCTGGTTTTTCGGGGGGGCGTGTGGCAGGAATCTGCTGGCGGGCCTGCAGGCGGCGCTGTTCGCGTTGCTGGCGGCGCAGTTCTTTCTTGCGGGCTTCCTCGGCCTTGATTTCCTCCGGGGTGGGTTTGGCCGGGAACAGGGAAGTGTAGCCAGTCAGCAGCTCGCCTGCCATCAGGTGCCGGTAGTCATCACTCCTCCAGAAGGGCATATCCTCATCTTCTTCCGGCGTGGCCGGGGCCGCTGCCTGACCGGCGGCAGCTGCAGCAGGGGGCGGGGTGGGGTCCTGAGCCAGCGTGCTGCCGCCTAACCACAGCCCGAGTGCTGCGGCGAGGGTGAGTGCCTTCTGGGCCTTGCGCAGCTTGCGATTCACTCTTCTGGCGGTGGAGGAGATACGCTGGGCGGCGGCGCGCATGACCTTTTTGAGCCCGGTGACCATGGCTCGCTCGCGGAATTGCAATTTGGCACTTTTGATGCAGGTGTTGATGCGGTCGGGGTCAATGTAGGGATCCAGCTTGTATCCCCAGGAGAAGCAGGCCATTTCCAGCTGTACATCCATGACCAGGATGAGCATCCACTCATGCTTCACTGGCGGGGGGAGCGGGTGCAGGGCTTCGATGACATGGTCGCGGATGGTCTGCCAGGTGGTGGCCAGCCAGCTCTGGCGGATTTCCTGCGGTCTTTGCTCGCCGGGGCGGCGCTCCAGCAGCTCGGCATCCTCGATTGCCTTGTGCAGCTCGCGCTTGCCGAAGGAAGGGTGGTGGATGCGCGCGTGGTTGAGAATCCAATGGGCATGAGTGCGCAGTTCGTGGGCCTGCCCTACATCGGTGATATAGATGCAGAGGGCCACCGGGCGGATGCGGCGCTCGAGTTGTTCCAGTGTATGCATCAGCTCGATGCGCTCCTGGTGGGTGAGGGCACCGGCGGCATCCACCACGCGGGTGAACTCTACCTGCCCGTCGCCGAAGGTTTCATCTGCCTGGTAGATGTTGTAGCCGCAGGCCGGGCATTGGTCCTCGGCTCCGGCATGGATGGTGGTCGAACATCTGGGGCAAATCGGCATAAGCTCATTTATAGCTGTTTTTTGGGTGCAGGTGAAGCATAATTATCGTCAACCACAGGATAAATTGTACACCGTTGGTCCAGACAAAGAAAAGCACCTGGACACCGCGGGTGCCCAGGTGCTGGAAGTTGCTGTCGGTTGCGGGGGTTAATTGCAGATGACATTGAGCTCAGCCACGGCGGCAGAGTCGCTGCCATCGTGCGAGGAGAGCGCCACGAAGCGGATGAATTTGCCTGTGGCCGGGGTGAAGAACAGGGCTTCCTGTTTCTCTGCCGTGTCGGCCATGGTGCCGCGTGCCACGGGGTCGCCCCAGTTCTTTCCGTCCTTGCTCACGTAGACCTCGTAGTCCTTCACGCGGGCTTCGTCCGGCTTCGCGCTCTGGAAGACGATGCCTTTCACGTTGCGCTCATCGCCCATGTCGAGGCGGATTTCGTGCGGGTAGCTTGCCAGGGTCACGCCCTTGAGCGTGTGCCAGAAGGTATCGGGATTACCATCGAGCACATTGCGGGCGGGGCCGCCTTCCGGCAAGTCGGAGCTCACATAGGCCACCGAGAAGAAGGCGTGCGGCGGGTATTCGCCCACCACGCGGGTGACGAGCGGGGTGACCTCTGCCAGGGCGGCGTAGGGCTCATTGCCCGCGAGCGGGGAGAGGAAGACCATCTTGAAGAACTTGCTCGTTGTGGCTTCCTTGAGCATCACGCGCTGTTCGCTATCCTCATCGACCATGTTGATGGTGCAGTCAGGCTCGGTGTTCCAGCTCTTGCCATCGTTGGAAAGGTAGATGGCAATCTTGCCGGCGCGGGAAGCGGAGCGTCCCTGGCGCGGGGTGAGCGCAAAGCCGCGCAGTTCTGAAAGTGCACCCATATCGATGATGATTTCGTGCGGGTAGGCCGGCATGGGAGTTTCACGCCACTCGGAGTGCCAGAAGGTATCGCGGCGACCATCGATGAGGTTCCACGGGGAGTTGCTGCTGCCGGCGTAGCTGGAGCAGTAGGTCACGCGCATCACGTTGTCCGGTTTCCATTCGGGCAGGTTCTGGTAGGCGCTCACGCTGTCCATGCAGCCTTCGCTGCGGGCATAGGCCCGCACAATGCCATCTTCACGCTGCAGGAAAGGTTCCGTGTAATCGAAGCGGGAACCATCCGGCAGGGTGACTTCAATCACAGCATCGCGCGAACCGCAGGACGCGTGCACATAGCCCACGCTGTCGCGCGAAATCGTTACCGCGCCGGTCAGCGGCAGCATCTTGCGACCCACGTCTGCCGGGTCTTCGCCCTGCAGCAGCGGGCGCAGCGAGTATACAAAGGTGGTGGGCCCGGAAAGCGGGATATCGCGGTCCAGGGGCAGCGGGCCGCAGGCGGCACCACCCAGACCCAGCGTGAAGGCATCCACGCTCACGATGGTGGAACCAGCGCGCTTCACTTCTTCCGGATGGGCGGCTTCAAAGAGGTCGCGTGCGGTGAAGGGCAGGGCTGAGAAGTTGAAGTTCTCGTGCGGTTCAGCTGCGATGACCAGCCCGATTCCCTTGTCATCGGTGATGGAAACCCACTTGGTATCCATACGGTTACCCATTTCCATGGGGAAGGGGTAGCGCTCGACCATGTTTTCCACGGTGCTGTTCCAGATGCCCATGTGGGCACCAGCCTTGCGGTCAGTATAGTTCTCACCGGGGCCGCGGCCATACCAGCGCACGTTTGAGTAACGCTCAGGCATGTTGAAGGTGTAGCCGAGCTTGGGCAGTACCACTTTGTTCATGCTGGGGATGATGCCGGCCTGCACGCTGACGTAGCCATTCGGCAGGATGGTGTAGACAAGCTGCGTGGTGAACTTGAAGTCCTTTTCGGTGATGGGACCGAGGTCTTTCACCGTGAATTTGCCATTGTCATATTCGCCGCTGTTGAGGTTTTCCTTGCGAGTTCCCTGGCTGGTCACATCGCAGGAGATGCGCACGATACCATGAGACAGGCGCTCCACCATCAGGGCAGTGGCGCTGTGGTTCAAGTTGCCCAGGCCATTGTTAAGCCACTGGTTCATGGCCCACTTGTCGTTGGCAACCGGGGCGCGGAAGGCGTTGAGATGGGCTGTAGCCTTTTCGTCCAGCAGGCGCTGGCCGTTCACGATGTAGTTCTTAAGACCACCAGTAGCCTTATCTACACAGAGGGAGAAGTTCGGCCCGATGACGAGCATCTGCCCGCTTTGGTTCCGCACGTCTACCTTGGCTTCGGGGAGCTTCATGAGATTGTTGCGGGCATCGTAGCCGGTCATGCTCTCGGGCAGTTCCATCTGCTCTGTGGCAATCACATAGCCCTTCTTCGCCCAGTCCGTATCCTGCTTGAGATGCAGGCTCGTTGTGAGGTAGTAGCGGCGGTCCTTCTTCAGGGAAAGCAGCTGCTCTGCGCTCAGCGGCAGGATGAGTTCCTGGGTGGTCAGAGGAGCCGCTTCGAGGTTGAATGTGCCGGAAAGTACCTCCTTGCTGCCTTCTTCGCGCAGGGACCAGGTGCCGTCGTACTCCGCGAGGTCGGTGAAGAGATGCTTGTTGCGGACTTTGATGATGAGCCCCTGGGTGTCTTTTGTGAGGCCGTCCAGGACAAAGGATGCATTCTGCTGCACTTTGCGGATTTCTTCGTAGAGCGGAGTGACCGTGCGGTCGCTGTAGATGACACCCTTGATGCAGAAAATACCATCGTGCGGGTATTCGCCGTGGTCGCCACCGTATGCCTGGCGGGTTACCTTGCGGCCATCGGGCAGGGTGACTTCCTGGTCATAGCTCTGGTGAATCCACTCCCAGATGCCGCCACCGATGATGGAGTCGCTGCTGTCGATAGCTTCCCAGTAATCGGCCAGGTTACCCATAGAGTTGCAGAGGATGTGGGCGTATTCGGAGATGTACCAGGGTTTCTCGAGCTTGGTGCTGGCGACATTGCGGGTCCAGTTCACGCTGGGGTATTGGTTGGAGCAGAGGTCGGCCAGTTCGTTGTTGCGTTCGTACTGGGTCAGGCGGGAGGTGTCGCGGCTCTTGATCCAGTCACGCACTGCGGCAAAGTTGTCGCCGGGGCCGGCTTCGTTGCCATAGGACCAGATGACCACGCAGGGGTGGTTCTTGCTCTGTTCTACCATGTTTTTGTTGCGCCACACATGCTGGGCTTTCCACTCAGCCGGGTGGGAGAGTGAGATCTCGCCGTAGTAGTAGCCGTGGGATTCGATGTTGGCTTCGTCGCACACGTAGATGCCGAGCTCATCGCACATCTCGTAGAAACGGTCAACCTGCGGATAGTGCGAGTTGCGGATGTGGTTGATATTGCCACGCTTCATGATGAGAAGCTCCTGGAGGCACTCCTCCTCGGTCACGGTGTGGCCGTTGGCGTGCTGGCTTTCGTGGCGGTTCACGCCTTTGAGCTTCACCGGCATGCCATTCACCAGGAAGCGGCCATCCACCAGTTGCACATCGCGGAAACCAATCTTGCGGGAGAGGGTTTCGGTGATTTCGCCCTGCTTGTTTTTCAGCGTGAGCAGCAGGCGGTACAGGTTCGGCTTTTCAGCACTCCAGAGGGCCGGGTTGGCAATGGTGGTGCTCAGGGTGGTCTGCACTTCGGCTCCGGGGGCGATGCTCAGCTCCTGGCTGTTCATGGTGGTCACGGTCTTGCCGGCTGCATCAATCAGTTCGCCGGCTACCACCGTGGTGTCTGCGCTTTCGCCGCGATTGTCCACGTTGACTTCGATGCTCAGCTGGCTGCTGGTGTAGTCCTTCTTGCCGGGGGCTCCGGCAAAATCCGTGTGCACAAAGAAATCGCGGATCTGCACCTTCGGGGTGGTGTACAGGTACACATCGCGGAAGATGCCGGAGAGACGCCACATATCCTGGCATTCCAGGTATGAACCATCGCTGTAGCGGTACACCTCTGCAGCAATCACATTCTTGCCGGGGCGCACGTATTTTGTGATATCAAAAACGGCGGCGGTGCGACTGTCCTTCGAGAAGCCGACCTTGTGTCCGTTTACCCAGAGATAGAAGAAAGAATCCACACCATCAAAGCGGATGTAAACCTCTCGCCCGTTCCAATCCGCAGGCAATTCCACATCGCGGCGGTAGCTGCCCACTGCATTGGGTTCGCTTTCCGGGCTGGTGTAGCGTTCTTCGTCCTTGTTGCGCGGTTTGGTCATCACGCGCGGCCAATCGCGCACAAAGGTGTAGCGCTGGTTGCTGTAGATAGGGGTGCCGTAGCCGCGCATCTGCCAGTTGCTGGGTACATCGATTTCTGCCCAGTGGCTCACATCGGTTTCCGGTTTGTAAAAATCAAGCGGGCGCTTGTCCGGGCTGGGGACCCAGTGGAATTTCCAGTTGCCATTGAGGGAGAGAACGAGTGATGAATCGTTCCGGTGGCCTTTCAGGGCCTCTGCCCGGTTGGCAAAGGGCACATAGAAGGCGCGTGCTTCCTCTCTTCCTTGCGAGAGATTCTGCGGGTTTTCCCAGTCAGGATGCGGCTCATACGCATTCTGCCCCAGAGCCAGGGCTCCGGTCATTGCAATCATTGCAGTCATGCTCTTAAGCAGGTTCATACGAAATTTATACTATCAGAACCCGTTTCTTCTTTCAAGGTAAAAGATAAATTGCCCCCTCTGACACCCTTTTTACTTGTTAGACGAAGGGGTAAATGATAGAATCAGCCGTCTATGACCCGGAAAAGTACATTTTACCAGCGTTGTTTTTATCCTATCGTAGATTTGTTGCTGGCGTGCCTTTTTGCATACTATTCGCCGTATGTGGCTAATGTTGTTGCGCCTGTGCTGGGTGGAAAAACCGGGGAGTTTTTCAATTTGCTGACAGCATCACCCTTCCTTGCAGGGGTGGCGCTGGTCGCTGTGCCGATTATTCTGCGGCAGGTGGGTTTTTACCACAAGCAGAACATGCAGCGTGTGGCAACAGCCTTGCGCCAGTTGCTGGCTTTCGCTGTTTATTACCTCTGCGGTATCGGTATCTACCTGGCGGTGGAGGAAACGCCCGCTTTCTACAGCCAGACTCTGCTGGTGAATCTGGTGGGGATACCCCTGGTCGTGTTTTTGCGCTACATGGCGGTGCGTTCGTACAATCTGTTCTGCGGGAAGGCTGAGTCCAGCCGCCGCCAGGTGATTCTGGCAGGCTCGGCAGAGGCCGTGGAAAAGGGGTGGAATTCCTTCCCTGACTACTGGCGCAGGTATTTCAACGTGGTCGGTCGCATTGAGGATGGCTCGGATTGTGAGGAACAGGTGCAGAAAATCATTGCTGAGCACAATGTGAACGGTCTGTACGTTTTCGGCGGGATTGCTGCGCATCATACCTACCAGGCCGTTATTGCGCAGTGTGAGGTCCAGGGTATCGATGTGAACCTGGTGCTCGGTGAGCGCATGGGTACCAGCTTGCGGGCAGATATCAACGAGGTGGGCGATAACCGCATGATTGTGCTCAGTTCCACCCCGGTATACTCCTGGTCGCGCATGGTCAAGGCTCTGCTGGACCGCCTGGTGGCCTTGGTGATTCTCATCTGCTCTTCCCCGCTGTGGCTGCTGGCCGCTATCGGCATCAAGATAAGTGACCCGAAGGGACCTGTTTTCTTTCGCCAGAAGCGTTCCGGTGTCTATGGCCGCGTGTTCTACATGTGGAAGTTCCGCTCCATGTATGTGGATGCCGAGGCTCGCCTGGAAGAAGTGAAGGCCAAGTACGGTAACGAGATGACCGGCCCTATCTTCAAGCTGACCAATGACCCCCGCATCTTCAAGTTCGGCCATTTCATCCGCAAGACTTCCATCGATGAATTGCCGCAGCTGCTCAATATCCTGAGTGGTGATATGAGTATCGTGGGGCCGCGTCCCCTGCCGGTGTATGAGACGGAGGCATTCCCCAAAATCGAACATCGCCGCCGCTTGAGCGTGAAGCCAGGGCTCACTTGCTTCTGGCAGATTGAAGACCGCAGCGATAATGGGGATTTTGATAACATGGTGGCCAAGGATATGCGCTATATCGATGAGTGGAGTCTCTGGCTGGATATCAAACTCTTCTTCCGTACGATTCCGGCGGTGTTGTTCCGCAAGGGGGCTAAGTAACCATGTTTCACATCGTTCTTTACCACCCGGAAATTCCCCACAACACCGGTGCTGCCGGGCGCCTGGCTGTGGCAACGGATTCCCGCCTGCATCTCATCAAGCCGCTCGGGTTCAGCCTGGATGAGAAGCATGTGCGCCGCACCGGCCTTGACTACTGGCAGCACGTGGACCTGCAGCTCTGGGACAGTCTGGAGCAACTGGAGGCTGCTGCTGCTCCCGGTGCGCACTTCTGGTATCTTTCTACCAAGGCTACGCATAGCATCTGGACTCAGGAAATCCCCCTTTGCGATGGCGATTACTTCGTCTTCGGCCCCGAATCCAAAGGCCTGCCTGAGCGCTGGATTGACAGCCACCCGCAGACCGCCCTCCGCATCCCCATGCCCGGTGAGCGAGCCCGCTCGCTGAATCTTTCCACCTCCATCGCCATCATGCTCTACGAAGGGCTGCGGCGCACCCTTCCTGCTGGTCAGTTATGAAGAATATCGTTTATTTTGATCTGGAAACACGCCGCTCTGCTGCCGAGGTAGGCGGCTGGCATGAAACCGCCAGGATGGGACTCTCCGTCGGGGTGACCTTTTCTACCCGCGACAACGCCTACCACATCTACACCGAGGAGCAGGTGGAGAATCTGATTGAGGAACTGCGCATGGCAGACCTCGTCGTGGGCTACAACCACGTCAACTTTGACTACGGCGTGCTGCAGGCCTACACCTTCTGGACCGTGGCAGATGTCACCCATAATCTTGATATCTGCGCCGACCTGACCGCACGCATTGGCCACCGCCTCAAGCTGGATTCCGTAGCCAAAGTGACCCTGGGTGGCAACTCCAAGACCGCCGAGGGGACCGATGCGCTCAAATGGTGGGCAGAGTATGAAAAGACCGGCGATGCGCAGAAGATACTCGATATTGCCCGCTACTGCTGTTTCGATGTCAAGGTGACCATGGAGGTATACAAGTTCGGGGCAGAGCATGGCTACGTGCTCTATGAGAACAAACAGGGCGAGGTCGAAAAGATTGCGGTCGACTGGTCACTCTGACTCTCTGGAATCGCGGTAGTGCTCTCCGGCGGGTAGCTGCAAGATTGCGGCATACAAACCCCGCCGCCGCCCGCAGGATAACTGCCTGCTGGCTGATTTCGATGGCTCATGTGAGCCGATTTACATCCGCGTAAGCGGAATGTTGCTAATTCACTCCTGCTTCAGTATCCCATTGTGCAGGCCCGTTTAGAATACCAATCTCTATTCTGCTGGTGTGAGTAAATCCAAATCGGCTGCAATGCAGCCATCGAAACAGCCATAGCGCTTCTGACTGGCTACCAGAGGCCGGGGGATACACACACTCGTGCCGCCTGCTGGAGAGGGGGACCCGGTACCGCTTTTCACCTGAAACGCGGTACCGGGTGGCGCTTTTACCTTGTCTGCCGCCGCGATGGCTGCTATTCATATAGCCTTTCATATATTTCCCTATGAATAAGCATGATGCCCGGCACGTCCCGGCTGACGACGAGAGTGCAGCCACTCAGATGAACAATGCCACCGCAGCAGATGTGGAGTCCGCTACGGGTTCATCTACCCCCAACAACACCGCAGCAGCTATCGCTTCTGCCAACCTCAACTCCGGCACCGATTGTGCCACAACCTCTGATACAACCATGAATAAGTCCTATACGACCAAATGCAGTGTGGTTCGCCACAATAAGCCGTCCTTTAATGTCATTGCTCCGATGAGCGATGAACCTCAGATGATTACCCTGAGCTACAGTAAAGGACATCCATCCAGCTCCGGTGACGTGCATCCGTCCATCAACCGCCAATGCTACCACGATGGTAACACTATTGTAAGTGCGTCCGGTTCGGTTGATGATAGTGTCTGTATTTCTGCCCCGGGTCTTGAGTATGATGATGGGAATGAAACAGGCCGGGCAACGCATCCATTTAATGCAACCGGCATTCAGGTTCCTGCAGGTTATTACAACGTGAGTGTAACTCATTCCAACATTCAGTCGCATCCGGCAGGTAATGTTTCCGTTCTGACCGGTTCTGTCGGTCCGGTTACATTCCGCACCATCATTCCGGATGAAAATGATGAAGTTGAATGTGACCCTTGCTCTTGTACTTGTCAGGCTCCGAGTAACACCGATGGTGGTTCTCAACCCGGGAATGCACGAGCCGTTGAAAATATCACCATTGTTCCGTTTACCTCTTCTTCCGGTGGTAGCGGGGTGGTGCGTACTGCAAATGCTCGTCACATGCGATTTGCCTTTGCGTTCGGTTCTTTCCGTGGTATGGGAAATGTGCCTGGTGGGCAGCCTGAAATCGTGGCATTTAATTATGATGCATCTCTGCTGACACCTGCATCCCTTACTTACAAGCATCCTCTGGCCTCCGTTCTTGTTCCCGAAGGTGACTCGGTGGATGCCAATGAAGGATTCCGCATTTTTGATGGTGCGGCTTATGCCAACTACATTGTATCCGGTGATGGCTCCAAGGCTTTTGCTGTAGGTGCAACGAGCAAGAAATCAGAAGTGGTACGCTTTGTTTCTGCTATCAGCAAGGATGATTCCGTGGTCTGCAATCTGTCTGATGCATCCTATGTGCGAGTAAGTTCTGCTGATGATTCGGCTGTATTCTACTATCTTAATGGAGAAAACAAAAACGAGTTTGCTGCCTATATTTCTCCTGATGGTGCTACTATCGAAGCTGATGAGAAGCTCTCCATCATTCGCGATGCTGAGACTGGTATCATTCGCCAGATTTGGAACTACTGGGATGGGCTGGCAGATGTTGTCCCGGCAACGGGTGGTAATGGCTACACGATTTCGCTCTACCTGCCGAGCCAGCTTACGGCTCCCGTGGAGGATGGGCAGTTGTTCACGTTTACCGGCGACCCGTTCAAGACCTTTACCATCTCTGGTGATGCAGAAACCCAGTCGATGACCATTCGCGAACGTGACTGGAGCCTGCCGGAAAACACACCGGATTATGTAACCACGTGGACTCACTCTGAGGCTGGTTGGAACAAGGTCATTGGTGAAGAAGACGATGTTATCACCGAAACTCGCGTTAAATCTGCCATCGAGGATTCTGATGATTACCAGATTGTAACGACCGTTTCCAAGGGGGGTGTGGTTGCTTCTTGTGTATGCGAGGTATTCACGTCCTCTGTCAATGGTGAATTGTGCATTTCTCGAACGGAGGCGTATGGTTCGGATATTGCCCAGACCACTACTTTCGAATATGACGAAGCTGGACGTGAAGTGAAGCGTGTTGCTCATCATGGTGGTGTGTATGAGACTGTTTACGATAAGTATGGTCGCGTAACTGTTGAATCCTCCCCTTGGGCTGGTGGTCAGAAGCAGCTTACTTCGACAATTTACCGGGAGGCTAATTCTTACAACTCTGATCCTGCTAAAGTTGTGCAGAGTGTTGTCTCGGCTTCCGGTGGCGTTACTGACCTGCGTACGGATACTTACACCTATACGGAGACGGATGATGTACGCCGTGTGGAAATCAATAGCACGGCAGCAGGTTCCTCTTTCACTCAGAACAAAGTGGAGGAAACTTGGCTGTCTACCGCTGAAAACGTCTACGCTCGTGGCCGTGTCAAGATGCGTCAGGAAGTGAATGGCGTGCAGACTCACTTTGAATATGCTGCAACGGCTGAACACAATGCACTTTATACCGTAACTTCCGAAACGAGAGTAAACGGTGTGGCTGTTGCGGGACAGAGTCGCAGGATGGTTGAGTTCATCTCGGCGGCAGGTAACACAATCCGCAAGGAAGAGTATGCTTTGCTTGCCGATGGCGAAACCTGGGCTCTCCTTTCCGGTGTCACCAATACCTACGATGTAAAAAACCGCCTTGTAGGTACTCTGAAAGATAACGGGCGCAGCACAACCCGGACGCTCAACTGTTCCGGTCAGGTTCTGACAGAAACGGATGAGGATGGCGTAACTACAACCTATGGTTATAATACGGCTCGCCAGTTAGTCGAGGTAATTCGTGAAGAAATTAAGGACGGTGACGTGGTCGTTACTCCTGAAACTATTACGACGTACACACATGATGCCGCTGGCCGTACGTTGTCTGTTCGTAAGGATATCGGTGCAATGACTACGACTGAATACACTGAATATGACTTGCTGGGTCGTACGATTCGAAAGGTGGATATTCTTGGACGTGCTACCACGACTTCGTATAGTGATGATGGCCTTACGTCCATTGATACAACTCCTTCTGGAGCTACGTTAATTGCCGTTTTGAATACTGATGGGACTACCGCTCGTATTGCCGGTACTGGACAGTGGGAGCAGGTGTATGTATATGATTTGAGCGGAACCAACAGACGCACGACAGGTAAACTCGCTGATGGAACTATTATAGGTCAGGTTATTGTCGATGGTTTTAAACAAACCATTGTAGAAGTAGAACCTGCTACCAACAATCGCTATATTTACACTCGCAGCGTGTACAACGCCAAGGGACAACTCTCGAAGCAGTATCAAGACACGGGCTACAATACCACCTCCACAGCTCCTACTCTGTATGAATATGATTCCATGGGAAACGTAGCAAAGAAAACCTTAGCACTCTCTGATACCCCGACTAAGGAAGATTCTCCCATGGTTGAACTGACGTACTCGGTAGAGTCCCAGGATGATGGTATCTACTCCATCACCACGCAGACACGCTACAACGCCGCAGGTAAGCCGCTTAGCAGTATACAGAAACAGCTTATTTCTCAATTTGGCCCAACACTTGAAAATAAAACAATTTCCGTTAATGAACGAGGCTTGACTTCAGAGAATTGGACGGTGTATAATGGCGGCACGAAACGAACTCAATACAGCACTGTTCCCACATCGAATATCGTCGCCGAAACGGTGAAAGTAGATGATTTCGCGCTCATGAAGAAAGACACTGCAGGCATTATCACCACTGCCACACGCAATTACACATCGGGTGGAATGGTGCTCTCTCGAACCGATGGCCGCGGCAACACTTTTATAACGTTGACGGATATCGCAGGGCGTACGTTCTCGGTAACGGATGCCGCCGGAAACGTGACAACTACTGCATATGACCTATACCAGGATTTGCCCTCTATGATTACGGATGCGCAGGGCAACACCACTTGCTATCGATATGACATTCGCGGCCGCAAAGTGGCTGAATGGGGAACATCCGTACAGCCCGCTTGCTTCGGCTATGATGATATGGATAACATGACTTCTCTGCGTACCTTCCGAGCGGATGGCGAGAACATTATCACCGATCCATCCGGGCGTACGGACTATGATCAAACGACTTGGGCTTTTAATGCGGCAACAGGGCTTGAAATCAGTAAGACTTACGCGGATAATTCGTCTGTAATGAAGACCTACGATGACTACAACCGGCTCGCAACCGAGACGGATGCCCGTGGCAACGTGAAAACTCATACATACGAGCACGCTCGAGGGTTGCATCTGGAAACAATATATAGCACAGTGGAGGGCACAGCTGCTACTGCCGCCCATAGCTTCACCTACAATCACCTCGCACAAATAACACAAGTAGTGGATGAAGCGGGAATTCGTACCTTTAATTACAATAACTATGGTGAACTCGAAACTGACAGCCTCGTGGCGGATGGAGATACCCACCTCATCGCCGAACAGAGAGATACATGCGGTCGTTCCATTGGTTATGTCTACAGTAAGAATGGTACAGTACAGCAAACCGCCACCACCGGATATGGTGATGATGGACGCATCAACTCCGCTGGATTTATGCATGGAGGCGAAGCCAAGAATTTTGGTTTCACCTACCTTACAGGTTCTAATCTCTTGCAAATACTTACCAAGCCGAACGGCATGACGCTCACTCAGACCTATGAGTCTAATCGAGACTTGCTCATCGGCATGGCCTATCATCGTAATTCTACCCTCGTGGCTCAGAGAACCTATACCTACGATATCCTTGGTCGTCTCACAGCGCGCACTACGGCGCGGCAAGGCGCTGTAGTGGAGGATTCATTCTCCCACAATACCCGCTCCGAGCTGGTAGAAGCACAGGTCAATGCCAAGGAGTATGAGTACGCATTTGACAACATAGGTAATCGTCAGTATTCTATAGAGGACAACAATGCAGTGATGTACGATACCAATGAGCTCAACCAGTACTCCGCTGTTTCCGAGAACGGGGTCTCTGCATTTGAGCCTCAATTTGATGCCGATGGCAATCAGACGCTCATCAAGACCGATACCGGTATTTGGTCAGCTGTCTATAACGCCAAAAATCGTCCTGTTGCCCTCACTAACGACGAAAATAACATCGTGGTCGAATATCGGTACGATTCCTCGGGCCGTCGTGCTTATAAGAAAGTAACAACCAATGGAACTGTAATACTCCATCAGAGATACATTTACCGTAGTTACTTACAAATTGCCTGTATAGACCTTACTCGAACCGTCCATCCTGCACTCTGGTTCATTACATGGGATCCGACGCAGCCTGAAGCAACACGTCCGCTAGCAATCCAAAAAGATGCTACATGGTATACATATGGATGGGATGTAACTAAAAATACGTGTGAGATATTTGGTCAATCAGGATATATACGGGCAACGTATACATATTCTCCATATGGATTAGTAAGTAGTGTCGGTGATGTTGAACAACCGTTTCAATGGGGTGGGGAGTTTTTTGACACAGAGACAAAACTCGTGTATTATAACCAAAGATATTATTCTCCTAATGACGGGCGATGGTTAAGCAGGGATGCATATACAAGCTTTATTTTTAGTCCCGAGAACTTATATCTTTATATCCGTAACAATCCTTTGAAGAATACTGATTTTATCGGATTTGTGCCAGATACTGTTCCTATGATATGTGATATTACATGTTATAATGATGATGATACGTGTGATTGGGAATGTCATTGTCCTCCAGGCTACATTTCCACTAGACTTCAAGGAGGAGGTAGTGCATACTTTTATAAACATTCGTGTGATAAGAGTAACCCGCCTTTGTTCGATAAATATTGCGTTAGAGAAAAACCTCTATTCAGACCTAAAAATACTCGCATCAAAGCTGAACGTCGCGAAACTGAAGAACAGCCTAGTTATTCAAGAACTCCTATTCCCAGCGGTGAAACCATAATGGTTGTCGGCGCTTTAGCTGCAGTCGGTATTCTAGCTCTATGTGTATTGTCTGGCGGCACGGGAGCCGCGGCTGCAGCAGCATTACTTTTTGCGTCATCAATTTTAAATGTAAAATGATAAGTTTAGCTCTATATCGTCCTCGTATGGTAAATGTGGAAGCTCTTTTGAAAATTTTTCAGAAGAGGGGAATTGAACCATCCGTATACGTTGGGAAAAACTCTCAAATCATATGTAAATGGGAAGAGTCCGAGTTACTCGGGCTCTCCCCAAATATACTAAGTGAAGTAAACATAGTTCTTTATGAAATAATTAATAACTTATATAAAGAACTAAAAGAATTCAACAGCGGTATAAATATGCAGATTTACTATAGTTGTCCTATCCAAAAACTGTATTTCTTATGCTCATCATGTTTGAGTTTCTTCTCTCCGATTAAGAGAGAGTGGGATGATATAGTAAGAGTAGAGGGGATCGATTTAGCACATCAGTGTACAAGAGCGATATCAACCAAAGTTTGGATGTTGGATCATTTAGAGAATCTGTGTGAGATATGTAGTGATTTATTAAAAAATGGGAGTATCAGCAAATATACAAATTGCTCATCTATACTGGAAGATATCTGGTTTCAAATCCTAGATGTTTTGGATTGTGTGTTTACCATAATGCATAACGAAGAAGGTGTATTTGGTGACGACTATGACATAACTTCATTTTTGGATTTACTTCAGTTATTTGAAGATAAAATCACGAGCATAGATGGACTTCTAGCTGATTCAATAGAAACTAATATCAAAAACTTTTTAAACAATTAACCAAGAAATAAGAAATTGGTGATAAGAAGAAAGAAATCATGAACTATCTTAAGCTAGTTCCAAGCTAAATATGTCATTACATCGAGGTAGGAATTATACCTCGATGTAATGATTTCCTGACTAACAGATTCTCGATGAAATGTAATCATTTTAATTGTATTGTGTACTTCCGTTACTCAAAAACGGGAATCCCCCCCTACTTGGGGCAACAAGTTCACCAGAATGCAACACGTTTATTCCAAAATCGACTCCATGTGAGTGCGAATGGGTAATGTTAATGCGTTTTGTAAAACTCTGAAAACAAGCACTTTCCGAAACTTCCTGCAATCCATTATAAGTCGACCCGAATTTTAGGACAATTTTCAGAAAATGGCATCAATTTTTATAAGTCATTTATACACAGTATTTAGGAGTCGCTAAAAATCACAGTCACAAAAAGGCTATTATGGGAGCGGTCGTAACCAAGACAAAATGGTAACGACCGCTCCTTTTTTGTGCCTTGATTTCAGCGACTTATAAAATCGCAACTCATAACGAAAAAAAAACGGACTTTCCGGGCTGATTTTGCATCCATTTTGCCCCCGTCTTGCAGCCAAAAGGACTCGCTTAGACTCGTGCGGTTCTAGTCACAAAGTTGTGGCAAGCCCAATGATTAAAATGTGTAGTCAATGTAACAGGAACTTGACAAAATCGAGTTTTGTGGAATAATTTAGCCATGAAAGACGGAGCAGCTAAAACAATCTCTCTTGCAGAGAAGGTGCAAGAATTGTACAGCAGGAAGGAAGAGTGGAAGGAGGGGTGGGAATTAGAGTTTAAAAGTGCCAAAGGTGGTTTGCCTAAGGATTTATGGGAAAGCTATAGCGCATTTGCTAATACAGATGGTGGATTGATAATTTTGGGGGTTGCCGATGATGGAGTAATTGAGGGTGTAAAAAAGCCTCAGCAACGAATTAAAGAATTCATTGATACAGCTAATAATCCGAGTAAGTGTAACCTAAATATGTGCTGTTCAGATGAATTAATTGCTGTTGTACCTTTGGCAGATAAAGAAGTAGTAGCGTTTCAGATACCACGTGCAGATTGTTCTGACCGTCCTATTACTGTTAATAATATAGGTTACATTCGATATGGCGAAAGCGACAAGCGTTGTACTGTTCGCGATTTAGATAAACTGAATTCTGAACGTCTGATAGTTATAAGGGATGATTATTCGGAAGATGATGCTATTGTCGATGGAACCACAATAGATGATGTGGATAGGGAGACATTAAGGTTGTATAGGAACGAACTCCGCAATTATCAATCATTCGATCCTTGGGCTAGTCAAAATGATGACGAGTTCTTAAGAACAATCAATGCATATCGGGAGGATATAAAAGAACGCAAATCTGGATTAACGCTTGCGGGACTTCTAATGTTTGGAACGGCTCAATCATTAGATAGATGGAAACCGTCATTACAGCTGGATTATCAAGAATATGGCGATAACCCAACTATAGCGACCGGGTGGATAGACCGTGTTACGAATGATATAACATGGTCCTGTAATTTGTATCGTTTCTATTCTGTTGTATTTCCTAAATTAAAAATAGGAATCAAAATGCCGTTTGTTTTGAATTCTGACATGCGACGTGAGGATAAAAGACCCGCACACCTTGCAATTAAAGAAGCTTTGGCAAATTCTCTTATTCATGCAGCATATCGAGGAGAGTGCTCTATAAAGATAACCAAGCAGCCATCAGGTCTCATATTTGAAAACACTGGCAGTTTACTACTCCGAAAGGAACAGATATTGAAAGGCGGACTGAGTCGATGCAGAAATAAACGCATTCAGAACCTTTTTCGTTTGATAGGTGTTGTTGATAAAGCTGGTACTGGAGTTGGAAAAATCATGAATGGTTGGTTGGAGGAATGTATCTGCCCTCCTACAATAACAACAGAGCGAAACCCTGATATAGTGAGATGGATTCTTCCCTATTTCGGATTAACATCCAAAGACAAGGTATACCAATTAATCGACTCATTGGCTGAATTTCAGAGAAAAAATCTGAATATTGATGATATCATCATCCTATCTATATTATTAGATAAAAGTTCAAGTACGCATTCCGAAATTAAGCAGCTGTATCCCCGACATCCTGCTGATATCAGCAAAATACTTAGCAAGTTGAAGAAATTGGGTATAATAATGTCTAACGGGAATAAACGTGCATCTGTCTACTTTATAGCAAGGGAATATCTATCAAAAATAAATAAGAACTCTCTAGGCGGGAACTCCCTAGATAACGGCGGGAACTCCCTAGATAACGGCGGGAACTCCCTAGATAACGGCGGGAACTCCCTAGACAACGGCGGGAACTCCCTAGATAACGGCGGGAACTCCCTAGACAACGGCGGGAACTCCCTAGACAACGGCGGGAACTCCCTAGACAACGGCGGGAACTCCCTAGATAACGGCGGGAACTCCCTAAATAACGGCAGGAGCTCCCTAGAGAACGGCAGGAACTCCCTAGAAAAGAGCCAGTTGCAAACAAGAGATGAGTTACTTGCAGTATTTGATAATGATTTGAAAATACTTATAGAAGAAACTAGCGCAAAAAGCAGATGGGAGTTAGAGAGTATTTTGCAACTAATCCCTCAGATATGTAGGGGACGATACTTTACACTTCATCAACTGTCTGTTCTTCTAAATAGAAACAAGGAGTATATCAGAAATCGCTATATTCAGTATCTTGTAGCTCTCGGGAAATTACAAAAGAGGTGCAAAGAAGATAATGACCCGAAACAGGCATATACAGCTATTGACGATTGAGTATGCCGCGAATGCAAGAGGTGTAGTCAAGACTCATAGCTACGAACAGGTTCGCGGACTCCTGCTGGGGACAACGTATTCCGATGGTACTACAGCCCGCGCTTACACATACAACCACCTCGGCCAGCTTACGCAGGTTGTTGACGATGCAGGCTCTCGCACCATTGGTTACAATGCCTACAATGAGCAGGAGTCGGATAGTTTGCTTGCTGGCGGCAAGACGCATCTTGTCACGGAACTTCGTGACGACTATGGGCGTTCTTCCGGCTATACCTATGCCAACAATGGCTCTATACAGCAGACCGTGTCAACCGGCTATGGTTCTGATGGGCGCATCGCGTCGGCGGGATTCGTTTATGGTGGAGTTCAGAAGCTCTTCACCTATTCTTATCTGCCCGGCACGAGCCTGCTACAGACTCTCGTGAAGCCCAATAACATGACGCTCACGCAAAGCTACGAAGAAAATCGCGACCTGCTTATTGGTCAGCTTTATAAGCGGAGCAATACTTCGGTAGCGTCTCGTTCCTACACTTACGATACGCTCGGGCGGCCGATGACACGTAGCACTTCCAAAGATGGCTCAACGGTCAATGATTCGTTTGGTTACAATTCCCGTAGCGAGCTGAATACAGCCACGGTGAACAATGAGGCCTATGCCTACGACTACGACAACATTGGCAACCGTGAGACGGCTCAGGAAGCAGTAGAATCAACAACAACTTACGCAAGCAATCGGCTCAATCAATACACCGCAATCGGTGATTTTGTGCCGACTTACGATGATGCCGGTAACCAGACAAAGGTGAAGACAAGCACCGGTATTTGGTCGGTTGTTTACAACGCAGAGAATCGCCCGATTTCATTCACCAATGCAGACAGTGGCACCATTGTGGAATGCTCGTATGACTATATGGGTCGCCGAGCCACCAAGAAGGTGACCGTAAATGGAAGTGTGACATTGCACCAGCGATTCCTGTACCGTGACTACCTTCAGATTGCATGCTGTGATTTGACTCGCAGTAACCATCCCTGCCTGTGGCTTATCACCTGGGATCCGTCACAGCCTGTAGCTACTCGTCCGCTTGCAATCCAAAAGGATGCCACATGGTACACGTATGGTTGGGATTTGACGAAGAACATCTGCGAAGTTTATGGCCAACATGGCTATATCCGCACAAACTACTCGTACTCTCCGTATGGTGAGGTGGCAATCTCAGGCGATGTTATACAACCTATTCAGTGGTCTGGCGAGATGCATGATGAAGAAATATCTATGGTTTATTATAACTTTAGATATTACAATTCTATGAATGGTAAATGGATTTTGCGAGATCCTATTTCTATTAAAACAAATACCAAGCTATATACATATGCAAATAACTCTCCAGTCATACAGTTTGATGTGCGTGGGTTGTTTATCTCTCTAGGTGGTTGTTCGATTGACTCAAGTCAATTTTCCCTTCAACAAAAATGTCCTAAGGGGGCGAGAAAAAGGCAATCGGACTATTACAAGGTTGATATTCCTGGCTACCATTGCGTAGGGAAGCAATACGAATATAGGACTAATATACCCAAAAAAGGATACACCCCATCAGTCAATGGCTGTGGTGGAAATAAAGGCATTAAAGTTCCAGAAGATTTTGGGTTGTTTAATATTAAAGAAGCCTGTGATACTCATGACAGATGTTACGGAACATGTGGCAAGGATAAAGTGAACTGTGATACAGGATTATTCCGGGATATATACACAATCTGCATGAAAGATGGAGGTTGGTATCTCCATCCGATTTGCAAGAGGATTGCCTCTGTGTATAGTGGCGCGGTACTGACATTAGGAAACAAATACTACGAAGAAGGACAAGATGAAGGCTGCGAGTGGCAACCTTGTGTAGAATAGAAATAATAAGCACTCCTGCAAAAATCGTAATGGTTTTTGCAGGAGTGCTAAAAGTCAATATTTGAAAAATGAAGAAGAATCTTATTTTTGAAACAACACAAATACTTGTATATGTGACAGCATACAACTATCTTTTTACGGTCTCCCAGCCTCCTTTTAAATGGGAGAATTATTTGTTTGCATTCCTTCCGGTGTTAATCTTTTCTGTTCCGAATTATTTCTGTTATTTTATTGCTCGTAAACTTTTACTTTGTCGAATTTATAATAAATTCATATCGATTTTAACGGTGCTTCTGGCATATGTTTTAATTTCCTTCCTAGTATTTCTTTTTGTCTCGCAAGTACTACAAAATGATGAGTCTGTAACGACATCTCTTTCCATAGCTTCAATATATTCTCCTCTTTTTATTTTACCTTTTCTTGTAATGGAAATATATTCATTACCATCCTATAAAAATCAAACCGTTTCTACAGTTAGGATGGCAAACAAAGATACCAGACAACAAAAATAGTGTTTTGGATTGCGCGATTGCAACTCATAATCGGGAATGAGTCCCCCCCCAAAAAAACGCCGCAAAGAGATTAGCTCTATTAGGCCTATAGAAAAAAATGAGATTATTATTTTTATCTAGCTTAATGGGAATAATGTGTTCATGCTCAGCTCCCAAACTCGAAACTAATGGCATCATTGGATGTTGGATATTCGATGGTGGTTCAATAAAACATGAGTTTGATTATCCGAGCGACACAAGGTCACGCCAGCTCCTTTTTTGTACCTGGATTTCAGCGGGTTATAAAAACGCAACAAAGTTTTTGCATGGATTTCCCAATAGTCTCATGGTGCATGGGCTTCTAAATGCAGGAATGAGGCGTATGGATGGTTCTGCTTGACTCCTGCCACGGGGGGCTCTATACTGCAAGCATCAAGATGAAAATCATCAGCTGGAATGCGCAGGGGAAGTTTCGTGAGAAGTTTCCGGAAATCCGGAAGCTTGCTGCCGATGTCTACATCATCCAGGAATGTGAGAATCCCTTGCATTGCCGCAATAGGGAGTACCGTGAATTCGCCACCGGTGGGCTATGGTGGGGCGATGATAAAAATAAGGGATTGGGAATTTTTGTTGCGCCACACGTCAGTATAGTAGATAATGCATGGGAATCATACTGCCTCAGGCAATTTGCATGTGTTCGTGTAAATGATAGTTTCGATTTGCTGGCGGTGTGGTCCAAGTTTCGTTACATTGAAGAATATTACATCTATCATCACATACATGCCGCCAAATATCATTCCCGAATGGTCGTGATGGGAGATTTTAACAGCAATAGGCAATGGGATGGTAAACCCGGAAGAGGGCCGCGGAATCATCGTTCAGTGGTTCAAATGCTGGCAGATGCAGGACTTTGCTCTGCTTATCATCAACAACAGAATGAGGAGCAAGGAAAAGAAAGCACACCTACATTCTTTCTGCACCGCCATGCCAATAAGCCCTATCATATCGACTACGCCTTTGTTGCCCCCGAGCGCATCCGGGATTGCTACATAGAAACGACCGCCAATTGGCTCGCAATATCAGATCATCGTCCGCTCGTATTGGAAATTGAAGATTAACAGCCACCTTGCGCAAGAATGATAGAAACAAGCTGCATGGAATACTGGAGGAAATACTCTCTCGTGCAGTTGAAGTAAAAAACAAAACAGGGGAAAGTCGATCATAAGTCACGACATTGAAAAGCTTTTGCCCTTCACATGTGTCCCAAAGCTTGCAAGAAGTCAGCTCCAAATGACATATAAGCATTGTATTCGACATAAATCAGGCGTGAGGGGATCATATGCCTCGCCATAGGCCGTAAGTCTTCATTGGTAAATTAATCGGCGTAACCTGTTAACTTTCAAATTGTCAATTGTCATTAGTCAGTCGTCAATCCACGTGCCCCAAATCTTTGGGATACGCGTAGGTTTGCCCTGGCCATGCAGCTGTTTACCCTTGAAAAAAGCCTCTTCATCTGCTAGTATATCCCCGTTGATTATGAAAACACACACCATATCATTCCGTTGCCCGGAAGAAATCCTCAAGGAAATGGAGCTTCTCTGCGAGCATAACCGCGTAGACCGTAGCGGGTTTATCGTGCAGGCCATCCAGAGCCTCATGGGCGGACTCGCCAGGAAGGGCGTGGTGAAGCCCAAGGCTTCGCTGCCCACCTCTCCCATGGCAGAGGATAAGTAAGGAGCCCCTTTGCTTCTTTCCCACAGGCATGGCCCGGATACTGGTAGCCCTGAGTGGCGGTGTCGATAGCGCCGCTGCAGCTGCCCTGCTGGTAGAGCAGGGGCATGAGGTCGTGGCGGCCTACATGAAAAACTGGGTGAACGAGGAAAATATCCCTGGCGAATGCCCCTGGGAGCGCGATATTGAAGACGCGCTCGGAGTCTGCCGCACACTTGGTATCGAATTCCGCGTGGTGGACCTCATTGAGCAGTACCGCCAGCGCATCGTCAACTACCTCATCGAGGGGTACCGCAGCGGCTCCACCCCGAATCCCGATGTGCTCTGCAACCGCGAGATGAAGTTCGGCGTGCTGCTCGACTATGCCCTGGAGCAGGGATTCTCCGGTGTGGCCACCGGGCACTATGCCCAGCGGCTCGAGGTGCCCGGCCAGGGGAGCTACATCCTGCGCGGGGCCGATGTGAACAAGGACCAGTCATACTTCCTGGCCCTCATGCGCCCGGAGCAGGTGGCCCACGCCATCTTCCCCGTCGGCGGCATCACCAAACCTGAGGTGCGCGAAATTGCCCGCCGTTTCAACCTGCCGAATGCCGAAAAGAAGGATTCCCAGGGTATCTGCTTCATCGGCCAGGTCAAGATGAGCGATTTCCTGCGCCACTACTTGCCCGATAATCCCGGCGATATAGTCGATATCAACGGGCGCAAACTTGGTCGCCACGATGGCCTGCACCTCTTCACCATGGGGCAGCGCAAGGGGCACCATGTCGCCTCCCCCCGCGAGGGTGTGGCCTATGTGGTCGTGGGCAAGGATCTGAAGAGCAACCGACTCATCCTGGGCTACGAAGGGCAGGAAACACCTGGCTTGTACACCCGCCGTGCCATCGTGGGCAGCATCAGTAATACCCTGGCTCCCCTTCCGGAGCGAGTGATGGCTCAGCCCCGCTACCGTGCTGCTGCGGTGCATGCCACCTGCACCCACCTGGGTGGCGGAAAAGTGCAGCTCGATTTTGATACCCCCGTCCGCGCCCTTGCGCTGGGGCAGGTCTGTGCCTTTTATGAACCGGATGCCCTCCGGGGTGAAAAGTTGCTTGGTGGCGGTTTCTTCGAGTCCCTCGCCTGAGCGTGGGTATCGCCAGCTCCGCAGGGGTAGACGCGATATCCGGTCTTACGCCCGGTCGTAGAGGATACCGGAACGCCTGGCTGCGCGCTCTTCTTCCGGGGACAGGGGGCGGGTGGCGGCAAGCACCATGGGGGCAGGCGGAGTGCCGGGCCGCCCCATTAATATGCGGGCCAGCCAGTTGATCAGCCGCGCCAGGCGCAGGCGTTTCATATAGGCCGCAGCGCGGCGGATGCATTTGAGCGGGCCATCGGCATCATCAACCGCGATGACCACGCCATCGCACACAACAGCGCAGGTGCCGATTCCCAGGGCGGTGATTTCGGCTGCCATGGCTGCAGCGTGGGCTTCATCGGTGTCGATGTGGCCCGGGTCGGCTCCTTCCCGGGCGGGCAGGGGTACTTCCATGGCATGCAGGGTGATGCCGTGCTCATTGCAGAGCCGGGTAACTTCTTCGCGTTGGAAGAGGATGGTGCGGTTTGCTTCAAAGACGATGTGGTTCACATTCGCCTTGATGGCGTTGCGGATGGTACCGGTGCCGATGCAGGGTACATCGAAGCGCATGTCGTGCCCGGGTTTGGTTACTTTGCAGAGGGTGACCCCATACGGGCGGTGACCGCCTGCATGCAGACATTCGTTGGTGCCCTTGAAGGCTTCGACACATACGACCTGCCTGCCGTGCACGATGATGCTCTGGCCGATGTCGAGCCGGGCGATTTCTCGCGCCTGGCTCATGCCGAAGCGTGCTTCATCGAGTTGCTCGGCGGTGGGGGGAGGCCCGGCGAGGTGGCCAGGCCCGGGCAGCTGGTCCTCCATGAAGGTGATGGAGGGCAGTACCTCCATGCCTCTGGCGTGAATGAAATCGCAGACGGCTGTGAAGATGGTGTGGGCGTTGCGGCGGTCCAGGGTTTTGAGAATCCGGCGGGCGGTGGCATCGGGCCACATGGTGTAGATGCAGGAGGGTTTGATCTGCCCGGTAAGCATCACATGCGTGACCCCTTCCTGCACAAAGAAATCGGCCGGGGCATCGATGGAGCCTACGCGGAAGCTCCGGTAGGCATCGCACATGGCCGGAATCTCCGGTCCCACCGCGCCACGCATGCCGGCTGCTACCACCCGCACCCCGGCTTTGTGCGCACCCTCAATGACCCTGCGGGGGAATTCGCCCGCGCAGGCGATGATGCCCAGCACCATGTCTCGGGGGTGTTCGCTCATGCCGTTTGACTTCTTGGGGGGGGGATTACAGGTATTCCGGGTGCTCCAGGTAGTAGGCGATGCGCAGCATCAGGCGGCCGATATCGCCGCCATCCATCACGCGGTGGTCGAACGATGCAACGATGTGTGCCTGCTCCACGGGGAGGAAGCATTCTACCTCATCACTCCACACGGGAACCTTCTGCACCGCTCCTACGCCGAGGATGAGGCTTTCGCTGGGCAGGGGCATGGGGGTGGCATGCGTGAGCCCGAAGCCGCCGAAGTTGGAAACTGTGGCAATGCCGCCACCCTGGTAGGCGGGGTCGAGCCGGCGGTCGCGCGCCTGGCCAACTACTTTGTTGTATTCATCGATGAGGTCGTCGAGCGTGCGCTCGTTCACATTGCGCATGACCGGTACCATCACACCATCTGCCACTTGCACCGCCACACCCAGGTCGATACGGCGCGGGGTCAGGATGCGCCCGCCTACCATGTAGCCGGCGCAGTCGGGATGCTCAGCGAGCGCCAGGGCCAGCGCGCGCAGGAAATAGAGCGTCACGCCGGGTTTGCGTGGGTGATTCTTGCGGTGCAGGATGATGGGTGCCATGAAGATGGGGCGGGCGCAGCTGGCTATCGGGCGGCGCCAGGTGCGCTGCATGCTGCTGGCCACGCTGCGGCGCATGGGCGAGGCCTGGTGCGAGGGCCAGCCATCCACATAGTTCACAAAGCTTTCAAAATCATCAATCGTGATGCGGCCATTCGGGCCGGTTCCAATCACATAGGCCATATCGGCTTCGGTGATGCCGATTTCATCCATACGGGCGCGCACGCGCGGGGAGAGGAAGCGGGTGCCGTGGGTACCCATGGGCACGGGCAGGCCGCGGCCACCTCCTCCGGTGGGTTTGCGGGCTCCTCCGCAGGGCTGGCCTTCGCGGAACTCACCTTCGGTGCGGAAGTGGGCACCATCCTGCGCGGTGGATTTTTCGGTGGTGGGGGCTGCTACCGGGGCGGCTGCGGCATTTTCATCGAGCGGGGTGGCTCCGGAGCGTTCTATTTCCTCCTCTGTAGCTTCGATGATGCCCATGATGGCACCTACCGGCACGGTTTCACCCGCGCTGACATCGAGCGAGAGGATAGTGCCGCCGCATACGGTGGTGACCCCCATGACTGCCTTGTTGGTTTCCACCTCAAAGACCTCCTGGTCGGCCTGCACAGTATCGCCCGGCTGCACCAGCAGTTGCATGATGGTGGCTTCGGCTATGGATTCGCCCAGCTGGGGCATGAGAATAGGTACTTTCGGCATGGTTGTGTGGAGGGGGGGGTTAGAGGGATATGAGGTAACGGGCCGCATCGGCTATCGCGGCGGCACCCGGGCGGTGCGCTTTCCACAGGTCCGGATGCGCGGGGATGGGGGTATCGTGGGAGCTCAGTCGCAGCGGCGGGGCATCCAGCAGGTGGAATCCCTGGGCTGATACCCGGGCCACGACTTCGGCGGCTACGCCGCCCCAGGGGAAGTCTTCGCTCACGACCAGCAGGCGCGCCGTGCGCGCCACGGAATCCAGAATGGTGGCTGTATCCAGCGGTTTGACGCTGCGGAGGTCCACCACCTCCAGCTCATAGCCGCTGGTGGCTGCCAGTTCATCGGCTGCGCGCAGCGCCTCCGGCACCATGGCAGAAAATGCAACTACGGTGGCGTGCTTGCCCGGGCGGGCGATGCGGGCCTGGCCTATGGGCAGCGGCTCCGGGTCCACCCAGGTTTCAGCCTTCAGCCAGCGGTAGAGGAATTTGTGCTCCAGGAATACTACGGGGTCAGGAATCTGCACCGCCTGCTTGAGCATGTAGTATGCATCGGCCACGGTGGCGGGGGTGAACACATGCAGCCCGGGGTAGTGTGCAAAGAGGGCTTCGAGGCTCTGGCTGTGGTAGGGACCACCGCCGGGGGTGCCGCCGCAGGGCATGCGCAGGGTGATGTTCACCGGCAGACCGGTGCGGTAGAAGTGGGCACCGGCGTTGTTGCCGGCCTGGTTGAGTGCCAGGGTGCCGAAGTCGGCAAACTGCATCTCCAGAATCGGTTTCATGCCACCCAGGGCTGCGCCTATGCCCACTCCGGCAATGGCATCTTCTGCAATCGGGGCGTTGAGCACGCGCCCGGGGTATTTGGCATCCAGGCCTTTCGTGGCTTTGAAGGCACCACCGAACTTGCCGGCAATATCCTCACCCAGCAGGAATACATCCGGGTCCTCAGCCAGTAGTTCATCAAGCGCCTGGTGAATGGCATCTATGTAGGTCACACTCATGGTCGGCTTCAGTATTCGGGTTTCCAGGAGGTTGCACTCCAATCCTCTTCTGCGGGGTTCGGGCTTGCCTCCCGCTGCGCCTGGGCCACCAGGCGCTGCACTTCATCGCGGCTTTCGTCATCCCACGCATCGGCCTCGGCTTCGGTCAGCCAGCCGGCTTCCAGCATCTGGCGGCGCGCCACGGCATAGGGGTCGCGGTCGGCATAGGCGGCTTTCAGTTCATCGGGGATGTAGGCGGCATCATCGTGCTCGCCGTGGCCGCACATGCGCAGCGTATTGGCCACGACCCACTGCGGGCCTTCCCCGGCGCGCGCAGCAGATATCGCCCGTTCCATTGTGGCGAGCGTTTCCATGAAATCGGTGCCATCGCATTCGTGGCAGGCCAGGCCATAGCCGCGTCCGCGGTCCATCAGACTGGCGGCGAACTCCTGGTCATTCGGGGTGGAATAGGCAAACTGGTTGTTGGTCACCACAATCACCACCGGCAGCTTTTCTACGGCAATGAGGTTCACGCCTTCGTGCGTGGCACCGACTGAGGTGGTGCCATCGCCGATGCAGGCTACGCCTACGCGACCGGTTTCGCCCTTGAATCGCTTGGCCAGCATCATACCCGCCACCACGGAAATCATGGCTCCCAGGTGCGAAATCGGTGCCGGGTTGCCATTAGCCGGGTCGCCCCAGTGCACGTTGCTGTCGCGCCCGCGCATGTAGCCCTGTGCGCTGCCCAGGTAGGAACGCGCACTATCCAGCACGCTGTCGCCCCAGGCGCAGCGCCCTGCCTGTTCGCGGATGAAGGGGGTGTACACATCTTCCCCCTTGGTGAGAAATACGGCCTCGCACGCCGCCACAGCCTCGTGACCCCGGCCCAGGAATACCCCGCCGAATATCTTGCCAGCCTTGTAGAGCGCAGAAATCTTGGTGTCAAAGGCGCGAGCCAAAGCCATGGCCTTGTAGGCCCGCCGTGCTGCATCCTGCATGTTGCTTCCGTTCACGTTCTCTATTCTACTCTCAGCGGTGAGTGAAATCAAGCTGAAACGAAAGGAATATCTTCAAATTGCGCTTCACCCAACCAGAAATGGCTGCAGAACAGGTGGTTTGATGTCACCCCCGTTTCACCTGAAACGCGGTACCGGGGGGCATTTTGATGTTGCCTGCGGTCGGGCGGGTGTGTTATTTCTGTGAGCTCCCAACACCCAACCAGGAATCATCATGGCTACCCGGAATGATACACACCACGCCCCGGCTG
>JAFWYD010000008.1 GCA_017517805.1 Akkermansia sp.
GCAGAGTTTCTGAGCGAGGGGGGAGATAAGCATGGCGGTGGGGAGATAATGGCGAGGGTGAGAAAATGAAGCGGGGTGCCGCAGCACCCCGCCTGTTGGGTTGAACTTATGCCTGGTAGCGGAGCTCACCGTCGATGATGGTCATCACGGTTTCGTACTCAGCATCCAGCACGACCATATCGGCGGTGTAGCCGGGGGCAATCTTGCCCAGGTCGAAGAGGCCCAGGCTCTGGGCCTGGTTCCAGGAGGTGGCCTTCACCAGCTCGCTGAGCGGGGCTCCGGTAAGCTCCTGCACATTCTTGAGCCCCTTGGCATAGCGCAGGGTGGAGCCTGCCAGGTTGCCGCTTTCGAGGCGTGCCACGCCACCCTTCACGATGATGGGCAGACCACCGAGCTGGCCGGGGCCATCGGGCATCCACGAGCAGGCCAGGGAATCGGTAATCATAACCATCTGGTCGATGCTCTTGTTGGTGAAGGTGAGCTTGAGCATATCTTCGCAGAGGTGAATCTTATCGCAGATGATTTCAATCTTGATATCCTTATCCAGCATGCCGGAGCCTACGAGACCGATTTCGCGGTGGTGCTGCGGGCTCATCTGGTTGCAGAAGTGTGTGAGGTGCTTCAGGCCGGCGGCCTTGGCCTTCTTGAAATCGGCATAGGAGGCAGCGGAGTGACCAGCGGAGCAGGTGATGCCGGCTGCGGTGGCCTTGTTGATGAAGTCGATGGAGCCGGGCATCTCCGGAGCCATGGAAATCAGAAGCACCGGGTAGATGCCGTTGAGCATCTCCACTTCCTCATAATCAGCCGGCCGCACGAAGGCGGGGTTCTGGGCGCCGCACTGCTTCGGGTTGATGTAGGGCCCTTCCAGGTGTACGCCGGGGGTCTTGGAACCGGTGGGTGCCGCAGCGTATTCCTTCACTACGGTGCAGACATCGGCCAGGGTCTTGGTGCCGAGGGTCAGTGTGGTGGGCAGCCAGGTGGTCACCCCTTCCTTCATCTTGCAATCGGCAATGGTGCGGATGCTTTCTACCTTGCAATCGCAGGTATCGCAGCCGCCGGCACCGTGGGAGTGGATATCGATGAAGCCGGGCATGAGCATGTTGCCGCCAGCATCGATGGTCTTATCGGCCTCGGCGGTTTCGCCGGGCTGCAGCACAGCGATAATCTTGCTGCCTTCGATAAGGACGGAGCCGCCGGGCAGGTCAATGCCGGGGGAGATGATATGGGCGTTTGTGATGAGTGTCTTCATAATGCGTTTATAAGGGGTATACAGGAGGGGAATTCCTTCTGTTTACAGGGTAATTTTACTCGTTAACCTACCCCGATGCAAGGCAAAAGAAACAAATGCCCTCGATTTCTCTCACGTGGCCCAATGTTCCGGGATGTATCCATGGACTGCGAGCGCGGAACCGGGCTGGCTCCGGCAGCGCTCTCTGCCCGATTCAGATTATGCGCGGGGATTGTGAAATCCGGGTGGTTTTTGGCTTGCAAAAGGGCGCAGGAAATAGTACCATCCCCCGCGCGTTCCCCTTGCAGCATGAGTAATGAACAATACAGCAAAGCGGATTTGAAGGCCGCTGCTCTTTCCTCTGCCGGCACCAATGTGCTGATGCCGCAGGCTCCTCCCATCGAAAAGAGCCTGCTGGCCATGATGACGATTGACCCGACCAATATCGTCTCCCAATGCGTCTCGAAGGGCATGACGGGTGATTTCTTCTACATCCCGGCGCACCGCATCCTGTGGGAAATTTTCCGCGAGCGCTACGATAAGGGAATCCCGATTGATGTGACCTCGGTCATGCAGCAGCTGGCCGATAAGAACCAGCTGGAGTCTGTGGGCGGGGCTTCCGGGCTGATGGATATTTTTTCGTACACCACGAATACGGGGTTGTTCAACCTGCATTTTGAGACGCTGAAGGAGAAGTACATCCGCCGCAGTATCATTCTGACTGCCAACCAGGCCAGCGAATCGGCCTACACGAGCGAGGCAGAGGTGGAAGCCCTGCTGGATGAGACGGAGCAGGCGGTGCTCAAAATCCGCCAGAGCACGGATAAGGGCGGCGAGTGGAAGCTGAGTGCCGATATTGCCGCGGCGGTGACCAATATGGAGCGCATGATGAGCAGCAAGGGCGAGGTGCTGGGGCTCACTACCGGCTACCCCCGCCTCGATTCCATGATCAACGGCTTGAAAGGCGGCGAACTCTTCATCATTGCTGCCCGTCCCTCCATGGGTAAGACTTCGTTCCTGCTCAATATCATGGAGCACCTGGCGCTGAATGTCAAAAAGCCCATCCTCATCTTTTCCTGCGAAATGCCCAGCGTGCAGCTGGTGGAGCGTCTGCTTTATGCCCGTAGCGGCGTGAGCAAGCAGACGCTGGTTTCGCAGCGCGGCAGTATGGTGAAGGAGGACCTCAAGCGCCTGAAAGGTGCCATCAATGAGTTGAAATCCAGCAAGATTGTGATTGATGATACCGCTGCTATCTCGATTGCAGAGCTGCGTGCCAAGGCTCGCCGCGTGATGCGCGAGCACCCGGACCTCTGCTGCATCGGTATCGACTACCTGCAGCTCATGCGCTCCCACACCAAGCAGGCGCAGAATAGCCGCGAACGCGAAATTGCTGAAATCTCCGGTGGCCTGAAGAGTCTGGCCAAGGAGCTGAATCTGCCGATTCTGGCCCTGGCCCAGTTGAACCGTGGCCCGGAAAACCGCCCCGGCAAGAATAAGGGCGTGCCGATGATGAGCGACCTGCGTGAATCCGGTGCTATCGAGCAGGATGCCGATATGATTGGCCTGCTGTACCGCATGGCGTATTACGCGGAGGACGACGAGGAGCGCGAGAACGTAGGCTCCGATGCCAATCTCTCCCTTTCCAAGAACCGAAATGGCCCCACGGGCGATGTGCCGCTGACCTTCATCCCTGAGTTGATGCGGTTCATGCCCCGCGTGCCGCGGGCAGATGAGGAGGACGGGGGAGAATGATATGATGCACCGCCTGGGCATTTTCCTGTGGGTGAGCCTGCTGGCACTGCTGTTGCTGCCGGCATGTCAGCAGCAGCGTTTTCCGGGGCCACCGGCACCGGCGGTGGTGCTGGATATCGGGCATTTTGTCGAATCTCCCGGTGCGCGCACACCCGGCAGAATCAACGGCAGGTACATCACCGAATGCGAGTTCTGGTACGAGTACAGCTACTACACCAAGCGGGTCATCGAAGCTGCCGGGTATCGGTGCGTCATCTGCAACCGGGGGAATAAACCGGAGAAGGAACCCTGCCGCAGCTATGCAGAGCGGGCGGGGGTGTTGCACCTCCGCCACCCGGATGAGCATGGTCGGCGCTATCCCTCGCGTTACGTCCCCGACCGCGTGGCCTGCGGCATCATCAGCGCTGATTTTGCGGTGTACCGCAAGGCACCGGCCGTGGTGTTCCTGCACCACAACAGCACCAGCCGGTACTGGCGCCGCAATGCCACCAAATCCATCATCCTGGCCAACCGACACAATGGAAGCCCCCTGGCGCAGTCCATTGCCGATTCGCTCAACTCCCGCGTGCTGAACCACGGCATGCCCAACCGCGGCACCAGATGCACCGTGCAGACCCGGTATACCGATGCTTCGCGCGGTGGTGGCTGGCTGAATGTGTGCGATGATGCAGGAATCCCGGCGGCGGTGGTGGAGGCGGCTTTCCTGAACAACCGCCAGCACGCACGCTACCTGGCCGACCCGGCAAATGCCCGCCGCTATGCAGAAGCCGTGGGCTACGGGGTGGTGAACTACCTGCGCCGTCGCAGCGGGGTGCTGCACCGCCGCCGCAATCTCAATGAGCCGGATGAAGGCTCCTTCGGTTATGCCCGCGAATCCCGGCGTATTGAGGTGCCGGGCGCAAAGTGTTTATTGTGAATCTTCTTTCTTGCCAGGTGGCGGGTCAGTCTCTGGCATGGAGATGATACGCGGGGCAGCCCAGGCCAGCAGGCGAAGCGGTTTTGCTGCTACCCACCAGACCAGGATTTTGGCGGCGAGGCAGGGCAGCAGCATGCCCGGAAAATCGCAGATGAGGACGACCAGCAGTAGAACCGGCACCAGCACGATGCGCAGCTGAAGCTGCCACGGGGCGGCAGCCATGCGCGGTATATTGACGGTGGCAGCGGTAAACAGCAGCCCCGCCAGGATGAAGGGAAGCTCGGCCTGCCGGTAGAGCAAGGGCGCACCGGTGATGATGAGCACCAGCCAGGAGACGGGCGCCACAAGGGCCAGAATCGCGCACACCCGCAGCAGCCAGCGGGTGAGGAATACCCCCTGTCCAGCCAGCAGCACCGTGTGTCCCCACATGGCCGCGATGGTGAGCATAGCCAGCGAGACGCTGAGCATGAAGGTGGAGCCCATGCCGCAGAGAATCCCCGGCAGAGGCTGGCGCAGCAGAAGCAGGAGCAGCTCTGCCAGGGCCAGGGCGGCGCAGCCTGCCAGGCTGTATCGTGCGCCGGTGGCCAGGCGCGATACTGCAGTGCGGACAACGGGGAGCAGGTGGTATTCAATCATGCGGTGTGTGCCTCCTGGTCGGCTGGTGTAGGAGCCGGGGTGGTGGGGGCAAAGCCCATCGGGAACCGGGCCTTGCCGCTCATATCGGTAAGCACGCGGCACTGGGTGTAGCCCAGCTGTTGCATCAGCGTCTGCACGGCCGGCCCCTGGTCGTGGCCCACCTCCAGCATCACTAGCGCGCGCGGTGCCAGGTGGGGTAGGGCATCGGCCACAAAGCGGCGCACGATATCCAGCCCGTCTGCTCCTCCATACAGGGCGGTGGCGGGGTCGTGCTCCACTTCGGTTGAGACTTCCTCCCCCTCCGGCACATAGGGCAGATTGGCCAGCACGAGGTCAAAACTCCCCTCCGGCGGCTGCACGGCACCTTCGGCCGGAGCATCCCAGGCTGAGAACAAATCGCTGCGGTAGGTTTTGACCCGCGCTCCCAGCGCGGTGGCATTTTCGAGGGTGAGCGAGAGGGCGGCTTCCGAGATATCGGCCATGATGACCTCCGGTTGCTGCCGCGCGAGCTCCAGCGCAAGCGTGATGCCGATGATACCGCTGCCGCATCCCATATCGAGCACCCGCATCCCGTTGCGGCGCGGTGCCATCTGCAAGGCAAACTCTACCAGTTCCTCGGTCTCGGGGCGGGGGATGAGGGCGCGGGCATCGGTCCGGAACTCCCGGCGGTAAAATTCGGTACTACCCAGCAAGTGCTGCAGGGGAACCCCCTGGCCGCGCTGGCGCAGAAGCTCGCGCAGCGGGGTGAGCTTATCTTCCGGCAGTGGGTCGTCATAATGCAGGTACAACCAGGTTTTGTTGCACCCCAGCACATGCACCATGAGGCTCTGCATCGAGTGGCGGGCACCTTCCACCCCTTTGCTTTCCAGATACCCGGTGCCGCTGCTGAGCACCTCCTGCACAGTCTTGAATGCCATATTACTTCAGTTCATCCATGCGTTCTTCCATTTCCACATGCTGCATGTGCGCAATGACCTCCTGCAGCGCGCCGGTACCCACCACGATATCCAGATTATATGCCGTGTAGCCGATGCGGTGGTCGGTGAAGCGGTTCTGGGGGAAATTGTAGGTGCGTATCTTCTCCTCGCGCCCGCCGGAGCCAATCAGCGCCCGGCGTTGCGCTGAGTATGATTCCTGGGCCTCCCTCTGCTTCATTTCGAAGAGCCTGGCGCGCAGAATCCGCATGCCGGTTTCCTTGTTCTTGAGCTGGGAGCGCTCATTCTCGCAACGCACCATGATACCCGTAGGCAAGTGGAAAATCTGTACTGCTGATTCGGTGCGGTTCACATGCTGCCCCCCGGCACCACCGGCGCGGCAGGTTTCAATCCGCAACTCCTCCGGGCGGATTTCCACGTCAATTTCCTCGGCTTCGGGCAGCACAGCCACCGTTGCGGTGCTTGTGTGGATGCGCCCCTGCGTTTCGGTAGCCGGTACACGCTGCACCCGGTGTACTCCGCTCTCATATTTCAGGAAGCGGAACACCTCTTCGCCGGAGATGCGTGCCGTAACCTCCTTGAACCCGCCGATATCGTTCGGACTGGCATCCAGAATCTCCAGCCTCCAGCCGCGGCTTTCGGCGTAGCGCTGGTACATCCCCAGCAGATCTGCGGCAAACAAGGCTGCCTCATCCCCGCCGGTGCCTGCGCGGATTTCCACCAGTGCATCGCGGTCCTCAGTCGTATCGCGCGGCAGCAGACTGTACTGAATCTGCTCAGTCAGAGTAGCCACGCGTGGCTCCAGCTCTTCCAGTTCGGCAGCGGCAAGCTCAGCCATCTCCGCATCATCGCTGCCCGCCAGTTCGCGGTTCTCCTCAATCTGCTGCTGCGTCGCAAGCAATGTTTCCCAATCGCGCAGCAATTCCTGAATCCGCCGCAGCTCACGCATCAATTCACCTGCGCGGCGAGGATCCTGGAACAATTCCGGGTCAGCCGTCTGGGCTTCCAGCTCTGCCAGCCGTTCCCGGCGTTTTTCAATGAGGGGCGCATAATCCATAATTACCCGCCCATTCTAGCTTACTCCCCCACAGCGTGCAAGCGCAATTTTCTGATTGTGCATTGACGAAGCTCTCGTCTCCCAAATCTTTGGGGTACATGTGAGTCAATTCTCCCGTGTACATACTTTAGGCTTGCCAGATGCTCTGGCCTGTGATAAAAGTATGCCCACGCAGCCCACGCTGGCTGCACATCCGCGTGGTCTCGTGGTGTAACGGTAGCACTAGGGATTTTGATTCCCTCTGACTAGGTTCGAATCCTGGCGAGACTAGCAAAGTAAATCCCTCAACTGTTGAATGTGATGCAGTTGGGGGATTTTTTTTGTATTCATTCCTCCCCCACACACGCTGGGACATGTGGGTTTCCTTTACATGTGCTAAAGTGTTGTAGGGATCAGTCGTGGCTAAAAAAAGAAAGGCACCCTGCTACGGTGTAGCAGGGTGCGTGAATGAAATCGTGCGTTCTGGAAAGCGGGGAAGTCTTTATTCCTCCTCCTCTTCTTCCTCTTCGGAAGTTTCTTCCTCCTCAGACTCCTCTTCGCTATCGGAGTCTTCCTCTTCGGAATCTTCTTCCTCTTCGGAAGTTTCTTCCTCCTCTTCGTCGTCACCAGAGTCATCAGAGGAAGTGTCGCTGGCAGTCTGTGCGGCGGCTGCGGCAGCCTGGCGGGCGGCAGCTTCAGCCTTGCGGGCTTCCTCCTCGGCCTTGCGGGCGGCAGCTTCTTCAGCTTCGGTGAGGGGCTTGGAGACGAGGTACTTGCTGTCGGTCAGACCACCTGCCTTGCGGGCATCGATGCGGTTGGTGTCGAAACCGGCATCATGCAGGTAGGTCATGATAGCATCGGAGAGGGCGCGCTTCTCCTTGGTGTCGCACACGTACATCTTGTATGCACCGATGTAGGGAAGATCCCAGGCAGCAACACCATCGCGGGGGATGAGCACACCTACCAGGTTGGCCTTGCCATCAGAGCAGATACCCCAGACGCGCTGCTTGCCCTCCGGAGAGGTCATGGCGATGTAGTACTGCGGGTAGGCGTAGGTGAAATTCTTGATGGTGGATTCGCGCAGCCAGGCATCCAGGGCGCGACGCACATTGTCGGGCATGGGACCGGCCTCGGTGCAGAGACGCGTTTTGGGGGAAGATGCGTCGTTATAGCTGAATACGGTTACATTGGTACCTTGGCGAAGCTGCTCGGCACGTTGGGCGGCGGGCTGGGTCGTGGTGCAGGAGGTAACCAGGGCGGCTGCGGCGGCCATGCCGCAGACCAAGGCGATACGTTTGAAGAGATGGAAATGTTTCATGTCGTTTGGTTGCTCCTCATTCTAGCCAATAGGCAAGGGAAAAGACAAGCAAAAAGTTGAAAATTTTGCAAAAAAGTAAAAAATCAGCGCAATGGGGCAGCGGTGAAGGCGTACTTTTTGTGTTTGCTGGTCAGAATGAGCTTGACGCGTGGCATGCGTAAAGGCAGAATAGTGAGAGTATGAAATTTTTCCGTTCGAAGAAGTATGCGCATCACGGGGGGGCTGCCGTAGTAGCAGTAGCGGCGGCACTTTGTCTGAGTTCATGCGAGGAGAAGGAGCCGGAGGCCGCGCCTGCAGCGCCGGTGGAGAAACCGGCAGAGCCGGCTGCCGCACCGCAGGTGGATATGCTGGCAGAGTCGCGTCAGGCGTTGTTTGAGTATGCAGTGTACACGCTGGGGCGGAAGGCTACCAGCCCGGAGACATTCCCCGAGCTCAATTCCATTGTGAAGGATATGCTGGAGAAGATGCGTGCCTACTACACGGAGCTGCAGAAGGGTGAGCCGAGCGAGGAACGGGCGCGGCTTGCTTTGCAGATTGCGACCACGACGCGTGACCTGGGTGCATACTCCAAGGCGCAGGCAGAGTTTGAGAATGCTTTGGAGGAGGCTGAGTCCCTGCCAGAGGAGCTGAAGAAGACACCAGCTGTGCAGCGGATGATCAGCGCCTGCAATAACGGGCTGGGCGTATGCCTGCTTTCCCAGCGGAAGTTTGCTGAGGCTTTGCAGCGCTATGAGGCTGCGTTGGCGGTTGATGAGGAGCTGTTCAAGGCGGTTGCACCCGCAGATGGGGCGGCTCTGCCGCCAGGCGAGGTGGAGCCCGCTATTTCCCGGGCCTCCACGGATCTGCTGGATTCCTACCGCTGCCTGGGCGATTGCTACCGTGCTATGGATGACCCGGAGGAAGCCCGCACCACCTATGCCAAGGGGCAGGCAGTGGCGCAGCAGCTCAAGCGCCTTTCTTCAGATATGTCGATTGCGTATGTGAAGTTGCTCACCTCGCTGGGTAATCTGGATAATTCGCAGGGGCGCACCAAGGGGGCCATGGAATCCTGGGTGATGGCGGCCAAGATCTGCCAGAGTCTGAATGCCAGCAGCCCGAAGCTGGAAGTCAAGGCTGAGACGAAGCGTTGCTTCGATGCCCTGTTGCCGGTTATCCAGTCGGTGAGCCAGGCTATGAAGGCTGAGCAGGAGGCTCAGGAGCGCCGCGCTGCTGAGGAGAAGGCCGCTGCAGAAAAGGCTGCTGCTGAGGCCGCCGCTGCCGAGAAGGCCGCCGCCGAGCGTCTCGCGGCAGAGCAGGCAGCCCAGGAGGCAGCCCGCAAGCAGGCTGAAGAACAGGCTGCAGCCGAGAAGGCTGCCCAGGAAGAAGCCAACAAGCGAGTGCGCAAGCGCCGCCGCCGTAACTGATTCATCGCATTCCAGGGTGGCCCGATTCTTGATTTCATTACCGGCGCTGGAGCGGAATGCCCGCATGCTGCACGAGGTGGCGCAGGCTTCCGGTGCGCGTATGCTGGTGGCGCTCAAAGCATTTTCCACCACGGCGGGGCTGGCGGTGCTGAGGCCGTATGCGGCAGGTTGCTGCGCCTCCGGGCTGTACGAGGCCCGGCTGGGAGCCCGGCATCTGGGGGGGCATGTAGCGGTGTATTCGCCAGCTTATCGCGAGGCAGAGCTGGCCGAGTTGCTGGAGTTTGCGCACCATATCGATTTCAACAGCGTGCCTCAGTGGCAGCGCTGGAAGGAGCTCTGCCTGGCGCACCCGCGCGTGCAGAGCGGCGAGCTGCAGCTGGGGTTGCGTATCAACCCGTGTTTCTCAACGGGACACACCGCCCTGTATGACCCCTGTGTGCCGGGGTCGCGCCTGGGGATTCCGGCAGAGCAATTGCATGGGGTGGACCTCTCAGGTATCAGTGGCTTGCACTTCCACACACTCTGCGAGCAGGGGGCTGCTGAGCTGGTGGATACATTCCGCGCTTTTGAAAAGCAGTTCGGGGCTTTGCTGGCGAGTCCTCAGATCCGCTATCTGAACCTCGGCGGTGGCCATTGGATTACCAAGCCGGATTACGACCGCCCCGCGCTCATTTCGTTGCTGCGTGAGATTCGCGAGATGTATCGCGTGGAGGTGTTTCTGGAGCCGGGGGAAGCCTGGGCAATTCACACCGGGGTGCTGCGAGCCCGTGTGCTGGATGTGTTTGAATCCCTGGGGTATCGGCATGCTATTCTCGATGTGAGTGCCAGCGCTCACATGCCCGATGTGCTGGAAATGCCCTACCGCCCGGATGTTTACGCCGTATCTGCCTCCGGTACCGGGGCACCTGCTGTGCAGTTGCCGGGGGAAGGTTATGCCCTGGCCGGTGAGCCGGGTGAGCGGGCGTTCACTTACCGCCTGGGGGCGCCCACCTGCCTGGCGGGCGATGTGATTGGCGATTTCTCGTTTGATGCCCCCCTGCAGGTGGATGATATCATCGTGCTGGATGATATGAGCCACTACACCGTGGTCAAGACGACCCACTTCAACGGTGTGCCGCATCCGGATATTGCCGTGTTGCAGGCTGATGGCCGGGTTGAGGTGGTGAAGCGTTTCGGTTACACCGATTTTGAAGGCCGTCTGGGGTGAGTGGCGGCGCGTGCTTCGGGGAGACCGTGCCTTCTCTTCATGGTGCGGACCAGCCTGCCCTGCCAGCATCAAATTCGCGCCCGCCACAGGGATGTTTTCCTGAGGCGGGCAGGGAGGATGAGGAAAGGATGAATAATCAGCCTTGCTGACGAATGCTGGCGCTCATGAGCTCAGCCACCTTGCGGCCGCTCATGAGCATACCGCCAAAGATGGGCCCCATGCGGAAGCTGCCGCTCACGCCATTGGCCGCCATGCCGGAAACAAAGAGGCCGGGATAAATCTCCTTGGTGTTGTCGATGGTGGAGCGCTCGCCCTCGGCGGCATCCATGCTCATTTCGCCTACCACACCACCGGTGGGGGTATCGAGCTTCACGCCATTCTTGCGGGCCACGGTGCGGGCAATCTCGCAATCGTGACCGGTGGCATCGAGCACGGTCTTCGAGAGCAGCGTGAGGGGGTCCACATGCAGCCCTTCGCGCAGCACGGGGGTCCAGTTCACGACCACACCGCCCACGCGGCCCTGCTTATACACCACATCCTCCACCGAGTAGCAGTTGAAGATGGTGGCACCCGCCCTGGTTGCCTGGTAGAGCAGACCAGCCGTGGCATGCACGGAGTCCACGATGTAGGTACCCTCCTGATACGGGCGATAGGAAAGTTCCAGTTCCTCCACAATGGGCATGGCTTCTTCCTGCACCACGATATCGTTGAACATCATGGCGCCGCCCCACATACCGCCGCCGGGGGAAAGCTTGCGATCCAGCAGCGCCACCTTGTGCCCGGCCTTCGCCAGATAATAGGCCGCCACGATACCGGAAGGACCACCGCCCACGATGGCGGCATCCAGCTGCAGGCAGGAGGAAAGTTTACCGAAATAGGATTCTATAATACCACGGGAGATAAGCGTTTCCATGCCTGCAAATGTACTCCAGCCGCCGTCATCTGTCAACGCTGTTTTTTGACTTGCAATGAAGCCGCATTTCAGGGAAAATCAAGGGCATGAAAAAGCAGATTCCGGCAGATGCCCGTTTGTACGGGATTGTTGATATGGGGTACGTGCGCCCGGAGGAGGTGGAGCAGGTCACGACTGACCTGCTGCAAGGCGGTATCCGCATCCTGCAACTGAGAGCCAAAGGTGTGGCGCTCGATGAGGCGGAAGCGCTTGCATGGCGTATGCAGCCGCTCTGCCGTGAGGCGGGTGCCATCTTTGTGCTGAATGATTACCCGGAAATGGCTGCCCGCATCGGGGCCGATGCTGTGCACGTGGGCCAGGACGGCGGTCCGCTGGAGGCCGTCCGCGCTATCGTGGGGCCACAGATGCTCATCGGCCGCTCCACCCACAGCCCGGAGCAGGCGCTGGCCGCCGTGGCCGAAGGCGCAGACTACATCGGCTTCGGCCCGCTCTTCCCCACCGGCACCAAACCCGGTCGCCCCGCCATCGGTCTGCAGGATATTGCCACCGTTCAGGCTCAGCTGGGGGATTTTCCCATGTTCTGCATCGGCGGCATCAACGGCAGCACCCTGCCTGCCGTGCTCGCCGCCGGCGCACGCCGGGTGGTCATCGTCTCCTGGTTGCTGCAGCAGGCAGACGTGGCCGGAGCTGCACGAAATGTGATTGCCCGGATGCAATGAAAAACCGCCGGAATAATCTACCCCCTGATGGTGAAGCATATACAGCATTTATCAATCACCACATTCTAATTCAATAGATAACAAAGTGTATGAGCCGGCACACGGAGCAGCGGTGCACTGCCGGGAGAGGATGATATACCGAAATCCTGCGGGTGCTTAGTAGCCAGCAAGGCCAAGGCATCGGGGACAGCGTGGCATTGACGGATGATAGCCTCGCTGGCAGATAATTCAGAGTCATTGCGGAACTTAACTTCGCAGAATATTCGGGCACCGTTGCGAAGCTCCACAGCAATGTCAATTTCATTACTGCCGCGAGCTCCGCTCCGGAGGAATCCGACCTCCCCCAGTCGGTCATAAGCCGCGATGAAATGCTTGTAAACAGTACTCTCAACCGTGGCGCTCATATCGGACGCGCGGCTCATGGGAGTAAAACGCATGAGGCAGGCATTGCGCAAAGCTGCATCAGCCACATAGATTTTCGGCTGGGCTGTGAGGCCCTTTTTTCCGGTTGCACAGAAGTTGCGCGAACAGTAGATGAGGTTGGCATCCTGCAAGTAGCCAATGTATTTGGAGAGGGTGGGCTTGGACACCCCCAAGGCGTTGCACATGGTATCCAGATTGACAATATTGCTGCTGTGCAGGCAGAGGTATAGGAAAATCTTTTCCAGCTGCACAGGGTTCCGCACATCAAACAAAGCGGGGATATCCCGCTTCAGGACCTTATCCACCACGTCTTCCTGTAGAATATTCTGTACTTCATCCAGTTCATCCAGACGCAAGAGCTCCGGGAAGCCCCCCTGCTGCAAATAGTGGTACCAGTGCGGGGACAAATCGCTGAGCCGCATCATGAGCATGCTGAACTCCGACGGATGCATAGCCGACAATGATTCCAGAGCTGGAGCCTCCTCCTGCAAGGGTGACACCCCCTGCAGGCAACAATATTCCCGGAAAGTGAGCGTGGGCATACGGAACACGCGCCAGCGGCCCACTCCGCTATCTGCCGCGCCGCGCTCCAGTGCCGGGCTGGCGGAACCGGTAGCCACCACCTGAACTTCCGGAAAGTGGTCGTACAGGGTCTTCACCCACAGCGACCAGTTTTCTGCGTATTGGATCTCATCGAGAAAGTAATAACAGGCTCCACCGCGATAAGTGACCTGGCGGTATGCGTCCAGCACTGCCTGAATGCCGCTTAACTTGAATACCGGATTATCAAAGGAAATGTACAGAATGTTTGTGCTGGGCACCCCTTGTGCCAGCAGGTGTTTGATAAGCTGGCGCATCACCGTAGTTTTACCCACACGCCGCGCTCCGCTGATAACCGCAAAGCGTCTCAGTTGCGGGTGCGTGATACACTTCAGAACTTCCGCAAAAGCTTGCCGTCGCGACTCCGGTATACCGTCGCGGCTTTGCCCGGTCTTCCACCATGGGTTAATCTGATGCAGCAGCGCATTCAGGTCATTCTGATCAAATATCTGCATAGGACTTTCCATCTCAACACTGAATATACACCTTCCGGTTACCATTTGCAAGCATAATGAAAACATAATTGCATGAAAACGACATTTTCATGCAATTATGTTTTCATTATACAGCACCCATGAATACTAAGCACTTCATATCAAGCAATAACACAGCAAAAAAAGGCCGGAGAGGCAGACTCTCCGGCCTTCTGGTATGTTGACGGTATTCTTTAGCGGAACCTGAGTTCCTTCACCTTGGCAGCGAGGGCATCGAGCACGCTCTTGTGCGCGGCATCCACCTCGGGGGCGGTGAGGGTCTTCTTCGCATCGCGATAGAGGAAGGTGTAGGTCATGGCCTTGCGGTCGGCGGCGAGCTTCTCGCCGGTCGGGTCGCAGAACACATCCTTGAGCGCACAGGAAACCAGCAGCTTCTGCCTGGCACCTTCCACCACCTTCATGATATCGGCATGGCGGGTGGCGGCGGGGACATCGAGCGAGGCATCGCGGCTGGAGCCGGGGAACTGGGGCAGGTCAGCCGCCTTGAAGGGGGCTGTGGCCACCTGCTGGAGCTTGCGGAGGTCGAGCTCAGCGTAGTAGCTTTCCATGGGCAGGCCCAGGGCGCGGCACTTGGCCAGGGAAAGGCGGGCCACATAGCCGCATGCCTGGTTGTTGATGGTGATATCACCACCCACGGCGGCATTCTCGCGCTGCTGCTTGGCGGGGACGATGCTGATGGTGGCCTTGGGGACGAGGATATCGAGCACAGCGCGGAGGTGCTCGAAGTGAGCCTCACCCGGCTTGGTGCAGGCCCAGCTGGCGGGGGTCAGCTTGCCAGCCATGAAGATACCCAGCACTTCGTTCTCAATGTCTTTGCCCTTGCCGCCGCCGGTGTTGCGGAACACGCGGCCGCATTCGAAGAAGCGCAGCACCTCCATGCCCTGGTTGATGTTGCGGGCGGCCACGGAGACAAGGCCGGGAGCCAGCGAGGGACGCAGGGTGGAGTGGTCTTCCGAGATGGGAAGGGAAACGCGGATGATGTCGCCCTCCATGAGCGGCTTGATGGGCAGCGCATTCTCCACGCTGGCGATGGTGGGGTCGATGCTTTCGGCAGCGATGAGCTTGAAGGTCTGCACCTCCCAGAAACCGGCACCGGCCAGCTTGCGCGAAAGGGCCATGCGGTAATCGTGCGCGCGGTCCTGGGCGCTCTCCGGCACGTAGATGGAGGTGCTGGTGGCGGGAATGTTATCGATCCCGTACACACGCACCACTTCCTCCAGCAGGTCGCAGCTGCGCTTCAGGTCCAGGCGCCAGGGCGGGCAGTCCCAGGTGCCCTTCACATCCACATCCTTCAGACCCAGGTTGCGGAGGATGCGGGCGCCTTCCATGTGCGGCAGCGTGCCATTGGTCATCACATCCAGCTCCTTCCAATCCAGCTTCACCTGGTCGAGGGCGTAGTAAATCTTGGCCTCGGTACCCTGCTCCAGCACAGTAGCGGTGGTGGCGAGCTCCTCAGCCACCAGGCAGGGGGCCTGGCCACCCACCAGCACCGGCTCGGCGGTGCCGCCGCAGCATTCCAGAATCAGCTGTGTGGCGCGGGCAGCGGCGCGCAGCACATTCCAGGGGGAGGTGCCGCGCTCGAAACGGTAGGAGGAATCCGAGCCCAGCGCCAGGCGGCGGCTGGTGAAGCGGATGCTGCTGCGCAGGAACCAGGCCGATTCGAGGATGATATCGGTGGTCTGTTCTGTCACGCCGGAATCGAGGCCACCCATCACGCCACCCAGGGCCAGAGCCGCGCCGCTGGCATCGGAGATGACCACATCGTCATTCTTCAGGGTGTACTGCTCATTCATGAGGCTGGTAAAGGACTCGCCTTCCGCAGCGCGGCGGATGTTCAGCCCTCCGGTGATTTTAGAGGCATCGAAGGCATGCAGCGGGTGGCCCAGCTCGAAGAGGCAGTAGTTGGTGATATCCACCACATTGTTGATGGGGCGCAGGCCGATGGCTACCAGACGGTTGGCCAGCCACTCGGGCGAGGGGCCGATCTTCACGCCGGAAATGCGGGTGGCGGTGTAGAGCGGGCAGAGCTCCGGCGCGGAAAGGGTGATGAAATCGCCGGCAGGCTTTGTTTCCGCAGCAGCGGCGGGAGCCTCGGCGGGGTCGGTCTTCAGGCTGCGGCCGGTGATGCCGGCCAGTTCGCGGGCCATGCCCCAATGACTGAGGAGGTCCGGGCGGTTCGGGGTAATCTCCAGCTCGAAGATGGTATCTGTCTCCACGAAGGTACGCACCGGGGTTCCGATGACGTAGTCCTGCGGCAGAATCCACAAGCCGTGTTCCTTATCCGGCAGCCCCAGCTCAGAGGCCGAGCAGAGCATGCCGCGGCTCTCCACGCCGCGCAGCTTGCCGTCCTTAATCTCCCAGCCTCCAGGCAGCACCGCACCGGGCAGAGCGCAGGGCACCTTGTCGCCCACCTTGTAGTTCTGGGCGCCGCACACAATCTGGCGCAGCGAGCCTTCGCCCGCATCCACCATGCACACATTGAGGTGATCGCTGCCCTCTACGGGGGTCTTTTCCATGACCTGGGCCACCACCACGAGGTCGGTGGTCACGCCGCGCTCCTGGATTCCCTCCACCTCGATACCGGCAAAGGTGAGCATATCGGCCATTTCCTGCGTGCCAAGGCCCGCGAGGTCAATGTAACTGGAAAGCCAATTCAGAGAAACATTCATGATTCTAGTTCAGAAGGGGGTTAGTGTTTTTATTGGAACTGGGCCAGGAAGCGAGCATCGTTCTCGATGAGGAGGCGGATATCGCGGATGCCCCAGCGAATCATCGCCAGACGCTCCAGGCCGATACCGAAGGCAAACCCGGTGCAGCCGGCGTACTGGTTCTTGCCGGTGGCCTTGTCGATATTCTCGAACACAGCGGGATTCACCATGCCACAACCGGCAATCTCAATCCAACGCGGAGCCTGACCAGCCGCCTGCAGCAGCACGTCAATCTCAAAACTCGGTTCGGTGAACGGGAAGAAATGCGGACGGAAACGCACCGCAGTCTCCTCACCGAAGAGAGCCTTCAGGAAATACTCCAGCGTACCCTTCAGGTCGCCCACGCTCACCTCCTTGGCCACATAGAGACCCTCAATCTGGTTGAAGGCAGAAAGGTGGGTGGCATCAATCGCATCGCGGCGGAAAGCCGAGCCGGGGCAGATGATGCGGATGGGCGGGCAATCCTTCTCCATCACGCGGGCCTGCACGGTGCTGGTCTGGGTGCGCAGCAGCTTGCCGCTGTCGAAATAGAAGGTATCCTTCTCATTGCGGGCGGGGTGGTCATCCGGCGTGTTGAGCGCATCGAAGCAGTGCCACTCATCCTCAATCTCCGGACCATCGGCCAGGGTGAAACCCATGCGGCGCAGCACGCGCACCGCTTCATCGCGCACAATGGAGATGGGATGCAGGCCACCAGCAGGCAGAGTGGCACCGGGCATCGTAAAGTCCACACCGGCAACAGCTGCTGCATCAATCTCCTGCTGCAAGGCTGCCTTGCGTGCCTCCAGCGCAGCGGTGATGGTGGCGCGGGCTTCATTCAGCAGAGCACCCACGGCGGGCTTATCTTCCTTGGGTACATCGCGCATGCCCTGCTGCACCTGGGTGAGAGTACCTTTCTTGCCCAGGATACCCACGCGGGCATCCTCCAGCGCCTTCATATCGGCAATGCCGGCTATGCGCGCCAGGGCTTCGGCTTGTACACTTGCAATCTGATTTTTCATAAGTTCGCGGGAAACTATACGCGCGTAGGTGCGTTTGTCAAGCTTTATGCGACTTACAGCGTGTCAACCGCACTAGTTCCCAAATCTTTGGGCCGCAAGTACTCATTCTGAATTTTTAAATTTGCATTCTTTACTGTTTATGGGAGATTCGCTATAATAGCGGGCATGAGATACAGAAGATGCGGCCGCAGCGGGGTATTGCTTCCGGAGATATCGCTGGGCTTGTGGCACAATTTTGGTCTGGAGGATGATGCGCTGCAGGGCAGGGCAGTTGTTGCCAGGGCGCTGGAGCTGGGGATATGCCATTTTGACCTGGCAGACAATTACGGCCCACCCCCGGGAAGTGCCGAAGAGTGTTTTGGCCGGTTGTTGCAGCAGGAGTTTTCGACGCATCGCGATGAGATGTTCATTGCGACCAAGGCCGGGCATCTGATGTGGGATGGCCCCTATGGTGACTGGGGTAGCCGTAAGCATCTCATTGCCGGGCTGAACCAGAGCCTGCGCCGCCTGCGGCTGGATTATGTGGATGTGTTCTACCACCACCGCCCGGACCCCGATACTCCGCTGGAGGAAACCATCGAGGCCCTGGTGCAGATTGTGCGGAGCGGCAAGGCATTATATATCGGCCTTTCGAAATATCCTCCGGCTCTGTTCAACCGGGCATGCTCCATGCTGGCAGAGGCTCGTGTGCCCTGCCTGCTGCACCAGTTCCGCTACAATCTGCTCGACCGCTCCTGCGAATCCGGTATGCTGCCTGCTGCCCGAGACCAGGGGGCTGGGGCCATCGCCTTTTCTCCCCTTGCCCAGGGGATGCTCACGGGTAAGTATCTGAACGCTGGTGCGCTCCCCGCAGACTCCAGGGCTGCGCGCAGCAACTCGGTGTTTCTGAATGCAGATAAGGTGGCGGCAGATGCTGAGCGCGTCGCTGCGCTCGATGCCATCGCCCGGGAGGCTGGTATTCCCCTCACCCAGCTTGCCCTTCGCTGGGTCCTGCAGCATAGCGGTATCACCAGCCTCATCATCGGTGCCAGAACGGTGGCTCAACTGGAAGATTGTGCGGCAGCTGCTGACCAGCCGCCGCTGAGTGATGAGCTGATGAAGGCGCTTTCTGAGTAACGCCAGCGCATGGTAACAAAAAAAGGTACACCGTGAAGGTGTACCTTTTTTTACGAAGCGGACGGGGCTCGAACCCGCGACCTCAGCCGTGACAGGGCTGCGCTCTAACCAAACTGAGCTACCGCTCCGTCGGATATACCGATTCGCCGCTTTGCAGCGGGAACGGGCGCATTATACAGACTTTCGCATGCCAATGCAAGCCTTTTTTGTGGAAAAATGTAAAAAATGATGATTTTTGGAAAGAAAATCAAAAAAAATCAAATTTTGTCTTGACTTCTGCGGGGGTGTGCTATATACTGCGCTCACCGCAACACTATGCGGCTCCTGAAAAGGAAAAGCGCCCGTAGCTCAATTGGATAGAGCATCTGACTACGGATCAGAAGGTTTGAGGTTCGAATCCTCACGGGCGTGTTTCTCACAAGGAAATGAACAAAATGCCGGTTCGATTCAACGAAACCGGTTTTTTTGTCCTCAGATACTTGTAGAGAGAAAACATGGGGGCGTCCCGGTTTCGACTGAACATTCGAGGCGCCGGCTGCATGTGGAGGTTGATCGGCTGGCCTCCTTAAAAGCCGCTCAAAAGATTAAGTGCCTATTCTAAGAACGAATACGCCATGGCTGCGTAATTAACGCGCCTTGCGCCGATTCCCGATGCCTACTAGGGATGACGCGCCTAGCTCAGTAGGCAGGTGCCGGATGGGGGAACCGCGTCCGGCATGACATCCACAGGTTCCTGGCTTAGGTGAAAGGCTGACGCGGAGCGGATCACCGGCGAGATGCAGCAATCCGCGTCTGAACATGGAGATGCTTGCGTCAACAGTGTCCAGGACAGGGGTTCAATTCCCCTCGCCTCCAGCGTTAGAATACTGCGGAATCCCGCGTAAAGTGATGACTTTGCGCGGGATTCTTGTCGCATGGGGTTGATTTTATTATTTTAACTTTGCAATTTGCATAGTCATGTGGTAAGCTTCACGCGCATGCCCGGTATAGTATATAAAAAATGGCTGGTAGTGATGCTGGCGTTCACGGCTCTGTTTCTGACCGCATGTGGTGAGAAACAGGAGGAACGCGGTAAGCTGATTATGGTGACGAACGCCACGTTCCCCCCGTATGAGTTCTACCAGGGGGACCGCATCGTGGGAATTGATGCCGACATGGTGCGCGAGATTGCCCTCCGCAATAATCTGGAGTTGGTGATTGAGGATATGTCGTTTGATTCGGTGATTGCTGCCGTGCAGACGGGTAAGGCCGATGTGGCGGCATCTGGTATCACGGTGACGGAGGATCGCAAGAAACAGATTGATTTTACGACGAGCTATGTGCAGGCTGACCAGGTGATTATCGTGCGCGATGAGGCGGCGATTGCCGGCCCGGCAGATTTGAAAGGCAGACGCATCGGGGTGCAGCACGGCACCACGGGCGATATGTACGTGACCAGCAATATCCAGGAGCCGGAGCGTTTCCAGGACGGAGCGCTGGCGGTGGCTTCGCTGGTGACGGGGAAGATTGATGCCGTGGTGCTCGACAGCGCCCCGGCAGAGGAGCACGTGGCCCGCAACAAGGGAATCCGGATTCTGCCCGGCGCGCTGGTTTCTGAGGAGTATGCCATGGCTATCAGCAAGAACCGCCCGGAGCTGCTCGCCATGTTCAACAAGACCATGGCAGAGATGAAGGCCGATGGCACTATGAAGACAATCTGGGCCCGCTACCTGGATGAGCACGGCAAGCCGCTGGCGGTGCCTGCTGTGGAATCGGTGGAGAAGGGGCTCTGGCAGCGTATGGCCGAGTCGTTTGATGTGAACTTTGTGAAGGATAACCGCTGGCGCTACCTGGTGAATGGCTTCCTGGTGACGATTCAGATTTCGGCCTGCGCGGTGCTTATGGGGCTGGTGATTGGTTTCCTGGTGGCGGTGGTGCGCAGCGCGCATGACCAGACCGGGCGCTACAAGGTGCTCAATTTCCTGTGCCATATCTACCTGACGGTGGTGCGTGGCACGCCGGTGGTGGTGCAGCTGCTCATCATCTACTTTGTGATTTTCGGCTCGGTGGATGTGAGCAAGGTGCTGGTGGCTATCGTGGCCTTCGGTGTGAATAGCGGTGCCTATGTGGCAGAGATTATCCGCTCTGGTATCATGGCGGTGGATAGCGGGCAGATGGAGGCCGGCCGCAGCCTCGGGCTCAGCTATGGCACCACGATGCGTTCGGTGATTCTGCCGCAGGCGTTCAAGAATGTGCTGCCTGCGCTGGGCAATGAGTTCATCGTGCTGCTGAAGGAGACTTCCGTGTGTGGCTACATCGCCCTGCAGGACCTCACCAAGGGTGGCGATATCATCCGCAGTCAGACCTACGATGCATTCCTGCCGCTCATTGCCGTGGCGCTTACTTACCTGGTGGTGGTGGTCTGCCTGAGCCAGCTGATGAAGAAACTTGAAAATTCCCTGAAGAAGAATGAACGCTGAGAATATATTGGAGGTGCGTGACCTGGTGAAGGAATTCGGTGACCACCGGGTGATTGACGGTGTGTCGGTTGGGGTGAAGAAGGGCGAGGTGGTGTTTCTCCTGGGTCCCTCCGGCGCGGGTAAGAGCACGGTCATGCGCTGCATGAACTTCCTGGAGTCTCCCACCGGTGGCGAGGTGCTCTTCCACGGTACCCCGGTGGATCGCAGCGAGAGTGGCCTGAACCACTACCGCGCCAAGGTGGGCATGGTGTTCCAGCACTTCAACCTCTTTGCCAACCTGACCATTCTGGACAATATCACCCTGGCACCGGTGAAGTGCGGGCTCATGAGCCGCACCGAGGCCGAGACTCAGGCGCTGCACCTGCTGCACCGCATCGGTCTGCGGGATAAGGCAAAGGCATACCCCTCCCAGCTTTCTGGCGGGCAGAAACAGCGCGTGGCCATTGTGCGCGCCCTGGCGATGAATCCCGAGGTGCTCCTCTTCGATGAGCCGACCTCCGCGCTCGACCCTGAGATGGTGGGGGAGGTGGAAAACCTCATGCGCGAGCTTGCCAAGGATGGTATGACTATGCTCGTGGTTTCCCACGATACGGATTTCGCCATGGAACTGGCCGACCGTATCGTATTCCTGGCAGATGGCAGGCTCGTGGTGGATGCCCCGCCGGCAGTTATCGCTGCCAGCGATAATCCCCGTATCCGCGATTTCTTCTCGCTGCGATAAACCGGGGAGCGTGATTTACTGATCCGTTTCTCCAGACGGCGCTCATCCGGGCACCGTCTCTGTTCTATTCCCTGGTGCGTTTGTTGGGCCCATCGCCCACGGAAATGGTTTCAATTTCGACCTGGTGCACCCCCCATTCATGCAGACCGATAGCCCGGGCCACCGCGGGACTCAGGTCGATGATGCGGCGGCGGTGGAAGGGGCCGCGGTCGTTGACTCGCACGATGCAGCTCTTGCCGGTGGTGATGCTGGTGACCCGCACGGTGCTGGGCAGCGGCAGGGTGCGGTGAGCGGCATACATGGCTCCGTAGTGCAGTTTCTCACCCAGGGCGCCGATGCTGTTGCCCCCCTCGTAGAGCGAGGCTTCGCCGACTTCCCGGTATTTCAGCGCGGTTTCGATATCCATGGGGCGGTAGCGCTTGCCTTTGACGGTATACGGACTGCGCTTGAGCCTGGGCTCAGGGCGGCTGTCGGGCTGCGCCGGCGCAGGGGCCGCTGCCGGTTTTTTGCGGGAGATACAGCTGCCACCAGGCAGCAGCATTGCAGCAGCCAGCAGCAGAAGCCCAAGTTTAGAAACACCTCTCACTATTCCTAGTCTAACACATGTTTCTGCAAGTGTGAATAAGGAAAAGCGCGAAAATGTGAAAAATTGCAATTTTTATGCATTCCCGGGGCTTAATCGGCAGCAATCTGCACGAGGGTGCCGAGGGGGACGAGTTCAAAGAGGGTTCTGGCATCGCCAGGGGAGAGCCGGATGCAGCCGTGCGAGACGGGAGTGCCGAGCCGGGCTGTATCTGCTGTGCCGTGGATGTAGATGTAGCGTGCGCGTGTGTTGGCATTGTGTGCCTCCAGGCCGTGCAGACAGAGGATGCGCGAGAGGATGGCATCTTCCCCGCGAGCCGCGGCAGGATACACCCCCACGGGGATGCGCGCTCGGAAGACGGTGTTGAGCGGGGCGTTTTCACCGTGTTTGCTGCAGATGCAGAAGCGCCCCAGCGGGGTGCGTCCGCTGCCTTCCTCGCTTCCGGTGCCGGTGGCTCCCGTGCTGCATGCGGCGGCGAAAATCACTTCACCCTCGGCTGTGCGCAGTTCCAGCCGCTGCCGGGAGATGGAAATGTGGATTCTGCCCGGAGGCGGGAGTTTTTCTTGCCCCGTCATTTATTGGTTGAGAATGGTTCTGGCAATGGCTTCGGCGGCATCGGGCCGGGCCAGGCTGCGCATGGCGGTTTCCATGGCCTCACGGGCGGCGGGATTGAGCACGGTATGGTGCACAAAGTCATGCACTTTGGCGGTGGTGAGCTCAGCCTGCTGGATGAGGACGGCAGCGCCGCGGGTGGAGAAGGCCAGGGCGTTGTGGGTCTGGTGGTCGTCTGCGGCAAAGGGGAAGGGGACCAGCAGGGTGGCTTTGCCGATGATGGAAAGTTCGGTAAGGGTGCTGGCTCCGCTGCGGGCAATGACACCATCGGCCGCGGCATAGGCGGCGGGCATGTCGGAGCAGAAGCCCAGTACGGTGATATTCGGGGCATTGTCTGCCAAGGCTTGCACGCGCTCCTGGTCGCTTCTGCCGGCGATGACGAGGTAGTGCACGCCAGGGTCGGCCTTGGCGGCTTCGATGAGCATGCTGTTGAGGTTGCGCGCGCCTTGCGAGCCGCCTGTCACCAGGATGACCGGACCTTCTGCCGGGAGTCCCAGGCGGGCGCGGGCTTCACTCCGGCCGGGCAGGGTGCAGAGCTCATCGCGCACCGGGGTGCCTACGACTTCGCAGATGCTGCCCGGGAAATGCTTTGCGGCCTCCGCCATGCCCAGCAGCACCTTGGTGCACCAGCGGGCGGTAAGACGGTTGGAGCGCCCTGGCATGGCGTTGGAATCATGCACGTAGGAGCGCAGCCCCATGGCGTGGGCTGCCTTGCAGGGCGGCAGACTGGTAAAGCCGCCCATGCCGAGCACCACATCGGCCTTTTCCTGCTTCAGGAGCTTTTTGCAGCTCAGGTAGGTGCGGAAGAGTTTCCAGAGGAAGGCGGGCATGCGCAGCGAGAAGGTGGCAGGTTTGGCAATGGCCTGGATGCTGTGGAACTCGAGGTCTCCATACTTGCTGGAGGCTTCGGCATCGACTTCTTTGCGCGAGATGAGCAGCACCGGGTGATGCCCCAGTTTGCGGAGTTGCTGGGCGACGGCAATGCCCGGGAACAGGTGGCCGCCGGTGCCACCGCAGGCGATGATGACATGGAGGGCTTTCTGCGTATTCATGGGTTCTGGATTTCTTTGAGGCGGCGGGTGGGCCAGTAGTTCTGCGGGATGGTCGGTGTGTAGCGCTGGATGCTGGTGAGCAGCCCGATGGATGCAATGGTGAAAACCAGGTTGGTGCCACCACTGCTGATGAAGGGAAGCGGCAGGCCGGTGTTGGGCAGCATGGCGGTGACCACCATCATGTTGAGCATGGCGGGCCAGAAGATGGTGCAGGAGAGCCCTAGTGCAAAGATGCGCCCGAAGGTATCGTGAGTCTGCACGGCCAGCGCAAAGCCGGAGATGGTCAGGATTGTGAAGAGAATCAGCACCCCGGCTGAACCGATGAAGCCCCACTCTTCACCGATTTCCGCGTAGATGAAATCGGTATGGGCGTAGGGCAGGTTGCCGTATTTTTCAATGCCGTTCCCCAGGCCGACTCCCGTGAAGCCTCCACGGGCAAAGGCCAGGATGGCAATCCACTGCTGGCGACCCGCTCCCTGGCTGAATGCCCGCGGGTCCTGCCAGGCTTCGATACGCAGCATGCGGTTGGCACTGCCGGTCATCATCACATAGAGCACAATGGCTGCCAGCAGCATGGCCAGCAGCAGCAACCACCAGCGTGTGCCGGAGACAAACATCACGCAGAAACCCGACATGGCAAGCGCTGCGGCGGTCCCCATGTCTTTTTCTCCCAGAATGAGCAGTAGCGGAAGCCCGAACAGGAAGGCACCCGGTATCACAAAGCCTTTCCAGAAGGTGCCGGCCATTTCGCGGTAGGTGGTGTACCAGTTGGCCAGGGTGAGCATGAGGGTAATCTTGGCCAGCTCGCTGGGCTGGAAGGTGAGCAGCCCCAGGTTAATCCAGCGCGCTTCGCCATTGATACGCATGCCGATGACGGGCAGGTAGCAGCAGATGAGCAGGATCGTGCAGATAATCCAGGCCAGCTTGACAAAGCGGCGCCACAAGTGATAGTCTACGTAGCTCAGAAACATGGCTGCGCTCAGCCCCAGCAGGGCAAAGATGCATTGCTTGCCCAGGAAGGTGCTGTACCAGGCGAGTTTCTCCTGCCCCGCCACACAGGGTCCGGTGCTGGCTACCATCACAATGCCGAGGACGAGCAGCAGGATGAAGCAGACCCAGATACTGATGATGCTGACGCGGGAGGTCATGGGGCGCGTGTGCCGATGGGCTTATTCGCTGACTTTGAGCTTGTGGCCGACGCGGAGCCGCTTGGCATCCGCATTGGTCATATCGTTGAGCTGGAGAAGCTTGGAGAGCGAAATCTTATATTTGCGGGCGATTCGGCCCAGGTTTTCGCCGCGCTTCACGATGTGGTATTTGGCGGTGTCCTTCACCACGGGCTTGGCTGCTTCCAGCGCTTTGGCGGCGGGGGAGTCTGCCGGAATCTTTACCGTCAGATAGGCACCGGCGGGGAGGTTGGTGCGCTCTGCCATGGAGGGGTTGGCTGCTTTGAGCACATCCTCCGTGATGCCGTACTGCGCAGCAATGCGGCCCCAGGTATCGCCGGAGCGGATGTGGTGCGGGTGGTCAACCGTGGGTACGGCAGGTGCTGCCGGTGCCGGGGTGGCCTGTACTGCCACGGGTTCGGCCGGGGTGGCTGGTTGGGTGGCGGGGGCTGCGGTCACGGCTTCCATGTTGATCGGTGCCTGGGTGATGTGCACTTCATTCTGCTGGGCCGGGGCGCTTGGGGCGGTCTGCGGGGCGGTGGTGGTCACCACCGGTTGAACGGGTGCGGGTTGGGCTGGGGCCACGGCAGCGGGGGCTGCTTCCTGTGCGGGAACAGCCGGGGGTGGCGTGAGCGAGGGCATCACGGCCAGTCCGCTGTTGCTCTTGGCAATATTGCCGCGCAGCATCACTCCTCCAATCACGAGGATATGCACAATGATGAGCCCGAAGATGATGCGCAGGACGGCAGCGGGGCTGGTGCGGTCCTCGACCATGCCGATGTCGGAATGGAGGCGCTTCTGCTTCAGGTTGTCATCGACGAAGGTTTTGATAAAGTGTCGTTTGGGCTTGGCTCGGCCCAGGTCAGAGTTGCGGAATGTGGCTTTGGCGTCTTTTTTCATAAAATTGCTATCGACAGACTTTTAGAGATGAAGAGTGTTTTTGACGGCGTTGCGGAAGCATTCGCCGCGCTGGACATAGCCGGTGAACTGATCGAAGGATGAGGTGCCGGGGGAGAAGAGGACCACATCTCCCCGCTGGGCAACCTTGTGGGCGGCCTCAACGGCTTCGGCCACGGTGGTGACCTTGATGACGCGGCAGACCGGGGCGAAGGTCTGCTCCAGCTGGTCTGCTATCTGCCCGAATACGATGCATGCGCGGGCTTTTTCCTGCAACATGGGGTTGATGGCAGCGTAGTCCAGCCCTTTGTCCTTGCCGCCTGCCAGGAGGATGATGGGGCGGGTCTGCGAACGCACCGCAGCTTCGGTGGAGTGCAGGTTGGTGCTCTTCGAATCATTCAACCAGAGGATACCATCCATCTCTGCCACGGTTTCGCAACGGTGGCCGGGCGGGCAGAAGGAACGGATAGCGGCCGTGATGACGGCATCATCCAGCCCGACGGCGCGGCAGGCCAGGGTGGTGGCCATGGCGTTTTCGGCATTGTGGGCCTGCTCCAGCGCGGTGCCGCGCAGCGGGGTGAGGACCTGGCCGTTTTCGCAGATGGCACCGTTTTCAAAGTAGAGCTGCCCGGTGGTCACCACGGAAGAGAAGCCGACCCGGCGCGGGGTGATGCCGGGGAGCTCCTCGCCTTCGCGCACAATGGCCAGCTGGTCTGCGCGCATGTTCTCGAAGATGCGGAGCTTGGCGTTGAAATAATCCTCGACCTTGGTGTAGCGGTCCATGTGGTCGGGGGCGAAATTGAGCCAGATGGCGACTTCTGGGCAGAAATCGATGATGGTTTCCATCTGGAAGGAGGAGACTTCGAGCACGGCAAACTCGGGCTGGGGTTCCATGAGGGCCACTTCGCTGAGCGGGTAACCGTAGTTGCCGCAGGCCTTGGCTGTTTTGCCGGCTGCAGTCAGCACATGCTCCAGCAGGGCGGTGGTGGTGGTTTTGCCGTTGGTGCCGGTGATGGCGATGATGCGCCCGCCGTAGTAGTGCCAGGCAAGCTCGGTTTCGCCGATGAGGGGTGCACCGTGGGCGGTGAAGGCGAGGGTCCAGGGAATATCTCCCTCGATACCGGGTGAGAGGATGACGAGGTCGGCTGCGTAGGTGCGGGCGTGCTCCTCTGTGGCACCGGGCACAAAGCCGGTTCCGGGTTCGCTGCATGTAGCGGCCGGGTTGGCATCGAAAATGCAGACTTCCGCAGCTCCCCGGGCCAGAGCCAGGCGTGCTGCGGCTACTCCGCTGCGTCCGCAGCCAAGCACTGCAATCTTTTTACCGCTGAGATTCATCATGGTGCTTGCAGAAGGGGGGGTTAGAGGTGAAGGAAGCAGCAGGCTCCCAGTATCAACCCGGCTACGGCCAGGAAGAAGGCGATAATCCAGAATCGCACGCAGACCTGAGTCTCGCTCCAGCCGCATTTCTCGAAATGGTGGTGCACCGGAGCCATGCGGAAGAAGCGGCGGCCCTCGCCGTACAGCTTGCGGCTCACCTTGAACCATCCTACCTGAATCATCACGGAGCAGGCCTCTGCCACAAAGACACCGCCGATGATGACCAGCAGCAGCTCGGTGTGCGTGCAGACGGCTACGGTTCCCAGCGCTCCACCCAGCGAGAGGGAGCCGGTATCGCCCATGAACACCTTGGCCGGGTGCGCGTTGAACCACAGGAATCCCAGGCAGGCTGCTGCGATGCAGAGCAGATAGTTGGCCAGTGCGACTTCCTGGAATGCCAGGCAGAGCGAGAGGAAGGCCATGGCGGCAATGACCATGCAGCCGCTGGCAAGACCGTCCAGCCCATCGGTCAGGTTCACGGCGTTGGAGGCACCGATGATGACCAGCATGGCAAAGGGGATGAAGAAGTAACCCAGGTCAAGGGTGCCGTAGAAGGGAACCAGCACCTTGGAGATGGTGGGATCCAGGTAGTACAGGTAGCCGGCGCACGCCAGAGCTGCCACGGCTTGCAGGGCAATCTTGAACCAGCCGCTCACGCCATCGGTGCTCTTTTTGGTGATTTTGGCCCAGTCGTCCAGGAAGCCGAGGATGGCGGTCACGCCCATGACCAGCAGGCAGCATTGGAGTTTGGGGTTGCCCATATCCAGGAAGAGGATGCTGGTGAGCATGATGAGTCCGATAATCATGAGCCCGCCCATGGTGGGGGTGCCGACTTTTGCCGAGTGTTCGGGCGCGAGCACGCCCTTGCTGGCCTCGCGGATGGGCTGGCCGGCTTTCATGGCGCGCAGTATGGCGATGAGCCGCGGGCCGATGAGCATGGAACCCGCAAAGGGGACCAGCAGCGCCAGCAGCAGCTGCGCTCCCACGGGAAGTTGATAGATGAAATTGATCATGGTTTATGCTTGGGGGGTGAGGGTGGGAAAGAGTTCATACATGCTGCGCTCCATGCCGGCTGAACGCGAGCCTTTGAAAAGCAGGGCATCACCCGGCTGCATGAGCGCGCGCAGCGCGGCGGCGGCTTCGGCCGGCGTGTTGACCAGCAGGGCCGGTATCGATTCAGAGGCAGCCTGGCAGAGCGCCAGGGTCTCCGGGCACTCCGGGCCTACAACCACTACGGCTGCATAGCCCAGCGAGGCTGCGCACCAGCCCATTTCGGCATGAGCTGCGATGCCGCCCTCGCCCAGTTCGCCCATCTTGCCCAGCACGGCAATGTGGCGTTTCGGACCGCGCAGGGCGGCGACTGTTTCGAGAGCTGCCTTCATGCTCTCCGGGTTGGCGTTGTAGGTGTCATCCACTACGGTGTAGCCCTCTACTTCCTTGCAGGCGAGGCGACCGTGAGTGAGGGATGAGGCAGAGAGACCCGCGGCGATTTCCGGCAGCGAGCAGCCGAGTTTCCAGCCGGCGGCGGCAGCCAGCAGGCTGTTGCTCACCATGTGGGCACCGGGTACGGGCAGGGAGACTTCCACTTCGCCCTCGCCATCGATGTGCAGGGTGTAGGTGGTGCCGGTGGCAGTACTGCGCGGGTTGAGCGCGCGCACCGGGCTGTTGCACCCGCCCACGGGCAGGGGGGTGGCCGCAGTCTGCGTGGCGATGTAGTCCGCAAAATCATCCATGGCCGGGTATATCATGAACCCATCTGCCGGGAGCGCGCGCGCCACGGTGCATTTTTCCTCGGCAATGGCCTGGCGGGTGCCCAGGTATTCCAGGTGGGCTGAGCCGATGGTGGTGATGATACCTATCTGCGGGCGGGTCATGGCGCAGAGCGGGGCGATTTCGCCGGCGTGGTTCATGCCCATTTCCCAGATGGCGGCCTGAGTGCCCTGCGGGGTGCTCAGGATGCTCAGCGGCACGCCGATGTGGTTGTTGAGGTTGCCTTTGGTGGCCAGTGTGCAGAATTTCTGCGAGAGTACGGAGCGGCACATGTCCTTGGTGCTGGTCTTGCCGCTGCTGCCGGTGAGCCCGACCACATGCAGCGGTTCCAGCTGCCCGCGCCACCAGGTGGCCAGACGTTGCAGCGCGGCCAGGGTGTCTGCAACCTGCACCACGGTGCTGCCCGGGGCATACTCTCCTGCCAGGCGCGAGACGACTACTGCCGCAGCACCTTTCTGCGTGGCTTCGGCGGCGTAGTTGTTGCCATCGAACCTCTCGCCGCAAAGCGCCACAAATACGCAGCCGGGCGTGATGGCGCGGCTGTCGGTCGTCAGCCCGGCGGTGATGCTGCGTTCCCCCACCACCACGGCGGTGCCGGCGGTGGCGGTGATGAGGTCGCTGGTGCTCAGACTGGTCATGGGGGGCTTATCTGCTGCGGCGGTTTTCGGGCTTGCGGGAAGGCACGGAAATCCCCTCCGGGTTCTTCTCGGCGTAGTACTTGCGCACGACTGCCGAGTCGGAGAAATCGATGGTTTCTGTGGCGAAAATCTGGTAGTTCTCATGTCCCTTGCCGGCAATGAGGATGGCATCGCCCGGGCGGGCCTGCTCCAGAGCCGCGCGGATGGCTTCCTCGCGGTCGGTGATGCGGTGCTGCTTTTCTTTCGGTATACCGGGCATGATTTCATCGATAATCTGCTCGGGGTCTTCGCTGCGGGGATTATCGCTGGTGACAAGGCAGAAATCGCTGTAGCGGGCAGCGGCTTCGCCCATGAGCGGGCGCTTGGTGCGGTCGCGGTCGCCGCCGCAGCCGAAGATGGTGATGAGGCGGCCGTTGCGGCAGAGCGCCTTCATGGTCTTGCAGACATTCTCGACGGCATCCGGGGTGTGGGCATAGTCCACAAAGCACTGTACGTTGTTCACGCTGCTCACCAGCTCCAGCCGACCGGGGACCTGGGGGCTCTGGGCCAGCGCAGTGATGGCTTCGCTCAGGTTGATACCGGCGCTCACGGCACCGGCCAGGGCTGCCATGCTGTTGGAGAGGTTGAACTCACCGATAAGCGGCGTGCGCACCAGGTAGCTGCGCCCCTGGTAGTGCAGTTCGTACTGGCTTCCTTTCAGGGTGATAAGCTTGGGTACGGCCCGGAAGTCTGCCTGCTCGTGCTCACCAAAGGTGCGCACTTTCATGATGGGGGCGAGCTCTTCTGCCAGTCGGCGGCCGTAGGCATCATCGAGGTTGATGACTGCTACGCTCTTGCGGTCGGCCTCGGCCATGCGCAGGAAGAGAAGCTTCTTGGCCTGGTAGTATTCCTCCATGGTGCCGTGGTAGTCCAGGTGGTCCTGGGTCAGGTTCGTGAAGATTCCGACTCGGAAGCTGGTGCCGGCGGTGCGCTGCTGGGTGAGCGCGTGGGAGGATACTTCCATGGAGACGGCGCGGCAGCCATTCTGCCGCATTTCAGCCAGCATGCTCTGCAGCAGGGCGCAGCCCGGGGTGGTGTTGCTGGAGGGGGTGCGGCGCTCGCCGTTGTCGTAGATGATGGTGCCGATGAGGCCGGCGCGCTGCCAGGCGGCGCGGAAGATGTGGTTCACCAGGTAGCTGATGGTGGTCTTGCCATTCGTGCCGGTAACCCCCAGCAGCACCATGCTCTCGCTGGGGAAATCGTGCCAGGCGCTCATGAGCAGCCCATCGGCCTCGTGTGTGTCCCGGACCTGCACCCAGAGCACCCCGGCTGCCTTTGCCTGCTCGCTGACCGGAGTTTCGGCCACAATGGCGGCGGCTCCGGCCGCGATGGCTCCTTCGATGGCGGTGTGCCCATCGAACTGGGTTCCCTTCACAGCCACGTAGCAGCAGCCGGGGATGACCTTGCGGCTATCATCGGTGAGCAGGGTGAGCTTCTTCGTGAGCTCGCCGGTAAGGGTGGCTCCGGGCAGGATGCTGAAGATTTTCTTGGTGTCCATGGCTGGGGAAAATTCTTACTTCTTTAGATTATCAGATTCTTCTTTGCTGGCAAGATATTTTTCGTAGGCTTCGGGGTCGCTGGGGGTGAGGTTGAGCACGTTGATGAACCGCTCTGCAGCTGCCCGGAAGATGGGGGCGGCCACGGTGCCGCCACCGGGGTTGCAGTCGGTGGGGTGCGGTTCATCAATTACGGTCATGACCACGAGTTTCGGGTCATCAATGGGGAGCACCCCTGCAAAGGATACGGTGTAGAGGTTTTCGGTATAACCACCGCCGGCTTTGACTTTTTTGGCTGTGCCGGTTTTGCCGCCGATGCGGAAACCGGGGATGGCGGCGGCTGTGGCGGTGCCGCGACCGCATTCACCCTTGCGCTGGGTCACACTTTCAAGTGCAAACCGCAGGTCCCTGGCAGTGCTGGATTTCATGACCCGGCAGATCTCCTGGGGGGCGCACTCATCGTAGATGCTGCCATCCGGCGCGATGATTTTATCAATCAGCCGGGGTTTCATGCGCACGCCGTCATTGGCGATGGTGGCGTACACCATGGCCATGTGCAGCGGCGAGACGGATACCGAGTACCCGTAGGCAATGCGCGAGTAGTTCACGATGTTGGAGCCATCGGCCACGAAGCAGCTCCCGCCGGAGGGAAGGTCGATTCCGGCCGGTTTGGTAAGTCCGAAGCTTTCCAGGTATTCCTTGTAGTTCTGCCATTTGGCGATGATGGCGATGCGGGCCGCTCCCGGGTTGCTGGATTTCTTGAGCACGCCCCACACCGGCAGGCTGCCGTAGTTGAATGGGCGGTCGTTGATGGCCTTGCTGCCGAAACCTACAGAGAAAGGCGAGCAGTTGACGTAGGCATTGATGCCCATGAGCCCCTTGTCCACAACTGAGGTGACGGCCAGCACCTTGAAGGTGGAGCCTGGTTCATAGCGGGTCTGGCAGGCAAAGTTGAAATCGCCGGTAAGGGGTTTGCCGTTGGCATCCTTGACCTCGCCGCGCGGGAATTTCCCTTTGTGGGTGATGAGTTCCTTGGTGTTGAGGTCGAATGCCGGGCGGCTGACCATGGCCAGAATATCCCCGGTCTTGGGGTCTACCACAATCATGCAGCCGTTTTTGGCGCGGAAATGGCGCATGCCTTTATCCAGCTCCTGCTCCACGATGGTCTGCAGGCGCATGTCGATGGTGAGTTTCAGGCTCAGTCCGTGCTTGGGCGCCATGTAGCGGTCGTCCTCGCTCTCCAGCACCTGACCGCGCGCATTGTGGCGGTATTCGCGCAGACCATCGACCCCGGCCAGGTAGCTGTGGAAATAGGATTCCACGCCGCTACGCCCTATGTTTTCGTGGTCCACATAGCCGAGCACATGGCAGAGCATTTCCGGCATCACATAGCTGCGCCGCAGTTCGGATTGTACCACCAGTCCGCGCACGCGCGAAGCTTTGATGGCTTCCTTGATTTTATCTGCCGTTTCGAAATTCATCCCTTTGGCCAGCACAATCTGGTTGCGGAACTGGCGTTTCGGGGTACCGTTGGCCTCGGCCTCCTTGTTGAAGCGCTCGGTTTCAGGCTGGGCAATCCTGGCCACGATGTCCTCAACGGTCATGAATCGCTTGACGGTCTTGCCATTGATGGTTTCTTCGATTTCCTGGTGGGAGAGGAAGGGGTAGAGGAGCTCTGCCACTAGCTTGTCGTGCAGCTGGTAGTAGTACTCCATTGTTTTTTCATCGAACTCCAGCAGGCGGTTCGCGCGCGCGTCCTTCTTATCGATGCGGGCCAGGCGTTCGGCTTTCTCCTCATCGGTCATGTTGGACTTGGCGTTCTTGAGCAGGCGGCCTCTGTGTTCCAGCACCAGGGCCCGGCGGCTCTTGTCGTCGCTTGCTTTATCCCATCGCTCATCGTGGATGGCCTGGTTGTAGGCAAGCCCATCCACCACAGCGGTGATTTCGCGCAGGTGGTAGCGGTCTGCCACGAGTTCTGCGCTCTGGATGTTGTGGGTGAGCAGTTCCTCGTTGCGGTCCATGATGATACCGCGCTGGGCGGGGATTCGCTCTTTATCGATGAATTCTTCCGCAGCAATCGGGCGGCGGTTTTCGGTATCGGTAATCTGGAGGTCAACCAGCTTTGCAGCAAGCGCCGAGGAAAGGCCGACGATGACACAGGTGAGAAACAGGGTGCGACCAGCGAAGGGTATCTTTGTTTTCATGGTGAATCTGGGCTGGCTGGTTTAGCGGTGGATGACAGCGTAGCCGCTGTCCTGCAGACGCCGCGCCAGTTCGATCTGGTTGCGGTCGATATCGCGCAGGGCAGAGCGGTCCTGGCTGAGGCGGTCGCGCATGGCCCACCGGTTGGTAAGCGCGTTGGATTTTGCCTGGTACTGGTTGGTATTCAGGTTGCTGACCACGATTTCGCGGTTGATGTTGTTGATCTCGGTGCGCACGGCAACCTGGTCGTTCTTGATCAGGGAGTAGGAGATGCCGCCGGCGGATACGAGAACGGCAAACAGCACCATCCACACCAGGAAGCTGAAGCTTACCTGGTCGGCGTAGCGGGTGCTGTTGCTGCTGGGGGGCATGGTTGCGGATTAGCTATGGAAGGACTTTAGAGTTTTTCGATGATTCTCAGTTTGGCACTGCGGGAGCGCGGATTGGCGGCCAGTTCGGCTTCTCCGGCTACGATGGGCTTGCGCGTGACCAGGCGGGCGGCATATTCCGGATTGGGGCGCGGAGCCGGCCATTCCGGACGGTCGATTTCCGGGCGGGTCACGCGGTCAAAGTAGCGTTTGACGGCGCGGTCCTCCAGGCTGTGGAAGGTGATGATGGCGAAGCGGCCACCGCTCTTGAGCAGATCCAGCCCGCTTTCGAGCAGGGCATCCAGCGCGCCGAGCTCATCGTTCACCGCGATGCGGAGCGCCTGGAAGGAGCGCGTGGCGGGGTGCTGCTTGCCTTTGCGTGGCAGCACGCTGGCGATGATGGCGGCCAGCTGCGTGGTGGTGGTGATGGGGGCTTTGGTCCGTTCCTGCACGATGCGGCGTGCAATGGCGCGGCTGGCGCGTTCCTCGCCATACTGCCACAGGATATCGGCCAGTTCGCTCTCGGCGGCGGTGTTCACGATATCGGCAGCGCTGCGGGGGGCTGCGGGGTTCATGCGCATATCCAGCGGGCCTTCGGCCAGGAAGGAGAAACCTCGGTCGGCCTGGTCTACCTGCGGGGAGGAGATGCCGATATCTGCCAGAATGCCGTCTACCTGCTCCAGCCCTTCGGCGCGGAGCATTTCTGCGGCGTTGCGGAAGTTGCCTGCGATGATGTGCAGCCGGTCTGCGTAAGCGGCCAGACGTTTGCGGGCAGCTCGGCGGGCGGCGGGGTCCTGGTCGATTCCCCACACGGTGGCTCCGCTCTGCAGCATGAGCTCGCTGTGGCCTCCACCACCCAGGGTGGCATCCACCAGCACGCGCCCTTCTGCCGGTTGCAGGGCTTCTACGGCTTCGGTGCGCAGCACGGTTACGTGGTGGAACCCGGCGGCATTTTCTTCGTCAGCTTCTGTGTCATCGTCGCTGGTGCCAGCTTCGGCGCGGCAGCTTTCCTGCCACTCGGCGGCTTCGGCAGCGCTCAGGGCCTCTATCAGCGGGGTGGTGCACCACTGCAGCTCGGCGGTGCTGCTGCTCCAGCGCTTCACCAGCTCATCGAGGCTTTCTTCCCCGCTCAGCTCTACCAGGATGGCGGCGCTGCAAGGGCTGAGCCGGTAGGCCAGAACCGTGACCTCGCTCTGCAGCTTCGCTGCCAACGCGCCTACGCGCGTAAGGGAAAGGCCGGCCTGGGCGCAGGTGTCCAAGGGGCGCACAACGGCCTGTTCCGAGAGCTCTCGCAGTTCTTCTCCCAGCCTGGCCAGGGTGCCGCGGGCTCCTTTGATGCCGGCATCGCGCATGCGCGAGAGCAGGTTGCGCCGGGCTTCCTGCCAGGCGTGCAGCTGCTCCGGTGCAAGAGCCCCTTCCTCCCACAGGAGCACCTTGTAGCAGGTGCCGGTGGGCGGGCTTGCCGCTGCATGGCTCTGTGTCGCTACCTTGTTCATGTGAGAATGCCGAACATCTTGTCCAGTTCCAGTTTGGCCAGGGCTTCCGGTGTCTGCGTGGCCTCGAAGTCGGCCGGTGCCCAGATTTCAAAATACGACCCACGACCAACGATGGTCGTGTTGTCCGCCAGGTTGAGGCGTTCGCGCTGTGCTTTGGGAATGAGGAGTTTGCCCTGGCTGCTCACCTCGGCCTCGAAGCTCAGGCCGATAATGGCTCCGATGTACTGGTTGATCTTCACCGGTTCGACTCCGCGTGCTTCTGCGTGGGTGCGAATCCCGTTCACCATGTCGGCAAAACTCTCTTTCGTATAGCACTTCAGGATCGGATACCCTTCATTATGAGTAGCTATCAGCCACAATGTAGCCCCCTGAGCGTCACGCCAACTCGCCGGAATCGCTACGCGACTCTTCGGGTCGAGTTTGTGCGTCACGTTGCCCGTGAACATTATTGTGGAGACACTATTCATGCTTTTGAGTGCACTTTCCTGCACCCCCAGTACACCTCAATACACTCCAAAAGTCAACATAAATTTGTGCGTCAGGTCGAAATTTGTGAATTTTTCTCCAAATTCGTTTCCGGTGTATCCAAATCAGCCCGCGGTGGGTACTGAAGTGTATCAGGCAGGGTGGAGAAAGAAAAAGGCCGTGCTCCCGCAGGTGGAACACGGTGTGAAAATATGCTTTTTTTCGAATCAGTTGGCTTTCAATGCATCCACGCAGATGGCAGACCAGGTTTCGAGGCGTTCGTAGAGGGGGCCGGCGAGTTCATCGAGCGAGCGGAAAGCAAGGTCGGCCAGGGCTTTTTCGTTGGGGCTCACCTGGTCGTCTTCCAACTTGAATCGGTGCACAAAACCGAGGTGTACGGAGCCGACTTCGTTGGTGTCATCGTTGATGATGGCGAAGAGTTCCTGCGAGGCAGAGCCGGTGAAGGTGATTTCCTCGCGGATTTCGCGTTCCATGCCGGCGAGGTAGGTGGAGATGGAATCGGTGAGGCCATCGATGGGGTTGATGTGGCCGCCGATACCGAGGGACATTTTGTTGTGCAGGCGGGATTCGCCGCCCTTGGAGGTGCGGGCATAGGCCAGAATCCGGCCCTGGTGGCAGAAGATGGCGTAGGTGATGAGCTGCTTGAACTGGGGGCTCTGCTCAGCCAGTTCGCGGTCCATGTAGCGGGCCACGCCGGGTTGCAGGAAGGCCGCCAGGTAGTCCTGCGGGTTGAGCCTGACCCCGTTGAATGCCCCCACGGCTTCAAAAGCCTCGCGGGGTACTACCAGCACCTGTTCTCCGTTGTAGCGTGACATGCGCGCATACTATCATAACGGCTGGCTGGTGGAAAGCGAATTGTGTGGCTTACTCCTTGCGTTTCTTCTTCTTTTTGCTTTTCTTCTTCTGTTTGCCGGTGGTGGGTGGCTTACTGGTTGAGGTGCCGGGGCCGTTGCATTTATCGGGCTTGTCATCGATGCTCTCACCTTTGGTGGAATAGATGCAGTAGCGCAGGCCATCCCACGAGACGGCCATGACGGAGGCTGCCCCCTCGGGCAGGAGTACATCGGTTGAGGTGTTGTCCTGCTGGTTGAGGCCGCGCAGGCAGATGCGGATGAGCTTGCCCGCGGCATTGTACACCTCAAAGGCCACGGCATTGGCCCACTTGTCTCCCGGCACGGTGAAGCGCGGGCTGGGGGGCGCAGTGAGGGTGGGAGTGAAATCCGGGCTGGGGACGATGGCGAGTTTATCGCGGTAGATGGTGAAGTTGTTGATGTTGATGTAGAAGATGACGGGGGAATCCGGCTCGGGGTACTGGGCAGCGTGTTTGAGCGCGGCGGCGCACATGTCCTCGGTGATGGTGACCCAGTGTGAACCATAGTCGTTGACATAGCGGTTCATGACAGCAAGCATGCCGGTCTCCAGGAAGAAGCGGGAGAAGTTCAGCCTGGCTGAATCGCAGCAGCGGTCCAGGTATTTCATGCGTACCTGCCCGACGGTCCACTGGCTTTCATCGGTATCGCGCACATTTTTGAAGATGCGCGGGTAGAAAAGCTCATCGCCCCGCACCAGGGTGTTGTAGATATACATCTGCCACATGGGGCAGAGGATGACGAAACAGTCGCCGCAGATGGCCCCGGGGTTGCGGTCGCCATCATCCGGCCCGCGCTGGAATTGCCATAGTTCGCGGTTGACGATGGCGCTGTTGATGTAGCAATCGAAGCGCCCGCCGCGCACCCAGGGGCCTTCCAGGGTGCGGCATTTTTCGTGCTCCAGGCGTACTTCTCCAGGGTTGAAGGTGTAGTTGACCAGCTGGGAGAAGAGGTTGACGGTGGTTTCGCAGGTGCCGGTCCACATCATACCCGGCCGGGTCTGGTTCACATGCCCGAATTCGTGTGAGGTGCCCCAGGCTCCGCTGCGGCGCACGGCATCGACATCCACCAGTCCCGGGGTGGCTCCGATGACAAATGACCCGCCCATGCCGTCTGCATGCATGTAGGTGGCGGTGTTCCAATTGGTGCGGCCCATGATGTGGCTGCCGGGGTGGATGCCTTCCCACTCCCAGCCGAGCAGCTGCTGCTCCAGTTGCATCTGCTCATCGTACAGGCGGACCAGTTCGGGCCCCTTTTCCGGGCAGCGTTCGCGCAGGGCGCTCAGAGCCAGCACCCACTGGGTGCGCTCGCCCATGATGTCGAGCCACTCGCTCTGCGCCTTGTCCAGCATGTCTTTCCACACCTGGGCATCATCGTGACTGGTGAATACGCCGTTGATTCGCCCGCCTTTGATGTGCATCTTGATGGCAGGTGCCGTATCGGGCGAGGAATCGCGGTAGTTGACGTAGCCATGCCCGAAATGCCCAGCGGTGAAGGTATTGATACCCTGGCGCAGCGGGAACTTGCTGGAGGCACCGGGGTGGCGGAAATCCTGCAGCTGGAACTCGACTGTACCGCGGGGTTCCCCTTCCATGCGGATGGTGATTTCATCCCCTTTTTCAAAGGCTATCCCGGTGGGGTTCTCGAAGCTGGAGTATCGCCCTGTCTTCATGCGGCTGGAAAGTTCGTGCACAGGAAGATAGGCGCGGAATTCGCGCAGCCTGTAGCTTGCCTCCCGGCGGCGCGGGTTGCTGTTGAGCCTGGAGAAATCTGTGTACCGGGGCATCGGATGCCGGGCCAGGAGGGGGCGTTCCGGCTCGGGGGTGGCCTCGGGGGCTTTCTTTTTCTTTTTTTTCTTGCCTTTGCGAGAGACTGCTTCTTGTTTGCCACGCTCAGGCCCCCGGGCTTCGGCAGGGGGGAGGAAGCTCGCCGCAGAAATCAGGAGGATGAGAGCCGTCCGGAGGAGTGTCATAACGTGAGTCGAGAGAGGGTTAAAGTAGGTTTCCTGCTTCGCCTGTGGCAACATCGCGGGCGGTTTTTCCATTGCAATCCCGCGCGTTCTTATCGGCCCCCGCGTTCAACAGAAGTTCAACCATGGGCCTTTTGCCAGTTGCTGCTGCATGTATGAGCGGTGGCTCTCCATTTTTGTTGTCATTGAGGTCGATACCGGCATCGATGAAGAGCTTTACTGCCTGGGGGTGTCCCCGGTCTATTGCCAGGTTGACAGGGGTGCCGTTGTAACCACCCGGCGGGCTGAAATTCTGCTCTTTGTAGGCTGGCAGTAAGGCTTTGATGCTTTCCAGGCGGTTGGACCACACGGCATCGTGAAGCGCGGTTGCCTTGTTGCTGGCCCTGGCCATGGGGTTTGCCCCGGCTTTGAGTAGTGCGCGGATGATGTCGCCGTTGTCTGCATCCACCGCCTTGTGCAGTACACTACGCGAATCCGGCGAGATAAAGTTGACGTTTGCCCCGGCTCCGATGAGGGCTTTCACGGCCTCGGTATGTTTTTGCCGGCAGGCCAGCATGAGCAGGGATAAGTTGTTTTCCCGGTCCAGGATATTCGGATTGAATGGCTTCTTCTTCAGCGCTTGAAATAGAGCTTCTATATCCCCGGCATTGACTCGGTCGCACAACTCCATCTCTTCTTCCCGGCTGGCCATATAGTTCTTGATCAGCCGGAGCTCTTTTTTCGATTTGGTCAGATGGTCAGCTCTCTTTCCCTCTGCGTTGGTCATCATGGTGTCTGCACCAGCTTTCAGCAAGGCCCTGATGCAGTCGAAATGAGCGTTCCGGGCGGCCAGATGAAGGGCAGTGTTGCCGTGTTCGTCCTTCTGGTTTATATTGCAATTTTCCGCGATACGCGCTGAAAGCACCTCGAGCTTTCCCGCCTCGGCTGCTTCCAGGAGAGAGTACACCCCGTTGCTGCGGTAGATGAGGTCCGGCAGCACCGGGGGAGCATCATTCGCCACGGCTGGTATGGTGGAACTCAGACTACTGAATGCCAGGGTAAGGAGGAGCTGTTTCATGTCAAAAGCCATTCTGGCTCCTATCTTACTATATGGCAGGGGTAGAAGGAAAGAAAAATGAACCATGCGCCGGTAATTTTCTGGCCGGATAGATGCAAAAATCCCTGCATCCGCCCGGATGCAGGGATGGGAAGGGGGTAGGGAAAGCCCTTTATTTCAGTTTGAGCCCTTTGTTGTTCTTGTTGATGCTGTTGCGCAGGCTGTTCTTGACAGAGGCAGAGTTGCTACGCAGACTGGCGGCGCGTTTCTCCATCTTGCGGCGGTCGTTGCCGCGCCCTACAGCTCCGAGAATGGTAATGAGTACGACCAGTCCAACGCCGATGAGAATCCAGTGCATGGTGGTCAGGCCATCCAGTCCAAGCTTGGCCAGCAGATTCTCGAAGTCGCTCTTGCGGTCGCCCTTCTGCTTCACGGCCTTAACGGGTTTAATCTTGACCGGAGCCTTGACAACCTTGCCTGTTTCCTTGGGTTCCTCGATGACTTCTTCCGGTTCTTCCTCGGGCTGCTCCACAATTTCCGGCTCATCAGCGGGGACTTCCTTCACCTTCGGTTCGTCAATAGTTACCTTGTCCGTCTTGTTTGCCGTGTAGAGACGCTTTTCCTCGTCTTCCAGGATTTTCTTGACGGCACTACCGCTCAAGGTGTTGCCCATGGCTGAGGCACCATTCAGGGTGCTGCCTTCGGAGAGATGCCGGCGATTTTCCTTCGGAGCCTTGGTGTAGAAGGTGAGACGCATGCACTTGTTCGCCCCGTTGACCTCCTGGAACATATAGCCTTCCTTGAACTTCATGGCGCGGGCGCGCCCCATGTAGTACTTGGCGGCTTTGTTGGCATCGAACTTGCGCCAGGCGGCTTCTTCGAACTTGCCGATGTCGGCTGCATCCTTGTCAGCCTCTTCCAGGCTTACCGGTTTGCGGTAATCCACCACGATGCAGATAAGTTCGCCATTCTTTGCATCAAAATCAATGGAAAGCTTGCGGTTTTCATCGAGATTCCAGATGCGGCGCACGCTCAGATCGCTCAGAACGCGGTAGGCGTAATCCTTGGTCAGGTTGTCATCGGCCATGGTGCGGTCCATGGTGGGAGAGAGATCACTCAGCTGCACGGCCAGTGCTGCGGGGACAAGGAGCATCAGTCCTGTGAGTGCGTGTTGGAGAAACTTCTTCATACGCGGGCTATACTATCACGTTAGAACGGACCACACAAGCCTATACTTTATTTCTGTGTGATAAATTGAAGGCCTGTTTGTTTGCTGTATGCGTGCGCGCATACGTTGCGGGGATGTTTTTTCTTTCACTTTTTTGCAAAAAAATTATTTTTTTGGTGATTTTGGTGTTGACTTCGTTAGAAATCTGTGTAGAATTGCGCGGCCGGGTTGACCCAACCTGGTGAAAAAAGAAAGGCAAAAAGAAATGAAGACTATCGCTATCGTACTTGGATTGACCGCTTTTACTGCTGCTGGAAACACCCTCCCCCCCACCCCTGAGGCTCCTGTGGCTGTGATGCTGGAGGCCTGAGCATTTCAGAATGATGCGCTGCAAGGAATTGCATCCTTGCAGCGGGCAGACCGCGTGGTTTGCGTTTTCCGATCTTCCGCTGACTTTGTGTGCGGAGGTCTTTTTTTTGTTAGAGGAAGGCGGGAGCTGAGCATTTATGCTTGACTTTTAGCGTAAGCGGTCGCAAACTCCGTAGTATGCGAATACGCACTTCCATGTTGATGCTGGGGATGCTTGTTGCCGGAGTAGTACCGGCCCAGCAGGCGGTGGCGAAGGCCTCCGTTGAAAGCAAGCTGGCTCTCGCTCCGCTGGCGAGCACCTTGCCGAAGCCTGTGACTTCCGCGGTGGAGTTGGGCGATTATGCCAAGGTGCAATCGGAGCTTGTGAAACAACTGCAACAGCAGAAGCTGGGCCTCGATAATAAGCGGGCGCTGCACCTGGCTATGCTGCTGGAGCTTATACGGGAGACCGGACCTGATGTGATGAGCGCTTTTGCTGCGGGGAACAAGGAGCAGAAGCGTTTCCTTGATGCGCTAGTGAGGGACACCGAGTGGCTGGAACTTTACCTGACCTGTGGCCTTGTGCCTCACCAGAAGCCTGTCGGCCTGGAGGTATTATACCGTATCTGGAAGGAAGAGAACGGTGAGGTGCAGAATAAGGCACTTGCTGTGGCTCTGGCTTCGTGCTGGGGCGGTGGTGAAACCTGGCCCGATCCGGCCATTGCATCCGAATTGCCCGGCAAGTTCAACCCCGTGCGCCGCTATAAGTTCTTCCAGCGCCAGGAAGCCAGGGGGCTGCTTCACCCCAACTACAAGAACCTGCGCGCCTGGGAGCTGCGTTTTGTGGTGGCCAACCCCGGCCAGGATTGGGATGATGATTCTTATGAATTTGCGGCCAAGGCCATCAACCTGCCCTGGGATAAGTACCAGATAGCCTGTTGGTCTGCCACGTACACGGGTACTTCCAGATTCGGAGATACGGTGCAGGGGGGTGCCTATAATCTGCCGTATGCAGACGAAAGTAGTGCGGAGACTACCTTGCTCAACGGCGGGGTGTGCGGTGCGATGTCGCATCTGGGAGCAGTGGCCGCCATGGCTCATGGTATACCGGCATACACCTGCGGCCAGCCCGGCCATTGTGCCTACGCTGTGCGCCCGGAGCGCGGTAAGTGGATTGGCGGTTTCGGTGGCCCGGATGGCTATATGCACAATATGATTTTCGGGCATCGGGCTCCTACATCGTGCAATCTGATGGAGTCGGTATTTGCTGATGATGTGAAAGTGGCCCGCGCCTACCGCCTGAGTTTCTGCGCACGCGCGCTGGAGGCTGCGGGGGATGCTGCCGGAGCAGAGAAAATGTGGCGCGCCGCGCTGAAGGGGTCGCCCCTGCATCCGTTCTTCCGCTCGGCTTTGCATGCGCTGCTCGTGAAGCGCCATGCATCGGCGGATGAGTGTTACCAGTACCTCATCGAGGAGATGCTGCCTGAGTACGATGGCCACGGTGTGGCTGCCCTGGAGGCTTCGGAAGATTTGCTCGCTGCGCATCCGGCGCTCGATGAGCAGAAGAAACTCGCTGTATACCGCATGCTTCACCAGGCGCTTTCATCGACTCCTGCCAGCTGGGCGGTGAAGATTGACGACATGGTACAGAACCAGGTAGACAGTCTGACCCAGGTGACCAGCCGCCAGCGTTTTCTGGAAGATGCGTTTGCCGCCCACATGCAGCGGGGTGATGGCACAATCTTTGGGCAGCTGCTGGAGTGGGCTGTGAAGAATTATGTGCCGACTGAAGAGGGAAGCCTGATTTTCAGACGCGCGTTTGCCCGTGCGGCAGAAGTTGCCGGCGGCGCTGCCTCTGCCAGCGATGATGATGAGTCGCGCGCCCGGAAGATTGCGGGTGCGTACGATAAGGCCATCGTGGCGGCAGAGCAGGCCCGATCAGCTCCTGCGTTTGAGGCATTGACTCAGGGAGCTCTGGCTCTCCAGAAATCGGCTCCGCAGCCGCGTATCCTAGAAAAAATGGGCGAACTTGCCGGAAAACCGGGGGAGGCGGTGCTTTTCCGCATCTCTTCCACTTGCCGCCATGACGCACCGGCCTTCCATGCAGGTATCATGACCCCCCAGGGCGGTCGTTGCCACTCGGATAAGGAACAACGCCCGACCATCATCACCGAGCTGAAGGATGTCTCCCAGGTTACGGGATGCATTATCCGCAAGACCGATGGTAACGAGAGACGCATGAAAAAGGCTATTGTTTCCACAAGTGAGGATGGTGCCACCTGGTTCTCCCGCGCAGCGACTGATGATATGCCCAAGGAGTGGGTGGCTCAGTTCCCTGAGGGAACCCGGGCCAGATGGATTCGGCTGGAGTTTGTGAACGAACAGCCGGATTTTGCCCATATTTCTCACTTTGTTACATTCACACGCTAATCCCGTTTTACTGATATGAGAATCATGTTGATATTGCTGGTGCTGGTGGGACTCGCAGGCGGTGGCATTTATTATTGCAAGCCTGAGCTGCTGGATAAGTTGGGGATTTTGCCCGCCACAACCGTAGCAGAGCCTTCTGCTGCAGGGCAGGTGCCTGTTGATTCGGTGCTCTCCCTGCCGTTTCTGGATAACCAGGAGGCCCGCGCCCGGGCCAGGGCAGAGGGGTGTCCCGTGCTCATCATCTGGCATGGCTCGGATTGGCTGCCCCATGCTGCAGCGCTCATCAAGGAGTGGCGCAAGCTGGAGAAGAAGAATCTGCCGCTTGTTCTGGGGCAGATTGATGAGAAACAGGGCTCTACGCCGGAGCTTCACGAGCGTGAGAAGCTGCTGCCCGTGGCTGCATTTACTGATTTGCCGGTGGCGGTGCTTCTGGCTCCCGATGATACGCTGCTCGGTATCTACACTGGCAAGATTGTGCAGACCGCAGCTGCTTTGGAAAATGCGGTGCAGAAAACCCTTGCTCGCATGCCGGAGTATATGGCGCTCGTCGAGCAGGCCCGCACGGTTGAAGGAGTGCAGGGGGCCCGGGCTGCGGCGCAGGCGCTGGCCATGCAGCCCTATGCTACGGCCTGCCGTAACCGCCAGCTCAAGGATATAGTGAACCGCAAGGACCCCGCGCATGAAACGAAGTTGCGTTTTCTCTACGGCATGGACCACATGGGCATGTACGATGAAATCAATGCTGTGCTCAATGGCGGTAAAGGGGCAGATGCGAAGTTCAAGGGGCCTGAGCGCAAGTTTGCAGAGGCGGCTGACTTTGCCCGCTCCATCCTGGCCCTGCCGGGGGTGAACAAGACGCTCCAGCAGCAGTGGACCTCCGGCCTCGCCTACATTTACCGCGAGCAGTACAGGCAGAATCAGGATGCCGATGTACGCAGCAGACTTGTGGAATGCTACAGGAAGGTGGTAGCCATTGACCCCGAGAGCGAGTATGGTAAGGGCGCTGCCCGCTGGGCTCGTTATTGGGATGAGTCTGTGCCATACGAATTTGATTCCATGTTCTACGATAGCGGTGATATGACGACCGACTTCGAGAAGGAATGGCGGGTCGATGTGTCAAAACTGATGAAGGGGGCCGGCGTATACACTTTCTCGTTGCATCCATCTAAGAAGGGCCGCATGACCACGCGCGGCTTCCAGCTGTATGCTGGTGGAAAGCATGTGTGCGATGCTTCCGGTATCCCGGCCGATAAGGATACGAAGAGCGTTACGTTCCAGGTGCCCGCCCCGCTCAAGGGCAAGGTGGAGGTGCGTTTCAAGGCCCGGTGCTTTGATGGCTGGTTCAACTGCGCCGGGGAGATGCAGATGAAGAAGGGCGGCGTGCTCGCCCCAATCTGATTCCTGCTTCCTGTCCGTTCTTCACTGATTTCAAAAAGGCCACGCTGCTTCTTGCAGCGTGGCCTTGAAAATTGCCAGAGTTTACGAGTGGTGGGCTCTTATGCTTTCAACTCGTTGCCCAGCTCGATGATGGAGTATTCGCCCGGGCACAGGCGGTAGACAATCTGCAGCACGTTGCGGCGGGCATTGCGGTACAGCACAAAGGGCTTGCCGGAGATTTCCAGCTCCATGATGGCATCTTCTTTGTACATGGTGCGCAGGTCGTAGCCTTCGCGCGTGACACGTACCGGCTTCGGGTCCTCCGGTGCATCTGCGTCCACATCGTAGTCGAGCACTTCCTCTTCGTAGACCTTTTCATCCAGCTTGCGGATGCTCTTGGAGCGGTGCGGGCGGAAATGCTTCATCAGGCGCGTCTTGTGCTTGCGCATACGGCGCATGATCTTCGTGATGGTCTCGTCGATGGCTGCGTACAAATCATCGCAAGAGGTAGATGCCTGAATAGTGATATGGTCGGCGCAGAAAAGTACGATTTCGGCCATCTGTCGTTCCTTCTGTACATCCACCACCACGCGGGCTTCCACGATTTTCGGATAATCGATGTGGATGGCCTCTATCTTCTTTGTGGCAAATTCGCGGATGGCATCAGTCACTTCAATATGACGGCCCGTAACAGTAATATTTGTATCACTCGGCATGGTTATTACCTCTTTCTATTGGTTTGGTTGGTTTCTGTGCAGCAGCGGTGCGCATCGCTACCGTTCTGCAATACTCATGATAACCTGCTTTGTGATTTTTGCAAGATAATTCTGCTTTGCATAGCAAAATTTCTGCATAACGGCGCGGAATACACCGCCTGGCTCATGCTAGGGCTCCCAGGTCGGTGCCATCCGGTATTTCCACCAGCTTGATGCGTCCGCTGCTGCCATGCACGACTTCGATGGATGATTTGGATACCCCGAGAGCCTTGGCAAGGAAGAGGATGATTTCCTTATTGGCCTTGCCCTCTACCGGTGGTGCTGCAATCTTGACCTTCAGCACGCGGCCGACCTGGGGGTAATCATCCTCCCAGCCCAGAATTTCATTTTTCCTGGCTCCGGGGGTGACTTTAAGGGCGAGTTTCATCAGTTTGTTCAATGAGGAGTTGAGCCAGTGCCGGGAGGCGGGTGAGGGTCTTGCCGCAGGAGGCAGCATCCTGCGGGGTGGGCAGGTCGCGCTGCGTGTGCACTCCTTCAGTAAGCAGGAAGGGCAGCAGCACGATGCGGTGCGATTTCATCTGCCGGAGAGTCGCCTGGGCGCTGGGTGCCTGCGTGAAGTACCCCAGGCGTATTTCCCGGCCTGGCAGCAGTTCGCGCAGGCGGCGGCAGAACAAGGCTGGTTCCGGCGGTGCTTCCGGCAGGGTGGAGTCATGCGCGACGACGAGGATGCCACTTTGCTCATCGAGCCGGGGTCGCAGCTCCCGGGCGCAGGCTTCTGCCAGCCAGGGAGAGGCTCCCAGCACCGGCTGGAAATAGAAATCCGGCTTCGTGTTGCCGTATGCCTGCTGCAGTTTGCTTGCAAGTTTGCTGCCGCTGCTCGTGCCGCTGAGCATGAACATCGGGTACACGAGTATCGGGGTGCCGGGCGGAGGAAGGAGTGAGGTGTCTAAATTGTTCAGATGGCAGCGGTAAACCCGGCTTTGTGGCATGCGGATACCAGGCGGGTTGAGGTGCATTCCTTGCTCATTGTAGCTGACAATGAGATAATTGCGTTTCCATTTTTTATGGTGGCAGTACACCAGAATGACAGCGCCGATTACAGCGAGCTGGGCGATGGCAAAATGGAAATAGATAAGCCCCCTGAGGTGGTGTTTCACCTCAGGGGGCAGGGAATGGGAATCGAGCCGCGCACCGCAGTCCACGGAACCCCATACAGCCGCCGCGAAGACAGCGGCGCAGAGCAGGAGGAGTGCGTAGAAGAATCTGCGGTTCACGCTGGGAGCGGGTGTGGTTGGTTACACGCCTGCTGCTTCTTCGGCCTCCTGCAGTTCCTTGCGAAGGTCGCCGCGCTTATCGAAGTAGAGCACCACGGGCGAAGCGATGTAGATGGAGGAGTAGGTGCCGATGAAGATACCCAGGAGCATGGTGATGGAGAAGTCCCACATGGCGGGACCACCCAGCGCCAGCAGGGCCACCAGGGCGGCGAGGGTGGAACCGGAGGTCAGCAAGGTACGCGACAGCGTGCTGTTGATGGCTTCGTTCATGATGTCGATGAGCTTCTCGCCGGGATCTGCCATGCGCAGGTGCTCGCGGATACGGTCGTAAATCACGATGGTATCGTTGATTGAGTAACCTGCAACGGTGAGGAAGGCACCGATGTGGATGATGTTGAGCTCGGTACCCAGCACTACCACCAGGATGATGATGGCCAGTACGTCATGCACGGTGGAGAAGAAGGCACCCATGGCGAAGGACCACTCGAAGCGGATGGCCAGGTAGAGCGTGATGCCCAGCATGCCGGCGGCGAGGGCGATGAGGGCTGTCTTGAAGAAGGCCGAGCCGAGGGAGGCGCTCACTTCTTCAACAGAGGGAGCCTGGAGCTCACTTATGCCGGGCACTTTTGCGCGCAACTCCTTGTCGATATTCATGGCTTCATCCTTATTCGCGCAGCGGATCTTGATGTTGGTATCTGTGGCCGTGGTGAACTGCTGCACGGTGGCAGCCTTGGAAAGCGGCATGGCCATGACGGTCTTTTCCACCTGCGCATAGTCTACCTTGCTGTCGCCGGGCAGCACGTAGGTGGCGGTGGAACCGCCCATGAAGTCGACACCCAGGGCGCTCTCGCCGCGTACAAACACCGAGTAGGCAAGACCCAGGATGAGGATGACCGAGGAGCCGATCATGGCGTGCTTGCGGTACTTCATGAAGTCGAATACCTTGCCATGGAAGGGAGCGCGGGCAAAGGTGAATTCCTTCAGAAGCCCCAGGTGCTCAGCCCAGAAGAAGAGTACGCGCGTGACAACAACCGCACCGATGAGGGATGTAATGATACCCACGCTGGTGGTCACGGCAAAGCCCTTGATGGAGCCGCTGGCAATCCAGAAGAGAATGACGGCGGTGATAAGGGAGGTGATGTTGGAGTCCCAGATGGCAGAGAAGGCCTTTTCGTAGGCCTGGCGCAGGCAGACCAGGAAGGGGCGGCCGGCGGCGCGCTCCTCACGCATGCGTTCGTAAATAAGCACGTTTGCATCGATGGCTACACCCATGGTCAGCACAATACCGGCGATACCTGGCAGGGTGAGCACGAAGCCGAAGAGGCTCATGAGACCCAGCAGGGCAATGGCGTTGAACGTGAGACCCACCATGGCCACTATGCCGGCGCTGCGGTAGTACCAGTAGCAGAAGGCAAAGATGCCGAGCAGACCCACAAGGCCTGCGATACCGCTCTGCTCCAGAGCGCTCTGCCCCAGCTGGGCTGATACGTCCTTGCGGCCTTCGACCTTGAGATCGCTGGAGAGCGGGTTGGCCAGGGCCTTGGAAATATCCTCCGGTTCACCTTTGCCGTTCAGACCGCTGATGTTGAAGTCCTTGTGGAGTACGGCCTGCACCACCGGGGCGCACTTGATCTGGTTGTTGAGCACCACGGCAAGGCGGTCGCGGCCAATCTGCATGGCACCGGTGAGGCGGCCCATGCGGTCGGCACCGGTGCGGTTGAGCACCACGTCCACATAGCCCTTGCGCACGTAGTCGGGCTGGGCGCGGGAAACTTCCTTGCCGGTGATGTACACATCTTTCTGCATGGCGGCATAGGGTTTCTGGAGCACCATGTATTCTACCACGGCGCGGCCGTGCTTATCCACCTCGGGTTCGCCCGTCTCCTCGTTGATGTGGGGGTAGGGCAGAATCATGTAGTCATTCAGGCCGAATTTGCCAGGGATACGCGGCATGGCAGGTTTACGGGCCTTGGTGTTGCCGGCGGCTACCTCAGCTTCATAGGCGGCAACTTTCTGCTCGTATGCCATGATGAGCTCGTAGGTTTCCGGGTCGTTGATGACGCGCTCGGATTCCTGGTAGACGGAGAGCAGCTCCAGCTTGGCCATCTTGGTGAGCATCTTGACCATGGCATCCAGCTTTTCCTTGTTCTTCTCCGGGTCGCTGTCCTGCTGGGGAATCTGGATGAGAATCTTATTGCCGGAGTGCAGAATCTGCACTTCACTCGTGCCGGTGGCATTCAGTCGCTCGTTGAGGATATCGCAGGCTTGCTGCATATCGGCCTCTGTGGGCGGTGCCATTTCGCCATGGTCGTTGAGCTTGGGTTGCACTTCAAGGGTGAGCTCCACACCGCCCCGGATGTCGATACCGTAGTGCATGCCGTTGAGGAATAGCGAAAGCAGTGAGAACGAGCACAGACCAATGATGAAGAATGTGCCGGCGTTGCGCTTTACCTTGTCTTCCTCGGCTGCCAGATACCAGAAAAACAGCACGATGAGCAGAATGCCCACGATGAAGTAGAAGGCCGGTGTGTGAATGATGCTCTGTAAGAACTGGAACATGATGCTAATAGGTGAACCGCACCATTCTGCCAGTTTTTTACCCTGCGTCAAGTCCGCAGGACGTCATAGTTTGTGCGCGCGCGTGAAATCTGCGGCAGGGTCGGTTCCCGATTTCACCTGAAACGCGGTACCGGGGGGCAGAATCTGCTGGCAGAATGTCCGCAGCAGGTGTACAACAAGCGTCATGGGATTTACAACTGCCGTAACACTGATGAGTACCGCCGCTGCCGTGGCGGGCAAAGCCGTCGAGGCCTCTGCCGAGCGCAAGCAGGCTCGAGATATGCAGGCCGCAGCCGAAGAACGCCGCCGCCTGGCCGAACAACAGGCCAGGGCTGTCTCGCGTACTGCCGTCGAAAACCAGCGCCGTGAGCTTCGCAATGCGCAGATGGAGCTTTCCTCTGCCCGGGCTGATGCTGCAGCATCAAATATTTCCGGCTCTGGTACTGCTGAGACGCGCGAGCTGGATCTTGCCACCCGGCTGGAGGATGATATCAACAACCGTACCAATGCCGCCCTGCAGGAGGCTAATACCATACGCACCCAGGGTGAGTACGATGCCCGCGACCTGGAAACCCAGGCCAGCCAGGCCCGCCTGCGCAGCAAGGGAGCCTGGCTCGGGGCTGCCGGTGGCTTGTTCCGCGGGCTCAGTTCTGTTGATTGGAATTCTCTGAATTCAGGGCGTTCAAATAAAAATGCAAAGCAAGCTTGAGCACCGAGGTGCGGTCCAGCGAACGCTGAAGGGCAAAGGCTTCAAGACGGTGGAAGAGTGATTCTTCGCAGCGGAAGGTTATCATGTGGAGTGCGGGCATACTACAACTATGCCCGCACTCCTGCATGTTTGCAAGCAATGTTATATCGCAATGCGCCTAATGTCTGATACGGGCTGCGCGCGAGCGCAGGAAACCGGCCTCCGGTTCAGGGGGTCACGGTAAGCCAGGTGCGGGTGGCAGCGGGGGAGAGGGTTGCTGCCAGGAAGGCGTTCATGCCCTCCGGGGTGATGGCGCGGAGCATATCGGGTACCCGGTCATCGTAATCGGCCCCGAGCCCGAGAAGGGTGTTCACGGCCATGCCGCTGCAGCGTTTGCCGCAGCTCTGCAGAGCAAATACCCGCGCAGTCAGGGCGGTAGCGCGGGCGCGTTCCAGCGCATCGGCGGGCATGCCTTCCTGAGCCAGGCGGTTGAGGGTTGCCTCCAGCACGCTGCGGGCCTCGCCCGCCTGCTCCGGGGCAGTACCCAGGTAGAAACAGAGGAAGCCGGCATCCATCCCCAGCAGCGATGAGGCGGCGGCGTAGTAGGCCAGCCCGCGCTTTTCGCGGAGTTCACCAAAGAGCGGCCCTGCCATGTCGCGGCACCATTCCTCGAAGAGCAACTGGGCAGGGCTGGTATCGCTCAGCGCGGTGGCGGCCGATACCGCCAGGGCAATCACAGCCTGTTCTTTTTCGAGAATCTCCACGGCATCGGCAGGCATCTGGGGCGGGGTGGCAGTGCGCTGGGCGGGCATGCCTGCCGGCATGGAACCGAAGAGTTTTTCGGCAGTGGCCAGCACAGCGTCGGGATCGATATCACCAGCTACGGCCAGCACGGCATTCCGGGCGCAGACCAGGCGGGCATGCTGGTTGAGCAGGTCGCTGCGGGTGAGGCTTTGCACGCTTTCCACGGTGCCATCGCGGTGGTTGCCGTAGGAGACATTGCCGAAGCAGAGCCTGCGCATTCTGCGGAAGGCCAGGGCGGCTGGGTCTTCCTCAGCATCCATGATATCGGCCACCATGGCGTTCTTTTCTGTCTCGATGACCTCTTCGGGCAGGGTCGGGTGCAGGGCGGCATCGGCCAGAAGCTCCAGCAGGGCGGGTGCATCCTGGGCCAGTCCCTTGATGGAGAGGTTGAAGGTGTTGTTGCCCGCGGCGCTGGAGATGGCTCCCCCCAGGTTTTCCACCTCATTGGCCAGCTGGGCGGCGTTGCGGGTTGTGGTGCCTTTGAGCAGGCATTCGGCCAGCAGGCTGTTGATGCCGGCGTTTTGCTCCGTTTCGGTCTGGCTGCCTGCGCCAAATACGATTTCGGCATAAGCCAGTGGTACCCGCTTATCCACGCAGGTGACCACACGCAGACCATTGGGCAGGGTGTGTACCACTGGCGCATTGTTGTCGGCAGTATCGGCGTCTGAAGCAGGCTCTGCATTGCTGCCGCTGGGGTCGATGCTCACCTCCACCAGGCGGTCGGGGGTAAAATAGGTAGCCGCCACGCGGGCCAGGTCGGCATTGCTGACACGGGCGAGCGCCGCATCCCATTCCTCCATGCTGTCGGGGTTGCGGCTCAGGTGCCACGACATGCCCAGCACGTTGGCCACCCCCTGCACCGTTGCAAGTCCCCGGAGTCTGCCGGTGAGCATCATGCGGCGGGAGCGCAGGCGCGCCTCCTCGAAGGCCGCCTCCGGCAAGCGGCGCATGAAGGCCAGCACAGCATCGCGTAATTCATCGCGCTTTTCGCGCTCCACATCGAACTCCAGCACCAGCGCACCCTCGCCCAGTCGGTCCGGTATCGGCATGAGGGAAACATCGTGCGCCATCCCCACTTCATCGTGAAATTTTCTGTAGAGCCAGGCCGAGCGGCCATCGCCCAGGATAGAACCCAGCATGGCAAGGGCGGCAGCATCCGGGTGGTTGGAGGTTGGGGTGCGCCAGGCCAGCATGAGGGTGCTGGTGGGCTGGGCGAACTCGCAGCGGTGAGTGCGTGGCCCCCATTGGCGGGGTTCTGCCACCGGGATGATCGCCTTTGCCGGAGCGGCGGCAGCACTGCCGAACTCTGCTTCTGCTGCAGCAAAGAGCTCGGCTGGCTTCACATCGCCCGCCACGCAGAGGAACATATTGCCCGGCACATAGCGGCTGTGGTGGTAGGTGAGCATGTCCTCATAACTCAGAGCATCGAAAGCCGCGCGGGTGCCGATGACGGGCAAGCGGCGCGGGGAGACTTTGTAAAGCGTGCGGATGAGCGCATGGTAGGCGGCATCCTGCGGGTCATCGTTGTACATGCTCATTTCGCGGCGGATGACATCGCGTTCCCGCTCCCATTCCTCGCGCGGAAAGACGGGGTGCAGCGTCAACTGGGCCAGCAGGTGCAGGAACTCCCGCCAATGGGCTGCAGGACCATCGATGTAGAACACCGTGCGGTCGGTGCTGGTGTAGGCATTCCACATGCCGCCCAGCGCGGGTACCCTCTCATTGAGCTGGCGGGCATCGAACTCGCTGGTGCCTTTGAAGACCATGTGCTCCAGCAGATGCGAAAGCCCGGCCCCCAGATGCTCTCCTTCGTGCATCGAGCCTGTCTCAATCCACACCTGGAGCGAAACCAGCGGAAATGCTTTTTGCGGCGCTACGACTGTGGTGAATCCATTGGAACAAACATGAACCTCGTGCTGCATGAAACGCAGTATCGCATAGTGAGCTGCGAGGTGCAAGCAATTAGGGCTTGTTATGGCATGAAACGAGGGGTATAATACTCGCAATGTGGCGCAAAATATCATGCTTCATTGTATTTCTGACCTCTCTTTATCTCCTGAATGGAGGCTTGATGCATGCCTGGCTCACGGCCGCTGACCCGGCTGAGGTGGGACAACACAGGATGTGGTGCTATGCCTATACGGGCGGTGCGCTGCTGGCGTATATTGCGTTCGGCGTGTTACTTCGGCCGCGTAGCGTGCTGCATTTTGTACTGTGCAGCATGGCGGTACTACTGCTGCTGATATCGGGGCTGGCCCTTGGCGCCCAGGGATGGAGAATCGGGTGGCTGATGGTGCTGGCGGGCTCGGTCGCCTATCTTCTCTGGCGCGCGTGGGTGGTGGTGAATCGTGGGTGAAGATACGAAGAAAATTCCTTACTATTCCCTATTCACTATTCGCTCGGTTTATGGTAGAATCTCTGCCGTAAGCCCATGTTCGACCTCGTCCTTAATTCCTTTTTTGCGTCCATTCCGGTATTCATCTTCTTTGGAATCGGCTTCTGGCTTCGTCAGAAGAAAGCCATTGCACCGGAGCACGATGGAGTGATTCTGCAGCTGGCCATGGATGTGGGCTATCCCTGCCTCATTTTCCACAGTATCATGAAATACATGGTGGTGGAGGCCAACCCCGCCATGGCCACTATTGGGTTTTCTCTGCAAGGAATTTTGTGTGGCTTTCTGGAGATGCTGGTGGGGGTGCTGGCGGCGTATGCAGTGGCCTGGGTGCTGCGGCTGCGCATCGGCACCGGTCTGCGCACCTTCACCCTGACTGCCGGGGTGCAGAACTATGTGTTCTTTGTGGTGCCGATTATCCAGATGCTCTTTTCTGCCCCTGGCGACCCCACGCTGGGTGTGCTCTTCATTCACAACATGGGCTGCGAGCTCTTCATCTGGAGCCTGGGGGTCATCCTCATGTGCGGGGGGGTGAAGAATCTGCGCCTGGGGCTCCTGCTGCGCGGGCCGCTGCTGGCAGTCATTATTTCGCTGCTCATCGCATGGGTGGGGCTGGGACCGTATGTGGCGCTGCCGCCGCTCATGAAGGCTGCAGAGATGATTGGTGCCGTTTCCACCCCCATTTGCCTGATTATCTTCGGCTGCTCGCTGTATGATTTAACGCGCCATTTCACCTGGCAACCGCGCATGCTGGTGGCGGGGGTGGTGACTCGTCTCATGCTGGCGCCGGCGCTCATTCTGCTGCTTGCCTGGCTGCTGCCGGTGGATCCGCTCATGAAGCGCATCATGGTGATTCAGAGTGCCATTCCCAGCGCGGTGATTCCGGTGATTCTGGCTAAGCGATTCGGTGGCGTGCCGGAAGTAGGCACCCAGGTGCTGCTGGCTACCACTATCTGTTCGTTTGTCACGCTGCCCATCTGGCTGGCTTTGGGCAGTCGCTTTGTGGTGCCGCTGCTGCCGGGGCTTTAATGCAGCATCAATCGGTCGCGGTCAAGACCGGTCAGGTTCTCCAGCCGGGCAATCAGCTGGCGCAGTACGAAAACGAGCGTGATAAGAAGTGGAACACCGATGACCAGGTATCCCCACCAGGTCATGCGCCCCACGGCGTAGTTGTACTCCAGCGCCTGTTGGGCGGCAGGCTGGTCGAGCACGGGCAGCAGGAAGCAGAGGGAGAGGATGAAATTGCCCACGGCTGAGACAATGAGGGAAAGCCCCAGGAAGAGACTGGAGCGCCAGAGCAGGGACTCATACGCTCCTTGCTGCGATTTTTCTACTACTGCTTTCTCAATGGTCGGAATATCGAAGAGGGAATCCGAGTACAGCAGGAGGCGCAGTAGTGAATCCTGGCGGCGGGCGGTGACCATGACTGCCCCGCAGAGCAGCAGGGGAATGGCGGCTTCCTTGGCGGCATACCACCAGGGGGTATCGGGGCGGATAGCTTCGCCACCGCCTGTGTTGGCATAGATGGTAACCACACCGGTCAGGATTGTACCCAGCAGGCCAAAAAGCGTGAGCGGCTCCACCCGGCGGCTCTGGATGAAGGTCCAGAGCCCGAAGCCCAGCGGCAGCGAAAGCGCCAGACACATGGCTGGGGCAGTACCCAGTTGCCAGAGTTCCGGGCCGGATACGGAGCAGTGGTCGAGCACCATGACCGGTGCCAGCACACTCAGGAGGATATTGAGAAGACTCTGTGTTCCTTTGTCCATGGCTGTTTTATTTCATGGACGCAATGGCGGCTGCCATATCCGGCGCCTTGAAAGTGGAGGAACCGGCGACCAGGCAATCGGCCCCGGCTTCAGCACAGAGCGGGGCCTGGGTGGCACCAATGCCGCCATCCATCTGAATGATGAAGCTGAGCCCCTGTTCCTTGCGGGCGGCATCGAGTACGCGCACTTTCTCCAGCACTTCGCCCATGAAGCTCTGCCCGCCGAAACCCGGCACGACGCTCATCACCAGCACCATATCCAGCTCGCCGATGTAGGGCAGCACCTTCTCCACCGGGGTGGCGGGGTTCACGGCCAGTCCGGCGTGAATACCCGCGGCGCGGATGGCGGCCAGAGTGGCGTGCAGGTCGACAGCGCCTTCGCGTTCTACATGGATGGTAATCATGTTCATGCCCGCCTTGACAAAACGGGGCAGGTAGTGGTCCGGCGCATCAATCATGAGGTGCGCATCCAGATACGCGCCCTCCGGTACTGCGGCGCGGATAGCGGCGCAGATATCCGGTCCGAAGGAAATGTTATCCACAAAGGAACCATCCATCACATCCAGATGCAGCCAGTCCGCCCCTGCCTCCAGGGCGCGGTTGGCTTCTTCTCCGATGCGGCGGAAATCACAGGCAAGCATTGAGGGGGCAATCAGCATGGCTCCATTGTAGATTCTACATCGCTCGATTGCAAGGCAAAATGCTCATAAAATACAACCGGGGATGCCCTTGCAGCATCCCCGGTCGGGTAAAATTGAAGCTATTGCCCTCTTACTGGGCGGGATAGTTCACAATCTCCAGCTTGGGGCGCTGGATGAGCTTCATGATATCTTCGCCGGGAGTGGGTACTGCGGCGGGCTGCTGGGGCAGGGGCTTGGAGGTGAACACCGGGAAATCGGCTTCTTCCTTGATGTTGCCGCCGGTGGCCAGGGAGTAGTAACCACGCTTCGGGTCGAAGCGGCAGTTGATTTCCTTGAGCGGGTTGCCATCGCGGGTGAAGCGGAACTGCGTGGCGGCGTGCCATTGCTTACCGTCCCAGCGCAGGGCGGGACCAAAGGTGGCGCGGCGCTCATACTGCTTGGATTCCACATCGCGCTTGAAGTCCTCCACGAAGCCGCAGCCGCCGCCCAGTCCTCGGCGCAGGGCCTGGATACGCCAGCAGCTCATGAGCATCCACTTGTTTTCAGCGGGGTCAAAGATGTAGCCGGCAATCTGGCGGAAATCGGGGCCATCCGCGTGCTCCACCACCAGCGTCTTGATCACATCGCCTTCCTTCCAGTTGAAGGGGCGCATGGAATTGCCGCCGGTTCCCTCGCCACCGAAGCGGCGGGTAGTCACATATTCGCCCTTCTGCACCAGTTTGGCACGTTCTTCCTCGGGCGCGGCATGGGGGTTATCGCCGGAGTCCTTGGCATCCCAGATAGAGAAAATAGCCACGCGCACGGGCTTGCCGTCCTTGTCCTTATGACCCAGTTCCTGCACACCGATATAGCCGCAGCCGAAGTTGTTGCAGGCAAAGTAGGTACCGGGAGCGCTCTTTTCAATCACGGCTTCCTGGTAGGCGGCGGTGTGGGCTGGCATAGCGGGGCCGTAGCCCAGATGCACCGAAGCGCATTGGCGCTTGGCCATGTTTTCCGGTAACCAGTAGTCCGAATAGCGGTCGGCCTGGGCCTCCTGCGTGCAGCATGCCGCAAGGGCCAGCAGACCCGTCATCAGTGTATAGATGCGTTTCATCACGTCGCATCCTAACACGTTTTTTTGATATTTTCAAGTCTAAAGAGATGATAAAACCACCTGGGAACCCTGCATAAATAGCATTGACTCTGCGGGGGATTCGCGGTAAACTCGCCGCCGATATGACAGCGACAGCAGATTACAAAGTGGCAGATATCACCCTGAAGGATTGGGGACGCAAGGAGATTGCCGTTTCGGAATACGAGATGCCGGGGCTCATGGCTTGCCGTGAGAAATATGGCGAGCAGAAGCCGCTGGCCGGGGTGCGTATCACCGGTTCGCTGCACATGACGATTCAGACTGCTGTGCTCATTGAAACGCTGGTGGCGCTGGGTGCCGAGGTGCGCTGGGCCAGCTGCAATATCTTCTCCACGCAGGACCACGCCGCTGCTGCCATTGCGGCCACGGGCGTGCCGGTGTTTGCCTGGAAAGGCGAGACGCTCACCGAATACTGGGATTGCACCTGGGCGGCGCTGAGCCACCGCGATGGCCTTGGCCCGCAGCTGGTGGTGGATGACGGCGGCGATGTGACCCTGCTGCTGCACCGCGGTTACGAGATGGAGGAAGGCTCCGATTGGGTGAATACACCCTCCGGCAGCGAGGAGGAAGGTGTCATCAAGGCCCTGCTGAAGCGCATTGCTGCTGAGCAGCCCGGTGTATTCCACCGCTGGCTACCGGAGTGGAAGGGTGTTTCCGAGGAGACGACCACAGGCGTGCACCGTCTCTACCAGATGGAACGCGATGGTCGCCTGCTGGTGCCTGCCATCAATGTGAACGATTCTGTGACCAAAAGCAAGTTTGATAACCTGTACGGCTGCCGCGAAAGCCTGACGGACGGTATCAAGCGCGCTACCGACGTGATGATTGCCGGCAAGGTGGCGGTTATCTGCGGTTATGGTGATGTGGGCAAAGGCTGCGCCCAGGCGCTGCGCGGGCTGGGTGCCCAGGTCATCGTGACCGAGGTGGATCCCATCTGCGCCTTGCAGGCAGCCATGGAAGGCTACCGCGTTCTGACGGTGGAGGATACCCTCGGCATGGCCGATATCTATGTGACCACCACGGGCAACTGCGACATCATCACCCTGGAGCACATGGAGAAGATAAAGGACCAGGCTATCGTCTGCAACATCGGCCACTTCGACAACGAGATCCAGGTGGCCCGCCTGCAGGCCTATCCCGGCATTGTCTGCACCAACATCAAGCCCCAGGTGGATAAATACACCTTCCCGGATGGCCACAGCCTCTACCTGCTGGCCGAAGGCCGCCTGGTGAATCTGGGCTGTGCCACGGGCCATGCTTCCTTTGTGATGAGCAACAGCTACACCAACCAGGTGCTGGCCCAGATTGCCCTGTGGCAGGAGCGCGAAACAGCCAAACCCTCCGTGACCGTGCTGCCCAAGAAGCTGGACGAAGAGGTGGCCCGCCTTCACCTGGCCAAGCTGGGCGTGCGCCTCACCACCCTCACCCAGAAGCAGGCTGATTATATCGGCGTTCCCGTCGAAGGCCCCTATAAGGCAGAAGCGTACAGGTATTGACGATTGACAATTGACGATTGACGATTGGGTATGAAGGCGCGGGATTTGCAGCATCGGACTCTGGACTTTGGTCGGAGGGTTGCTCGCCTCATCCCCTTGCAACAAGAGGCGGCTGAGCTTCGCAATATCATGACCGCCAGTGCCATCACTGCCCGCAACAACTTAAAATAAGCTTTCGTATGCCCCAATCAATTGTCAATCGTCAATCGTCATTAGTCAATTCCCTGGATTGGTTGTATTCCACGCAGGCTTTCGGCATCAAGCTTGGGCTGGAGGGTGTGACTCGTCTACTCGCGGCCTGCGGGGTGCTGTATCCCCGGGCGCAGGTCATCCATGTGGCTGGCACGAACGGCAAGGGCAGCACCTGCGCGTTCTGCGAGAGCGTGGCCCGCGCTGCCGGGTATAAGACCGGGCTTTTCACTTCGCCGCATCTTGTGGAATTCAGCGAGCGTATCCGCGTGAACGGCCAGAACATCCCGGATGCGGATGCTGCGCGGCTTATCAACAAAGTGCGTTCCATTGTGCAGGATTGGGACCCGTGCCCCACGTTCTTTGAGCTGGTGCTGGCCGTGGCCATGCTGTGGTTTGCGGAGCAGGGGGTAGAGCTTATCATCCTGGAAACCGGCATGGGCGGGCGGCTCGATGCCACCAACGCCGTACCGAAGGATGTGGCGGTACTCGCCCCCATCGGGCTGGATCACACCCAGTACTTAGGTGAAACACTCTATGAGGTGGCCGGAGAAAAAGCCGCCATCCTGGCCTGGCATCGTCCGGCTGTTTCGGCACCGCAGGAACCGGAGGCCATGCGTGCCATTCACGAGGCTGCGCAGCGCATGGATACTTATTGCCGTATTGTTTCTACCGAATGCGACCTGCCGCTGGGTTTGAAAGGTGCCCACCAGCGGCGCAATGCTGCCCTGGCCCTGGCTGCCCTGCGAGCTCTGCCACATTTCCTGTGCAGCGCTGAGGAAGAAGCCCGCGGCCTGGCCGAGGTACGCTGGCCCGGGCGTTTCGAGGAAGTGCTGCCAGGCATCATCATGGACGGCGCGCACAACCCGCACGCCATGCAGGTACTCACCCGCACCTGGCGAGAAACCTACGGCGACCTCAAAGCCCGCTGCATCTACGCCGGCTCGGCTGATAAGGCACTGGATGAGGTGCTGGAGCTTCTTTCCCCCATCGTGGGCGAATGGGTGCTGCCCCCGGTGCAGTCCCCTCGCATCCTTTCCCCGGTAGAAATGGCCGCCAAGGTGCACGCTGCATCCACCGCGCCCATCACCACCCCTTCCACCTTGGAGGAATGCCTGGTAGATATGCCTGCCGGCACCCTTATCTGCGGCTCCTTCTTCCTGCTGGGCGAGGCCAAGGCAATTTTGCGTAGCGCAGAGTACCGCACCACGGTGCAGTAAGGTTTCTATTCATCTCACATCCGCGGCACGCGGATGTTTTCATCTTTCATCTTTCATCCTTCACCTTTCACGCGAATGCGAGTTTTTATTCCAAAGGGGGAAAGGAAGTGAAAACAAGCCTGGCTGCGCGAGTGAAAAAAAGTAAATTAAGCATTTTCTTTTGCTGTTTTGATGGAGCGAATCAACATGAATCTAATTCGTCGGCAAGTATTCAGTAGTGTTTCGGCTTTATCCGGCTCCAACGACTGAGTATTTGCCATCAGTTCGAGCCAGTATTCGCTTTCATTGCTTTCTTTGAGGGCAATTTGTAATTTTGCAATGAAGTCAGCCCTGCTACTGGCGTATTGTGCTTCACGGATGTTTGCCCCGATACTAGTAGATGACCGGAGTAACTGGTTTTTGAGTACACCCCGTTTTTCTACCGTATCAAGAGTCAGAACAGTCGCTATGGCGAAGTTCATGGATTCTGTCATTAAATGGTTCTCTGGCACAATCTCGATTGTAAGGGATTAAGATACTGATGTCTATGTAAAAATGACATGAACATAGAATGAAAACGCGCCTGATGGCGCGTGAGGGGGGATTAATCATCTCACATCCGCGGCACGCGGATGTTTTCACCTTTCACCTTTCACCTATCACCTTGCATCTTTCATCTATCATTTTTCACGCGGACGCGAGTTTCCAGGATAAGAGACAAACATAGAATGAAAACGCCCGCAGACGCGGGCGAGTGAAAAATGAAGGGTGAAAACGCGCCTGATGGCGCGTGAGGATCTCACATCCGCGGCACGCGGATGTTTTCATCTTTCACCTTTCACCTTTCATCTTTCACCTTTCATCTATCACTTTTCACGCGGACGCGAGTTTCCAGGATAAGAGACAAACATAGAATGAAAACGCCCGCATGCGCGGGCGTGTGAAAAATGAAGGGTGAAAACGCGCCTGATGGCGCGTGAGGATCTCACATCCGCGGCACGCGGATGTTTTCATCTTTCACCTTTCATTTTTCATCTTTCATCTATCACTTTTGACGCGGACGCGAGTTTCCAGGATAAGAGGCGAACATAGAATGAAAACGCCCGCATGCGCGGGCGAGTGAAAAATGAAGGGTGAAAACGCGCCTGATGGCGCGTGATTCAGATCTCGATATACTTAGCCTTCGGGAAATTGCAGAGCGGGCAGCGGTCGGGCTCGGTGCCTTCAGCAAAGGTATCGCCGCAAAGCGGGCAGATGTAGTACTTGGCGGGCAGGTCGAGCTTTTCTCCGGCTTCCAGCTGGGCGAGGGCCTTGCTGTACAGGTCGGCGTATTCCTTCTCGGCTTCGTTGGCCCAGGTGAAACTGCGCACGGCATCGGTGTTGCCTTCCTCCTGTGCCAGCGCAATCATGGGCGGATACATCTCGGTGAACTCGTAGGTCTCGCCGGCAATGGCGGCTTTCAGGTTCTCGATGGTGTTGCCCACCTCGATGTGCATCTCCAGGTCGATGGGGGCCTCACCCATCTTGACCAGCACTTTGTTGTGGTTCGTGGCGTGGATGCGCTCGGCACGGCTGGCTGCAGCGAAGAGCTTTTCAATGAGCGGGTAGCCCTCCTGGGCAGCGCGGGTGGCATAGGCTGCGTACTTGGCGCTGGCGGTGCTTTCACCGATGATAGCGGTCTTGAGGTTGTCGATTGTTGTCATGGCTGTAGTATATGCTATTTTAGAATAATTACAAGAAAAATCTGCAAAAAATTGAAAAATAAGTTAATTTTCAAGAGCGGAAATGATAGCATCGCCCATGCCACGGGTTCCAACGCGGATTTCGCCCTCGGCGCCGGTGGCGAGGTCGCCGGTGCGGTAGCCGGCGGCAATGACCTGGCGCACGGCGGCATCTACGGCATCGGCAGCGGCGGTTTCCTTGCAGGTGTAGCGCAGGAGCATGGCCATGGAAAGAATCTGGGCAATCGGGTTGGCAATGCCCTTGCCGGCGATATCGGGAGCAGAGCCGCCAGAGGGTTCATACAGGCCGAAGAAGGTGTTGGTGCCGTGGCTGAGGGAGGCGCTGGGCAACATCCCCAGGGAACCGCAGACGATGGCCATTTCATCGGTGAGGATATCGCCGAAGGTATTTTCGGTGACCATCACATCGAACTGCCTGGGATTACGCACCAGCTGCATGGCGGCATTATCCACATACATGTGAGTGAGCTCTACATCCGGATATTCAGCAGCGATGGTGTTCATCACTTCGCGCCACATCACAGAGGAAGCCAGCACGTTGGCCTTATCCACGCTGCAAAGCTTCTTGTTGCGGCCGCGCGCGGCCTCGAAAGCCACGCGGGCGATGCGCTCTACCTCGCTCTTCTTGTAGATGAGTGTATCCAGGCCAATGATTTCGCCATCGCGCTCGCCGTAGAATTTGGGTTCGCCAAAATACATGCCGCCAGTAAGTTCGCGCACGCAGAGAATATCGAAACCGCCGGGAATGAGCGAATTCTTCACCGGGGAGGCATCCACCAGCTCCGGCAGGCAGATACCGGGACGCAGGTTGGCAAACAGGGAGAAATGTTTTCTGAGGGGTAGAAGTGCACCTCGCTCCGGGCGTTCATCCGGGGGCAGAGTATCCCATTTGGGGCCACCTACAGAGCCGAAAAGAATGGCATCTGCTGCCTCGCAGGCAGCCAGCGTCTCAGCCGGCAGCGCCTTGCCGCAGTTGTCGATACCGGCACCGCCCACATAGCATTCGGTGCGCTGGGTTGTGAACCCGAATTTGGCTTCCACTACATCGAGCACACGCAGGGCTTCAGTCATTACTTCCGGGCCGATACCATCGCCCGCCAGAACGGCAATTTTGTAGGTGTTCATGTCTGGTGGCGATGATACACCGGCTGCATGGCGGTGTCAATTGAGAATCGTGGCTTTTTGCCTCATCTCGCACTCGCGGGGCAGCCGCTTGTCAGTGCTGGAAACAGCTTTTGGGGAAACGGAGAGGCTCGGAGATGAACGGCGTGCCGAATTCATCGGTGCCGAACAGGCGCAGTTCCATGGCCACGGGGGGAGTGTCGAACTCCTGGGTGCCGCTGCAGGCAAAGACATCGCCAGGGCCGAGTAGTGGGCTTTCGTTGAAGATTCTGGCTGCTTCCACAATCCGGGTGTTGCCGTTGCGCTCGCGGAGAATCCACTTGCGGCCCATGAGCCGCACCGGGTGCTGGCCTGTGTTGCAGATGCTGATACGGAAGATGGAGCGGTACACCGGTCTGGGGCGGCGCATGGCTTGCACGCCCGACATGATGAGCCGCAGTTCCAGCGGCGCATAGACAGGGAGGCTGCGGGTATCAGTGCTCATATCCTTCGCCGACGGCGATGGTGGAAATGCGTGAGGTGGTTTCTTTGATCGTGCGGACTTTATCCGGAGTCAGGGGGGTGCCCTCAGCAAGGCTCATCTCTTCAATCAGCTTGCTGAGGAGTCCGCTCATGGCTTCCACTTTGAGACGCTTGGCTGTGCGCGGGTGCAGACCTTGCAGGATTTCGTTGAAATAGGCCGGAGCATCCGGGTAGAAGATGACACTAGCCTGCGCCGGGTCAAACTTATTCTCAATGGCTACTGCGGAGGCTTCCAGGGCGCGAATCCAGCCGCCGAGGGCAATCAGGTGAGCCAGGTCCGGGTCGCGCAGGGCGGTGAGCTCTTCGTTCACGGCACCCTGGGTGGAGGCCAGAATGCGTTTGAATTCCTCCAGCTGCCCCTTTTCGGCATGCTCCAGCAGGCTGGCAGAGTAGGCGTTCATTTTTTCGCCCACGCCAATGGCCTTGCCGTAGCGGGAGAGGTCAAGGGCGATGGGTTTGATGTCATTCATATGGCCGGAGCGCACGGCAATGAAGCCATCGGCCAGCAGGTAACCCATCTCCAGCGCCAGTTTACCGGCATCCAGCGGGAGACTCTCCGGGCGGCGGCGCAGTACGTATTCTTCGGGAATGGCGGGCAGATTATCCAGCTGGGCAAAAATCTTGCTGATGGAGGGAGCCGTGTAGACGTTGATTCCCAGCTCCTGGTTGGAGTGCGAGTCATCCAGCAGGGCATCATCGCGGAACATGGCCGGGACCTCGCCGGGGCGGCGGTCTTCGCTTACCTGGGCGGTGAATTCCGGGATTGTATCTCCGGAGGTTTCGATGTTTTCTTCGCTATATCCTGAGAAGTCCTGACCATGCAGGGCAGGCAGGCTGATGAGTGCTGCGAGGAGGGCGACGATGCGGTGTGGCATTTTCATCTCGAATGCAGAGTGGTTAATTTAGACTTGACTCAATACCCAGTTTACATTACTATCGCCCCGCGTCAAGCCCCTGCTCGCATGCTGACGCAAAAATGACAGCGCGCGAAGCGCGCGCGTGTAATCAGTATCACCCCTGAAGATTAGTATATGGAATCGTCTCAGTATTGGTTCAATTTTTTCTGGCTTATTGCCTATTTCCTCGTTCTTGTAGGGATGTCCGGGTATGGTTGTCACCGCCTGCTCATGGTGTTTCTCTACATCCGGCATCGCAAGCATGTGCCGCAGCCGAAGGCCCAGTGGGATGAGCTGCCGGTCGTGACGATTCAGCTGCCGATGTTCAATGAGAAATTCGTGGTGGAAGGGCTGTTGAAGAAGGTGACCGCCATTGATTACCCGAAGGATAAGCTTGAGATCCAGATTCTGGATGATTCCACCGATGATACCTACGACCTCTGCCTCCAGCAGGTGGAGTATTACAAGGCTCAGGGCTTTGATATTGTGTGCCTGCACCGCACGGACCGCACCGGGTTCAAGGCGGGTGCCCTGGAGGCGGCGGATGCCGTGGCCAAGGGTGAGTTCCTGCTGATTCTGGATGCTGATTTCCGCCCGGAGCCGGACATCCTGAAGGTATGTGTGCCTTATTTCACGGATCCGCAGATTGGTGTGGTGCAGACCCGCTGGGCTCATATCAACCGCAACTACAACCTGCTCACTCGTTTGCAGAGTATTTTCCTGGATGGTCACTTCGCGCTGGAGCAGACTTGCCGCAACCGCTCGGGCCGCTTCTTCACCTTCAATGGTACCGCCGGTATGTGGCGCAAGAGCACCATTATCGATGCAGGTGGCTGGGAGCACGATACCATCACCGAGGATATGGACCTTTCCTACCGCGCCCAGATGAAGGGCTGGCGTTTTGTGTACCTGAATGATTACGAAACGCCTGCCGAGCTTCCGGTGGATATGGATGGTTTCAAGGCTCAGCAGCACCGCTGGACGAAGGGCTGCATCCAGGTCTGCCAGAAGATGCTGTGGGATATCTGGCGCTCCAATGCTCCCCTCAAGGCCAAGATGGAGGCCACCACGCACCTGACCTGCAACTACTCATACCTGGCGTTGATTCTCCTTTGCTTCTTGGTGATGCCGGTGTGCACCGGCTTGGTGGCCCCCACGGGTGAGTGGGCCTGGGACCAGTGGCAGATGATGCTGCTCACCTTCACCCTCTTCTTCTTTGCCACGGTATCAGTCTGCCTGTTCTATATTGTGGCAGAGCTGATTGTGCGTCCTCGTCGCTGGTATATGGTGTTCCCGCTGATTATTCCGCTGCTGGCGCTGGGTGTCGGCATGGCGGTGAACAATGCCAAGGCGGTGCTTGAGGCTGTCTTTGGCCAGCAAAGTGAGTTTGTGCGCACTCCGAAGTTTGGTGAATCCAAGCAGGGCTCTCTCTCCATCGAGAAGCGCGCCAAGGGGTATAAGGCTATCAAATCCATCCTGGTGCCGGTGCTTGAGCTTTGCTTTGCTTTATTCTTCGGAGCGGTGGAGACGATCAACCTCATGCATGGTGATTACCTCACCTTCGTGCTCATGACTCCCTTCCTCGGCTTCTTCTACACGAGTATTTCCTCTTTTGCCCGCCTGATTGACGGTGCTGTGCAGAAGCGCCGCGCTGCCCGCAATGCCTGAGTCTGACTATCTGCCTGTTCGACGGAGTATGATGAACCTGAGTCGCCTGACAGTTTTTGGCCTCCTGGCGCTGCTGTGCTCGGCGCTGGTGTCGTGTTCTCACTTCCGCAAGGAAAAGAAGGTGCTGTATGCGGAGGATATTCCCCCGAGATCCGTGGTGCGCGATGGTGTGGCAGTAACGCTGAGTGACCAGAAGCTCACGGTGTTCCAGGGCGGGAAGAAAGTGAAGGATTACAGCATCAGCTCGTCCAAATTTGGTATTGGCAATAAGAATGGCAGTCACCGTACACCGCTGGGAATCCATGCGGTTTCTCAGAAGAATGGCGATGGCCAGCCCAGCGGTATGGTATTCAAGGGCTGCCGCCCCACTGGCGAGGTGGTCGATGTGGATGCCGCCGGGCGCGACCCGGTGGTGACCCGGGTGATTCAGCTCGCTGGTCTGGAGAGCGATAACCGCTCTACTCACCACCGCCGTATCTATATTCACGGCACTCCGGAGGAACGCTACATCGGCCAGCCTGCTTCCTACGGATGCATCCGCATGAAGAGCAATGATATTGTGGATCTCTTCGGCCGGGTGCACCGCGGTATGCCGGTGGCGATTGAAAGTTGCACGCAGGAAACCTACATCAAGGCTGAGAAGGATTACACCAAGGGCAGCATCTATATCCCGAAGGAGATGGTTTCCCGGCTCCCGGTAGATGGTCTGCGACCCACGCACCGCTACCGTGCCCGGGGCGGCCGCTACAAATGGTCGCGCCGCAGCATGGCCAATACGCGATTCAAGAAACGCCGCGTGAGGGGTAAGAAACCGCGTCTGGCCTTGCGCAAGCGCGCGGCGTAAAGGACGGTGCAACCCATGTATCGGGGGGGCTTCAGTAGTCAATCTATGTGTTGCTAGAGTTCGGGATGCATGTGGCGTGATTGTTCTTGCGCAGATATTCGCCTTGCTCCGCTGGGATTGTTGTGTTAGAATAGCTCCAGCATGAAAATAGCCGTCATTGGAAAAGGTGGGCGCGAGCAGGCTCTTGTCGAGACCCTGGCCGCTAGCCCGTGCAAACCCGAGCTCTTCACTTTCCCGGGCAGCGATGCTATCTGCCGCACCGCTACGCGTATCGAGGCCGATGGTTTCGATGCCCTCATCCAATGGATGGTGGATCATAAAATTGACCTCTGCGTAGCTGGTGAAGAAAGTTACCTGGTGAAGGAAGATGGCCTTGCCAACCGTTGCGCTGCTGCAGGTATCCCCTGCTGGGGGCCGCAGAAAGAAAGCGCCCAGCTGGAGGCCTCCAAGGAATTTGCCAAGAATTTCCTGCTCCGTCACAACATCCCCACCGGCATGGCAACCGCGGTGGAGAGCTACGAGGACGCTATCGCCGCCATCAATGGCCAGTACCCGACCGTGCTGAAGTTCGACGGCCTGGCCGCTGGCAAGGGCGTGGCGGTCTGCCCGGATGCCGCCAGCGCGGAGGATTTCCTCAACGAGGTGTTCATCCAGAAACGCTTTGGTGCGGGGCGCCTGCTGGTGGAGGAGTTCCTGACCGGTCCGGAAATTTCCATCTTCGGTGCTATCTGTGATGACCAGTACCTGATTCTCTGCCCGGCGCGTGACTACAAGCGCCTGGAAGTGGGCGATGCCGGCCCCAATACCGGCGGTATGGGGGCAGTGGCCTCCCGCCAGCTGGCCTCGCCGGAGCTGCTCCGCACGATTGAGGAGACGATTGTGGCACCTACGGTGCGCGGTTTGCAGGCAGATGGTCTGCCTTACCGCGGGTTCCTGTATTTCGGGCTGATGCTCACCCCGCAGGGTCCCAAGGTGATTGAGTACAACTGCCGCTTTGGTGATCCTGAGTGCGAGGCGGTGATGCCCCTGCTGCAGGGCGACCTGGCCACCTTCTGCCTCAAGGGGGCCAGGGGTGAGTTCGATCCCGGGTTGATTTCCTTCAACGAGGGGTGGAGCATCTGCTGCATCCTGGCCAGCGCCGGGTACCCTGCATCTTCCCACAGCGGCGACCTCATCTCCGGGCTGGAGGATTGCGCCGCCCGTGTCTTCCATTGCGGCACGAAGCTGACCCCTGAAGGCTGGGTCACCGCTGGTGGCCGTGTGCTGGCTATCGTGGCCCAGGGTGATACGCTCGAAGAGGCCCGCACCCGAGCTCATGCTGAGGCTGCCAAGGTGGATTTCGACGGTTCCCAGCGTCGCAGCGATATCGGCTATGCCAATATGTGAGTGAGCTTATAACCCCTGAGCACCGGTGCCTGGCACCGGTGCTTTTTTAATCTGAAATGACGATGAACGAACTATCTGCTGAATTCCTGAGCGAATATCTGGAAACTCCGGCACCCACCGGGCTGGAGATGGATGCCCAGCGCCTCTGGGCTGCCTATATCAAGCCCTACACCGATGAGGTGCAGTGCGATGCCTACGGCTCCACCTGGGCGCTGCTGCGCGCTGAAGGGGAAAATGCCCCCACCCTCATGCTCGATGCACACGCCGATGAAATCGGCTTTTCCATCCGCTATATTGATGACAACGGCTTTGCGCGCGTGGAGCGCGTGGGCGGGAGCGATGTGGCCATTGCCCGCGGCCGCCGTATCCGTTTCATTGGTACGGATGGTGAGGTGATTGGCATCACTGGCAATACGGCCATTCATTTGCGCGGTGGAGCGGGGGATGAAAAGGCCCCCAAACTACACGAGCTGTATGTGGATTTCGGCTGCGATTCCCGCGAGGAGGTCGAGGCTCTGGGCCTCCGCGTCGGTAGCGTAGGTGTGTATTGCGATGGCCCGCTCATGCTCCATGATGGCCGCCGCCTGGTCTGCCGAGCGCTCGATGACCGCCTCTGCGGCTTCATTCTGGCAGAGGTGGCCCGCACTCTGGCCGAAAAGGGAATCAAACCCGCCTGGAATGTGGTCTTTGCCAATTCGGTGCAGGAAGAAATCGGCTGTGTGGGCGCGGGCATGCTCGCCTTCCGCCTGCAGCCCGATGCCGCTATCTGCCTGGATGTGACCCATGCCACCGATTCTCCCGGGCTGGATAAGGGACGCTATGGCGACGTGCGTCTGGGACAGGGGGCCTGCCTCAGCTATGGCCCGGTTTGCCATCCGAACCTGAATGCCCGGTTTGAACTCCTTTCCTTTGAAAAGCAGATTCCCATGCAGCGTGAGACTACGGGGCGCTCCACCGGCACCAATACCGACCAGGTTTACCGCTCCCGCAGCGGGGTGCCTGCCACCTGCTTCTCCCTTCCTTTGCGTTACATGCACAGCCCGGTCGAGACGGCCGATATGCGCGATGTGCAGAGCTGCATTGATCTCCTTGTGGCGTTTGTCGTCTCGCTCGGGTTTCAGGATGATTTCCGACACCGACTGTGACATGGATTCCTCTTACCCTGGAATAAAAAAGCAGAAGCGCTGGCGCTTCTGCTTTTTTATAGAGAGCTTGCGGAGGTGTATTATTCCTTGGTTACGTACAAAACGTAGTCTACTCGGTCAATCTCGGTTTCAACCTCCTGTGTCACGTTATTGGCTATAGCTGTAAAGCTAACTTTGCCCTTCCAGTGAAGCGTGCCTGCCTTCTCATCGTAGATGAAGGTCATGGGGTCTGCAAAGTAGAGCTGAGTGATGGCATTGTTGGTAGATACAACGCCGGTGAGAATCTGGTAGAACGCAGCGTTATCGTTGCTCACGAGTGAGGTGGGCGCGGTTGAACCTTTCAGGTAGGTGATACTGCTTGCTGATTCGTCCTCACTACCAAACTCTACGCGAGAGACATTGATAATCATCTCAGAAATCAGTGAGCCGGACTGGTCTGAGATGGTAGCCTCGTAGGCTTGATTTTTTTGTTTTTCTACGAACTTGATTTTGTAGGCACTTGCGGGACCGTTTGCTACGATTGTTGTGCCGGAAAGGTTGCCGCCACCATTGCCGCCGCCGCCACCACCACCGCAGGAGGTGAGAGCCAGACCAGTAATCATACCCGCAAGGGACATTAGTACTACAAGAATTTTTTTCATATCGTGTTGTTCAGGTCAAATTTTCAGCTTGTCAGCCTTAGTGATGCTGTAGACATGAATGATGAATGTTCTGATGGTAAGGCGTTACGATGCTTGCAGAGTGATTTTGGTAGAAATTACGAGTCAAAAAAATGATATCGTTCTGTATTGCCTGAAAGACATCCTTTGCTTCTCATATTGAGAAAATTTTTAATTTTTACACAGTAATACATTGACTTTCTGTATTTTATATACAAAAACAAAAATGCATCACTTTTTTCTTGCTTTCTAACGGCCTCATGATAAACTAAGCATCACTAAGGCTGATGACATCGTGGCTTTCACCTTAAATTAATACTATTTACGAATTATGAAAAAATTCCTCTTTACTGTGGCGGCTGTTCTGGGCTTGGTTACCGGGTTGACTCTCACCTCCTGCGGTGGTGGTGGCGGTGGCGGCGGCGCTGCTGCTAACCTTTCGGGTATCACTATTTCGGCAAATGGTCCGGCCAGCACGTATCGCGTTCGCCTTGTAGAGCGCCAGAAAGGTACTGCTTATAGTGCGCTTATCATGGATGGTGCTGGTCGCAATGTTTCTCAGATGACGATTAATGTGACTGATGTGCGCATGGCCTCCGAGGATAAGGGTGCAGATGTTGTCTATCTTGAAGGCTCTGCCGCTCCTGATTCTCTGGAGCCGTCGGACAATAAAACCTTCTATCAGATCCTGAGTGGTATTGTTTCTACCAATAATGCCATTACGCAGCTGTGGTTCCCTGAGCCTATGAGCTTTGTTTTCGACGGCGATAAGCAAACGATTCATTGGAAGGGTAAAATCGCCTTTAAGGCTATTGCAAATAACGTAACTCAGGAAAGCGAGGAAGAGATTGATCGTACCGATTCTGTCCTGTTTGTGGAACGTATCTGATATGTTCTGAAAAAGAATTTCACAAGCCCCGTTCCGGAACTCGGAACGGGGCTTAATCGTGTCCCTGGGAGGGGGATTGCAAAGTCTGCAATTCCTCCAGCGGGTTCCAAGGCTTGTTATTTGGAGACGTTGAAGCGGAATTCGACTACATCGCCATCCTGCACCACATATTCCTTGCCTTCGATGCGGAGTTTGGCTTGCTCCTTGGCCTTGGCGAGGGAGCCTGCGGCTACCAGGTCTTCGTAGGCAACGACCTGGGCTGCGATGAAGCCACGCTCAAAGTCGGTGTGGATGACACCCGCTGCCCGGGGGGCCTTATCCCCGGCGTGGATGGTCCAGGCTTTGGTTTCCTTCACCCCGGTGGTGAGGTAGGTGCGGAGGCCGAGCAGGTGGTAGACGGAGCGGATGAGGTCGCTCACACCGGAATCTTCCACGCCGATATCATTGAGGTACTCGCGGGCTTCAGCGGGATCGAGCTCCGAGAGTTCTTCCTCAATGCGGGCGGAGATGACGATGGCTTCCGCATGGTGGTGTTCTGCCACATATTTGCGAACGGCAGAGACGTAGGGGTGGGAGTCCGGGTCCTTGACGGCATCGGCCAGCTCTTCTTCGCTGACGTTGCAGGCAAAGATGCTCTTCTTATCAGAGAGCAGGAAGAAGGTGTGCAGGAGCTTGCGCTCGTCATCGCTGAGCTCCAGGGTGATAGCCGGGTTGCCGGCATCCAGATGCGGGAGGAGTTTTTCGATGAGTGCGACTTCGGCCTTGGCTTCCTTATCGCCACCGCGTGCTTTCTTGATGCGGCTTTCCTTGCGCTTCTCCATGGCGGCAAGGTCGGCGAGGATGAGCTCGGCATTGATGATTTCGATATCACGCACCGGGTCCACGGAGCCGAGTTCGTGGATGATGTCATCGTTTTCAAAGCAGCGTACCACCTGGACGATGGCATCAGTCTCGCGGATATTGGAAAGGAACTTGTTACCAAGACCGGCACCTTCGGCTGCACCTTTGACCAGCCCTGCAATATCGACAAACTCAATGGCTGCGGGGACAATGCGCTCGCTCTTGCTCATTTCAGCCAGCACGGCCAGGCGTGCATCCGGCACTTCGACCATGCCCACATTCGGGTCGATGGTGCAGAAGGGATAGTTGGCTGCCTCAGCCTTGCGGGAGCGGGTGACTGCGTTGAAAAGGGTGGATTTGCCTACGTTCGGGAGTCCTACAATACCTGCCTGTAACATAACGGGGCTCATTCTACACGAATGCCGTCACACGCGCAAGCTTTTCTTCTTGCCCGCGCTAGGAAACCAGGATGCGCTCCATATCGGCGATGCTGGTGCAGCGGCGCAGGCGGTATTCCTGCTCCGGGCTGAAGTCTCCATAGCAGAAGGCCAGGTATTTCTTCATGCGGTTGCAGTGGCCTTTTTCGGTGCGCTTGTGCAGCAGGATCCGCCCGGTTTCTTCGATGAGGATGCTGTAGTACTGCTTCATTTCTTCTGCCGTGGGGGCTTGCCCGCCGCGCAGCTGCCGGAAAAGATAGGGATTGCGCACGGCTCCGCGTCCGATCATGAGCCCGGCGGCACCGGTCAGATGGAGGCATCCGGCAGCCTGTGCAGGGGAGGCAATGTCTCCATTGGCTAGCACGGGGCACTCCAGGACCCCCACGGCCTGTCGCACATGCCGGAAGTCCGGGGTGCCGCCGTAGAGCTGCTTCCGGGTGCGCGCGTGAATGCCGACTTCATCGGGGGTGGCTGCGGTCAGGCACTCCAGGATGCGGGGGAATTCGCTTTCAGCATCGTCCCAGCCCAGGCGGCATTTGACGCTGAATTGCCCGCTGGGGAGCTTTTCACGCAGCCGCAGGAGAATATCGCGGAAACGGGGGAGGTCGCGCAGGAGCCCGGCTCCGGCTCCGTGCCGGTTCACCAGGGGGGAGGGGCAGCCGGCATTCAGGTTGATACCCGCCACACCGGGAAGCTGAAGCAGCATGGCGGCATCGCGCAGCAGGGCCGGGGCATCACTGCCGGCCAGCTGCGCCACGATGGGGATGCCCGTTTCGTTTTCCTCGATGCAGCGTAAGTTGTGTTCTGCCAGAGAACAGGTGGTGGGGGTGCTCCGGAAATAGGCAGTGATGAAGGTATCAGGCAAGGAACCAATGCGCGTGAGGGTGCGCATGAATGCCAGGTCGGTGACATCTTGCATGGGGGCCAGCTGAAGCTTCATGCCCACCATGCTAGCATGAGAGCCGCACCCTGGCAAGTCATGATATCCCAACTTGTGTGTGCTCAGATGCCAAAATATTGAACCGAGACCGGAATGAGCTTGACAAATGATGTATAAGCGGGCATAACTGCGGAGGTTCTGCTGCTACGAGTGATGAACCGGAATGCAATTCCGCATTACTGCATGATATCATGAAACATTTTATTTTTCTACCCATTGTCGCTGCGATGGCGCTGACTTCGTGTGTCCCGTCCTTTCATTCGCCGGATGAATTGGCACAGATGGCTGCCGGGTATGCTTTTGCCCGCCCGAAAAACAAGATGAATGTGACTGAATCGGTGAGTGTGGGGCAGTGGGATGTTCCTTATGGGCTGGATGGCCCCCGCAGGATTGTGATTGATACGAATCTGCAGAAGGCTTATTATTATATCGCAGGTCGTCAGGTGGGATGGAGTACGATATCTTCCGGCAAGGCCGGGAAGGATACCCCCAAGGGGATATTCACGATTCTGGATAAGGACGAGGACCACATTTCCTCGACTTATGGCAGTGTAGTGGATGCCGATGGCAACACATTGATTGCCAATTATACAAAGGGTGAGCCTATGCCGCCCGGGGGAATTTACCAGGGGGCTCCCATGACTTGCGGTATGCAGTTGACCTGGAGTGGAATATGGATGCATGAGGGTATTGTGACCTCGGCTCCGGAAAGCCACGGTTGTATCCGCCTGCCCAAGCGGATGGCTAAGATTTTCTTTGATAATACCCCCGTGGGAACTCCCGTGGAAATCAAGTGATATGCGCGCGATGAGAAAAGTTTGTTGTGTGCTGCCGGGGGCTTTGCTTGCCATGCTGCTGGTATCGTGTACCCAGCAGCAGTACCAGCCACCTGCGCGGGTGGCAGCCGTATCGTCCAGTTGGACCCCCTATGAGAAATTTGTGAATGGGTGCAAATCCTACCCCACGGTGATGGAGATGTACATGGATAAAAACCTCCTGGCTGAGGCTGATAAGAACAGCATCGTGGTAATCAGCCTCAGGCAGCAGCGAGGCCGCCTGTATGTGAAGGACAAGGTGGCTGCAGACTGGCCGGTTTCAACCGGTGTGGATAAGCACCCCACCCCTACTGGTCGCTACCGCGTGCGGTTCAAGTCGAAGGAGTATGCTTCCAACCGCTACGGAAAGATGTATGATGCCAAGGGGCGCTGCATCAATGCCAATGCCGATGCTTTTACGGAGACGGTGCCGGAAGGCGGCCGCTTCGAGGGTTCTCCGATGCCGAATTGGATGCGTCTTACCTTTGACGGCATCGGGATGCATACAGGTAAGGTGAAGGCTGGTCAGCGGTTATCGCATGGCTGCATCCGCCTGCCGCATGTTGTTTCCACGATGCTGTTTGATATTGTGGAATATGGAACCCGGGTGGTTATTTATCCGGAGCTGGAGCCGGAGTACCCCGTGGCTGAAATGGTGGCACGGCGTGAGATTGAGGAAGCTGAGTGGAAAGCCCGGCAAAATCTTTCTGCCGCACAGTCTGCTTCTGGTGCAGAATAGCCCGGAGTTCCGGGTATTTGTGCTTGCTCCTGCGAGGGGTAGTGTGTAGAATAGCCTCATGCTGAACAGAGATTTGCTTGAACGTTGCAGCAATGCTGCGGGGGCTTCCGGGTTTGAGGATGAGGTGCGCCAGCTTATCGCGCAGGAGCTGGAGGATTGCTGTGATATAACTGAGACAGTTTCGGGTAATCTGGTTTGCCAGTTGAAGGGGGGTGCTGGCGGTCCTGTGGTGGCTCTCCTGGCGCATATGGATGAGGTTGGGTTCATGGTGCAGGGGATTACGCCAGATGGCTTCTTGCTGATAGTGACGCTGGGTGGCTGGTGGAATCATACATTGCCCAGCCAGCGGGTGCTGGTGCACACGCGCGATGGTCGCCGCATTCCCGGGCAGATAGGGACGAGACCGCCGCACCTCCTGCCAGAGGGGCAGCGCCGGCAGGTGATGGAGACGGAATCGCTCTTCATTGATATTGGAGCTTCCAGCGCTGAGGAGGTGGAGGCCTGTGGTATCCGCATCGGCTGCGCGGTGACACCGGATGTGACCTTGCAGCCCCTGGAGCTTCCGCACCGTTGGATGGGGAAGGCTTTTGATAACCGCGCCGGAGTCTACTGCATGATTGAGGTGATGCGCCGCCTGGCGGGTGAGCCGTTGGAATGCACCTTGCAGGCTATTGGTACGGTGCAGGAGGAAGTGGGTACCCGCGGCGCCCGCGCGTTGGAGCAGACCCCGGATCTGGCGATTGTGCTGGAGGGACCACCTGCGGATGATACTTTCGGGCAGAGTGGAATCTGCCGCCAGGGTGTGCTGGGCAAGGGGGTGCAGGTGCGTTTGTTTGACCCGACTAATATCACTCCGCCGGCGCTGGTCGATATGGTGCTGGGGCTTGCCGAGCGGGAAGAGATTGACTGCCAGCCGACGGTGCGCCGAACTGGTGGAACGGATGCTGCCGCCAGTTACCCGCATTGGTATGGTTGCCCGGCGATTGTGTTCGGGGTGCCGGTGCGCTACATTCATTCGCACAATGGAATTCTGGATGACCGCGACCTGGAGGCCTGCATTGAACTGACCTGCGCGCTGGTGCGCAATGTGAGCAAATGAGTATGGCTGGTTCCAGGGCAGACTGGGTGGATTGTACCCGCACGCTGGCGATGTTCTTCATCATCTGGCTGCATGCAGATGCTGCACCTTCGTGGGTGGGCAAGGTGGTGGGCGGTGGAATCGCCTTGTTTTTCCTGCTGGCGGGGTATTTCCTGCCTCGCTCGGCAGGGCAGGTGCTGCGCCGCACCGGTCGGCTGGCCCTGGCCTGGGGACTGTGGTCGCTGCTGAGTTTGCTGTTCCTGCTGGTGTTCAAACCATATACTGATATCTGCTGGCAACGCGCTGTGGGCTGGGGCGTGGCAGCGTATAATACGCCGCTGTGGTTTTTGAAGACTCTGGTGGCATACCAGCTGGTGGCGGCTTTGCTGCTGGCTCTGCGCCTGCTGCCCCGGTACGCCTGGGTGCTGGTGGTGTTTCTGGCCTTGTGCAGTTACACGACTTCGCCTTCGCAGCACCTGAGTGTGCGCTTTGATTATTTGTGGATTTTTATGCTGGGGTTCAGCGCCAGAGTGGCACCGTTGGAGGCTGTGCAGCGTTACTTGTGGAAGAATTGGTGGGTGCTTCTGCTGGTGGTGGTGGGTGTCTTCTTGCAGCCGGAGGGGCTGGAGGAATGGGCCGACTGGGCTGATTTGTCCTGGCGGCATTGCAATCTGCCGCTCTGGAATCTGTCGTTCATGACCTTGTTCCTGCTCGTAGGGGTGGCGCTGGCCGGGCTGTTGCCGCGCGTGGCGGGTGGGCTGGCTTCCTGCGGGCGGTGGATGCTGTTCATTTATGCCGGCCATTCGTATCTGCTTTCGCCGCTTTACCAGTGGAAGGATTTACGCTGGGGATGGAATGTGTGGGTGCCGTTGCTGGTGCTGCCGCTGCTGGTGCTGCTCGCGCGCCTGCTTTCCCGCTATGTGCCGCGCACCATGGCGTTGCTTCAAGGGCAACGTATGCAGATTTCAGAACGCAGAACGCAGAGGGCTGAATGAGAAGCGCGGTTGCGCAAGCTGCATATTCTGCATTTTTCATTCTGCGTTCTGGATTCCCATTGGTGTTGACCTGGACGGTAAAACAGGCTATTATAGCTCCGCATGTACGAGCAACTTTATTCCCGTATTCAGCAGTGCAGCACGATTGCTGTGACATCGCATTTCCGGCCCGATGGCGATGCTGTCGGTTCTACGCTGGCGCTGGGGCTGGCACTGCAGGCCATGGGCAAGAAGGTGTATTTGTGGAATGAGGATGGAGTGCCGGTCCGCTACGCGTTCCTGGAGGGGGCAGAGTTGATTGCGCCCCTGCCGCAGGAGGTGCCAGCGGATCTGGAGATGCTGATTTGTGTGGATACCGGGGACTGGAAGCGCCTGGGAGACAGGACCCAGGTGCAGTTGGCTGATTTCCCGCTGATTGTGAATATCGACCACCATGGCTCGAATTCGCGCTATGGTCACATGCAGGTGATTGAACCGGAGACGGCGGCTTGCGCCTTTGTTCTGTTCAAGATGCTGAAGGCCTGGGGGATTTCCCTGAATAAGGCGATGGCTGATGCGCTTTATGTGGGTATCAGCACGGATACGGGGTCGTTCCAGTATGGCAGCACGACGCCTGAGGTGATGCATGCGGCCGCTGAGTTGCTGGAGGCCGGGGTGGATGTGGCCGATGTGAATCGCCGCGTGTACCAGGAGGTGCCTTATACCTCGCTCCTGATGCAGCGGGAGGTGCTGAATCATATGGTGGTGGAGGCAGATGGCATGCTGGCGCATTATTCGATGCCGGCGGGCCGCAAGGCAGAGCTGGCGGTCAGTCTGGAGGATACGAAGGATCTGGTGGATGTGGTGCGGGTGTTGCAGGGGGTGCGTGTGGCAGCGATTTTTGAGGATTTGGAGGATGGTCGCATCCGCGTGTCGCTGCGCAGCAAGGACCCTGGCATCAGCGTGGCGGCGATTGCAGAGCAATTTGGCGGTGGTGGCCATGCCATGGCTTCCGGTATCCGCATGCGTGGGGGGCTGGAGCATTGCCGCGAGCAGGTGCTGGAGGCTATCAGAAAGGAGTTTGCCGTATGAGTGAGGAGCTGGCTCCGAGCGGGGTGCTGCTGGTGGATAAAGACCCCGGTTTTACATCTCATAATGCAGTGGCACTCTGCCGCCGGATTTTGCAGACGAAGAAGGTGGGGCATTGCGGCACGCTGGATCCCATGGCGACGGGGATGCTGATTGTGGTGGTGGGAAAGGCTACGAAGATGCAGGACCTTCTGATGTGCGAGGATAAGGTATATACTGCCACGATGAAGCTGGGGGTGGAGACCAACAGCCAGGATGCCGATGGTGAGGTGGTGGCTGTGAAATCGACGGAGGGTATCACCGAGGAGGCGGTGCGAGCGGCTTTCGAGTATTTCCACGGGGAGTTTGACCAGGTGCCGCCCATGTATTCTGCCGTGAAGATTAACGGGGTGCCTTGCTATAAGCTGGCCCGCAAGGGCAAGGAGGTGGAGCGCAAGGCTCGCCATGTGCAGGTGCTGGATTATGAGATTACCCGCATTGACCTGGCTGCGGCTGAGGTGGATTTCCGGGTGCATTGCTCCAAGGGGTTCTATGTGCGGACGTATGCGCACGATATTGGCCAGCGGCTGGGTTGCGGGGCGCATCTGACGGCGCTGCGCCGCATCCGCAGCGGGGCGTTTGATATTTCGGAGGCGGTGGAGGTGCCTGTACTGAAGGCTGCCACTCGCGAGGAGTTGCTGGCGCGTCTGCTGCCGGTGGAAAAGGTGCTGGCTGACCGCGCGTGAGATGATGAAGGTGCTGCATTCCCTGGATGAGCTTGCTGCCCTGAACCTGCCGGTTCACTGGGCAATGGGCTTTTTTGACGGGGTGCATCGGGGGCATCGGCGGGTGATTGAATCGGCCGATACACCCGGGGCTCTGCGCGGGGTGTTGACGTTTGCGGAGCATCCTCTTGCACTGCTGGCTCCGCAGAAACAGCCGAAACTGATTACCCCGGATTTCGGGCAGAAACGCTCTTTATTGGCAGAGCTGGGGGTGCAGGTGCTGCTGGAGTTGCCCTTTACCCGGGAACTGGCGGCCATGGAGCCGCAGAATTTCCTGGATGCGCTGCGTCAGGCTTGTCCTATGGCGGGTATTTCGGTGGGTCGCAACTGGCATTTTGGCAAGGGCGGGGTGGGTGATGCAGCTTTTGTGGAGCGGTATGCGGCAGAGTATGGGGTGCGGGCGTGTGTGCAGGATATGTTGTTGCTGCGGGGGGAGCGGGTATGCTCCAGCCGCATTCGTGAGGCGCTGGTGACTGGTGATTTACCGCTGGCGGTGGAGATGCTGGGGCATCCTTTTGAAATTGCCGGTGTGGTGGAGCCGGGGCAGCGGCTGGCTCGCCAGCTTGGTTTCCCGACGGCGAACATGCGGGTGCATCCGCAGACGGTGCTGCCGCCAGCCGGAGTTTATGAGGTGCAGGTGTCGGTGGAGGGTGCTGCTTGCCGTGGTATTGCGAACCTGGGGCTGCGCCCCACGATTGTGGAGCAGCGGAAGGTGATGCGCCTGGAGACTCACTTGCTGGGCTGGCAGGGGAATCTCTACGACCACAGGCTGGTGGTGCAGTTGCGCCGTTTCCTGCGCCCGGAGCGCAAGTTCGCTTCCATCGAGGAATTGCGTGCGCAGATTGCTGCTGATATTCAAAGACTGTGATTCACCGCAAATTGCTGGCCGAGTTTGTGGGAGGTGGCAATGGCGCGGGTGATGTAGTTGAGACCGCTTGCGACGGCTTGTTCGAGTGGCTGGCCTTTGGCCAGGAAGGCTGTGATGGCGCTGGAGAGGGTGCAGCCGGTGCCATGCGTGGAGATGCCTTCGGTGCGCGGGTGGCTCCAGCGCAGGGTGGCTTTGCCGGGTTGCACGAGGAGGTCGGTGCAGGTGCTCCCGCCTACATGCCCGCCTTTGGCCAGAATGGCGCAGTTGTAGCGCGCGCAGAGCATGTTGGCGGCGCTTTCGAGAGCTTCGACGGTGGAGATGGGCTCGGTGCCGGCCAGCTTGGCGAGTTCATCGCCATTGGGGGTGAGCAGGGTGGTGCGGGGGATGAGGACTTCTTCGTATACAGCAATGGCTTCCTGCAGGATGAGGGCTTCGCCCGCAGTAGCTATCATGACCGGGTCGACGATGATGGGGCCTTGAAAGTTTTTCAGGGCTTTCACCGTGGCGCGCACGATTTCCGGTGAGTAGAGCATGCCGGTCTTGATGGCGCGCACCGGGAAGCTTCGCAGGCAGATGTCTATCTGTGAGGCGACAAAGTCTGGCTCCATGGCGACGATACCTTCTACCAGCCCGGGGACTTCGCTCACCACGCAGGTGACGGCGGTGAGGGGGTAGCAGCCCAGGGCAAAGCCTGTTTTGAGGTCGGCTTGCAGCCCGGCTCCGGCCGAACAGTCGGAGCCGGCGATGCTGAGGTAGACGGGCGTTTCCATCGCGAGCGGTGCTTAGCTGAATGCTTTTTCCAGGGCGGCGGCGGCTTGCAGCAGGCGGGTTTCGGCAAAGTGCGGAGCCAGCAACTGGATGCCGACGGGATGCTGCCCTTCTGCTACGGGGCAGGGGATGGAGATGCCGGGAAGGCCTGCCCGGTTGGCCGGGATGGTGTAGATATCGGCCAGGTAGGTCTGGAGCGGGGTCATGCTGTCATCGTGCAGGCGCGGGGCGCTGGTGGGGGCCACCGGCCCCAGGATGAGGTCGACCTGCCCGAAGGCTGCTGCAAAGTCGCCTGCTACGAGGGAACGTACCTTTTGTGCCTTGGCGTAGTAGGCATCGTAGAATCCGCTGGAGAGTACATAGGTGCCGAGGATGATGCGGCGCTTCACTTCCGGGCCGAAGCCTGTTTCGCGGGTTTTGCTGTAGAGGTCGTCCAGTCCGTTGGTGCCGGCGGCGCGGTAGCCGTAGCGGATGCCATCGAAGCGTGAGAGATTGGAGGAGGCTTCGGCACAGGCGATGATGTAGTAGGCTGCTACGACTGCTTCGGCATGCGGGAGGGAGATTTCCACAATCTCGGCACCGAGTTCGGTGAGTTTCTGCACGCTTTGCTGCAGGGCAGTAGCGACGGCGGGGCTGTTGCCGCTGGTGAGGTATTCCTTGGGCAGGCCAATGCGCAGTCCTTTGATGTCTTTGCCCAGCCCGGCGGTGAAGTCTTCCACCGGCTCGCGGGAGGAGGTGGAGTCTTTGCTGTCGTGTCCGCAGATGGCATTCAGGATGAGGGCTGCATCTTCGACGTTCTGCGTAATGGGGCCTATCTGGTCGAGCGAGGAGGCGAAGGCCACTAGTCCATAGCGCGAGACTCGGCCATAAGTAGGTTTGATGCCGACGACGCCGCAATGTGATGCGGGTTGGCGGATGGAACCGCCGGTGTCGGACCCGAGTGCGGCAATGGCCATGCCTCCTGCTACGGCGGCGGCAGAACCGCTGGAGGAACCACCCGGTACATGGCCGGGTGCGGCAGGGTTCTGGGTGTCTCCAAAAGCGGAGTTCTGCCCGTAGGAACCCATGGCGAATTCATCCATATTGGTGCGGCCGAAGGGGATGGCACCGGCGGCGTTCAGGCGCGCAACAGCGGTGGCATCGTAGGGCGAGATGAAGTTTTCGAGCATGCGCGAGGCGCAGCGGGTCGGCTGGCCCAGTATGGCGATGTTGTCTTTGACGGCTATGGGGATGCCTCCAAGTGGTTTGCTGAGGTCTGCCTGGGCGGCTGCGGCCAGGGCTGCTTCGGTATCCCACGAGAGATAGGCATTGATGTCAGGGTTGCGCTCCTCCATGGAACGGGCAATTTCCTGCACGAGTTCGGTGGGGGTGATGGCTCCGCTCGTGAGCTGCTGGCGCCAGTAGGTGATGGTTCCGTTGAGCATGGTTCGGGAAACTGGGTTAGTGTGCGGATTCTACTACTTTGGGTACGCGGAACTGACCGTCTTCCTGCGCCGGGGCGTTGGCGAGGGCTGCTTCGTTGCTCAGGCTGCTGCCGGGGGTGTCCTCACGCAGGGCATCAAACACGGGCAGGGGGTGATACATGGGCTCTACTCCTGTGGTGTCCCATTGCTCCAGCTGGGTTACATAGGCCAGTACCTGGTTGAGGTCTTCGGAAAAACGGGCTGTTTCTTCTGCGGTGAGTTCGAGTTTAGCCAGTTTTGCGATGTAGGCTACATCGATGAGAGTGCTTGCTTCCATGGCGGTGTTATCAGGAGTGGGTGAGAAGATAGATGGTCAGCGCATAGAGCCCCCAGATGGAACCTGCCAGCACTGCCAGTAACAGCAGGTTCTCCAGCAGGATGTTGCGCGTCTGCGGGGCTCTCGCCGGGATGGAGACGTGGGTGCGGTGCATCCCTCGGCGCTGTTCCACTACGTCTTCCTGCGGTCCCAGGGTGTTGGCCGGGTATCGGCGCTGGTGGGTTCTGCTGGGAGGCGGGCTTGCGTGCCCCTGGCGTTTGCGGCGGCGTAGTTCGAGTTCGTGGAGACGATCCATGATGATGGTTCAGTATGGAGTTCAGAGATGAGTGAAGATAAGATAGACTCCCCAGGTGAGCAGTAGCAGCAGAAATAGAGGAAGGTGGAAGAATAGCCCATGAGTCATGTGCATCTTGATGCTGGCCCAGTCTGCTTTGCTCCGGGGGGCGATTCCAGGTTTGTGCTCGAATATCCTGGTGTGGTGATAGTGGGGGGCTCCGCTATAGGCTTCTTCAAAATCATTTGCGGCTCGCTCCAATTTGGGTATGGCTTCTTGAAGCCGTTCGTTGAAGCCTTCCATGCTCCAGTGTTCGGGCTGCATGGCAGAAAGTATCTGAAGGTGTCGGTTCAGGCATTCATGCACCTGTGCAACTTCGGCTGTTTCCCGTTCCATGGATTCAAGATCCCGCTCCAGCCTTTGCACCGCATTGTGCAGCTTCATGCCTACTTCGTTCAGATTGTCGTTAAACAGGGCCTTCTTTTCGTTGCTTTCTTCCAATTCCCGCCGCTGTGCCTCGTAGTATTCTGCCTGCTGGCGTGCCTGCTCTACCTGCTGTCGTACGCGCGCGGGCGAGTGAATCTCCCCGTCGGCAATACGCGGGTTGAGCTCCATCTGGCGGTACTGGCTGCTGGGCCTGGGCATGGTATCTGATAGAATCTTTCGGAAAAGTTAAACAACTTACGGAGAAATGTCAAGCCGATTGTTGTGTTTCGGGTGCAGAAAACGGCAGAGGCTTTAGCGTCTCTGCCGTTTCTTGAAGTACGGGCGACGGGAATCGAACCCGTGTCTCATGCTTGGGAAGCACGCGTCCTACCATTGAACGACGCCCGCATGTGCTGGTGGCGCAGATTCTAGCGTGGAGCTGTGTTTGTGTCAAGGCGAAATTAGATTTTTTTAAGAAAATGACAAATTGTGCTTGTCAGGATGGGGCGGCTGTGCTAATATACGCCCGTACAGCGCGGGTATAGCTTAATGGTAAAGCTCCAGCCTTCCAAGCTGATCATGCGGGTTCGATTCCCGCTACCCGCTTCTTGATTAATCGATTACGCGTATGAAAAAGATTCTTTCCCTAATTCTTGCTGCCGGTATGTTATCCGGTGTGGCTACTGCAGCAGCGCCTGATGTGTCGCAGGTTGCCAAGATGGCACAAAAGGATTCGGATGTGTCGATTGAGGCTCTTTGCATGGCTGTCTATGAGGCGGTTAAGGCTAATCCTGATGCTGCAGTAGATGTGTTCAAGGCTGTGATGATGCAGCGTGATTCCTGGAGTGCTACCGATACGTATGCGATTCTGCGCTCGGTTCTGCTGGCTGCTCCCGAGTTGGAGGATGGCTTTGTCAGGAATGCTCCTGCATATAACAATAATCCGGGCAGCTATGAGGCGGTGGCTGTGGATTCGCTTGGGTATCAGCTGCTGGCTGCGCTTTATACGCTGCCCCAGACTCAGCCTGTTGCGGGTACTGTAGCTCAGGCGGTGTTGGCTGGTACGGTTACTGGTCATTCTGCCGGTAGCGGGGTTTCCTCTGATGCGCTGGAGAGCTTTGTGCCGAATGCGCCCAACACTACACCGGAGCAAGATCCCTATCCTGCGATTCCTACGCCTGGTCCTGTATCTCCTAATAACTAATTCCTCTGTAAACTGATTAATATGAGGTCTTTCTTCTATAAACAGCTTGTATTGGCTGCTCTCTGCGCGAGTGGTGCGGGTGCTATTTCTCTATACGATACGGCTCCGATGGTCGGGCTGCCTGAGTCTCACGTGGCTCAGTATAGCGTCTATGCCAAACTGGGGTATGATTCAAATCCTGGTACTTCCCACAGCAATGAGGAGGCAAGTGGGTTTGTGCAGGGTGGCGTGAATGCTACGTTTGCTGATTATGAGTCTGTAGATAAGATATCTTATCAGTTCAACCTTGGGGCTACGCATTATTTCAAGGATATTGAGAGTTATGGTTCCAGTAGCGGTAAGCGTACATATGCAGACTGCGGTCTCACCGCTTCGATTGTGCATGCTTTTAACTCGAGAAGTTCTTATTCTGCAGCGCTGAATATTTCATATAGCCCTGAGCCTGATTATGCTTCAGGTATTTCAGCTTCTCGTCGCCAGGGCGAATGCTTCAACTGGTCGTTCAATAATTCCTACAGCCAGTCAATTGATAGCCGCTGGAGCTGGAATATCAATGCCGGTTATAGTGGCATCCTTTACAGCGAGACGGAGTATCAGTCAGATGACCGTCAGTACGTAACCGCAGGTGCTGGCCTGAACTACCGTGCCTCTGAGCTGCTGAGTTACAAGATTAATCTTTCGTATAAGAACGATATGCGCGATTACGGATACAATTCCGACAACATCACCTTTATGGTGGGGTTTGATCGTGCTATCGACCCGATTTCCAGTTGCAGCGTGAGTGTTGGTGTGCAGCAGAAGTTTGTACACGGCAAGGAAATCCTCAGCCCGAATGTGCGAATGGGTTACAACCGCAAGGCTGCTGAGGGATTCAGCGTGAATTCGTACCTCGTGCTTTCCAATGAAAATGTGGATACGTATCGCGGTTTAGGTGCGAATTACTTGTCCGATCTGACGCTGCGTGTGGGCGTGAATTGCGTGTACACCTTGTCTCCCGATGTGTCGTTCGTCTTCGGTATTTCGGTGATGCATGCCGCGTATTCAGAAGGTACGTACGGGATGCACAACGAATCGAATACGACTTGGAATCCCTCCATCGGTATGCGTTATCGCTTTACTGAGAACCTGTCAGGCTCCATTGATTACAGATACACCTGGTACCAGGCTGACTCGAATAATCTCAGAGGCGATTATGACCGCCACGTCATAACAACCGGTCTTAGCTACACATTCTAATACGTAACAGCGATTATCCGGAGGGGGCATGTGAAAACAAGGTCCCCTCCGTTTTTACAATATAGAGGATTGAATATGGAAAAAAGCTTGAACTCTCAGGTTCAGTCTGAGGCAGTTTTGCACGCGCAGGACTATATGCAGGTGCTGCGGAGCCGTTGGAAAACAGTGCTGCTGGTGTTTCTGATGGTGTTTGTGAGTAGCGCCATTGTCACCAAAATGATGACACCCATGTACACTAGTGGGATGTCATTTGAAATCAAACACCCGCGAGATTTGATTAATGTGGCGGTAGGCGGCGAGGGGAACCCCATTGCTGCTATGGCCGACTCAAACGCGTATATGCAGACGCAGTTTGAGATTCTGGTTTCACAGCAGAATTTGATAGCTGTTGCCAATAAGTTGGATTTGCCAAACGAGTGGGGCGTAGACGAAGCTACGGCTGCGGCACGTTTGATGAGGATGGTCAAGGTTCTTCCCCGTAAGAACACGAACTTGGTTGATATCGAGGTGAAGATGGATGATCCTCGTGTTTCACAGCAGACGTGTCAGGCTGTAGTAGATTGCTACAAGGAAATCCGCGAGGAAAAGGAGAATGCTGTTATTACAGAAGCTATTAACAAGCGTTACGAAGTGTTGCGCTCTCGCCAGGACGAACTTGAGCGTAAGGCTGATGTCGTGCGCCAGTATATCCGCTCCGGAAAATATATCCAAGGCATGTGGAATGAATATAGCGGTCATGGAGCCCCTGTTTCTTCTGGTGCAGAAGAGCAGACTCTTCAGCAGCTTAATAATTCCAAGCTGCAGATGGAGACTGAGATTGCCCAGATGACAGTGCATATCGGGAAGCTGCAGGGGTTGAAGGATGCCGAGCTGCTTAGCTATGTCACCCGTACTGGTTTGTTGACCGCAGAGTCGTATTGCTCTGCCAAGGTACGTGAGCTTAATACGCGCTACACCGATGAGGAAAATAATCGAGCACAGATGTTGCTTAGCGGCTATGGCGAGAGACATCCGAATGTTCTCCGCCTCGATGAGCAGCATAAGGCAACGCGTGACCAATTGTATGAGGAACTGGTAGGTATGCGCGACTCGATGGTTGACCAGCTTGATGTCAAGAAGTCTGAATTGCAGGACCTCGAACAGCGATATAACCAGGCTCGTGACCGCCTTCGCGACAAAACTCTCGAAGACCAGAAGGTTAAGAATGCATTGCAGGAATATGCAGCTGAGAAGGCGCGTTTTGATAAGCTGGAGAACGACTACATAGCCGATAAGATGCGCTTGATGGCACCTAGAACCAGTATTGAGGTGTACAGTATTCCGGAGTTGGCTAGTGTGCCGAGTAGTCCCAACTATAAGCTCAATCTGATTGTCGGCGCTGTACTTGGTGTTATTCTGGGCATAATCATTGCATTCACGGGTAATTACTTTGATACTTCAATCAAGACCCTCGAGGATGCTGAGCGCGCGTTGGGGCTGCCGGTGCTTGGTGTTGTGCCTCAGGATGCAGGGCTCTTGATTCTGCAAGGGGGCGATAGCCCGGATGCAGAGGCGTACCGTATTCTCCGCACCAATATTGAGTTGAAGCGTGAACAGTACCGTGCGACAACACTTGCCGTTGTATCGGCTAATGCGGGTGAGGGTAAGACGACCACGCTGAGCAATTTGGCTGTTGTCTTTGCTCAGGCTGGTTACAGTACCCTGATGATAGATGCCGACCTTCGTCGCCCTCGTCTGGCTCGCTATGCGGAGTTGAGAAATGAAACGGGCTTGTCAACCTACCTGGCAGACATGAGCCTTGAGCTTAAGGATGTCGTGTACCAGACTGGCCATGCCAATTTGTATATTATGCCGAGTGGTCCTATTCCTGTGGACCCGAGTGGGTTGATTGGTTCTCACCGGATGCAGGAATTGCTGGGTGAAGTAGCAAAGCGTTTCGATATAGTGTTGATAGACTCTCCGCCTGTTCTGGGTGTCAGCGATGCTTCTCTTCTGGTGAGTCGCGCAGATGCAACCTTGTTGGTGCTTCAGCCCCGTAAGATGCCAGTTAAGGCATTGTTACGTGCTAAGTCCCTGGTGCAGAGTGCAGGCGGAAATATCATGGGGCTGGTGATGAATAACGTCGATATTACAGGTGATACCCAGTATCAGTACTATACGACATACTATTCGTACTACAGCAAAGGTAATGACCGGAAAGAACCCAAGCCGCTTGCGAAGAAAGAAGCGAGAGATGAAGAGGTCGCTTCTAGTGTCGCTGATGATGATTTGTATTAATGATCGATTATGAAGAATAAGATATTTCAGTTACTGCTGTTGCTTGTGATGGGGCTGTTCCTGCAGCCGCTGCTCGCGCAGGATGCTTCGACTGAGCCTCGCGCAACAAAGGGTGGCATCATCATTCTGCAATTCAAGAATATTCCCAGCGAAGATGTCAACAATGTAAACGGAGATTATCCGGTAAGTCGCGAGGATGGTACGATTTCTGTGCCTTATCTTTCCGGTCGAGTTCGTGTGGTTGGAATGACTGCCCGCCAGGTTGAAAATACTCTGCGTTCGCAGTATCTTGCGCAGCAGATATACTCCGACCCGATTATCATGGCCAATGTCGGCCCCAAGGGAGAGGTTGCTGTTGATACCCGCTTTATCCAGGTGGCTGGCTATGTGCGGGAAAAACGCAACTTGCCTTATCGCGAGGGTGTGACTTTGATTCAGGCTCTGATTGACTGTGGTGATATTACTGATTTCGGGTCAAGAAAAATTCAGGTGACTCGCGGAAATGTGACCCGCACGTATGATTATTTCAGTGCACGTGACCGTGCTATCAAGCTGTTGCCGAATGATTCGGTTTTTGTGCCGAGAAGACCTGCTTTCGAAGGCCGGCCTGATAAGATAGGCCCATAAGGTGGCTCCGTCAGGGTTTTCAGCTCCGGCAGTTATGCCGGAGCTTGTTTATCTCTAACTGAAAGGGTTCATGATGACTCTTGCTCTTCCCAAGATTCTGATTCTGAGTGTCGGCTACGGGAAAGGTCACCATTCTGCGGCATACGCTCTTGCAGAGTATTATCAAAAAAAAGGTTGGGAGTCACGTGTGCTGGATGTGTGCGAACTTGCCCAGCCTCGTCTGTTCCGACTTACGCAGCGGTTTTATGATTTCTGTGTCCGCAGGGCACCGTGGTTGTGGGGGATAACCTATGGCTTGACTGATACTGCTGATTGGGCTCGGCTGATTCATAGTCCGTTTCTACGCCCGGTGCTAAGGTGTTTGCAGGATATTCTGGAGCAGGAGCGTCCCGAATTGGTCGTATGCACCTACCCGTTGTTTGCTTATATGCTTGATGATTTGCGCCAGCGCCGGCGGTGGAGTGGGCGATATGCCGTGGTGGTGACGGATGCGCGTGAAATAAGTCGTCCCTGGATGCGATCATCGGCCGATTTGGTAACCGTTCCGGATGAGGGATCCCGTCAGTTGGTGCTGGAACGATACGGCCTTCCAGAATCTATTATTGAGGCGGCGGGATTTCCTGTGCGCGGGGCTTTTGGGGCTGCATCAGAACTCCCGGTCCCGACTCAGGGGCACCTGAGCATCTTATACGGAGCTTACAGACAGACAGGTGGCGTCATCCGGGATATTGAAGCCCTGATGTCTTCATTTCCCGGCTTGGAGCTTACTGTGCTGGCCGGGCATAGAACGCGCTTGCTGCAGCGTCACTTTGCTGCGTATTGCGCAAGCCGGCGGTTGACGGTGATTCGTGAGACTGCCGAGATGCCCGAATTGCTGCGCAAGAGCCATTTCTACATAGGAAAGGCCGGGGCAGCGACAATGTTTGAGTGCTACTCTTCTTGTGTGCCAATCCTGGTGAACTTTACCTTGCCTGGTCAGGAGCAGGGGAATCTGGAACTGCTGTTGGAGGATGGTGCCGGGTATCATGTTGAGTCGACCTTGCATCTGGTTGATACGCTGCACTGTTTGCTGGAGCATGATGCTGAAGGATGGCAATTGTTGCGACGAGCCATGGTGGCTGCTGACCGAGCAGGGGGCGCCGCCCGTGTAGCTGCTGCCATAGAGAGGAGGATTGGCAGATGAGTAGTTATTTGCTGGTGGATAATTCCAATACGCGCACCAAGTTTGTACTTGCTTCGCCAGGTGCTGTGCATGATATGCGCATCGTGCCTACTGCTGAGATTGAGGTTTCTGCCGTTCGCGCTCTGACTGCTGATTGGCAATTTAGGAGAGTTTGTATGGCCTCTGTTGTGCCGCAGGCCGCTGAATTGATTGAGGCTGCCTTCGCTCGGGGGACTGTGCTTCGATTGAAACATGCAGGGTTTCTGAAAGTTGATTTTTCACAATATGCCGGTATTTCCACGCTTGGTGAAGACCGCATGGCCAATGTGCTCGGCCTCGCAGAGAGCTCTCCCATGCCCGCCGTAGCTGTCGATATGGGAACCGCTACGACCTTTGATGTAGCGGTGGCTGGTGCCGCAGCCCCTGTTTTTCGGGGGGGGATTATTTCACCCGGGCTTGCTGCGTTTGCTTCATGTCTGCACCAGAAGACGGCACAATTACCTGAATTGAAGTCATGGGAAGGTGGATCTGCAATTGGTTGTTCAACGGTGGAATCTATGGCCTCAGCGGTGCGCATAGGGTATCCGGCGATGATTGATGCCATGCTTGATGCCATTGAGCAAGAATTAAACACGCCTATGCAGATTGTGCTGACTGGTGGAGACGCGCCTGCGCTGGCTCCTTTGTTGCGCCATTCGTGCAAGATTGACCCATTGCTCACAATTCGTGGACTTGCTTCAGCCTTGGATTTCTCGTTATGATGCAAAAATTGAGTATTCTTTAGTTTTTTTTGTTGCAAGAAGCCGGAGAACACGCTACAATGAATGCACTTAAAACCTGTACATCTTATGTCCGACAATATCGAATCCCAGGTAAAAGAAATCATCGCTGCTCAGCTCAGCGTTGATCCCGAAAAAGTGACCTCCGATGCTAAGTTCATCGAAGATCTTGGTGCCGACTCCCTTGACACCGTAGAGCTCGTGATGGCTTTCGAGGATAAGTTCTCCGTGGAAGTTCCCGATGAGGACGCCGAGAAGCTCAAGTCCGTGGCTGACGTGGTGGCCTACATCGAGTCCCACAAGGCCTGATAGGCTGGAGGCTTTTTCAATACGGGCGGTTCCTCCTTTATCAGGCGGAGCCGCCCTTTTTATACTTTTATGAACCGGAGTTCCATCGACTACGCCATGCGGCAGACAAAGGTATTGTATGTGCCTGACCGGCGCATAGATACCTTTGGTGATACCCGGTTCAATTTCAGGCTCATTACTGAACCTGTGGATGAGGTGGGAGTTTGCCGGATTCGTAGTGGATGGGTCGAGGCGAACCGCCCCCGGATTATACGGCCGGCAGATATGAACGGCGTGGAGACGGAAGGGTTCGGGGCAGATGCTGCCCGCTTTTTCCAATGGTTGCAGGAGCATGGTGCCCCCATGCAGGCATTGTTGAAATATGGTTTCTGTTTCTCCCGCACTAAGGTGCACGAGGAAATGGTGCATGATAATTTACAGGAGCTTGCAGACCGTGTTGTTCAGGAGTCACTCAGCTCAGGTGACCCCTTCCGGGCGGTCATCGCAGGGGTAGATGATGCCTGGGAGGTTTCTCTGCTTTACTTTATTCTTGAAATGGTGCAAAAATCTCATGAAATCAATTTATTCGATTTCCGTCGCCGCGGTATTCTCTAGTCTGGTATTAAGTGCCGCAGCTGTGGAGAATTATTCTCTCTGGCCACGCCGCCCGGATGAGCTTGAACAGGCCAGACGCCTCATGCAGGAGCAGAAGGGTGGTGAGGCGGTACTGCTCCTCCAGCCATTCCTGACGGATCGGGGTATTGCCGGTCGTGAGGCTCGACAGATTTGCGGGCGTGTGAATGTCCCCCGCTATCTCTCCCGTATGCATCCCGGAGCTCGTGTTTATACAGTCCGCAAGGGAGATAATATCGCCCGTATAGCCGCGCGTGAAAAATGTCCCCAGGATGTCTTGATGATGCTTAATGGAATTGTCGAGCCGTCAGCTTTGCGAGTGGGACAGAAACTGGTGCTGGTTCCGATGAATCTGCGTGTGGAGATCTACCCGCTGCAGCGCGAGATTTCCGTATGGGATGGAAATACTCTGGTGGCTGACTATCCTATCACAGGAGTGGATGATATTCCCCGTGCTCGTCAGAAAACCCAGAAGACGAAAGTTTCTGCCCGGGAGGGATACCTGGGCGGGCATGTGGTGCTCTCTCGCGCTCCTCAGTTTCCGTCTTCCGAGAGATCCATCATTTTGGCAAATGGCATGTCTCTTGTCGGGGGGGCAAACAGTAAGGGAAATATATTGATTTATATGGAGCAGAAAGATCTGAATGAGCTTGCCATGATGCTTGATTGTGGAAATGAGGTGACTGTTTATTACCCCGGAACCTGAATTTTTGCAGCAATGCGTCAAACTGACTCATTGCAGGTAAAAATATGCTTTCCTTACGCTTCTTTATCTGATAGAATCGCGCACGAACGCGGGTGCGGAAATAGTAGCCCTGCCACAACTCCAAATTATCAAAAATCATGAACAGCGAATCCACATGTAAGTCCAAGTCTGAGAGTAAAATGATGACCGGGGCCGAGGCCCTCGTTCAGAGCCTAGTACGCGAGGGTGTGGATGTCGTATTTGCCTATCCGGGTGGTGCCAGCATGCCGATTCACCAGGCATTGAGCCACGAGCCTTCCATCCGGACCATTCTTCCTCGCCATGAGCAGGGGGGGGCGTTCGCGGCAGAAGGATACGGCCGCGTGACTGGCAAGGTCGGTGTGTGTATGTCCACTTCCGGACCGGGGGCCACGAACCTCATCACCGGCATTGCTGATGCCATGCTGGATTCTATCCCCATGGTGGCTATTACTGCACAGGTGGGTAGTGGGCTGATTGGTACTTCTGCTTTCCAGGAGACCGACGTGTTCGGTATGACGGCGCCCATCGTGAAGCACAGCTATCTGGTGACCGATCTGAATGATATTCCCCGTATTGTGCGGGAGGCTTTCCATGTTGCCCGTACCGGTCGCCCCGGCCCAGTGGTGATTGATATTCCCAAGAATTTCCAGGAGGGGAAGTTTGTGCCTGATTTTGATGCGCCGATGGATTTGCCGGGGTATGAGCCCAAGGTGAAGCTTGATACTGCCGCGTTGGATGCAATCCTGCCCATTATTCTGGACGCAAAGAGACCGGCGATCTATGCCGGTGGCGGTGTGGTGATTTCTGAGGCTTCTGAGCAGTTGCGTGAGTTTGCAGAACGTACGCAGATACCGGTAGCCACCACGCTGATGGGCATCGGAGCCATGCCCGAGAATCATCCGCTTTCTGTCCGCTGGCTGGGCATGCACGGTGCTGTTTATGCCAATAATACCGTAAATGAGGCTGATGTGGTCATCGCAATAGGTGCCCGTTTTGATGACCGTGTGACCGGTGCTGTGCGTACATTCTGTGAGCATGCTCGTATCATCCACATTGATTACGATGCTGCTGAGCTCAACAAGAATAAGAAAGTGGATTTTGCTATCCGCTCCGATGCTGCGGAGGCGCTTGCCTATCTCAATGCAAAACTGGAAGAAATGGGGATTTCCCCGCGCGAGTATGCTGTGTCCAATCGTCCGGAGTGGTTCGGAATCATCGAGAAGTGGAAGGAGCAGTATCCCCTGTGCTACGAGAAGAATCCCCGCGAAATTGCTCCGCAGCAGGCTATTGAAGAGCTTTACAACCAGCTGAAGGATCAGGATGCCATCATTTGCACCGGCGTGGGGCAGCACCAGATGTTTGCAGCACAGTTCTACAAGTTTGAGAATCCGCGCCGCTTGTCTACTTCTGGCGGTCTTGGCTCCATGGGCTATGGTCTGCCGGCAGCCATGGGTGCTCACATGGCTCACCCGGATAAGCCTGTTGTGAATATCGACGGTGATGGTTCCTTCCTCATGAATGTACAGGAACTGGCTACGATTCACGTTGAAAAGATGCCTATCAAGTGCATCATTCTGGATAATCAGCACCTCGGTATGGTGGTGCAGTGGGAGGACCTTAAGTACGATTCCAATCGTGCCCAGACCTTCCTGGCTGATCCGGCAGACGAATATGACCGCACTCACAGGACGGAGGAGATTCTCTATCCGAACTTCCCAGTACTCTGCGCTGGTTTCGGTATCAAGTGCGAGCGCGTGGTTGATCCCGCTGACCTGGCTCCTGCTATTAAGCGCATGTTAGAATCCAAGGAAGCCTATGTGCTCGATGTCATGGTGCCGTATGATGTGCACGTCCTGCCCATGATTCCCGGTGGCATGGGATACCGCGATGTGCTTCTCGAACGCATTGCCGGCGATGGCAAGGGACGCAAGGCTTCGGAACTAGGGAAAGAAATTCCCTCGGCACTTTAAGACATACTTCAGGGTATATCTGCTGTAAAAGAAATCAGAGCAGAATCAGAATCTTGAAAGATTTTTTATGCAGAATTCTCTTGTAAAGGGGATAATTGTCTGTATTATACTGGTGATCCTATGCTTCGTGGTAGGATCACTTGTTACAGAAAGCTTTACGGCTGCATCTTCTGTGATAGTTGTGCTGGTAGGGCTTGTATTTATGCTGTTGATGGGAACTCGTAGCTGGGTGCTTATTTTTCTGCTGCCTCCGCTGATTGAGTTGCTTCCATTTCCTAGAGCACTAGCCGTTGTACCCAAGGATTTTTATGTAGCTGGTTTAGTCCTGGTTTATTGGCTGCTGATGTGGGGGATGAGGTATGCTAAAGTACGATGGCGTTCTTTGGGAGCGATAGATAGTTGCATTTTGTTGCTGACTATCGTTATGGTTGTGTCCTATATTCGCCGTCCCGTGTCAGTAGACATATTAGGAATGGAAGGAGACGACATTGGCGGAGCCGAGTATGTATATTTCCTTCTTGCTTTGACTTATTACCTGGCATTGAGTTGTATTCCGATAAATTCTAATCAACTGGGGCGTGTGATTAATGTGTCGGTTGCTTTAAAGTTGGGAGCAACGTTCATTTTATTGGTGATGGCTATTACAGGGCTACGCGGTAATGCCGTTGAGGCTATGTCATCGGACGGTCGATTATGGGGCTGGCACGCCTATGGTTCGCCTTTCTGTATAGCGATTTTCTCATATTTTTCCCTACGATCAATTTTGGTAAATCCTATATTGTTAATAAGTGCTGTCTCGTCTTATGTTCCAGTTTTATTGGCTGGAAGTCGAAATTATGCCGGCCTTTTAGGGTTGAACATCATGGTTTTGTTGCTTATTAAACGAGAGGTCCTTCTTTCTGTTATAGCTGGGGTGATGGCATATGCAATGTTGATGGTGTTCTCTTTGGGGGGAGGGTTGAATGATATGCCGTTAGGGGTGCAGCGTATTTGCGCTATGTTGCCAGGAATTCAGGTGAGTGCTGTAGCTGTTCGGGACGGTCAGGGAACCTGGGATTGGCGTGAACAATTATGGGAATTAGCCTGGGATAAGCGCACAGGCTATATTAAGAACTACGTATTCGGTGATGGTTATGGTCAATCCAGATCCGCTACAGCGCGCAGGCATCGCTCGCTGATTCGTGGAGAGTACGTTTATGGTCAGGACTTGGATGAATTTGCAGTAAATGGATTGTGGCACCATGGCGTTATTACAGCAATTCATCGAGTAGGTTATGTGGGGCTTTCTGTATATGTCGTTTTGATTACTTTAGGAGTGTTTTATGTATTCAGAGTATGCCATGCCTGGCGTGGAACTCCTCTTTTTAAGCCTTTATTATTTTATGTATCTGCCTTTGCCGTCTTTCCTCCCAGATTTGTTTGGGGTGCCGCAGATTTGTTCTTTCATTTTGTTCACTTGGGTATACTCAAGATGGCATATTGCATGGCTCGAGAGGAAGGTCGTATAGCCCCCCTGTTTCAGAGACGCAGATATCAGCCCCTGATGATTCAGGAACACGGTGACCGCATACGCCCGGTATGAGTCCAGCCTTTTCACTAATCAGAAAACCCGCCGCAGAATCGACCATTCTGCGGCGGGTTTTGTGATTAGCGTTCGGCTTCGGCGAAGCCTCCCTGCAGCCGTGATTAGTGGCGGAGGGAGAGACGCACGAGCAGATCCTTGTAGAGATCCGGGTTGGTGCGCTTGGCATAGTCCAGAAGCTTACGGCGGCGGGCCACCATCATGAGCAGACCGCGGCGGGAAGCGTGGTCGTGCTTGTTGGCGATGAGGTGCTGCGTAAGGTGGGCAATACGCTTGGTAAGCACTGCAACCTGGAAACCGGTGGAGCCGGTGTCCTTCTCGTTCGTCTTGAAGTCGTTGACGTTGATATCGCTCATTTTCGTTATATCTTGTGTTAGTGGTTGATTTTTCGTGGCTGCGGCAAATCGACCTACAAGGTGAGGGGATAATAGCACTAATTGCAACATTTGCAAGTCTAAAAGCGAAAAAAATGCCATGGATGCCCATTCAGACTCACTTTCTGCTTGCTACTGGTAGCGGCTGTGGTAAGCTGGTTGTGAAATGGAACTGATGCCCGGCTTTGACTCCCCGCGTGCAATCTTCTGCACGATAGCCTGGGCTGCCACCCTGCTGGCAGCCTTTGTTTTTGTTATTTCTTTCTTCACTGATTTTGACGGTGGGGGGGATGTAGATGCTGCCGGCGATGGTGCCGATACCGGCATGTTCTCCTTCCGCGCTGTAGTAGGTTTTTTTCTGGGCCTTGGCTGGGGTGGCTATCTGAGTCTGCAGGCCGGTAGTTCTGTAGCGGTGGCGTGCGGTATTGGTCTGGCCGTCGGGCTGGTGATGTTCCTGCTCGTGGCTGCCTTGATCCGCATGATATATGGCTTGCGGTCAGATGGCAATATCAGCCCCGAGAGCCTGGTTGGCATGAGCGGCACGGTTTATGTGACCATTCCCCCGCAAGGGGAGGTCGGCGGGCAGGTGCAGGTTTCGCATCCCAACCAGCTTCTTACCATCGCAGCGGTGCAGGAGGGAGCAAGCCCGATTCCTGCGCAGACCCGCATCATCGTCACAGCCGCCGCAGCAGGGCAGGTGACGGTGCGTCCTGTTTCCCAATAAAACCAACACTCAAACATTATGATCAACACCCTCGCCGATGCTTCTTCCGGCGCAAGCAATATCGTGGCCATCATTATCCTGGTGGCATTCCTCCTCGGAACTGTCGTGTGGCTTTTCAGCCGCTACAAAATGTGTCCGTCCGATAAAATCCTTATCGTCTACGGTAACGTAGGTGCAGGACGCTCGGCCAAGTGCATCCATGGTGGTGCCACCTTCATCATGCCCATCGTGCAGAGCTACGCCTTCCTCGACCTCAATCCCATCAATATCGACGTGCCTTTGAAGGGTGCTCTCTCCAGCCAGAATATCCGCGTGGATGTCCCGTCCTCCTTCATTGTGGGTATCAGCACCCAGCCTGAAATCATGCAGAACGCCGCCAGCCGTCTGCTGGGGCGTACTCGTCAGGATATCCGCGACCTTGCCTCCGAAATCATCATGGGCCAGATGCGTGTGGTTATCGCCTCGCTCACCATTGAGGAAATCAATGCCGACCGTGAGAAACTCATCAAGGGAATCACCGGCGGGGTGGATGTTGAGCTACACAAGGTGGGCCTTTACCTCATCAACGCCAATATCACCGATATCCGCGATGCCTCCGGCTACATTGCCGCCCTGGGCCAGGAAGCAGCTGCCCGCGCTATTAACGATGCCATGATCAAGGTGGCAGAGGAAACCCGACGCGGTGAAATTGGTAAGGCTGAAGCCCTGCGCGACCAGACTGTGCAGGTTGCCATGGCCAATGCTGCTGCGGTCGAGGGTAACAACGAAGCCCAGATGAAAGTGGCTGATTCCAATGCCCGCCTCAAGGTGCGCCAGGCAGAGGCTGCGCGAATTGCCCTCGTGGCCGAGAAGGAACAGGCTGCCCAGGCTGAAGCCGCCGGTTATATCGCCAACCGCGAGGCCGAAATGAAGCGTGCTGAGCTCGAGCGCGCCACGCAGACTGCCAATGAAATCGTGAAGGCAGAAATCCAGAAGCGTAAGCAGGAAATTGCCGCAGAAGCCGTCGCTTCTGTCATGGTGAAGGAGCAGCAGGGTAAGGCAGATGCCCTGGTGATTGAGAAAGAGGCCGAAGGCTTGGCTGCTACCAAGCTTGCCAAGGGTGAGGCGGATGCCCTCCTGCTCAAGAAGAAGGCCGAAGGTGAAGGTCTGGAGCTGGTGGGCCGTGGTAATGCCGCAGCCATCCAGGCCGCGCTGGAGGCCAAGGCCAATGGTTTCCGCGATATCGTGGCCGCAGCGGGTGATGCCCGCGCTGCCTCGGGGCTGCTGGTCACAGAGCAGCTGCCGAAGATTGTCGAAACCCAGGCCAGCGCCATTCGCAACCTTTCCTTTGATAAGGTCGTGGTCATGGGAGGTGGCGATAGCAGGAGCGGCTCAGTGGGTGGTTTTGTGCAGAATCTGGTCACAGGTACCCTCCCGCTGCATGAGCTGGCACAGAGCGTTGGGGTGCAGCTGCCCGACTATCTGGGCAAGAGTGCCCCCGAAGCACCTTCCCAGCCGACCCCGCAGGCCTGATTGGAGAAACAATCTGAAGAGAAACGAACACCCCCGGAGGCCTCTCAGGCCTCCGGGGGTGTGTGCTTTTTAATGCTTGGAGCCCCGGCCTGGCGGCATGGGCTGGATGCGCTGCGAATGCACTATCGAATCGGCCATGTTGCGCACGGTTTCCTCCAGGATGTTGCAGAGGTGGCTGCCTTCCCGGAAATCCGCTGCTGCAAAAAAATCCACCCGGTGCTGGCTTGATTTGAGCGCATAGCATTTCCGGAAACTCCGGCGCGAGGGGTCATCCGGGTTGTATACCGCCACACTCAGTCCACCCTGCTGGCGCATCACGGTAAAACAAGGCACATCAGTCGGCCCGTCTCCTATGTAAATCATGTGCTCAAAGGGGATGGGGCGCAGGTCACTGTCCATGTGGTCGTTTACATCTTCCATGTAATTGAGCATGCCCTTGTTGATGCGGAACAAGTATTGAGTCTTGCTGGTGTGGGAAATCACGCGCTTCGGGAAACTGATGCGGCCATCCTGCTCGCTGAACTCGCAACCGAACACCTCGCGCATATACGGGCGGATGATTGAGCCATCCAGGATGCTCTTGATGCCGCTGGAGATGATGTAGAACTCAATGCGCACCCCGGCGTAAATATGTTCGCGGCTCAGGGCTCGCTCGGCAAACTTTTCAAAGAACTCCGGGATTCCCTTGTAGTAGGTGAGCTTCTTTCCCAGCTCGCGCAGGTGCTCATTGCTCACTCCATCCAGGCTCAGGGTGTCCAGAATCTCCTTCAGGTAGCAGAGCTCGCCATCCCATCCCTCTTCGCGGGATCGGTCGTTGCATTTTTTCCAGAATTGCTCGGCATTGATACCGTATTCCGGGAACAGGGTATCCTCCTGCATGTTGTGCGGGCTGAGCGTCTGGTCAAAATCAAAAATGAGAGCAATTGTATTCTGCGGAACGGCCATGCTCTATTTATAGCCTTTCGCCGCCGTTTCTGCAAGCAAAATGCTGCACTTCCTGCCGATAAATAGCATTGACAAATCGCTTGCTTTAGTATTCAATAGAACACATGAAAACGCGTCTGCTCCTTGCCGCCATGTCCGGGTTGTTTGCTGTGTCTTGCTCTCAGCCTCAGACAACCTGCATTACCGATATGGCAGATTTGCCCCTCAAGCAGACCAGTCTTCCCAGTGATAGCTGGAAGAATGCACCCGTGCGTGCCAATGCCCAGTTCCTGATGTTTGGTGCCAACACGCAGAAAGAGCGTGAGTTGCGCATGGGGGACTATTACTTCCTCCGCTGGTACGATGCCGAGCCGACCAAGCCCGTGCGCGTGGAGATGCTCTACACCCAGGCCCTCACCGGGGCAGATGTGTTGTCGCGTGTGGTGGAGTACAACGAACCGCGGGAGAAAGCCGGGAGCCGCCGTGAGGAATTCCACTTCACCGGCGAGGAACGCGCCAAGCGGGGCGATGTGATGACCTGGAAGGTCAATATCTATGTGGATGGCCAATTAGCTGACTCCAAGCAATCCTACCTCTGGGAATAAGCGAATTCGCTTGACTTATGGCCGTTTGTCGCGTATCCTTGCGCGCGCATGGCAACGGACATCAAATTCAAGCGCAATTTCTCCATCATTGCCCATATCGATCACGGTAAGACAACGCTGTCTGACCGCCTGCTCGAATTCACCAATACCATTGGCGAACGCGATAAGCAGGACCAGCTGCTCGATGCCATGGACCTGGAGCGTGAGAAGGGGATTACCATCAAGTCCCACCCTGTGACCATGCGCTACAAGGCCAAGGATGGCAACACTTATGAGCTGAATCTGCTCGATACACCGGGGCATGTGGACTTCTCGTACGAGGTGAGCCGCTCGCTTGCCGCTTGTGATGGTGCGGTGCTGATTGTGGATGCCGCCCAGGGCGTGGAGGCCCAGACTCTGGCCAACATGCACCTGGCTGTGGAGCAGAACCTGGAAATCGTGCCGGTGGTGAACAAGATTGACCTCCCCAGCACCAATCTTCCCCAGGTGTACCGCCAGCTGGAAGAAATCGTCTGCATCCCGCGCGAGGAAGCCATTCTCTGCTCTGCCAAGGCTGGCATCGGCATCGAGGATGTGCTCGAGGCTATCGTGACCCGCGTGCCCGCCCCCAAGGTCATGGAAGATGATAACCACCTGCGCGCCCTGGTGTTCGACTCCGTGTACGATGCCTACCGTGGCGTGGTATCCTATGTGCGTCTGGTGAGCGGCAGCGTTTCGCGAGGCATGAAGGTGAAACTTTTCGCTACCGATGAAACCTACGAAGTCAAGGAAGTCGGTATTTTCACCCCCAAGATGCAGGCCACGGATGAACTGCACACCGGTGATGTGGGCTACATCATTGCCAATATGAAGAGTGCGGCCGATGTAAAGATTGGCGATACCTATACCAACCTGGCCGACCCCTGCAAGGAACCGCTGCCTGGCTTCAAGGAAATCCGCCCCATGGTGTTCTCCGGTATCTACCCGGTGGATTCTGCCGACTATGAGGCCCTGAAAGCCGCCATGGCCAAGCTGCAGATTAACGATGCCGCCTTCACCTACATGGGGGAGAGCTCTGTGGCACTCGGCTTCGGCTTCCGCTGCGGCTTCCTGGGGCTGCTGCACATGGAGATTATTCAGGAGCGCCTGCGCCGCGAGTTCAACATGGACGTGATTTCCACCTACCCCTCGGTGATTTACGAAGTGCGCAAGACCGATGGTGAGGAAATCAACGTGGATAACCCCAGCATCCTTCCCGAACCGCAGGAGATTGATGAAATCCGCGAGCCCATCGTCAAGGTGTTCATCATGATTCCCAGTGAATACATCGGGGCCATCATGAGCATCGTCATGGAGAAACGAGGCGAGGTCACCCACACCGAAACCATTGATGATACCCGTGTGATGCTCACCTGCCGCATCCCTATGGCTGAAATTCTGGTGGATTTCAACGATAAGCTCAAGAGCGCCACCCGCGGCTACGGTTCCATGGACTATGAGTACGATGGCTACCAGGCCGCCAAGCTCGTGAAGATGGATATGATGATTGCCGGTGAGCCTGTGGATGCCTTCTCGATGATTGTTCACCGCGACCGCGCCGAAGCCGTGGGCCGCGAGCTGGCCACCAAGCTGAAGGACGTGATACCACGCCAGCTCTTCACCGTGGCCATCCAGGCCTGCATCGGCGGCAAGATTATTGCCCGCGAGAGCATTTCCCCCATGCGCAAGAACGTGACCGCCAAGTGCTACGGCGGCGACGTGACCCGAAAGCGCAAGTTGCTCGAGAAGCAGAAGGAAGGTAAGAAGCGCATGAAGGCCATCGGCAAGGTGAGCATTCCGCAGGAAGCCTTCATCAACGTGCTCAAGAGCGGTGATTGATACCGCAGCCAATGCAACAAGAAGGCCGTGGGGAGACCACGGCTTTTTTGTTGAACTGTATCAGCGTTGGGATTTAAGGTCCTGCATGAGCTGCGCGTTGGAGTGGCAGCGCTTCAGGAAGAAGAGCAGGCGCTCCATGGCCTCGGTGGGCTTGTGGTTTGCCAGGCCGCGGCGGATGAGGCGCACCTTTTCCAGCCAGAGCTCGGGGAGGATGAGTTCCTCGCGGCGGGTGCCGCTCTTCAGGATATCCACTGCGGGGTAGATGTACATCTCCGCGATGCGGCGGTTGAGTACCAGTTCCATGTTCCCCGTCCCCTTGAACTCCTGGAAGATGAGTTCATCCATGCGGCTGTTGGTTTCCACCAGCGCCGTAGCCAGGATGGTAAGCGAGCCGGCACCGCGGGTGTTGCGGGCTGCGGCAAAGAGGCGGCGGGGTGTTTCCAGAGCCCGGGCATCAATACCACCGCTCATGGTGCGTCCGCTGCCGCGTTCTGCGTTGTTGTAGGCGCGGGCCAGGCGGGTGATGGAGTCCAGCAGGATGAGCACGTGCCGCCCACATTCCACGAGCCTCTTGGCGCGTTCTATGGCCATTTCTGCCACGCGGCAATGCTCGCGCACGTTGCTATCGTTGCTGGAGGCAAATATCTCGGCTCCGGGCAGGGCTCGTTTGAACTCGGTCACTTCTTCCGGACGCTCATCCACCAGCAGCACCATGAGGTGGAGGTCCTCGCCGTAGTTCTCCATGGCACCCTCGGCAATATGCATGAGCAGGGTGGTTTTGCCGGTGCGGGGCGGGGCCACAATCAGCCCGCGTTGACCGCGTGCCACCGGTGCCATCAGATCCAGCGTGCGGGTAGTGAAGCGCGAGGGAGTCGTTTCAAACGAGAGTCGGTGCGTGGGGTTCACCGCTTTCAAATCTTCGAAGTGCGGGCAGGCGGCTGCTTCTGCGGGAGGTAATCCGTTCACCTGCTGCACCGAGATGAGCTGGTGCCCGCGCTCGTATTTCTGCGCCATGCCGGTAAGCTGCACAAAGGGTCGCAGCTTGAGTTCTGAAATGATGTCTGCCGGCACGTAGATAGCTGAATCAGATGGTGCCCAGTCGTTATCTGCCGTGCGGATAAAGCCGAAGCCCTTGGTGGTCACTTCGAGGATGCCAGTAATGCTTTCCGGCTCTCCGACCGGCACGTAGGCGCGTCCTGTGTTTTCCTGGGGCTGCTTGTTTTTATGGTTGTGGTAGTGTTTCTGGGGCTTGTTGTTTTTGTGGTTGTATGACTCGCGGCGGATGTGGGGGTTCCCCTGGCGTTCTGACTGTGGGGAATTGTTCTGGTTTTCCCCTTGCGGCCGCGCACGGCGCACGAAGTGGCGGCGCTGGGTGTTGCGCTGCTGTCGCGGGGTGTCTGGGGCGTTATCCGGTGCAGTCATGGCCTCAGAAAATGTCTGGATGAGGTGTGGTAGAGAAAAAATGAAGCGGGCGGGTATCCACCCGCTTCATTTTCGTTAGCGTAGAGACGAATCGGAAAGCGGAATCAGAGCTGCTCCAGCACAGCTTCGTCAATCTCGAAGTTGGCAAACACGTTCATCGTGTCGTCGTAGTCATCCAACAGGTCGTAGAGCTTCATGACCTTGCGGGCAACTGCCACATCGGAAATCATCGTGGGATTCTGGGGCACAGAAATGAGCTTCATGCCAGTCACATTCTTGCCGGCTGCCCCCAGAGCCTCGGATACGGTACCCAGATCAGTCGGGCCACAGGTGAAAATCCACTCGCCTTCCTCATCGCCTCCTTCGAACTCATCGGCGCCGCAGTCCATAGCAAGTTCCATAGCGCTGTCTTCATCGAGCGAAGCATCGATGATGCGCACTTCGCCTTTTCGGTCGAATTGGTAGGAGACGGAACCAGGGGTACCCATGTTGCCACCGTTCTTGGAGAAAATGGTGCGGATTTCGGAAGAGCAACGGTTGGTGTTGTCGGTAGCAACCTCCACGATGATGGCGGTACCCTCGGGGCCGTAACCCTCGTAGGTGACCTCCTGAATGGCTTCGCCCTGGAGCTCGCCGGTGCCTTTCTTGACTGCGCGGTCAATGTTGTCCTTGGGCATGGAGGCGGCCTTGGCACCTTCGATGGCGGTGCGCAGGCGAGGGTTGGTATCTACATCGCCACCGCCGCTTTTGGCTGCCAGGGTGATTTCCTTGGAGAAACGGGCGAATATCTTGCCTTTCTTCGCGTCGGCTGCAGCCTTCGTGAACTTAATCTTGGACCATTTATTATGACCGGACATGGATGATTGATTATGGGGTTGTGAAAAAGAAATGCCCACTTCGCGTTGGTGGTGTGGGTATTCATCGCCAGGGTGAAGACCAATCTTCACTGCGCTCCACTGCATTCAGCGGTTACCGGAGAATCCGGAAAAGAAAAATCGAGCTGACAGGATTCGAACCTGCGACCTCTTCGTCCCGAACGAAGCGCGCTACCAGCCTGCGCTACAGCTCGCTGTGCTTAAAGCCGGGAGAATTATACATGGAAAATTGACTTTGGCAAGTATAAAATCGTACATTTATGCAAAATAATGAAAAAACACCGCATGGCAGAAGCCATGCGGTGCATAGGTAATAAGCCACAGGGGAGAGACAGTAGCCTGTGAAATACGGGAAAATCAGCCCTTATTGCGTTTCTGGTATGCCTCGCGCATCTGAGCTTCGCGCACGGCGTTATCGTGCGTTTTTTCCAGGGTGCGCTCGGCATCGTACTGGATGTTGTCATCCTTGTCGGCTGCATACTTCTTGAGTGTTGCAACGACCCATTCGTGGTCGCTCAGGCTGCCCAGCACGCGGATAATCTGCTGCTTCTGCTTGCGGAGAGCTTCCAGTTTCTTGAGCTCTTCCTGCAATTTCGGCAGATCCGGGTGTGTGTCGCCGATGTAGAGTGTGGATATGGGATCTGTTTTGTTGATGATATCCTGGATGCCGGAGGTGTCCCCAAAGGGATCGGTGAAGCACATGTTGAGTAGTTTTTCGGCATCAGCTACACTTCGGGGGCGGTCCTGCTTGATGACCGTACCGAGTACATCGTCAATGATTGAAAGCACCTTGGGTTTATCGGCGTTGGCCTCCTTCTGCTCGAGGATAAACTCCAGCACATCGTCGCTGCCCCAGGCTCCCATGAAGATCGGGGCAGTGCCGCCCCAGCCCTTGCTGGTGATTTCTTCCTTGTAGTGGAGCATGGCCTTGGGGGAGCAGGCGCGTGCCAGGGTTGAGGCCATGGCTGCGTTAGTGCGCAGCTTCTCGGGCATGTTGATGAAGATTTCATCACCCAGGTCAGCCTTGGCCTTCGGGTCATCCATCATCATGAGTATGTTGTCAAGACAGTTGCAGAGGTTGGGAGCCAGCGTGTTGTCTGCGATGTCGCTCTTGAGCAGGTCCAGGATTTCCTTAGTATCTGCTGCTGTGACTCGCAGGCCGATGCATTCCCAGATATAGGAAAGATACTGGGTTTTCTTTTGCCAGGGCTTGGCTGTCTTCTTATCGGCCACGGCCTGGGCCAGCTTTTTGAGACCGGCGTTCACGCCTTTGGCATCGGAGATGGCAACGCGCTGCAGCAGCCAGTGGAACAAGGTGGGCTTGATTTTGACGCACTGCTTGCCCATGGTATCGAAAATCATATCGCGGATAGCATCGTCCTTTTCCGCTGCCAGGCCGAGCAGGAGACAAGCGTTCTGCGCCACGCCTTCGGCGCGGGCACCGTAGCGGGGCTTGCCGTTCTCGCCCAGCACGAAGGGATCCACGACCACTTCCATCAGCGCTTTGGCATCGGCCATGCTGCAGCTCACATCTACCTGTTTCTTGGCGGCATCTGCCAGGTTTTCCACGCCTTTCATGTTGATTTGCTGGGCGCGGCGCAGCAGGTCGTTCGTGTAGTCGATATGGGCCTGGATGCGGGCGTTCTCGGCCTGCTTCTGCACCACGAGCACGGTGCAGATGCCGATGGTGACAACCAGAAGTCCGGCACCAATCATGAACGGCGTAGTCTTCCAGATGGGCTTGCGCTCTTCTTCTTCCATGATGGCTCGCATGTAGGCTTCGCGCTGGGCCAGTTCCTCTTCGTCAATTGCCTGGGCCTCGTCGTCAGTTGTTGCCTTCTTTTTCTTCTTGGCACCAGTTACTGAGAGGTTACTCTTCGTCTTGGCGCTCTTGGCGGCGCGGAGTTTCTCGGTCGGAGTGGGGACATCGGGCTGTTCCTCGGTCACCAGGGCCTGGGCTGCCTGGGCTGCTTCTGCTGCTTCGGAGGATGCAGTTTCAGCGCTTGCCTGTTCTTCCGCAGCCTGCAGGGCAGCCATCTGGCGGTTGTACTCCTCCATCTGGCGGTTGTACTCCTCCATCTGGCGCTCGTATTCTTCCTGAGCCAGGCGGGCGGCTTCGGCCTCGGCAGCTGCCTGGGCAGCAGCATCGTCTGCCGGGGGAGTGGCGGGAATTTGTTCTGCTGCGATGGGTTTCTCCTCAGCGGGAGTCTTGGCCGCTTCGGGCTTGGGAGCAGAGGTCTTGGGTGCGGGAGCTGCCTTCTTGGGGGCAATCTTCTTGCCTGTTGCGCTCTTGAGTGTAGGCTGTTTAGTAGGTGCTGCACCCGAGGGGCGCAGGGTGCGCAGCGGCGCTGCGCCAGCGTTGCCGGTATTCAGTTTCGGTGTGGCCATAGTATGCAGAGGAGGTGAGAGATTTTACTACGTACCCTGTACGTTTAACATATTCTGGAGCGAATTGCAATCATTCATTCCGTCTCAAACGGCTTTTTTCGACGATTGCGGGAGCAGCGAAGCAACTTTCAGGCACCAGGCGGGTACCAGGAGCAGGAGAGTGCAGGCATAGATGCACCATACTGCCTGCGTCAGGATGGGCGGGGTCGATTGCGGGAACTGGTTTGAGGCACCGAGCAGAAACAGAAGCTGATTCATCGCGAAGGCGGTGAGCAGGGGGAGAATCGCCCAGCGGCGGCCTCGCCCGAGCAGCATGACAGCTCCACCGGCTCCCATCAGGCCGATGGGAAGCAGAATGAAGGCGAGGCTGAACCATGCCTGGCCGCAGATGAGCAGGCAATACAGGGAGAGGGGCAGGGTAATCCAGGCGGCGGCGGGGTGCCGGCTCAGGGTTAATGCCCGGCAAAGTACCAGCGCAATGATGCTGCCATGCAGCAGCCATTCGAACAGCTGGGGAGTATGCCATGCCTGCGGATTGCAGGTGCTTATCCAGGGGAAGATGCAGGTCAGCGCATTGTAGCAACTGGCCATGCAGGGGGCTCCGCACCACAGGCCGGCGGAGACAATGCTGCCGAGCTTGCGCGAGATGCTGCGGTCGCCTTTGCGGCAGAGTTGCAGGGCTGCCTGGGCGCATTGGGCTGCAGCTGCGCTCAGAAATAGCAGGCAGCCAGCTGAGAAGACTCCCATGGGAAGGGAACTGCGCAGTTCCCAGAAACTGTACCCGGCCAGGGTGCTGCCGCCGCTGAAGGGGGTAGACATGGTGGCGGTGCGCAGTACTGCCTGGATGATGATGAGGGCGGCCAGCAGTACCAGCAGGAACAGGCGGTTCCGCATGGGAATAGGGCTTTACAGGGTGATGCCGAGCTGCCCGGGCAGGGCGATGCGCGGTCGCTCGGTCAGAATCTCGCCCCCGCGTGAGCCCACGGCTACCGTGTGTTCGAAGTGGGCGGCCCAGGAGCCGTCTGTTGTCACGGTTGTCCAGTCATCTTCCAGCACGCGCACGCGATAGGAACCCAGGGTAATCATGGGTTCGATGGCCAGAATCATGCCGCGTTTCAACCGGGGCAGGGGGTAATTCGGCCGGTAGTTCGGAATCTGCGGCTCCTCGTGCAGGTGTCGTCCAACGCCGTGCCCCACAAAATCGCGCACTATCCCGAACCCGTAGGGCCGCACAAAATCTTCGATGGCACCGCATACTTCCATGAGCGAATTGCCTTGTTTCGCCTCTGCGATACCCCGGAAGAGAGCTTCTTCTGTCACGGCCATCAGTCGGCGGGCATCCTCGCTCACGTTGCCCACGCCCACGGTCAGGGCGTTATCGCCATACCAGCCATCGACTATGGCACCTGCATCCAGACTCACAATATCACCATCCTTCAGCACGCGCGGGCCACCAATGCCATGCACCACTTCCTCATTTACCGAGATGCAGAGCTGCCCGGGGTAACCGGCGTATCCCAGGAAGGCATTGCCGCATTTCTCTCGTTTGAAAAGCTCTGCGGCGTAATCATCAATGTCTTTCGTCGTGATGCCGGGGCGGATGATTTCCTGCAGTTCCATCAGGATGCGGGCCGATACCTCACCGGCCTTGCGGAGCTTGCTGATTTCATTCGGATTGCGTACGGGGATGCGGTCTGCCATGGTGTGCTGCCATTGTAGCACACCACTCCGGGCGGGGCAAGCGCGGAACTGTGTCTTTTTTTGCGCTTATGCAGGGCAGAAACTATATTTTAGGCTTGAAGCGGTGCGTGCTGGGGTGTAATATGCAGAATATGGCAGATATTCATCCTACAGCTATCGTAGATCCGACCTGTGAACTTGCGGACGATGTGAAGATTGGGCCTTATTGCGTGGTAGGCCCGCATGTGCAGATGGATTCCGGCTGCGTGTTGCACAGCCACGTGGTGATAGGCGGTCCATCCAGGATTGGTAAGGGAAATGAATTCTTCCCCTTCTGCGCCATTGGAACCAAGACCCAGGACTTGAAGTATGCTGGTGAACCCACCAGCCTTGAGATTGGTGACTACAACGTGTTCCGTGAAAATTGCAATATCAACCGCTCCACAACCCCGGAACTCCGCACGGTGATCGGCTCCTACAACAATTTCCTCATCAACTCGCACTGCGGGCACGAATGCATCGTGGGTGACCACAATATCTTCTCCGGTTATGCTGCCTGCGCCGGTCATTGCGAGGTTGGTAACTGGGTTATTGTATCCGGTTGTGCCGGCGTGCACCAGTTTGTGCGCATTGGTGACCATGCCATGGTGGGCGGCTATGCCCGCATCGTGCAGGATGTTGCTCCCTACACTATCGTGGAAGGCTCTCCTGCCGCCGTGCGTGCCATCAATACCGTGGGGCTTTCCCGCCGTGGCTTCTCGGAGGAAGATGTGCGCGCGCTCAAGTTTGCCTACCGCAAGCTCTTCCTCTACAAGGATACCGGGGCCAAGATGGAAGATAAGTTTGCCGAGGTGCTGGGCGATGAGAAGTTCGGCTCGAATCCGCATATCAAGTACCTCGTGGATTTCCTGCGTGCTTCTCAACGCGGCTTCATTCACTAATGAAACACTACCTGGTTTTTGACCTGGATGGCACGCTGGTTGATTCCCTGCCCGGCATCGCGGAGGGAATCAACCGCGCTCTATCGGCCTGCGGGTTGCCAACGCATGCGCCGGAGGCCGTGCGCAGCATGATTGGGCGGGGCGCGGCGAACCTCTGTGCCTCGGCTATCGGCTATGCCGATGCTGCAGATGCCCCGCCGGAGGCGCTGGAGCGTGTGCATGCAGCCTTCCGGCGCGAATACCCGACCTGCTGGTGCGGTGAGCAGTATACCCGAGCCTACGGGGGAATTGCCTCCATGCTGGAAAAACTGGCGGCTGCCGGGGCAAGGCTGGCGGTGCTTTCCAATAAGCCGCACGAGGTGACAGAGCCCATGGTGCGACATATTTTTCCAACCGTTCCTTTCGATGTCGTGCTGGGCTATACCCCGGCTTTTCCACGCAAGCCGAATCCGGCTTCCATGCATCACATTGCTGAAAAATGGGGCGTTTCACCGGCTGAGATAACGCTGGTGGGCGATTCGCTTTTCGATGCCCGCTGCGCGGAGAATGCCGGCACCGCTCTGGTGCTGGTGGGTTGGGGATATGCGGCCGACCCCGCCGCTCTGCGTGCATGGCCAGCACCGGTGTGCGAAACGGTGGCCGAACTGGAGCAGAATCTGCTCGGGGTATGAAAATGTTGATGCTTGTTCTCCGATGTGTGCTGGCGGCGTTTCTGCTGCTGCCGGTTCTGGGCTTGTCGTTTTACTGTGGGTATCAGCATGTCAGGCTCCTTAAGGAGATTGGCAAGGAACCCTACCTGTGTATCAGCCCGGATGCTGTGGACCCAGCCAATGAGGGACGCAAAGTGCAGCTGGCGGCACCGGCTTATACGGATGAATGGCTGGAACTGCCCGATATCGGTGTGCGCTGTCAGGCCCTGCGGTTGACGCTGGTAACGGACCGCAGGCACCGGGGGGATGGTCAGCAAGAGGAACAGATGCAGTACCGTGGATTTCCGCTGCGGAGCCGCACCCGGCATGCCCGCTGCATCCGCATGGGGGCCTTTTCTCTGAATCTGCGTGAGTACGATGCTGGTCGGCTGGGAGATCAGAAGATTCCCATGGAACTCGTTCATTTGCCGGAAGAGTGGAAACCTTATTGCCGAGAGGTGCAGAGCGAGTTATACAAAGCGCCCTATTACCTGAATCTGGAATTGGAGGACGAGCCGCCTCGCGAGTTGCGCTGCAGCATGGTGGCCAATGGCTCCCCGGCTGTGGTGCGTGGTATACAGCGGGGAAATGAAATTTCTCCGGTGCATGGAGTGCACGAAGATGAAAGTTTTTTCAACTTGGATGACCTCTGGATTCTGGAACGTGCCCATTGGGATGCCTGGGTGGCCCAGGGGGTTATCCTGATGGTGCCGGCCCTGCTGCTGGGAGTGTTTCGTCTGCTGGGCTGCAGGAAGGCAGGGAATAGTGGACCGCTGGCTATTTGTCTCATGCTGGTGCTGGAGGCTGTGGCTTTCGTCTGCTGCGGTGGGTGGCGTTACGCAGCCTGGGCGGGTTTTGCAGCTGTTGTGGCAGCGGTGTGTCTGTGGCAGATTGTGCGGATGATACACGGTTTTCGCGTTGACTCAGCGGTGCAATAAGCGTATGATAGCCGCATGAAGATTCAGGATAAGGAGGTTCCTACTCTCTTTCAGCGCAAAATCTGCTGGGCGGCTCTCACCGGAGTGGCTCTGGTGGTCGTGGTGGCGTTGGTCTGCGGTTTGTTATTTGGCCTTGGTGGGCTGTTTGTGGCGCTGGAACCGGTGCTGTTGCCGGTGGTGATGGCGGGTTTCCTGGCGTATTTGCTTTCTCCCTGTGTGGCGCTGGTGCAAAAGCGTATCACTAAGCGCCTCTGGGCGGTGGTGTCGGTGATGTTGATTGCCTGTGTTTTACTTGTGGGGCTGGGGTGTACCATTGTTCCCCCGCTGGTGCAGCAGACGGGCGATTTGATTGCCAAACGCGAGCAGATTCTGGAGAGTGTGGTGGAGGGCGGCAAGGCCCAGCTGGCAGAGAATCGTCTGCTGCAGAGGGGGGTGGACATGCTTTACAGCAAAATGCTCAAGGATGCCCGTGCCTCCGAATTGCCTCTGGAAGATTATGAAAGTCTCTCTCAGGAAGGTACTTACGAAGGGAAGCTGACTGCTATTCTGAGTTTTAACTCAGCCTACCTCTCGGAGAAAGCGCTTGCCTGGCTCACCGCTGGTACACGTGCGCTTTCTGGTGTTTCCATGGCTTTCATCGGCACAATCATGGTGCCGGTGTTTCTCTTCTATTTTCTGCTCGAAAGCTCCAGTATCGCCAAAAACTGGCATACGGTGCTCCCTATCCGCCGCTCGGCTTTCCGGGAGGAGGTTGTGGACACTCTGCAAGAGATTAACAATTACATCATTTCTTTCGTGCGCGGGCAGATGCTGGTCAGTCTTATCGATGGTGTTATCCTGGCTATTGCACTCAAAATCATGGGCTTGCCGTATGCTGTAACGATTGCGGCTGCTGCGGCTCTGCTGGGTATCATTCCCTACCTGGGCATGATTTCCACTTGGATTCCGGCGGTGCTGGTTGCCTGGTTCACCTGGCATGATGTGAGCCATGTCGTCATCGTGAGTGCCATTTTCGGTTGCGTGAGTCAGTTCGATGGGTGGGTGCTTCAGCCGCGCATCGTGGGCAGTCGGGTGAAGATGCATGACCTCACCGTCATGTTCTCCGTGCTCTTCTGGAGCTATGTCATCGGCGGTGTGGTCGGCGCTCTGCTGGCGGTGCCGCTCACGGCTTCCATCAAGGTTATCTTCACCCGCTATATCTGGTCCACCTATCGTAGTGGGGCAGAGCTTAAAGATTGAGTCATATTTGCCTGACAGGCAGACGCGGGCTTGCAAATGACAGGGGGACGTGTTACAATCGCGCACCGCACGCGCCGTGCGCGGGCGTGCCAAGGTGTCATCTGGTAGATTTATATTCTGAAAATTTTCTGATATGATTAAGTGGATTCTGAACAAAATCGTAGGTTCCAAGAACCAACGTGAAGTGCGTAAACTGAAGCCGGTCGTACGCCGTATTCTGGATTTGGAAAAATCCTGGGAAGGTAAAGACCGCGATTTCCTGGTGGGTAAGACCCGCGAGTGGCAGGCTCATCTGCACCGCTTCACTCCCATGGATTTGCCGACCCGCGGCGTGGTGCTGGCGGCGGCTCCTGAGCAGCTGGAAAGCTATGCCGCCCAGCTGAATACGCGTTTCGAATCCCTGGCTCCCGAGTTTCCGAAGCTTCCCAGGGTGGAGGCTACGGTGGAATCCATCGAGGCGGGCAAGAAAGCCCTGGCTGAGATTGAGCCGAAGTTTGCCAAGCTGCGTGCCAAGTATCTGGAAACGATCCTGCCAGAGGCTTTTGCTGCGGTGAAATGCGGTGCGCGCCTGCTGTGTGGCCAGATGGTGGATGTGTGCGGTACGCCTATCAAGTGGGATATGGTGCACTTTGATGTGCAGTTGATTGGTGGTATTGCGCTGCATCGTGGATTTATCGCGGAAATGGCCACAGGTGAGGGTAAGACCCTGGTGGCAACCCTGCCGGTGTACCTGAACGCCCTCACGGGCATGGGGGTGCATGTGGTGACGGTGAATGATTACCTGGCCCGCCGAGACTCGATGTGGATGGGGGCTCTCTTCTCCTTCCTGGGGCTCACGATTGGCTGCATCCAGAGCATGATGCCCAGCGACCTGCGCCGCCAGCAGTATGCCCAGGATATCACCTACGGTACCAATTCCGAGTTCGGTTTCGACTACTTGCGCGACAACGGCATGGCCTCGAGCAAGGAGGCTCAGGTGCAGCGCGGGCATTACTTCGCCATTATCGACGAGGTAGACTCCATCCTGATCGATGAAGCCCGCACGCCGCTCATCATTTCCGGCCCCGCAGTGATTGAGCACGAGCAGCAGTATGATACGCTCAAGCCGCTCATCGAAAAGGTGGTGCGTAAGCAGGTGGAGCTCTGCAACGGCCTCATGGAGAAAGCTGTGGAATACGCCAAGGCCGGGGATACGGAGCGCGCAGGCCGCTGCTTGTTCAAGGTGAAGCTGGGGCAGCCGCGCAACCGCGCCTACATGCGCTCCCAGCAGGACCCGGATTACCGCCGCATGGTGGAGAAATACGAACTCTTCCTCTACCAGGATCCCCGCAAGATTGAGCTCTTTAAGCTCAAGGAGGAGCTTTACTACACCATCGATGAGAAAACCCACGATGCCGACCTCATGGAAATGGGACGCGAGGTTATCAGCCCCGGGCATCCTGAGAATTTCGTGCTGCCCGATATCGGTACCGAATTCGTGAATATCGATGAGGATGATAAACTGAGTGAGCGTGAGAAGGAAGCCCGCAAGACGGCCCTCATGAAGCGCCTGGATGAGACGGGCGTGCGTCTGCACACCACCAGCCAGCTGCTGAAGGCCTACACCATCTACGAGCGAGATGTGGAGTATGTGGTAAAGGATAATAAGATTGTCATCATCGACCAGAACACGGGCCGCGAGATGCCCGGCCGCCGCTGGAGCGAAGGCCTGCACCAGGCGGTGGAGGCCAAGGAAGGCGTGGAGGTGGAGGCTGAGAACATGACCTACGCCACCATCACCATCCAGAACTACTTCCGCCTGTACAGCCGCCTGGCCGGCATGACGGGCACGGCAGAGACGGAGGCTGCGGAGTTCCATGATATCTACAAGCTGGACGTGCTGCCCATCCCGACGAACCGCCCCTGCATCCGCGAGGACCAGAATGACTTGATTTTCCGCAGCCGCCGCGAGAAGTTCAACGCCGTGGTGGGCAAGATAGTGGAGTTGCACAAGAAGGGCCAGCCGGTGCTGGTGGGTACTGCCAGTGTGGAGGCTTCCGAGACGCTTTCCCGCATGCTGAGCTTTGCTAAGGTGCCGCATGAGGTGCTGAATGCCAAGAACCACCAGCGCGAAGCCGAGATTGTGGCCCGTGCCGGTCAGCGTGGAGCTGTGACGGTATCGACCAACATGGCCGGCCGTGGTACTGATATCAAGCTGGGTGAGGGTGTGGCAGAGCTGGGCGGTCTCTTCGTGCTGGGGACTGAGCGCTACGAATCACGCCGTATTGACCGCCAGCTGCGCGGTCGTTGCTCCCGCCAGGGCGACCCCGGCGGTTCGCAGTTCTTCCTTTCATTCGAGGATGACCTGATGCGCAATTTCGGCGGCAGCGAGCGCATGACCAAGATGATGGACCGCTTCGGTATGCAGGAGGGTGAGGCCGTGGAGAACACGCTCATGAACCGCATCATCGAAGGCGCCCAGAAACGCGTGGAGCAGCGCAATTACATGTGGCGCAAGCACGTGCTGGACTACGATGATGTGATGAACCAGCAGCGCATGATTGTGTACGCCATGCGCAACGATGCCCTGCTGTGCGAGGAACCCCGCGAGATGCTTTATGAGTGCCTGGTGAATGGCACACACAACAAGTGCGAGCTCTACCTGAACGAGGATGAGACGGGAGCTTTCCGCTACACCGACCTGCTGCAGTGGATAAACTCCACCTTCCCCATGGGCTGGAGTGAGAAGGAATCTGACCTGAAGGGCAAGACCCCCGAGGAGGTGGCAGAGCTCATCATCAACCGCGTCAAGGAGATGTATGAGAAGAAGGTGGCCGGTGAGCGCCCCGACCGCATCGACCAGATGGAGCGTTCCATCATGCTCCAGGCCATTGACAAACTGTGGCAGAAGCACCTCACTGATATGGATGCCCTGCGCGAGGGTGTGCGTCTGCGCGCCCAGGGGCAGCGCGACCCGCTTGTGGAATACAAGCGCGAGGCATACTCTATCTTTGAAAGCCTGATGCAGAATATCGATTACGAGATTCTCAACGGCATGTTCCGCAGCACGACGAACCTTTCTGCCTTTGAGGACTTCCTGGCCAGCCTGCCTGCCAGCAATGCGGAGGAGGAGGATTCCGATGTGACCGATATCCTGGGCAATGGCGATCTGCTGTCGGCCCTGCGCGAGCAGCTGCAGCTTATTCACGAACGCCAGCGCGCCGCCGGTCTGGAGCCAGCCCCGCTGCCCACGCTCGATGATGAGCCCGCCCTGACGGAGCCGGAAATGCTGCCGGAGGATGCCACCGCCGGCATGTATGGAGAATCGGTGAGCGGAGCCATGGCTCAGGCGGTGCCTTTCAGCGAGAAGAAGATTACCCTGCCGAAGAAGAAGGTGAGCTTCAAGCTCAAACCCTCAGCCAATCTGGATGCCTACGTGGTGAAGAATACGGGCGATATGCCCCTGGCTGATGAGGGCGAGGGTATGACTATCGGCGCGGTGGATTCCGGCTATGTGCCGGAGCTCTTCGCCGGCAAGGATGAAGAGAAAGCCTGATTCAATATGCCATAAGGCACATACGCCGTATACGTGAGAGAACTGTTATGAATGTTCGTTCTGCGCTGGAGTATGTGCCTTATTTCTGCGGCCGCCTGTTTGTGGTGCATGTGGCTGCCCGCCTGCTGGAGGCGGGTGAGCTGGTGGATGCCCTGCTCGATGCTGACGCTCTGCATGAGGTGGGCGTGCGCCTGGTGCTGGTGGCTGAGGGAGCAGAGGCTGCCCAGCTTGCCTTGCGCGCTGGTGAGTGCGAAATGCACACCGCTGTGGCAGAGTACCCGTTGACGGAGGGTGCGTGTGCGGTTGCCCGCGTCAAGGAGATTGTGGAGCGCCGCCAGGTTGCAATCGTGGCGGCCGGGGCAGAGGGGCGTTTCCACGAAGCCGCTGTGAATATGGCTCTGGAGCTGGGCGCTTCCAAATACATCTGCCTGCAGGTGGGAGAAGTGCCTACTCGCGGTGGCCAGCCTATTTTTGCTGTGCGTGAGAGCGAGGTGGAGCAGCAGCTTGCTGACTGCACCCACCCGGAGCTGCTTTGCGGGGCTGCCATTGTCTGCCGCAAGGGGATTCCGCGCGTGCATCTGCTCGATGGCCTGCGCCGTGGGGTTCTGCTCGATGAGTTGTTCTCGGAAGAAGGGGTGGGCTCCATGGTGCATGCCGACTCGTATTCAGAGATTCGCCCGCTGCGCGAAGAGGATATCCCGGAGCTTCTTTCCATGATTGCCCGCAGCATCGTGGATGCCAAACTAGTGCATCGCTCCTATGAGAGCATCCGCGAGAATCTGCAGAGTTACTACGTCTATACGCTCGATGATACCATCGTGGGTTGCGTGGCTCTGTATCCCTATGCAGAGGAAGCCTGTGCCGAGTTGGGCTGCCTGTTTATCAAGAAGAATTACGAAGGCTGCGGGTATGGCAAGGCGATGTGCCGCTTTGTGGAGGACAAGGCCAGGGCGCTGGGTTTCAACCGAATATTTGCGGTTTCTCAGAGTGCCGTCGACTATTTCCGCGACCGCATGCATTATGACCCGCTGCCGCGTAGTGTGCTGCCTGCTGCGCGACTGGCTGCGCTGGAATCCAGCGGTCGGGCCTCGGAGGTATTTGGCCGCGAGCTCTGAAAATACCGGAACCGCCAACCCGGGCAGGATTGGCGGTTCTGAGGGATGGCTGCGAGCTGCTTGTATCAGCTCAGCTCAGCCAGGAAGCCGCTTTCATCCAGGTAGATGTGCGAGGGAAGGGTGTATTCCGAACGCAGCGAGGGTGCGCTGATGATGGCGTTGGAGCCTTCTTCGGGGGCTTCAACCCGATACCCCGGCAGGAGCAGACCCCGCGTGCGCGGTCTCACGCCAAGCTGGATGGTGCCATCGCTCATCTTGAAGACGCTGTGGCACATGCTCATGGAGATGACATTGCCCATGGGGGTACACAGGCAGGGGCGCCAGCGCATATTGGGCGTGGATATGGCCGGGGAACCGCTGAAATCGTAGAATGGAATCTGCCGCGGCGGTACCGTGGTGAGCAGGATGCGGCGCATGTGGGCTCCACCCACTATCTGTGAGATGGTGGAGTCGAGCGTCTCCTGCGGGTTCTCAATCAGATGCACCGGGGTGCGGGTGATGAGCGGCCAGAGCACGGCCAGCACGAGTTCCTGCGGCTCTCCGTGGCCCACGGTGGTGAGCAGGTGGTGGCGGCCTTCCTTCAGCGCGTTTACACGGCGCACCTGGCAGGTGTTGAGCCATGAGCGGTGGAAGGCCAGGCGGTCTTCCGTGCCATCGATGAGGAGCTGCAGCCACTTGCGGGCCAGCGGGGGGAATTGCTCATCGGCCTGGCGGCTGATGAGGGCTGCTGCAATCTGAATGGCGGTCAGATGGCCGCCGGGGAAGAAGACGGTCGCTTTCTTGCCGCGCTCTTCCAGCATGCGGATGAGCCCTTCGCGGCTGATATCATCGGAGGTTTCAAGGCAGGTTGCCGATAGCTCGCGGAAGGCGCGCAGCACGGACCGGCTGCTGAAGGTATCGGGGTTGAGCGGGGCTCCGAAGGCGACGGTGAAGTTGTAGTTGAGCGTCTTCGGGAGCTTCGTGAAGAAGCGGTTGCGCGAGAAGGAGAAGATGCTGCCCCACAGGCCGTCCATGTAGACCGGGATGATGGGTGCCTTTGCCCGGCGGGCTATCATTTCCATGCCGCGGCGGATGGGGGTCAGGCAGCCGGTGCGGGTGAGCTGACCTTCCGGGAAGATGCAGATGATATCGCCATTTTCGATGGCGCGCGCGGCTTTGATGATGGTTTCGCGCGGGTTGCGCGAGGAAATGGGCAGCGAGTTGAACAACTCCAGCACCCAGCCCAGCAGGCGCATGGCCATGAATTCCTCTGCCACGATGAAACGCACCGGCCGCGGACAGACCATGGTGATGAAGAGCGCATCGGCATAGGTGACGTGGTTCACCACCAGAAGGGCTCCCCCGCGCATGGGCAGGCGGTCCAGGTTGATGGTGCGGGGCCGGTATACCAGCTGCAGGAACCAGATGCCGATCATGCGGATGAAATCCTGAGGGATGAGGCGCAGTGAGCAGATGAGGATGAAGAAGCTCAGCAGGAAGAGCACGAAGAATTGCTGCTGCGGGCTTGCGCCGAAAATTTCGTACATCGCCCACATCAGCACCACGGCCAGCAGGCCCATGAGGTTGTCGATAAGGTTGCCAGCGGCGATGATGTTGCCGCGGTTGCCGGGGTCGCAGTTATCTTGCAGGAAGGCATTGAGCGGCACCAGGTACGCCGCACCGAAGGCTCCGGTCAGGGCCAGCAGGATGTTGCTGGTGTAGGTGTTTACCTCGAAAATGGTAAGCAGCAGCGTGCAGATGGTGATGCCGATGGCTCCGAAGGGTATGAGCCCCAGCTCGTTCTTTCCCTTGCAGAGCTGAGAGGCTACGCCGCCGCCCAGCACTACGCCGCCGGTCATCCACGCCATCAGGATACCGCATTGCAGCGAGAAGTCCACATTCGGGTCGGCGGCCTGCATCCCCTTGGCTATCTGGATGAGAATGAGGAATAGTGAACCTGCCAGACACCAGAAATAGGCGATGCCCAGCTCGCTGAGGCGCAGCAGACGGTTCTGCCACAGGTACTTGATTTGCCCGAAGTGCTCGTAGAACAGGCTCCAGCGGAAGGGGGCCGCCTGCTTGGCGGCATAGCGCGGCACCAGGAACGATGCGGCACACACCAGGCAGGCCAGCGAGACGAAGACCCAGGTGGGCAGGATGACGGAATCCCACCCGGCAAGTTCTTCGGCGTTGTAGCTGGGCGAGTTCTGCGCTTCGTATGCCCCCAGTAGGTACGAGAACCAGAAGAAGACCCCGATCTGCGCTACCAGTAGCACAAAGACCAGGCTCATCTCGATGATGCCCGAACCGAAACCGATGTAGCGCGACCCCAGCAGGTCTTTCACAATGCCCTTCTTCGCCGGTGATAGAATCGTAGCCTGGGTCGCAAATACTGCAAACCACAGAATGGCGGCGTACATGTCGTGCTGGTAGAAGCAGAACAGCATGCACGACATCACGAATATCTGCACCACGCTCATGACCTGGATAATGCGTGTCTTGCAGAAACAGTCTGCCAGCCAGCCGACCAGCGGGGAGAACAGAATGTACGGCAATACGAAAATGGCACCCAGAATGTATTCCAGCGTGCTGCCATCTGCCCCCCAGAGCCATACGCCCAACGGGATCAACAAAAACTGCACAGCCTTTTCGTTAAAGGCATTCTGAGCCTGCACGGCCACGAGCGTCCAGAACCCGGCCCATTCCTTGCGGGTTGGCTCTTTGTAAAAATCCTCTTCTTCGTCAGCCATAAGATGAGAGTTCCAGCTCTATTATCTCACAAAACAGGCATTTAGCAAGCATAAAGCCTGCAAAAAAGCAGGAAACGCGATTGGCGTTTCCTGCTGGAGAAAGCTTGTGAGGAAAATCAGTAGCGGATGCGGAGGTCTCTGGGCTTGCGGGGAGCCTCAGGGGTACGCTCGCAGGGGGGCAGCATGGTGTTCAACTGGCGGTGCTGAATGGTCTTCTTCATGCCCTCATCGTTCTTGCGGGTGATTTTCTTGGCTTCCTTGATGGCCTTGGCGCGATCCTTTTCGGCGCGGGCTACGGCTTTGTTGTAGCGGTCGATACTGGCTTTCTGGCGCTCGGTGGCAATGTTCTTGAGGGCATCTTCAGAAAGGTCCTGCGCATTGATGGCCGGGGCTGCCTGCACGCCGACTGCGGTCAGAACAAGGAGAGTGAGGAGGGGAAGAGTTTTCATACGTTGGTTCGATAACAATTCAAGTATATGCCAGCCTACCTGTAAGTCAAGCTCATTTTTGATTTTCTGGTCACATTTTTTTGTGCTGGTGGCGGGTTCAGATGCCGTCATCGAGCATGCTGAACATGTCCATCTGTGCCACATCGGCTTCTTCTGCGCAGGGCATGCCATGCTCCTGGGCGCGTTTGCGGCGGGCAGATTTGGGTTCGCGGGCACCGGCGCTCATTTCCAGGTGGGTGAGGATTTGCTTGGCGCGGCTGATGATGGGGGCTGGCAGGCCGGCGAGGCGGGCTACCTGGATGCCGTATGATTTATCTGCCGGGCCGGGGAGCACCTTGCGCAGGAAGACGATTTCGTCTTTCCACTCGCGCACTTCGACATGCCAGTTGCTCACGGCGGGGTGGGTGTGCTCCAGGTCGACCATCTCGTGGTAATGGGTGGCGAAGAGGGTGCGGGCACCGAGGATATCGTGCAGGTGCTCGGCCACGGCCCAGGCGATGGAAAGACCGTCGAAGGTGGCGGTGCCGCGGCCAATTTCATCGAGAATGACCAGGGAACGCTCGGTTGCGTTGTTGAGGATGAGGGCTGTCTCGCTCATTTCCACCATGAAGGTGGATTGGCCGCGGGCGATATCATCGCTGGCTCCTACGCGGCAGAAAATGCGGTCCACGAGGCCGATGCGGGCTGAATCTGCCGGCACGTAGGAGCCAATCTGCGCCATGAGGGTGATGAGGGCCACCTGGCGGATGTAGGTGCTCTTGCCGGCCATGTTCGGGCCGGTGAGGATGAGGACACGCTGGGTATCAGCCACGATTTCGGTATCGTTGGGTACGAAGGCAGAATCGGTCTGCACTTGTTCGATGACCGGGTGCCGGCCATTGACGATGTGCAGGTCGCGGCTCATATCCAGGCAGGGGCGGCAGTACTGGTAGCGCTGGGCGGTTTCAGCCAGCGAGAGCAGCACATCGACCTCTGCCAGCGCTTCGGAGGTGCTCTGGATGCGGTCGATATACTGGCCGACCTGTTCGCGCAGGTGGCAGAAGAGCTCGTATTCGAGCTGGCGGGCGCGTTCATCTGCCCCCAGGATGGTGCCTTCCATCTTTTTGAGCTCATCGGTCACGAAGCGCTCGGCATTGGCCAGGGTCTGCTTGCGCACGTAGCGGTCAGTCGGAACTTTGGAGAAATTGGCCTTGGTGACTTCGATGTAGTAGCCGAAGACGTTGTTGTAGCGGATTTTGAGGGAATCGATACCGGTGGCGGCGCGTTCGCGGGCCTCGAGGTCGGCCAGCCAGTCCTTGCCTTCGCGCGAAGCGGCGCGCAGTTCATCGAGGCGGGCATCGTAGCCATCGCGTATCATGCCGCCTTCCTTGATGGTGACCGGTGGTTCCTCGACCACGGCGCTGGTGAGCAGGGCGGTGAGTTCTTCGAAATTGCCCAGGCGGGCGAGCAGGGGGGTGAATTGTTTTTCATGCTGCTGCAGGGCTTCCAGATCGGCCACAATGGCGGGCAGGTGCTCCAGCGAGGTGCCCAGGGCCAGCAGGTCGCGGGCGTTGCCTGCTCCCTGCGAGAGACGCGAAACGAGGCGTTCGGTATCGCGCACGCCCTTGAATGAGTTGCGCAGCTCCGACATGAGGAAGGGCTCTTTCAGGAACCCGGCAATGAGGTTCTGGCGGCGCAGCAGCTCCTGCATGCAGCAGGTGGGGTGCAGAATCCAGTCGCGCAGCTTGCGGGCTCCCATGGGGGTGCTGGTGCGGTCGAGGGTACCCAGCAGGGTGTTCTTGTGACCACCTCGGGCTTCTACCAGGTCCAGGTTCCGGCGGCTGGCGGTATCAATCATCACCGCGTTTTCGGTGGAGCGCAGCGAGAGGGTGCGCAGGTGGTCGGTCTGGCGGCGCAGCTGGTGTTTCAGGTAGTGGAGGATGGCGGTGGCGGCCCCGAGCGAGGGCCCCAGGTGCGCGCAGCCGAAGCCTTCCAGCGAGTGGACGCGGAAATGCGATTTGAGGAAGGTATCGGCCAGGCCGGGTAGGAAGGTGTAGCCATCGTACAGCAGGCTCACCGGCAGCCCCGGAAAATCCTCTGCCTGTTCCTGGCTGATGAGCAGCTCGCGCGGGTGGATGCGGGCCACTTCCTCGGCCACGGCTTCGAGGCTGGGATAATCTGCCACGGTGAATTCGCCGGTGGTGTGGTCAGCGCAGGCAAGCCCCCAGGTGGTTTTCTCGTGGTAGCAGGCGGCGATGTAGTTGTGCTCGCCGGCATCCAGCAGGCTCATATCGGCCAGTGTGCCGGCTGAGATGATGCGGGTGATTTCGCGCGGTACCAGCTTGCCCGGCACCGGGGTGGCCATCTGCTCTGCAATGGCGATGCGCTTGCCCAGCTTTACCGCCTGGCCGATGTAGCCTTCGGCTGCGTGGTAGGGTACGCCGCACATGGGAATCGTCTGCCGCTTGGTGAGGGTGAGACCCAGCGCGGCAGAGCATTCCACTGCGTCTTCGAAGAACATTTCGTAGAAATCCCCCAGGCGGAAAAAGAGCCACACGTCCCCCGGCAGTGACTGCTTCATGCGCAGGTACTGATCCATCATGGGGCTGAGTGCGGGCTTTTCTGCCATAGTTTTCTGCGGCATTCATTCTAACCCACTCCGGGGGGCGATAGCAAGTCTTTTGAATGTCGTATCCGGTGCAAAATGATACGTGGGGGGATATGAAGATACCCGGGGTAGTCCCGGGTATCTTTGGAAAATCATGCGTGGTGGTTGGTTCAGCCCAGGAGGCACCAGGCGGTGCAGGCTGCGGCGATGAGCACGAGAGCCGCCAGAATCCAGCCGTAGGGCGGGCGCGATGGGGGAGGCGGTGGTTGCTTGATGTCGGTCTTGCCGCGCAGCCAGTCTTCACCGCCGTAATAGATTTTCTGGCGCGTGCCGGCGATGACTTTGTGGCGGTTGTACCACTTGTAGTCCTGCTGCAGCCACACATAGGTCGGCGGCAGGACCTTGATATGCCGGTTGAGCAGGTAGGCATTGAGGTGTGATTCGTCGTGCCAGAGAGCGATGATGTCGTTTTTCAAATCCTCATCCGTGGCCTGCATGATGGATTCGCACATGGCCTTGAAGGCTGCTACAGTACCGCCATTGAAGCCACCAGCGTAGTAATGGGAACCCTGGCCGTAGGGGATATAGGCCTTCGAAGCCGGGTTGCGGTCGTAGGTGTAGCGGTCCGGCTTGCGGCGCACAGACTGCCGGTGCTCAGCCGCGACGAGGTATTCATGCTCAGCCCCTGGCAGGATGGAGGAGTCGATGGTTTTGTAGAAGATGTAGGTGGAGTTGATAAAGAAGATGTAATCGCAGTCTTTCCACTCCTCATAGTGTTTCATGAAGAGGTGGTAGCGCATCAGGGTCATAAAGGGCCAGGGCTGGTGCTCAATCTCGTGGTAGCTCAGCTCGATACCCTCCGGCAGTCCCTGCCGGAAAAACGCCTCGCCTGCATCGGAGAAAAGATAAATCTTCCGCTGCGTGCCTGGCAGGAATTTTTCTGCAAAACTCTCGATGAACTCAGGCCAGAATACGGTGTACCGGCCTGTTACAATGTAGAAGATGCCAATTTTCAGGGGGGCGCTCATACGTATCAATTTTTGTGATGGGTTAACGGGGCGTGCGCATCTTGTGCTTGACGACAAAGAGCGGAATACCCAGAAGCTTGATGGTTTTTCTGGTGCCTGCCACTTTGACGGTGAGGAGGGGAATCAGATTGAACAATCGCCAGGAATAGGTGTGCTCGCATTCGGAGAGATAGGCCTGGCTGAGCTCCGGGTACTTGGTCTGAGCCCAGCAGACCATGCGCTGGTGCGCATTGCTCATCTTGGTTGATTGCTGCTTGCTGGTGTTGGTTTCGTGCAGGCGGTACCTGAAGAGCACCTCCGGCAGGTTGTGAAACTGCGTGTGCTCCATGAGTTTCAGCCACAGGCGGTAATCCTCTGCCGGGGAGTATTCTTCTTCGTAATGGATGCCGTGCTCCACCAGTACCGATTTGCGCAGCATTGAGGCCGGGTGCATGATGACGCATTCGTGGGTCATGGCCTTTTTGATGGCGTAGTCATTCTCCGGGAAGATGATGAGCCGCTTTTCGGGGAATACCTCGGCCCAGCTGCTGCATACTCCGGTTTCCGGGTGCGCATCCAGATACTGCACTTGTTTTTCCAGTCGCTCCGGCAGGGAAATATCATCGTGGTCAAAAACGGCCAGATACTCACCCCGGGCCAGTTCCAGCATCTTGTTGCGGCTCGGGGTAATCCCCATGTTCTGCTCGTTGCGCTCGTAGCGGATGCGGGGGTCGGAATATGAGGCAATGATTTCATCCAGATGCGTGTTGTCCGGAGAATCATTCAGAATGAGCAATTCGAAGTCCCGGAATGTCTGGTTGAGAATGCTCTCGATGGCTTCGCGCAGGTGGGGTTCCTGCGTGTTCCAGATGGGCATGAGAACGGATACTTTGGGCATAGGAAATATGTGGTGGTGGGTGGGTGCGCCTCTGTCGGCGGTCAGTTTTTTCTGCCTTTCTTGTAATAAACAGGAATTTTCAGCAGTTTGATGATGCAGCCTCCGTTCTTGTTTTCTTTCCGGAGGTAGATAAAGCGCCAGATGCGGTGGCAGATGTAGTAGAAAAGGTTCTGGAGATGGAGGGCGCGGCGCTCGGATTCCGGGGTGTAGACATCCCGGATATCATAGCCCTGGGCGGTGATGACCATGCCAAGAAAGCGCTCTACGGCGTGCGAAATGCTGAATTTGAGTTCCCGGTCGGGGATTTCGAATTCTTCATCAGCCAGCAGATTCCGGACTGGAAGCATGAGCTCTGCCCGGCACATGAACATCGTGCCGCAGATGTAGCGGCTGTTCTTTTCCTGCAGTCCGCAGCTGGCCAGCATCTGCCTGCTCCATTCCCACGCTTCGGGGGTAGCTGGCTCTGCATCATGTATCAGCACATGGTGCCCCACCATACCAAGCGTCGGTGTGGTTTCAAATGCCGCGATGCATTTGGGCAGATTCTGCGGCTCGGCGTAGGAAAACAGGTAGTTGCGCCACCTGGCACCCGAGACCAGCACCTTCTTCACAAAGGTCTGCTGCATGATGTTGCGCTTGGTGTGCAGCTTTGCAATGTAGCTGTACTGGCTCAAGTCGACGGCGTTGAGCACCCGGACAAATGGCCCTACATCAAATCCACGGTTCGGTACCGGCAGCACATGCTCGAAATCCTCCAGCGCCCGGGGCATTTCATCATTCCCCTCTACGTAGGTCACCCAGATTTCGTGCGGGTATTCCCGGAATGAGGCCAGAATGCGCCGTATCTCGGGAAGCATCTCAATGTAAAATGCGTGCACGTGGATGAGAATGGGCTTCATCTTGGTCTGTCAGGTTGGTTGTTGTGCTTTATTTCTTATACCACCATTGATTCTGCGATGTCAATTTAATTTTCGGGGCGTTGCCTGTGCGGAGGAATGCCACGGTGTACATCCGCTCGCGGGTTTACTTTCCCTGAATCTGCTGTTTTACCTGTTGAATGAGGACCTCGCCAATCATAGCGGAGCCAGCAGGCGTGATGTGGTTGTTGTCTCTGAACAATATGACACCATTCTCAATTGCTCTGGCTTCCCCGTTCTTGAAGAAGAGGGGGGAGGGGTTGATGAGTTTGCACAACCCCTCGGCCTCCAATGTTCGCAAAATGCCGAGAGCCTTTTCGTAACGCTCCAGATATTCTGGCTCTGTGCACACGAATGCGGGGGTATCATTGACCGCCTGGGTGCGTTTCAGATAGCGCGCGTAGGTCAGGATATTATCGTTCTGGAATGCTGGCAATGGCTCTATCAGGAAGACTGTCTTTCCAGCGGCCTTCACCAGCTGAAGGAATTCCCTGAGCTGGGGAATGTGGGACTCCATGCCCTTGTTTTCTACTGCCTGGTGATTCCAGTCGGTCGGCATGCGATCCCCACGGGCCCAATGATGGCCGACTATGACAACTTTGAGCTCGGGGTGGGCTTCCAGCCAGCGAAGGAAGGCTTCACCTTTTTCCCGGTTGAAGAAGTAGCTGGGGTCATTGGGGAAGCTCACGTGGCGGTTCCAGTAGGGAATCATGATGGTAGTGAGCTGAACACCCGAGATGCCGGATTTCCAGGCGTGCAGGTCCAGACCAGACATCAGGTGCTGCCCATGCGAGTCTCCGATGACGACAAACTGCGGGCTGAGTTCCTGGTTGCCCAGGGCCATGAGTTCAATGGAGTTGTTGAGGGCGGCCTGGTTGTAGGCAAAGCGCTGCCATCCTGCATTGGTCTTGATGGCTGCTTTATCAAATGCTCTCCAGATATCTGAATCAGGGCGGCAGCTCTTCAGGTCGCCGTTGTATGAGGGCAGGGCTACGGCGTTTGCCTCAGCATTCCAGTATGCGCGCAATCCCTTTGTTTTGTGGATGGCCTGGCTCATGCCCCATGCACTTACGCAGAGCACGATGCATACCCAGGGTTTCAGTTTTCTGGTTTCCACGCCATACCAGAAGACCCAGGCCACCAGGAAGCTGACTCCCAGTATCAGGAGTGATGCTTCCCATCCCGGTGCCTGGAAGGTGGCTCCCTTGTAGGCTACCAGCAGTGGCATGTGCACCAGGTACAAGGAAAATGATATGGCCCCGATACCCCTCATGAGCGGGTTGTCCAGCAACTTGACCGCAGGGCTGCCTGGCAGGTAGCGGATAATCAGGATAGTGCCCAGCACCACGACCGGGGTCAGATGGGCAGCGCGTTCATCGTGCAGAATGGAGGGTATCAGCACCATGAGGAGCCCCGCAATACCCAGGATGCATTCGCGCCAGCGTTTGCTGCCTGGTGCGGGAAGCAGGAGGATAAGGCCACCTGCCAGCAGGGTCCAGAGCCGGGGGAAGGTTGAGTAGTAGGAGACATCCGGGCTCTCTAGTGAGCAGCCGCAGGCATTGAGCAACAGGCAGATGCCGGGTGCCGTGCTGGTGAAAAACGAGGCCAGCCCCACCCCCCACAGCAGCACATGGGCCAGTTTCCTGGAGACGCGGCTGCAGCACAGGGTCCACAAGACATAGCCGATGTAGCTGATCAGGAAGAATTGCACTGTGACGGAGAGGTACCACGTATGCAGGAATGGGTTCATGCCTGAGCCTTCTGCAAAGTAACCTGCCGTGCTTTTTGCCAGGTAAATGTTGGCGGTCCCTTCCAGCGCGCGTTTGGCGGTGCGGGCCATGGTGCTCAGCTGGTCACAGTCCAGGAAGAATAAACACAGAATGGTGCCCGCTATGAGCATGACGGCCATCGGTGGCCAGAGACGGTAGAACTTTCCGACTGTAAACCTTACGGCGCTCCGCCAGTCCAGCGCGTTGATTTTACCTTTGGCAAAAGAGCCAATGAGAAAATACCCCATAATGACGAAGAATACATCCACTCCAAAATACCCGAACGGCAGGGTCAGAGCGGGGGGCATCACCGCATTGTTCTGGCTGATATGGAACCAGACTACAAGAAGAATGGCGAGTCCTCGCAAACCTGCCACGTGGGTGAGAAAGTTGGTTTGTTTCTGCATAGTGTTGAAGGTGTAGGCGAAAAACCAGGGGATATGGCCTGCTTCCTGTATTCTAGAGTATTTGCTCTGCGATGTACAGGATAATTTCCTGAAAAGTACTTACCTGCACACGTGTCCCAAAGATTTGGGACACGTGGATTGACGATTGACGATTGACAATTGACGAAATGAAAGTTAGCGGCTTACGCCGTTAGAGGCACAAATGAAAGCTTGCTGCCGTTGGCGAACTTTGTGAAACCCCGAGCTTATTTTTCTCATTATCGTACTCAATATGGGCTGATAACGGCTCTTTCCCTTCAATCTTTGGGACACATGTGACTTACCACCCGCACCACATGTGGCTTATCGGGGTCGGAAGGTGCGGGCTCAACGTTTCAAGAAGGTCGCGACAGGTGCCGGATACCCGGTGCCTGGTCATCACCAACTTGTGCCCGGAGGCGGGGTTACTGATAGGTGGTCGTGTTTAAATCCTCCGTGAGAATCAAGTGATCTCCGAATATCTTATCCCATTTATCGGGTACAAAGGGTCGTAATCCTGCGGCTGGGCAGAAGGTGAGTTCGCCGAAGTACAGTTTTTCTCCAAGCTGCATGAAATCAACTCTGACAAATGGGAATGGCTCCGCCAGGATTCTGGCCATTTCAACCATAGCGTCCCACATGGCAGGCATTGCAATGTCCTGGGCCAGATTCGGATAGCCGCGGGTCAGGTCGATCTGCTGCATGTTCATGTCGAAGTAGCTGATGCGCAATTTTTCGCTATCCCAGCTATCTGTGGCTACATGGAGGAATTGCGGTTCCCCATGGAAACAGAAGAATTTGTAGTCTTTTACGGGGAGTCCGGATGCGTTCAGGTAGGTTTCTGCGATGATTTTCGGTTCAATGTTCTTGTATCCCCATTCCAGGAAATTGTAGTAATGGTTACCTTCTGGACGCATCCAATTCTTTAAGTCCTCACGTGCCTGTGCAATGTTCAGCGCTGATTTATCCGGGCAGATGATATTCTGACTACTTCCCCAGTTTACCTTCATGGCAAATTCATTCGGCAGGGTATCGAAATCCACATCCTCTGCGTTCTCCCATACACCCAGCATTGGAACCAGATATTCCTCGCCGATTTTCTCCTTGACATATTCCCGCACCTTATACTTATCTGCACACAGCGTCAATAGAGGGTTGTGGTAGTACAATTTGAGCCACTGCAATTTCTCATTGAACGTTTGGGGATGCTCTAGGTCCGGAGTGTAACCAAGGCTTGCTTCGAACTGGGTTTCCAGAATAATGCGGGCTTGCGTGAGATTGAGGGATTTGAAGCGTCCTCTGAAGGCTTTTTCGTACTCAGGTCTCAGAGGTCGGGTACACACCTTGATGCCTAGGAAATAGTATCGGCACTTGTACCCTCGAATCTCTTTACGGATGATATTCATAACGTTCTTTTATTGAATTTTGTCGCATGGATATGCGGGTTGCTGCACTCCATTGCGAGTTTATCGTATAAGCGATGCGATGTACAGGAAAATTTTTGAAAACGTTCTTATTGAATATCGAAAGCAAATGCGCATGCTTACCTTTCCCGGGGAATAAAACAGATGCATTGCTTTCCTGTTGTTTGTTACACATTTTAATTTAATGCTTTAAGATTAGCAGTAACGCAATCGCATCGCTTATGCGATAGACTCGGAGGAAAATGGGGTTGATTCTGCCGCCATGGAAACAGACGACACTACAAAATGAAGATATTAGAGAAAAGGAAGAATGCGGATGGGCAGCGGGAGATTCGTTTCATGGGAATCCGGCTGTGGAAGTATAGGAGGAAGAAGCCGCTTACAGCCGTGGAGCAGGCTCGTGCCCTCGGGGTCAGGATTGGAGAGCGCGTGCGATTGACCGCAATTCCCGAGTCCCCGTCACCAGTATGGGGGTCTGAGCCCTACTTGATTGAAATCGGGGATGATTGCGTGTTTTCGTTTGGTATCACCTTCCTGACGCATGATGCGAGCATCCGCACGTCGCACCGCATTTATCCCGAAGGTGGCCTCTTCACGAAGTTTGGCAGAATCCGGGTTGGCAACGAGGTGTTTATTGGTTGCCGTGTCATCATCATGCCGGGTGTGACTATCGGTAACCGTTGCGTTATCGGGGCAGGTTCAGTCGTGACCCGAAGCATCCCGGATGGTGAAGTCTGGGCGGGAAACCCGGCCCGCTTTATCTGCACTTCTGAGCAATTGGCGCATAAGCAGTACATCAATTCCCAGACGCCGGAGCATCAGGAATTGGAAGCAATTGTTGCAGCCGCTCGCGGGGGAAGGGCAATCCTGCCGAGTGAGGCTTACTTTGAATAATGATTCGCAGAAACGGGGTAGCCTGGCAGCAGCAGAGGATGGTGATGATAGCTGTGCCTGACGGTGCGTGAGAATCACGTGGCGCTTTTCATCTGGGCTACAAATTGCATGAGCTCCTGGTGCTCAGGGGTGCTGGAATAGGCGTTCTGAGCTGTGCCCAGGTCAATTGTTTTTTTGATGAAACGGGCAGGATTTCCCGCCCAGACTTCACCATCCGGGATACTTCGGGTCACGACTGAACCAGCCCCGATAATGCAGTCATTGCCGATGGTTACACCTGGCATGATGATGGTATGGCAGCCAATGAAGCAATTATTGCCTATACGTATGCGCCCGAATTTGTTCATTTGGGTGATGCCGGCTGCGTGCGCCGCAGCAGTAATGCTGCCATCGTGGGTCAGAAAGGTCACTCCGAAGGAAATGAGGCAGTCCTCGCCGATGCTGATGAGGAAGGGTTCTGAGCCAAGTTCCGGATACGAGTCTTCCTTGGGGTAAATCACAAAACGGGTACGCTCACCCACTTGCACCCCCATGTTGCGGATAACATCTGCCGGGAGCTCCCTGTGTTTCCGCTTCCGGTATCGGAGTATAGTCCTACCGCAGATGCGGATTTCGCGCATGCCCCTCGGTAGTTTGACTTTTTCAAAAAACTTACTCATACCTGCTTATCTGCCTTTCTTGTGTCCGAAAACGTAGAAGTCGTTGATGAGGTATCGCGTGTTTTCAAAGGTGATATCCGCAGGCTTGATTCCGTTTTTCCAGAGCAGGTAGACGAGCGAGAGCTGGTCTCGCTTGGCGTATTGTTCAATCATGCTCCACCATTCTTCCATGATGGAGATAACCTCCGGAGCATGGTGGCGGCGGTAGAGTACATTGTTTTCGCAGAAGCCGTAGTTGCGGGGCATGCCGGCCTGCTGCAGCACTTCTCGCTCCTGCAGGATGAGTTCCTGCTTGTCGAGCTGCGCTCGGAGCACGTCCTCATACTCCGAATAGATGCACAGGTTCTTGGGGTGCCGCGGCAGGATAAAGGGAGCATCTTTCTCCTGAATCACCCGGAAGAGATAGTCCGTCAGGAGGTTGATGTTGGAGTCTATGTAGAGGCTTTCTTCGTATTCCGGGAAGAGCAGGTGCGGGTGGGTCTTGTGCCACCGGTTGTTGCGCGTTGTATCCGATGCCGTATACTGCAAGGGGCGGGTCTGCCAGATGCCGACCCTGCCTGCCTTCAAATCTGCCTCATTGTCGGTGAAGCAGACGTAATCCGCGGCTTCATTGGTATAGTAGTAGGCTGCAAGGTCATGCAAGTCATCGTAATCATTGGTGATGCAGGTGTAGATGACCATGCGGGCTTTTCGCCCTGGCTGCTGCTGCCAGTAGCGCGCGATGATTTCCTGCTCGTTCCTGGCGCGGAAATTGTTCTTGTTGTCCGGGAAGAAGGCGCGGTCCAGCCCCCGTGAGTAGTACCGGAGAATGGGGTTCTTGTGGTGCTTATCCCCGCGGAAGTAGGATACGTTCAGGTAGGCAGAGGGGGATTCGCCCTTTTTCCAGCCTTCGTTCAGCCAATGTTCCAGTGCTTGCTGGCGGTTGAAGGAATAGCCGTACTGGCTGACGTACCAGACGGGATCCCACAGGAAGGAGTTCTCGATGAAGTCTTTCTCCCTGTCTGCCAGCTTTTCGGCGACCGTCATATCCGATCGGAACTTGAACGGAATGCCCAGAATCCGCACCTTCCGGGTGCCATCCGGGGTGCGCTGGGATTGGTAGAAGATGCGTGAGAGTCTGCTGCTCATCGTTTCGAGCCAGGTTGTGGGATTTGAAGACTAGATGGCCTTACTTGTCACCGTGGTAGTATGACTTGTACCAACGGACAAATTGGGCCAGACCGGAATCAAGACTGGTGCTGGGCTTGAACCCGAAGTCGCGTTCCAGCGGGGCGACATCGGCATAGGTCTGGTAGACATCCCCTGGTTGCATGGGCAGGAATTCCTTCTCCACGGGTTTATCAATCAGCCCTTCGGCCATGAGGTTTTTCTCCAGGGTTTCAACAAAGTACAGCAGGCCTTCCGGCTGGTTGTTGCCGATGTTGTATACCGTATAGCGCGTGCCGTCTTCTGATGCCTTGGGCGGAGAAGGAATGATGGCATTGATGCCGGTTACGATATCATCGATATAGGTGAAGTCGCGGCGCATATCACCGTGGTTGAATATCTGGATGGTTTCCCCCTTCAGGATTTTGCGGGTGAAGCTGAAGTAGGCCATGTCGGGGCGCCCCATGGGACCGTATACGGTAAAGAATCTGAGACCGGTGCTGGGGATGCCGTACAACTTGCTGTATGCATGCGCCATCAGCTCATTGCTCTTCTTGGTGGCTGCGTAGAGCGATACCGGGTTGTCCACCTTGTCATCCACAGAGTATGGCACTTTCTTGTTCAGCCCGTATACAGAGGAAGAGGAGGCATACAGGAGGTGGGCCACCGGATAGTGCCGGCAGGCTTCCAGGATGTTGAAGAAACCGATGATGTTGCTCTGAATGTAGGCATCCGGGTTGGTGATGCTGTACCGCACTCCCGCCTGGGCGGCCAGGTTGACTACGACATCCGGGTGGTATTTTTCGAATGTTTCAAAGACCTTTTCCTTATCTGCCAGATCTCCTTTGATAAAGTGCAGGTTGGCGTTGAGCCCGAGCAATTGCTGCAGTCTGTGCTCCTTCAGGGAAACATCGTAATAATCGTTCATGTTGTCAATCCCGACAATGCACACATCCTGCCCATGTTCCTGGAAGATGCGTTTTGCAAGGAATGAACCGATGAATCCTGCAATTCCTGTTATGAGAATTGTTTTCATTGCCGTATCAGCCTATTCTTTTGTAGATGAAGCCTGCGTCTGTTACTTCTTCCGGGTCGTATAGATTGCGGCCATCGATGATGACTTTGCCGCGCATGGTCTTGCGCACCACGGCCCAGCTCGGGGAGCGGAACTGCTTCCAGTCTGTCACGATGACCAGGGCATCTGCATCGATGAGCGGTTCGTACATATCCGCGCAGTAGGTGACAGGCGCATCGCCCAGGCGGCGCTTTGCTTCTTCGATTGCAACGGGGTCGTAGACATGGATATCGCATCCGGCTTCCATAAGTGATGCTATGAGATTCAGGGAAGGGGCTTCGCGCATATCATCTGTCCCAGCCTTGAAGGCCAGCCCCCATACCGCAATCCTCTTGCCTGCGAGCTCTGGCATCGCTTGCTGAAGCTTCTTGAATGGCACATTCTTCTGCTCTTCGTTTACTTCATCTACCGCACGGAGGATTCTCATACTACGCCCGCATTCTTCTGCTGTGCGTACCAGGGCTTTGACATCCTTGGGGAAACACGAGCCGCCGTAGCCGCATCCCGGGAAGAGGAAACTCTTGCCGATGCGGGTATCGGACCCGATGCCTTTGCGGACTTCATCGACATCTGCCCCTACCACCTCACACAGGTTGGCAATCTCATTCATGAATGAAATACGCGTGGCCAGCATGCTGTTGGCTGCGTACTTAATCATCTCTGCGCTGGGAACCGAGGTGAACAGCATGCGCTCGCCGCTCAGCATGAACGGACGGTAAAGCCGGCGCATCAGTTTGGCTCCGCGCTCATCCTCCACGCCCACCACCACGCGGTCCGGCCGCATGAAGTCATCAATGGCAGAGCCTTCCTTCAGGAATTCCGGGTTGCTTGCCACCCCGAAATGGATGTTCTCTCCCCTCTTGGCGAGTTCTTCCTGCACAACAGCCTTTACCTTGCTGGCCGTGCCAACCGGCACGGTGCTCTTGGTGACAAGAAGTGTGTAGCGCTTGATGTTCTGGCCAAACTCCCGGGCGACCTGGAGCACATACTGCAAGTCGGCAGAGCCATCCTCATCCGGCGGTGTGCCTACAGCAGAGAAAACGATATCTGCATCTTCCAGACAGTCCTTCAGCGCGGTTGCAAAGTGCATGCGGTTGGCAGATACATTGCGCTCCACCATTTCCTGCAGCCCGGGTTCATAGATGGGGATGATACCATTGCGCAGCGCTTCAATCTTATTGACGTTGACATCCACGCAGGTGACATCGTTGCCCATTTCTGCAAAGCAGGTGCCAGTCACCAGTCCGACATAGCCGGTTCCTACCATTACAATATTCATAACACAAAAGCGGGTTTATTTTTCAGAATACATTTCCTCGTAGTATTTCTCGTATTCGCCGGAGGTGATGTTATCCATCCACTCCTGGTTGTCGAGATACCAGCGTACTGTCTTTTCAATGCCTTCCTCAAACTGGAGGGAGGGCTCCCAGCCCAGTTCGGTCTTGAGCTTGGTTGAGTCAATCGCATAGCGCAGGTCGTGGCCGGCGCGGTCGGTTACATAGGTGATGAGTTTTTCGCTTGTCCCTTCAGGGTTGCCCAGCAGGCGGTCAACCGTCTTGATGACAACCTTCACGATATCAATGTTCTTCCATTCGTTGAAACCGCCGATGTTGTATGTATCGCCCGTCTTGCCCTGGTGGAAGATGACATCGATGGCCCGGGCGTGGTCAACCACATAGAGCCAGTCGCGCACGTTTTCGCCCTTGCCATATACGGGCAGGGGTTTGCCATGGCGGATGTTGTTGATGAAGAGCGGGATGAGCTTTTCCGGGAACTGGTAGGGGCCATAGTTGTTGGAGCAGTTGGTGACCAGCGTGGGCATGCCGTATGTATCGTGATAGGCGCGCACAAAGTGGTCGCTGCCGGCCTTGGAGGCGCTATACGGGCTGTGCGGGTTATATTTGGTTGTCTCGAGGAAGAACTCACTGCCGTAGGGGGCTTCCCCCTCCGGCTTATCCAGCTCCAGAGCTCCATACACCTCATCGGTTGAGATGTGGTAGAAGCGCTTGCCTTCCCAGTTTCCGTTCCAATACTGGCGGGCTGCCTGGAGCAGACTCAGCGTACCCAGCACGTTGGTGCGGGCAAAGGTGAAGGGGTCTTTGATGGAGCGGTCCACGTGGCTTTCGGCTGCCAGGTGAATCACGCCATCGATATCATACTGCTGCATCAGCGCGCACATCTTATCAAAGTCGCAGATGTCAGCCTTGACAAAGGTGTAGTTCGGTTTGTCTTCGATGTCCTTCAGATTGGCCAGATTGCCAGCATAGGTAAGGGCATCCAGGTTGATGATACGGTACTCCGGGTATTTGTTCACAAAGAGTCGGACAACATGCGAACCGATGAATCCGGCGCCACCAGTAATGAGAATGTTCTTCATGTCGTGGGGGGGGGTATGGGGGTTAATGAGAAAGTTTTCCGATGCACAGCTGGAGGGACTTGTGCCAGTGCGGGATAGTGAGGTTGAAGCTTGTGCGGATTTTTGTCTTATCAAGCACGGAGAAGGCGGGGCGTTCCACCTTGCTGGGGAACTCGCTGCTGTGGCAGGGATTCACCTGGCACGGGCTGCCTGCGAGCTGGCCGATGGCAACGGCAAAATCATACCAGGAGCATACGCCTTCATTGCTGTAGTGGTATACTCCTTCTGCCGGCGCCGGAGTATTCAGAATGGTGCCGATGGCATCTGCCAGATCTCCGGCATAGGTGGGGGTCCCCACCTGGTCGAACACGACATTGAGCGCCGGGCGGCTGGCCATGAGACTCAGCATTGTCTTGACAAAGTTCTTTCCATGAACGGAATAGAGCCATGCGGTGCGGATGATGACGCTGCGGCATCCGCTCTCGAGAATAGCCTGCTCACCAGCAAGCTTGGTGCGCCCATAGGCTCCCAGCGGGTTGGTTGGCAGGTCTTCCGTGCGCGGGGTATTGCCATCGCCGCCGAATACATAGTCCGTCGAGACATGAATGAGCAGGGCTCCCTCAGCCTTGGCGGCGGCTGCAAGATTGGCTGCAGCTGTGGCGTTGATGAGGTAGGCCACATCCTCGTTGTCCTCTGCTGCATCCACGTTGGTATAGGCTGCGCAGTTGACTATCGCGCCCACACCTTCAGCGGCCTGCAGTACTGCTTCGGCATTGGTGATGTCCAATTCGGCTACATCTGTAAAGATAAACTCATGCTCTGTGCAGATTTCGGAGGCAACCCTCCGCATCTCGTTACCCAGCTGGCCATTGGAACCTGTGATAAGAATTTTCATGAAAAAATTAGGATTTTTTAGCTTTGATTCGACAAATCCGGATGCGGAGCACCTCGATGGTCTGCATGCCGTTACGTGTTATTCTGGACCGGAAGAAGAAGTTGAGAATGGGGTGCTGCGCACTCCATTTGTTGAGAGAATCAATGAAGGTGAGGTGCCTGGAGCTGAGGCGTATCTTGTGGAACAACCGATAGAGGATATCATCGTTGACCAGGTGCGGCACCTCCGGATTGAAGGCATTATAGCAGAACTTGAGCGTGAATACACCCGGAGCCGGTGTCTCAACTTCTGCATCTTCCAAGGCAATATCATCCTTGTTGAAAACATGCAGCAGGTGAATCTTTACCCCAGGGAAATAATCGCTCACTATCTTCTGGGCTGCAACCAGGTCTTCATTGCTCTGGTCCTTGGTCTCGTTGGGTGGTGCCAGATTCACCATGAGAACACTGCGGCTGCTGCGTATCGTTTCGTAAAGACGGGCAATGCGGCGGTCGTGTCTGGCCTTGACGATGGGGTATGCCTCTTCAAACGGCACATCCAGCGGAAAATCGTGGTTGAATACCGTGCCGGTAATGGTGTTCCGGTATATCAGTTTGGGCTTCTTTTCTATCAACTGCTTGCCGACGCACTCCATGGCTTCCTTGGGAAGCCAGTTCTGGAAATTATCGTGGAACAACTTTGCCCGCTCAACCAGGGAAGGGCGGGCCACCCAGTCGAAGGGCATGGAGCGGTGCTGTAATCCTGCATTCCTCAGGGTGGAAGAGCACGAGCACGCCTCACCAATCGAGAAAATGAAATCGTATTTCTCTTGGAAAAGCGGATTGCTGGAACTGGTCATGGTGCTGCGAACCGGGGGAATAGCGTTCATGGGGAACTATAACTGTACTCAGTACAGAGGGGTGTCGTGGTGGAAATCCACCGGTGCCTCTGCCAGCGTGCTGCGCTCTGCATCCTTGGGCGAGAGGATGACATCTGCCGCCGGCAGCTGCCAGTCGATACCCAGCGCAGGGTCGTCCCAGGCAATGCCTCCTTCGCAGTCCGGGGCGTAGTAATTATCGCACTTGTACTGGAAGATGGCCTCCTCGCTCAGCACGGCAAAACCATGTGCAAAGCCTCGGGGTACGAAGAGTTGTCGGTGGTTCTCGGCACTCAGCTCGACTGCAACATGCTGGCCATAGGTGGGCGAGCCCTTGCGGATATCTACCGCAACATCCAGCACGCGGCCCTTCACGCAGCGCACGAGCTTGCTCTGGCAGTGCGGGGCTTTCTGGTAATGCAGCCCACGCACTACCCCGTAGCACGACATGGACTCATTGTCCTGCACAAAAGTGGTGTCGCACACTTTCTCGCGGAACTCATGGTCGGAAAATGATTCGAAGAAATAGCCCCGGGAATCACCAAAGACGCGCGGTTCGATGATTTTGACATCGGGGATGGCTGTTGGAATGACATTTATCACGAGTGGTAGTCCTTTCTATCGGTCAGGTGCAGAAGATATTGCCCGTATTGGTTCTTAATCATGGGCTGTGCCAGTTCGCGCAGCTTCTCGGCGCTCACCCAGCCGTTTTCGTAGGCGATGGCCTCCAGACACGAAATCTTCAGCCCCTGGCGCTTTTCAATCACCTCCACAAATGTGGAGGCTTCGGAAAGCGAATCGTGCGTGCCGGTATCGAGCCATGCAAAACCTCGGCCCAGAGTCTGCACTTTCAGGTTGCCTTCTTGCAGGTAGTGCTGGTTTACGGTGGTGATTTCCAGCTCACCTCGGGCAGAGGGCTTGATGCTGGCTGCTACATCCACCACGCTGTTGGGGTAGAAATACAGACCGACCACCGCATAATTGGACTTCGGCTCAGCCGGCTTTTCCTCAATGGAAAGACAGTTGCCATCGGCATCAAACTCTGCCACGCCGTAGCGCTCCGGATCTGCCACGCGGTAACCGAATACCGTAGCCTTGTTTTCGTTTTCTGCTGCGTTCACCGCGGCGCTCAGTTTCTTGCGGAAATCGGCACCGAAGAATATGTTGTCCCCCAGGACCAGGCAGGCTGCATCGTCCCCGATGAACTCCTTGCCGATGATGAAGGCCTGTGCCAGGCCATCCGGGCTGGGTTGCTCTGCATAGCTGAAACTCACGCCGTAGTCACTGCCATCCCCCAGAAGTCGCTTGAAGCCAGGGAGATCCTGTGGTGTGGAGATGATGAGAATTTCCCGTATACCCGCCAGCATGAGCACCGAAATGGGATAATACACCATGGGTTTATCAAAGATGGGCAGCAACTGCTTGCTGACCCCTTTGGTAATGGGGTAGAGACGCGTGCCGGAACCGCCGGCGAGAACGATACCTTTCATGAGGAGGAAGTAAGTTTGTTGCGTTTCTAATAGTATAGCGCAAGCCCTATAGGATGTACAGCTTTTTTTTGAAACTTTCGGACTGCTGCAAAAAGCGATTTTTGTTGAACATGTATCTGATACAGATAATACCAGACCAGAATTTGGCACCTTTCTCTGCAAAATCGTTTTGTTGCGATTTTTCTGCTTGCCTGTTTGTGGGGTTTTGTTTAGTCTATGTGGATATATGAAGCTTTCTCTCCCTGTAGCCCTTGTCAAAATGCTTATGGTTGCATGCGCAGTTGTGTATTCGACTGTTGAGTCAGCCACGCTGAATAGTGATATTTCCTTGATCACCTACACGGATTTCGGGCAGAATCTGGGGAGGTACAAGACCGATGAAACGGCCAATGCCCTGCTGCTGCATTTGCGCGAGCAAGAGGGGGGCGTGAAGATTGTATACCGGAATGGCGAATCCTACACCCTGGATTACAATATGCCAGATTTTACAGGAGCCAAAGATCATACGGCAACCGATATGGCACTCGGGTATAATGCCATTGTTACGGTAAAGCATAATGGCGTGTTCAATGGCAGCTTCACATCTTCTTCCATCGGTGCTGACCATGGCGTGTTTTACCAGGGGATAGAATACCACGACGATTCGACCTTGTCATTCCTGCACGCTCCCAAAAGTGGCTTTGACCATAAGGTGACTCGTCTCAGTAAGGTAGTTACCGACGTGCAGACGGCGACCTTGTTCAGCGGTACATCAGAGGATTTGTCGAATTACATGAAGGTGGGAGATTATGTGTATCGTGCAGGTTCTGGTATCATGCGCCTGTATGATACGGAAACGAAAACCACTTCATCGCTGGCCTCATACTATGTTTATGTGACAGGCGGTATCGACAGGATAGACAAGCTGGTTGAGTCCGGACCGGAGGTGACGATTATTACGAATCCCGCATACAATGGTAAGGAGTTCGTCCCGGCCGAGGAACCCTTGCCTTTCGGTATTAATTCCGGCGATTCTGGCAGCCCTACCTTCATCTACAACAAGGAGATGGGAAGGTACGAGTTTATTGCTTCCGCATCAAATGGAAATGGCGGTGAATCGTGGCACAAAGGCTCTATCGATTTCATCCGTGCCCAGCAGAGTCAGTATGATAAGGTGGTGACGGCAACCGAAGGAAGCGCAGAGCTTCATATTAGCAAGGTTTCGACCCCCGGGGAGACACTTGCAGGGGGCTCTTCCCAGAAAGAGGTGAAGACGACCCCCTATTCCGGATGGGTGACCGATGCGGCAGGAAACCATTTGAAAAGCTTTGTTGGTGTGCGTTCCGGTATCAGTACCTGGAGTGATCTTTCCGCATTAAAGGACACCGCGGATTGGTATGCGTATGGTAATGAGTATCTGAATGCCACACCGTATGCAGAGGAAAAGAAGGAGCTGATTTATGCCGATTTGTTCATGACGGATAACCTGGTGTTCGAGGCCAGGACCGACAGGAGCAAGATCGTGTTGGATGATACAGTTGACCTGGGTATCGGCTATGCCCAATTCATCCTGGGAGAAGGTCAGGGAAGAGCCCGATATGATCTTTCCTCCGGCGGGGATGGAAGCTTTCAGTTCAACCATGCGGGGTACGTGATTGCGGAGGGGGTTGAGGTCCATACCTCGCTTACCGGGTCTGCTGACCACATGTACGAATGGCGCAAAGTGGGTGAGGGCGATTTGCACATTGAAGGTAAGGGCAAGAATGATATCCTTCTCAACGTGGGAGGTAGCGGCAAGACATACTTGAACCGCCAGGATGGCTACGCCGCCTACAATGTGCTCGCCAATACCAACTCGATGGTCATCATATCGGATACTGGTCAGATTGCGCGCGATTTTACCTTCGGGCATGAGGGCGGTGTGCTGGATATGCATGGTAACAGCATGTTCTGGAATAATGGCAATAATGCTGCTGCAGATGGATTTACAATCCATGCGCTGGATGAACAGGCGGTTGTGGCCAACCTGAAAAGCGATTCTACTACCGTCTTGACCTGGACTCAGAGCGGAACTCACACATTCCCCGGCTCCTTCATGGACAATGGCGACGATAGCAGGTTGCAGTTTGTATACCAGGGTGGCAAGGATGGTAAGCTGACCTTGCACAGCATCCGTACCAGCCTGAAAGCTTCCGGAAGCGGCATGATTGTGGAAAGCGGCACGCTGGCTCTGGCCGGTACCAATACGGTGCATGGCCAGGGCTCACTCAATGGGCGCAGTTCCGAACGCTATTCCCATGCTGATGACTGGCATTATGCTGATGCAACCAGCAATGTGACGGTCAACAACGGAGCCGTATTTGAATTGGATAGTCATGCCCGCCTGACGGGCGATATCGAGGTGAAGAGCGGGGGTATGTTCATCATGCGCGAAGGTGTGAAGCATGATTGGGAATATATCGAAGGCGGCGAGCAGCTGGAGCGTACATCGGCTATTGCTTCGTTTCATGGTTTGAAGGGCGATGTGAGTCTGGAGACTGGTGCTACACTGAAACTGAGCACCAATAGTGGTACGACTGCTATTTGTTCATATAACGGCGTGATTTCTGGTGGTGGAAATGTCGTGGTGAGTCATGCCGACACGGGGAGCGCCTACTGCCTGGAAGGTGCCAATACCTTCACCGGTAGCAAAACGATTGAACGCGGCGGTCTCATTGTGGAGAAATTGGCATCACTCGGTAACTTGAACAGCAGCAAGTGGAAGGTCGGGACCGATGGCTGGATTGCGTCACATGAAGGAAGCGTGGCCGATCTCCTGTCTTGTCTGGATTCTGGTTCCACCGGTGCACTGGCTCTTTCGGCTGATTGTGAGAAACTGGAACTCAGCAGCCACAAAGGGCTGCATGTGGGTGCCGAAACTGGAAAGGTAATCAACTATGGTGCTGTGGGTACCACGGAGGCGCTGGAAGATGTGGACGGAGCCTGGAGGTTCGGTGGTGCTGGTGGGGAGCTGCGGGTGAATTACCAGCTGGGCGGAGAGGCGGATCTGCTGGTTCATGGTGCTCCCGATTGTACCATCGTCCTGAACAACGAAAATAATGATTTTACGGGGACTATCAAGGTGCAAGGGGCTCTCCTTCAGACGAAGGATCTCGGCAATTCCGTCATCCTGGAAAACGGGCAGATTCACTATACCGATACATGGGAAGGCCAGTACAGCACCTCGCGTATTTCCGGTACCGGAACCCTTGGCCTCAAGTTCACGGATGATATCGATAAGAACGTATTGATTACAGATGGTGATGCGGATGTTGAAATATGCTTGCTGGCCGGTGGGGTGACGCTCAACCAGAATGAGCTTACCCGCAGCTTGACTCTGGAGGACGGTACCAGAATCCGCATGGGTAAGAGTATTTCCGGAACGGATGGCTCCAGGCTGATTGTAGCCGGCAAGGCTGAGCTCCATGGTTCTGATTACTCTATCGCTTCCGGGGTGCTTTGTGGTGCTGGTGAGCTGGTGAATAAATCAACAGGCTCGGTGAAAATTGCCGATATGAGCAATCTTGCCTCATTTACTCATGATTCAGCCGGAAATGTGACGATTGAGGGTGGCTCGGTTCAGTCATTCACCCAGAAGGATGGTACGGTCATTCTGGCCGAGTCGGTCAAGGCCGATGCCATTACGGTGAATGGGGGTAAGCTTTACATCAACGCGGACAAGAATAACAAGCAGCGAATCACGGGGGCTGTCACGGTTGATGGAGGCGAACTCTGCTTCAGTTCAGCAGGAACGTCAGATACGCTGGATTACGATGCCGTCTCCGGCGTGATTAGCGTTGCAAATGGTACGCTGGATTTCGGGACGACGCGTCAGACCATGGGAACCTGGAAACTTGTGCTGGGAGATGGTGCCTGCGTTACTGGCGATGGCGATGAAATAAATGGCGCTATGGATTTTAATTTGACGGGTTCCACGATATATGCAACAAATGGTAAAAGCACCATTTCGGCTGTGACCCGTATCCGCACCTCAGGATTGACTGGTAATAGTAAAAACAACCTGAACTTCGATGTAGACAAGGGAGCCACGCTCACCGTGAGTGGCTGTATTCAGGCAGATGCCAAATCAACGGAACGTGGGCAGATTACGAAAAAGGGAGACGGTACCCTGGTGCTGACCGAGCGCAATTGTTACGATGGTGGCACCAGCGTTTCGGGTGGCACTCTGCGTACTGCTGAATTGGATTATCTTGGTTCCGGGGCTGTTTCTGTGGCGGCTGGCGCGCGGCTGGAAATTACGGCCCAATCCGGTGCAGGTGAGAAAACGGCCAATATTTCCGGTTCTGGCACTCTCGCTCTTTCATTTTCAAAGGACTCCAGCTTGAAAGTAAACCTGGGCGGCAGCTTTGCCGGCGGGCTTGATATCTCCGGAGCAGGCACCTTGAATAAGAGCGGTGAGAAATCACTTCAAGACAATATCCGCGTGAGCAATGGTGCCACACTGACATTCGGTGGTACTGATGTGTTGAAACATGATATCGCCGCCTTCTATAGAAAAACGATGACTGTGGATGGCGGTGTGGTTGATTTTGGCTCTACCCGCCAGACGATCGGTACGTGGGATATCGCCCTGAGCAATGGTGCCGAGCTGAAAGGTTCCGGCGAATCTGGGCTTGGCGCACTGGATTACAATATCCCTGATCCTACGATATACGCCACAAGCGGAGAAAACACTATTTCGGCCGTTACTCGCTTGCGTGCTACAAATGGCAATATCAACTTGAATTATGATGTAGGCAAGGAGGCCTCTCTGACGGTGACCGGGCTGATTCATGCGGATAATAATACCCTGAACCGCGGCTCTATCACGAAGAAGGGGGCTGGCCTGCTGGTGCTGACCGGGGCCAATACCTATGCCGGCTTCACTTCAGTAGAGGAAGGAGAGTTGCGTATTAATTCCCTCTCTGCTCTGGGTTCCTCCTCTATAGAGGTGAACGAGGGAGCCGTGCTGCGCATCGATAGCGAGAAGGGGATGGAGGGGTTTGTTTGCGACAGAATTTCCGGAAACGGTACTGTGGCACTTCGTTTGAGTTCGGCGTATGGTAATACCTTGTCGTTGGGGGATTCGTTCCAGGGTGAAACCTATGTGAGCGGAGGCAATATGACGCTCAACGGCGCAAGTGCCGGCCATACCCTGCGCCTTGCAGAAGGGGCCAACCTCCAGTTCAAGGGAAGTGAAAGCGCTGCCTGGGATGGTAATCTTGTGCTCGAAGGAACAAGTCTGATGCATGCTGCCAGCGGTGCTGATTTTACGATGAATGGCTCAATCAGTGGCAACGGTACTTATGTCAGCCGAGGCTCCGGGGCTGTTCACTTTAATGGAGACGTGAAACTGAACAGGTTTGAGCAGACTGCAGCCGATGCGGCAGCCACGGTCAGCTTCAACGGCACTACAGAAATGAATACCATGATTGTGAGCAAGGGAATTGTTCACATCAACGCAAAATCAGAACTGGGCTCGATGACTCTTGCCGGGGGTACGGTTCAGATTGCGGACGAGGTGAAGCTGAATGGAGATTCCCGCGTAGATATTCGGACTGGTGGGCACCTGCTCTTGGCCGATGGGGCGGTTCTTGACCGGACCAATCAGGTATCGAGTTGGATTCGCGGCTCCCTGGAAGTGCAGAAAGATGCTGCTGCTCGCTTCGTTTCGGTGGATGATGTGCACGTGAGCTATGACAATGCCGGCAACAATGGTACCATCTACCTGGCAGAGAACAGCTCGCTTGAGCTGGATGTCAAGGGACTCTATTTCTACTCCGGCAATAGTGTGCAGTTGGAAAGTGGCTCCGATTTGAGGCTCATGAATAGTTATGCATCCTTCTCGAACAAAGGGGAGGATACCGCCTCATTAATCGCAGCAAATGTGGGGGAGAAAACAGGTCAGCAATACAGCTTGAACAACGCGAATTTTGAATTGACTGGCGGACACCTGAAAACGACCACAGATGCGGATGTCTCCATGAGCAACAGACTCACCCGTTCATCTTTGGAGCATGCCGGAGGGGGAACTCTCACCGTGAATAACGGAGCCAACACCATTACCAGCTTGGAAGCCACTGGTGGCGATGTGAAACTGGCTGCCGATATGGCGGTGCAGAGCCTCTCTGCCGCGAAGGGCAAGTCCGTGAGCGTGGCTGCAGGCAAGAGCATTGCCATGGATGGTGGTGTCTCTCTCTCAGCTCCCGGGGCAGATGCCGCTCTGACCGCCGTATCGAATGATGCCAAGGCAGGTTTGCAGAATAGTGAAAGCTTTGTCTTGCAGGGCATGGAGCTGATGAACGCAATCCTCACCGTGGATGCCGACTCTGCCACAACCGTGGAGATGCAGAATGTGCAACTCTGCCAGGTGGTGCTCAATCAGGGGTCTTTCTTGCTCCGGACCGCGCCTCCCTCTGTGACCCTGGCCGGTAGCGGCACCCCGACTTTATGCTATACTGTGGGGATCTCCGATATCACGAATGGTGCTACACTTACCTTGGTACCCGACTTCGGCGAACACATGACTGGAGCCATGGGAGTAGTGGATATTGAGTTTGTTCTCGAAGGATTCCACACAGACCATGCCTACGCGGTCGGCACGCTGGCCGGACTGAAAGAAGCCTACGGAATCGAATTGGGCGGCATGCTGGGCGAACTGCTGCATCCGTCTGCCGGGGCAGACGGTGAGAATGGCTCTCTGAGTTTGCTCGGTTCCTCAAGCATGTCTTCCTCTCACACGTACTCAGTAAGTTATGGTGCCGGCACCGGAGATAATTCGGGGAATTTGGTAATCTCTATTTCCGCGGTGAACGTGCCGGAGCCGGTCACGAGCACTCTCGGCCTCCTGAGTCTGGCGGCATTTGCAGCTCGCCGTAGAAGAAGGTAAGTTGAAGCATGGACTCTTCTTATCGATAAATCAGTTAATTGTGGATAGCGTGGTGCCAAAAGGTGGCACCACGCCCCGCAAAACCGGATTTTTGCCCCCGTTCTGCTCCTGTTGCGTACGGTCAGATGGGGCTGTTTCCGGTTGACCTCATCCACCTTTTGTGGCGTGTTCGCACCTGAAGGTATGATGGGATGACTTTCACGGCTCCGTCTGTTCGCTCTATGGCGATATTCGATTTCGTTCCCATATATGTCTTTCTGTTTAGGGTTAAAAAGAACCGGGCTGGTCACCATTGACCAGCCCGGTGGTTCATCTATATATAACCCGGGAACGGGTGGATTTTCAAATCTAAAGTTCCCCTTTGAAGATGAGGCGAAGTGCAACGTAACATATGCCTGCTATGATTAGGAATATGATAATCAGTATTTTTTTTAGAAAGTTTGGTAATTTGCTATCCTTGACGCTATCTTTTGCATCCCATGCCCCTAACATAATCAGGCCGATAATGAAAATAAGGATTACTATTAATTTTCCCATGTTGTGTGATGTTTTTGTTGTTGAGTTTTATTATCCAACTGCTCAAATACCATGTGAATATGTGAATGATTGTGAGTATGAAGATGGACGATGAGTAGTTTGTTGCAGTTTAAAGGAATGTTTCATGCTTTATTTGTGAGTAACTCGAACAGGTGGAAAGAAAGGGGTCCCGTAAGAGTTCTTCGATTTTTCTCCTGGAGTAAGTAAAATTTTTAGGATTACAAACCACGGGAGAATAATAAGGGGGAACAAAATAAGAAGATCGAACATGCATGCAATGGTGAACGCAAAAATTGAAATTATTAACCAAGGAAGCAAGATAAAACCGGAATGATTGCAGTCATGCAGACGTCTGATAGTGGCTGATATGAAGGCAATAGTAAGGGCTAATAAATATAAGATTAGCAATACAGCCATTATGGAAAGAATAATAACTATAAATATACGATCTTTGGATGACCATTCTTTGCTTAATATATGCACCCATGTTACTATTCCGGTAGGAACGGTACACATGAATGCATAAATCAGACAAAAGATCGTATATTCAGAACAACATGAGCGCCCTGATATTTGAAACATGTGTTTCATGCAGCTCTTATAGGCATTGGCTATATTCCAGTGTTTTCCGTTGGGGGATGGAGAGAGTGGTGGCAGCTGACTTTCTCCGTATTTGTTGGGCTGCTGCTTACCGGGGAGACATCCGATGATGATACTGAGAGTAAGATAGACCACATATCCTGCCTGAAGATTGATCATCCATGATGATAATAACATGAAGAAAATCCCCGCTACAAGGTAAACTTCACTCAGCCCTAGGTCGTGCAGACGACGCGTTGCGACGGAGAAGGCCGCGATAAATAATAAACACTGTAAACAGACAAAGAAAAATAGTAAGCCGAAGTATTCTATGAAAAAAAATTCAATTGCGGGGGGGATGAATAATAAAATGATTAATGACAATATAGGTAAAGACTGGATGTACCAGTATTCAATTCTGCCTGCTCGACCTTCAATTTGCGCTAGTCGACCAACACTGGTGAAAAATGCATTTATAATTCCCCATTTGGGAATGAATGTGCCGTGTTGAAATTGTTGGTTATTCATGGTGATTTAATGTATAAAAATGTTATGAAACTGTGATAAATCTATGCTATAAATCGGCTTTGCCATACTGAAGAAGGCGTATGATACGATGCTCTTGATTTTTTCTAGGGGTGGATTGTTTATATATATCTAATGCTGTTTGCCCCTTTTTATTTACTGCTGACACATCGGCACCAGCTTCAATGAAATCATATATAAACGTACACATGCGTCTTTGCACATCTAACATCAGGTGTGTGTTTCCTTGTTTGTCCGTTATGTGTACCATTTCTTCTTTCATGAGCGGATGTAATGCATGAAAAAAACTACGCTCATAGATTGATGCGGCATCTTTTTTCCATAGCGTCATGAATGGAGTTTCTCCCTGGTTATTTTGGAGCATAAGCGCGGGAGCCAGCTCTGTGAATAATTCGTCGTACCACTCGGTAACATGTAAATCATGAACTTTGGCCAACTGCACATCGAGCCGATTATGGTATTCTAATGTTGACAGCTTTATGCGTCTTGAGATTTCTTCGATAAAAAGATAGTGCAAAATGCCGTTGCCTTTGTTATCTTGCGCTAAAATATCTGCGCCTTCACTAATGTAACATTGTATGGCGCTCCAATCGTCGCTCTCCATCAAGCCCGTTATTTTTCGATTTTTAAATATCTTTTTCGCAAGTTTTAATAAAGGCGTTCTTCCGTATTTGTCTCTTGTGTTAATATCAGCACCGAGGTCACATAATCTCTGTACGCTTCTTTGCTCAATATCATTATCCCACAATAGTTTGTTTGTTCGTGAATGAAAATGCATGAGCATAATCATTATTACAATGATAATCAGTGCTGTTGATTTCATTGTGCTCTTTTTTGATTGAGACTCAGAAGTTACATCTTCTTCCCATGTGTTCTCCTGAAATGATTCATGTATTGGAATCCATTCATTCAACCCTTCGCGCCAGACCTGGGTATCCGGTGGATACACCCCTTGGACGTAACACGCCTGAATCATGGCTTCAGGGTACGGGCCTTCTTGAGTCCCATCAGGTTTGCAGATATAATATTGTTTCATAGTGGTGCGTGATTAGAAATGTTTGTTGTTGCTGTATTATGAATGGCGGAAATTATTAGCGTGGGAGGATATGCCGGAGCCTCCATACTGCGGGCAGACTATTTTATATCTGCTGTTGTGGTAGTTCCATCGGCCCGGGTCACCGGGGTATGATGCGCCTAACATGGTGATGATTAGTTATTAAGTGGTTGAGCTGTTAATCAGCTGCTCAATGTCTTCCTGCTGCTTATTCAGCATGGCGGTGATATCGTCTTTTGCGTCTACAGGAAGCGTTGCCGCAGGGAGTTCCGGAGCCATGGAGTTCAGAAGAGAGGAGAGGGCTTCCATGGAAGAGGCCAGACGCCCCTGAATTTCAGATGCCTGTTTTGCGGTCAATTCCTCAATGGAGCGCTGGCAGGTGGCATATGCTTCCCATGCCTCGCGGAATGAGGTCGATTCCATGCAGGATTCCAATGTGACACGGAAGATGTCGGGCTTATATTCATGCACCTTTGCCTCTCCGGAAATGATGGATTTACAAAGCTCATGGAAGCAGAACCCTGCTGCCAGTCCCAGGGAAAGAAAGGGAGAAATGGCACCGGCGCCCCCTAGTATAGCTGCTCTCCCTCCGGTGATGAGTGCCTTCTGAATACGTTGAGAAGTAGATTGTTTTCTGGATAAGAACAGCGATATTCCTATCCCAATAATGGAGCCACCCAAAACGGCTCCAAAAAACTCCTCGATACTGGTGACCATTTCATCGATGGCCAGTTGAATCGTGTTGAAGGTGCGAATTGCGCCCGATACTGCATTCTCTATGGCAGCAGCAACCAATAGTGGATTGTGTACAGTTATTCCAGTACTGGCGGTTAGAATAAAATGGGGTAAGTTTAATCCTGCTGCCAACTCGATTGCGCCTTCACCAAATGTGTCGAAAGCTGTCCATCCATCAAGCGTGCCTCCATTCATGGCTGCGATTAAGTCAGAGTGGCCCTCTGCGACTGCCATGATTCCAATGCCCCCTTGTAAGGCTTCATCAATGTTAATGCAAAGAAGCCCGGAATTAATGCTATAGTCTTTAAACAGATCCAATATATGCGGACCTATGCCCAGGGGGTCGCTCTTGATCAGCGAGCGAGCATCTTTAAATAAATCTAACACATGCGAACCAATACCATTGGCAGATAAGCCGGGGATTGGGATGCCATCGGTTGTAGGAAAATCAGTCAGCAGAATATGTCCTGCCTGGTGTAGAGCTCCGCCTGGGTCGGTAGCGATACGCGGTAATACATCCGTTAGCAAGTCATGGCCTTCTTTCCATCTGTGCCATCTCCCGTCCAAACAGTCAGCTATGGGGTCTGATGCCAGTCCGGGGAAAGCGTTATCTACAAACTTGCGGATGACTTTAGAGTCGAGTTCTGCATACCAATAATGGCCTGCCATCCCCATTGTTTGGATGAGAGCATTGCCTATAGTGAATCCGTCCATATGCAGCGTAGTGAGTGGGTGCCCGGTTGAGCACCCGCTGATAAGCATTATTTTTGCTCAAAATCACGAACTTCCCAGAGTTCAGCTATGGTTTTTTTGAGAGTTTCCCGCAATGTGGCTTCAGCTTTGTCAGATAAATCAGTCGGATCTTTTGCAGCATAAGCAAAGTACGCGGCAATGCCGAACAAGCCAATGCCTCCAACTACGAGTACTATAGGACCGAAAACCGCGCCTCCTACGAAGAACGCTACTACGGTGTCCAAAACAGTTGCAGTCCATCCCAGTGCTATGGCAACGCCAGAAAGAATTGTGGCGATACCAGCCAATCCTGCAAGCAGAGCTATTGCCATTTTAAGGTGCTTAATCCTTATCCATATACTGGGAGACACAACTGCTAAGGCTAAATGGCAGGCTGCCTCGATAGGTTTGGGAACCTCCGTCGTTTGCATGTATTCACAGTAAGATTGTTTTACCGCGTCGCAGAGATCGTTAAAGTCTGTGTAGTTAAGGTATTGTTTCTCCACTGGCTTTTTGGCCAGAATTTGATGCTTCTTTACAGTGATGATTTGGTTCATCTTTGTTTGAAGTTCGGTTAGTGATTTTGGCTTTTCCATGGTGTGTTCTTTCTAGTTGTGTGTGTTTGTGGGGAAATGGTGTTCGTTTTGTGAAGCGGGGGACGGGCTTTCCTGAGAGCCTTTTTCTCCTTAATTTTTTTTCCAATCTTGTCTATAAGAACGGGGGCTTTTTCTATGGCGATGGGGACAAGAACTTGAACCGCAATATACTTTAGTATTGGAATGATGGGAATGGCCATAGCGTTGATGTTCCAAATGGGTTAATTTTGCGATTCTGCGGGAGGCGATTGAGCAGGAGGCAGCTGTTGCTGTGTTTTAGGCAGACCATTGATCATGAGGTTAATGGATGTTTGTTTGGTTACTCTGATAACTTTGTCCTTAACCGTTTCACCTGGCCGGGGATTGGCGAGAACGTCAGCGATGTTTATTGCGACAACCTTGGCGGCTTCTTTGAGAATTGGAAGTGCCTTTTGTGCAAGGTTTGTTAGTTTGGAGGAATTTGTATTTGTGCTCATGTTATGTATGTGGTGGAGTGGCAAAATCTGTTCAACCCGGGCAGCGGGTGGAATTGTGGCGCTGGCAGGGGACGGAGGGGAAGGTGGTGGATGGTGCCGGAGTGGTGGAGCAGGTGGTGCGGGAGGTGGATTCCCGGCTGCGGCGGTTGCAGATGCCGAAGAGGATGCCTTGGAGCACATCCTGCGGGTCGAGGTTGAGCGCGCTGGCCAGGGCGCATACGGTGCGTCCTGCTGGGGAATCAGTGGATATCTCGATGGTTTTCATCGCGCGTGAGGGTACTTGTGTATAGTATTATACAGCCTGTATGTTGGATTATGATGCAAACTATACAGAGTGTCAAGGTGGAAATGAATTTGTTAGGAGCGAATCGCACTTTTGGTAGCATTTCCTTCTTGATATTGGGCATGAGCTTGCTTAGAATGAGTGCATGTGCGACAGTCAGGAGCTTCAGGAGTGGATGCGTGAGCGTGGTATCAGCCAGACCGTGCTCGCGAAGCGACTGCAATGCACCCGGAGCACCATAAACCGCATCCTGAACGGCAAGAGTAAGCCCAGCCCCATGCTGAAGGCCCGCATCCGGGAGCTGATGGAGGAGGGGGAGGGTACTATTACAGCCGTGGTGCCGGATGAGATGGAGGCCATGCTGCGCCAGTGGGCGGAGGAGGCACACCTGAGCATTCAGCAGCTGCTGGATGATCTGCTGGCCAGGCTGCCCAAGGCCGGGAAGTAAGTTGCCTTTCCTGATGATTCCGGTCTCTCTCTGTTAGTTTTCCATGGGGTTGGCTGTAGCACATGAACATACCCGAAAAAGCGGGGTGCCATGTGGGGTACCATGAGGGGTACAAAAGGGGCACCAATTGGGGGCACTTTGCTATGTCGCGGTATGTAGCACTATGTATGCAGAAACCCTTAAACGACAATGACCCGCAGGCCTGAACCTGCGGGTCATGTTACTGTGTTTTTGCGTGCTCGAAGGGGGACTCGAACCCCCACGGGTCTCCCCATTAGATCCTTAGTCTAACGCGTCTACCAATTCCGCCATCCGAGCATTACTTGGTTTCGCACTGGGTGCGGGGGGAATATACACCAGTGTGCGGAGCATTGCAAGACTTTTTTTGAGAAAAACGCAAATTTATTGCTTGCTACCGCGGAAGGAGCCGTTTTTATCGTAGAAACGGCCATTTTCCTGGCGTCCCTGGTAGGATCCTGAGCGGTCGTAGAAACGGCCGTTATCATCGCGTCCCTGGTAGGAGCCGTTGCGGTCATAGAAACGGCCATCGGTGTTGCGGCTGCCCTGGTAGGAGCCGCTGCGGTCGTAGAAGCGGAGGTTGCCGCTGGAATCCTTATCTGCCCGTCCCTGGTAGGAACCGTTGCGGTCGTAGAAGCGGAGGTTGCCGCTGGCATCTTTTTCAATCCGGCCCTGGTAGGAGCCGTTGCTATCGTAATAGTTCTGCGCGAGGGTGGGCAAGGCGAGCAGGGTGAGCAAGAGTATCTTTTTCATGGTGGAGGTGTGGGGTTATTTGACGATGGCTGTGGTTTCGCCCTTGGCGAGTCGAATCCGGAGTTCGTCTCCGGGGCTCAGGCGGGATGTATCGCGCGCGAGCTTGCCATCGGCTGTGCGCACGAGGGCGAATCCGCGGTCGAGTGCGTTCTGGGGGCTGGCAGCGGTGATTTTGGCGGCCAGGGTTTCGAGTCTGGCTCGCTGGGTTGCGAGGCGGGTGTGCAGGGTGTGCAGAAGCGTCTGCCGGCTGTGTTGCAATTGCATGCTGGCATGCTGGACGTGGCGCAGGATGCTGGAGGTGGAGAGTTTTGCGGAGCAGAGGCCTAATCGGTTGCGTTCGTATTGCAGGCGGTGGTGCAGGGCCTGGTGCAGTTCTTCGCGCAGGGTGTCGAGTTGCTGCTGGTAGGGGACGAGGAGTTCCTGCGGGGTGCCCAGGCGGCTCTGCTGCGCGACTCGGAGTTTCAGGCGGGCCAGTTGCAGGCTGCGGGCGAGCTGGTTGCGGAGTTGCTGGGCGGTGCCAGCCAGCCGGGCGCGGAGTTCGGCGGCATCGGGGGTGGTGAGCTCGATGGCTGCGGTGGGGGTGGGGGCGCGCAGGTCGGCTACGAAGTCGGCTATGGTGAAGTCGGTTTCATGGCCCACGGCTGATACGACCGGGATGGGGCAGGCTGCGATGGCGCGGGCCAGTAGTTCTTCGTTGAAGCACCAGAGGTCTTCCAGGCTACCGCCGCCGCGAGCGATGATGATGTAGTCGACTGCGGGGAGTCCGCTGCGCTGGGGATGGCCGAGTTGTTCGAGAGCCCGGGCGATGCCTAGTTCGGCTCCTTTTCCCTGCACTTGCACCGGGTAGAGGTAGGCTTGCATCCAGGGGGCTCGTTGTTCCAGCCGGTGGCGCATGTCCTGGATGACGGCACCGGTGGCGCTGGTGACCAGGGCTACGCTTTGCGGGTAGCGCGGAAGCGGGCGTTTGCGGGCGGGGTCGAAGAGGCCTTCTGCTGCCAGCCGGGCTTTCAGGGCTTCAAATTGCTGTTGCAGGGTGCCAAGTCCTGCTTCTCTGACGCTCTCGACGATGAATTGCAGGGCTCCCCGGCCTTCCCACACGGTGGCTTTGCCGCGCAGCTCGACCAGCATGCCTTCGCGCAGCCGCAGCCGCATGCTGCGGGCGCGGAAGGCATACAGCGCGCATTGCAGCTGGCAGTGCGCATCTTTGAGGGTGAAGTAGATATGCCCACTGCTGGCTGCTTTGCAGGAGCCGATTTCGCCGATGACGCATTGTTCGCCGATGTTGACTTCGACGGTCTGTTTCAAGCGGCAGACCAGTTCTGTTACTGAAAGGGGCATGGGGTAGCAAGTTGATTACTTCGTACTTCCCACCTCGTACTTCGTCCTTTATTTCTGGTTGGGGTCTTTCCAGGCGGGGTCGAAGCCTTTGGCGTAGGTGAAGAGGTCGCGGTGGATGTATTCGTAGTAGCTTTCGCGGGCTTCGTCATCGAGTTTGTACCAGATGGCAACGTTGAGCGCGCGGGCTACTTTCTGCATCATTTTGAGGGTGAGCTCGCGCCCCTGGCGTGCTTTCTGCACCTGCTTGTGGGTGAGCTGCTCGGTGGAGACGCTCACGAGGTCATGATTATCCAGCCCCCAGTACTGCATGATGCTGTCAATACGCTGCGGGCCGTGGTTGAGTTCGTTCAATTCGTTCATCTTTAAGGATAATGTGTTTATTGTGCTTCAGGGTAGTGAGGGAAGGGGGTATCAGAGCCCCGGGATGTGGCGCACGTAGAATCCGCCGCAGGGGCGGGATTCGGTGTACCAGCGGGGGCCTACTCCGCGGCTGGTGCCGGTGGTGTCGAAACGCATGCCGGCGATAATCAGGAACACGTGGCCTCGCTTGGCGTAGACGGTGAGCCATTTGCCGAAGCCGGGATGCCCCCATTTGAGGAAGTCGCGGGAGGAGGGGTAGGTGTCTTTCTTGAGCATGCCGGCTTCGCGGAGCACGAAGGCTACAGAGCCGGAGCAGTCGTAGGCTGAGTCGATATGCTTGCTGTGACCGCCGCCCAGGCGGTAGGGCTTGTTGATGATTTTGTTGCCAGCGGCAATGGCTTTCTTGATGCGGGCTGGGGCTTTGTAGGGAACAGAGACCTTGCCATTACGCATTTTCTTAGGGGTATACCCCTTGTGGTACACGTACTGCGGGGTGCGTGCCTGGCTGTTGAGCTGTTGCTGGCATCCGTGGAAGCTGATGGTGAGCAGCAGCAGTAGAAAAATGGTAAGGATGCGGTTCATGTGTGGTATTATTATACTATATTTTAGCACAGAACCCCGCATTAGCAAGCTGAAAACAGATAGTTTGGCCGGAAAAACGCCGCCGCAGTCCTCCCGGGTGGGCAGGATGCGGCGGCGGTGGGTGATTTTCAGTTCATTTTATCAGACCAGCCCCTGGGCAATCATGGAGTCTGCCACCTTCACGAAGCCGGCAATGTTGGCACCGGCCACGTAGTTGGTGAAGGTATCGGTGCAGTCGCTGGCATATTCGCGGGCGTGGTTGTAGGCATTTTCATGAATGTTCTTCATGATGTTGAACAACTTGGCATCCACTTCTTCGCTGCTCCAGCTCAGACGCATGCTGTTCTGGCTCATTTCGAGGCCGGAGGTGGCGACACCGCCAGCGTTGGCAGCCTTGGCCGGGCCATAGAGGATCTTGGCGGCCAGGTAGTTGTTGATGCCTTCCAGGTCGGTGGGCATGTTGGCACCTTCGGCCACGAGCATGCAGCCGTTCTTGATGAGGGTGGCGGCTTCTGCTCCGTTGATTTCGTTCTGCGTGGCGCAGGGGAAGGCGCAGTCGCAAGGCACGCTCCAGGGGCGCTGCCCTGCAAAGTACTGGGCGCTCTTGAAGGTATCAGCGTATTCCTTGATGCGGCCGCGGCGCACGTTCTTCAGCTCCATAACCCAGGCGAGCTTTTCGGCATCGATTCCTTCGGGGTCGTAGATGTAGCCGTTGGAGTCAGACATGGTGACTACCTTGGCCCCGAGCTGGTTGAGTTTCTGCACCAGGTACTGGGCCACGTTGCCGGAGCCGGAGACGACACAGACCTTGCCTGCGAGTTCATCGTTGCGGGTGGCGAGCATGTTCTGGGCGAAGTAGACGGTGCCGTAGCCGGTGGCTTCAGGGCGGATGAGGGAGCCGCCCCAGTTGAGGGCTTTGCCGGTGAGCACGCCGGTGAATTCGTTGCGCAGACGCTTGTACTGGCCGTAGAAGTAGCCGATTTCGCGGGCACCCACGCCGATATCACCGGCGGGGACGTCGGTATCGGCACCGATGTGGCGGCTGAGCTCAGTCATGAAGCTCTGGCAGAAGCGCATGACTTCAGCATCGCTCTTGCCTTTGGGGTCGAAATCGGCACCGCCCTTGCCACCGCCCATGGGCAGGGTGGTGAGGGAGTTCTTGAAAATCTGCTCGAAACCGAGGAATTTGAGGATACCCAGGTTCACCGAGGGGTGGAAGCGCAGGCCGCCTTTGTACGGGCCAATGGCGCTGTTGAATTGAACGCGGTAGCCGCGGTTGACATGGATTTTGCCAGCGTCATCCTGCCAGGGCACGCGGAAGATGATAGTGCGCTCAGGCTCAACAATGCGCTCGAGGATGCAATTGTCTTCGTACTTTTTATTGGCTGAGAGAACAGGTTCAATGGTGGAAATAACCTCCTGTACGGCCTGGAGGAATTCGGGCTCGTGCGCGTTCTTGGCGCGCACCTGTTCCAGCACTCGCGTTGTGTAAGCAGACATATGTGTAATGGGCTTGTCTGGGTTGCCCGGCTCCGGCCTGCGCGGCTGGTGCCGAGGTCAGACGCGCGCATTATACCAGAATGTCGCCATTTGGAAAGACTTTTTTCAGAAAAAATGCTTAACAAACGAGAATATCAATGCAGTAGGTCGTTTTGCTCCAGTTCTTCGGCCAGGTCCTGGACTTCTTCCAGCGGTAGTTGGTCGGAGCTGATGCGCATGGTGGTATCGCCTGCCTGCAGCATGATGGTGCAGCTGGCTGTTCCCTGGTTCCGGGTTTCGTGTGCCGTGGCGGTGCTTAGGTTGCTCCAATGCAGGGTGGTGCTGCCGAACATGCTGCGGCGTGTGATGCTTTCCGGGGTGATGGTGTAGCGCAGCAGGGCATAGTAGGCTGCCCACACCGGGGTGATAAGCCCGCCTGCCAAGGCTACGGCTTGTTGCCAGAGGGTGTCTTTGGTGCAGAGGACATACACGGCGGCTCCCATGACCAGGATGGAAGCGGTGGTGTAGAGGGCGGCGTTGGCGCAGCGGAGGGTCCGGTGGGTGAGCATGGTGGCAGATGCGGGGGTGGGGGGTGGAGATGTTGCGGCCCTGCCTTGGGGGTGGAACAAGGCAGGGCCGGGGAAAATGTGGTGGAACTCAGGCCTGGAATCTGGCTTCCGGGGAGTTGGCCGGCACAATCTTGATATCGGTGGGTACCACGTTATCGGTGTAGTCGTTGCCGGGTTTCGGGCGGTACTTCACATCGATGGGCTTCACAAAGCCGCCGCGGTAGTAGTCCTCCACCGCGCGGGTGATGTAGACCGGGAGTTGCAGGACGGAGTGCTGGAAGAATTTCCTGGCCACATGGTTCTGGGTGCGGACGCAGCCGTGCGAGAGGCGGCGGCCGACGATGACCTTGCCGGTGTGCAGACCTACGCCATCGGGGGTGAAGCGGTGCCAGTAGGGCATGCCGGCACCCTCAAAGGTCTGGCCTTCGGGCAGGCCGTGCGTGAGGTCGGCGTTGCTGTTGGTCACCTTGCCGTTGGCATCGACGAACTTGCCGTAGCGGCTGGAGCGGTGGTCTGCGTTCTTTTCGATGATGCGGAAAACGCCCGTGGGGGTTTCGTGGCCGTTGGTGCCGGTGGAAACCGGCCAGTCAAGCGCAACGCGACCGTTGACATACAGGCGGGCGCGCTGCTGCGGGATGCAGATGACCAGTTTGGAGTTGGCGCGTGTCACCTGGGTGAGCAGTGCGTCATCTGCAAAGTGTTCCATGGTGAGCGGGTATTCCTTCTGGGCGGCAAAATGCTCGTGGGTGCCTGCCGGGTAGGTGTTCACATAGGTGGGCTGGTCCTTGCCGGGCAGGTCCAGGGGGTTGGGGCGCTGCACTATGGGGGTGACAGGCTGCACAACCGGCTGCACATAGGTGGTCGGGGTGTAGAGCGGTTCGTTCTGCGAGCAGCTTGCTAGCAGAAGCGCGGTAAGGGATGCGGAAAGAATGTGTTTCATATCAGTTTGGGGTGGGAATGGTGAGTTTCTGGCCTACGTAGATAGTGTTGGCGGTTTCCGGGGTGAACCCATTGGCCTGCATCAGCCGGGCAGGGTTGACCCCGAGGCGGCGCGCAATGCCGTAGAGTGTGTCTCCGGTTTGTACGGTGTAGGTGCCCGGCGTGCCTGCGGTGGCTGGGCGGGCGGGTGTTTTCCGGGCGGGCTGCTGCTTGGCGACCCTGCCGGGGATGACCAGCAATCTGCTGATCTGCAGCGGTTCGTTTGCACTGGTCATGCCGTTGGTCTTGACCAGCTCCCGCACCGTGGTGCCGTAGCGGCGGGCCAGGGCGGTGAGGGTGTCGCCCCTCCGGACCACATGCACCCGCGGGGTGCTTTCTGCCGGTGGTGTGGTGCTCTGCTGCTGGTTCTGGGAGGTAATCCGGGGTTCCGGAGCAGGGGGCGGGACGGGCGCGGGCTCGGGTTCCGGCTCGGTTGGCGCAGCCAGCGGAGCCTGGGGGGCAGCTGGTGGAAGCTGCGTGGGTGCAGGGGCGGTTTCGTAGCTGCGGCTATGGCCGGTTTCGATGATGACATCGTCCTCGATGATCGGTGCTGCGCTGTCCTTCCACCAGGTGAAATCCAGACTCCCATCCTTGATGACACAGGAGCTGAGCATAAGTGCTGCGGCTGTGCCGGCAAGGATGCGGGGTGCTGGATGTTGCTTGTTCTGCATGAGCCGGAGAGGGGGAGAGAGAGGGCTCTCGCGGTTTATTAGCGGCGGCGCTTAGTCTTTTTGGAGACAGTGGAGCTCTTGCCGGGGATGGTGATCTTTGTGCCTGGACGCACCTTGTTGGCCTGTGCCATGGTCATGTTGTTGGCCTTGAGCAGGGCTGCCAGGGAGACCCCGTGGCGGGAAGCCACTTTGGAGAGCATATCACCCTGCTTGATGGTGTAGGTGGTGGAAGTGGCTGTGGGCTTCTTCTTGCTTTCCTTGTATCCCTTGGGGGTGAAGCGCACCTTGATGATCTGCCCGGGGTGGATGATATCGCCCTTGATGCCGGAATCCTTGCGGATCTGAGCGATGGTGGTATTGCTGCGCTTGGCGATTTCGTACAGGTTGTCACCGGGGCGCACCTTATACACCACGAGGGTAGGTTTGTTGACCTTCTTGACTTTCTTCTGCTGCTTCTTCGTGGACTTGGAAGAGCTGCTCTTGCCAGGCTTTGCGGTGGTGGCCACGGCCTGCCGGACGGGCTGCTGCGCCGGGGTGGCGACGACCGGTGATTCGGGCATGGCGTAGGGGTCGTAGTCCGGGCTCACGTGGGAATCGACCACGGTGTCATCGTGCGCAATAGCGGGCTGGTTCTGGCTGGAAATTCCGTTGGAAACCGCCACCGTCTCGCCCGGTTCGGGGGTGGCAAACTGGTTGCGGTCCACCTCCGGTGTGCGGTCGCCGGCAGGAACCTGGTACGAGGTATCGCCTTCCAGTATCCAGGGGGGGAGTTCTTCATCGCCCACGGCAAGTTCGCTCATGGGCATGGCTTCCTCGTAGCCGAGGGTGTCTCCATTGTTGCCCAGAATGCTGCAGGAAGGAAGGATTGCAAGCATGCCAATCCCCAGGCCTAGTATCGAAAGACTTCTCTTCATACGCCGGATACACTAGCAGAGATGCCGGCATAAAGCAAGTCTTTTTCATGCATGCGTGGCGCGCGCGTGCGGCGAATTTTCGTCATGATGGGCAGAATTGTATTTACCTTTCGATGCGTTTGTGGTAGTTTGCTGGTTGCTGGCACCAATGCCTGCAAGCGAAATTCTAACACGACACAAAACTATGAATCTGGAAGGAACAAAGACGGCGAAGAATCTGGCAATTGCATTTGCCGGCGAGTCTCAGGCACACACGAAGTATCTCTACTACGCATCCAAGGCCAAGAAGGATGGCTATGTGCAGATTTCGGAGTTGTTCGAGGAGACGGCCCGCAATGAGAAGGAACATGCTAAGCTCTGGTTCAAGGCTTTGCACAACGGGGGTATTCCCAGCACCGTGGAAAATCTGAAGGATGCTGCCGATGGTGAGAATTACGAGTGGTCGGATATGTACGCCACCTTCGCCAAGGAAGCCCGCGAGGAAGGTTTTGAGGAGCTGGCTGTCTTGTTTGATGGTGTAGCCGCAGTGGAGAAGCATCACGAGGAACGCTACCGCAAGCTGCTGGCCAATATCGAGGGCGGTCTTGTGTTCTCCCGCGATGGTGACCAGATCTGGCAGTGCGGCAACTGCGGCCATATCCAGGTGGGTAAGAAGGCTCCGGCTATCTGCCCGGTGTGTGATCATGCCCAGGCTTACTTCCGCATTGAGGCGGTGAACTACTGATAACTGCTTTTCATCACCCGCCGGTGTATTTTATGCTGGCGGGTGAGCTGTATTCCCATATCATGTGGCAGGCCAATAAGATAAGTATCGTGGTACTTCTGGTGGGGTTGGCTGCGCTGGGGGGCGCATATTGGTATCTGCTCCCCGGGGATGAGCTGCTGGCCAGGCGGGTGCTATATACGGGTATCTGCGCTTTGCTTTTTGCGGTGGCTGTGGCGAACTGGCTCAGCTTGCGCAAGTGATGAAAAAACAATTCTTCGATGAAGAGACACAAAGTGCCGCAGGTTATCCTGGCAGGAGCCTGCGGCGCTTTGTGTGCCCGGGGGGGGATTACTTGTTCAGCGTTTCGTGGAGGAAGTAACGCACCGTGCGCTGCGTGATGTCTGCGGCTGAGTCTTCTACGTTGAAGAAGGGAGCCGCAACGATGAGTGGAAGCCAGGTGGTGCGGCGTGCATACTGGCTGGAGGTGAGGGTGTAGGGGGCGCGTGCCGCGCTGTGGACGGTCAGCTTCCAGTCCAGGTCAGCGGTCATCCAGACAGGCAGGGTGGTGAGTGAGAGGAATTGTATAGCGCCCAGCAGCATGCGGGTATCGGGGGAGGGTCCGCGCTGCAGAATCTGGAATTCGAAATGTTCTGGTCCTGCTTGTTCGGGGGTTACCAGCTTCACGTTGCTGAACAGGTTGCTCTGCTCCAGTTCTCGTTGAATGAGATCAGCGATTTTGTTGGCTGCCGTGGGGGCTTCTTCTTCGAAATCGTTGTCGAAACAGACGGAGAAGGTGATGTCTTTTTTCTCTGTGGTGACCAGTGTTGCCGCGACTGGCTCCAGCCGGGAAGGACCACTGCCGCCGTTGGTGACGATGCAGCTGGTGAGTCCGGTTGCTGTTGCAGCAAGGGCGAGGGTTGAAATCAGAAATCGGTGGTTGGGGTGCTTCATTGTATAGGCTGGCGGGGTGACACTTTGTTTCGCTCCATCGTACCACGCTTACGAGGCATGGTCAAGCGGCTTGGAGGGGATTTTCAGCGGTAGGTTTTGCAGCGGTTCAGCCAGCCTGCCAGCCAGCGTTTTTCGCCACGGGCCGCGGGTGAATTCTCAACCCGGCGGGTCAGCACTTCTGCTGCAGCGCGTGAGAATTCCGCTGTGGCGGCGCGGCCTGTCGGGAAGCCTTCCATTTCTTCCAGCACTTGCAGGAGCCCCCAGCCCTGGCCCTTGTAGCGCTCGGTGGCTTTGGTGCCTTCGCCTTTGAAATTCACGTAATCCACCAGGCAGTACATGCCCTGGGTGGTGGCCGAGAGTGCGTTGTAGCGCTCTGCAATGGTTCCGGGATGCTGGCTCTGCTGCATCATGCGGCGCAGCGCCAGCCGGGAACGCAGCATGATAAAGCGGGTCTGGATATCCACGTGCGCGGCCAGCCAGCGGCGCATGGCATCGGCTTTGCCGCTGCGGTCGGCCAGGAAGGCGGCTTTATCTGCCCACGGGGCGGGGCCGTCAAAATAGCCCGGCACCTGCACTCCCCTGGCGCGTGCATAGCGTATGAAGCTGGGGAAGCTTTCATCGAATGCCTCCTGCACTCCGGCAGGGTACCAGATGAAATGACCGATACCCAGGGAGGGAAACGCCTCGCCCTCATTCCAGGAGACCAGGCCCTGCACGCTGCCGGCACATTCGTTTTTCCAGATGCGCTGCCCGAGTTCTTGTACATTTACCTGGTTGTGGTACCGGTGGCCGGGGGGTGGTGCCTGCGTGGCACAGGATACCAGGGAAAGGGCAAGCAGCGGGAGTAGAAGGAGTCTCATGCGTGCTATTTTAGCATGTCGATTGGGGGTGTAAAGCTCGCGTTCTGGCTGCGTGTAAACTTTTATGCGGAAAAATCTGCCTTTGTGCTTGACACGGTGGCTGCCCTATGGTACATTTCCGCACCGCCATGCGCTCTGAGTGCTCAGTATCACGGCACCGCGCTGGCAGAAACAACCGAAATTACACATTTTTAGATATGGTAGCAATCCGTCTTAACCGTCAGGGCTCCAAGGACCGTCCTTTCTACAAGATCGTTGTCGTTGACAGCCGCAGCCGCCGTGATGGCGATTTCATCGAGCAGGTGGGTACATACAACCCCATGGCCGAAGGCGAGAACTACACGCTGAACCTCGAGAGCGTGGATAAGTGGATCGCCAACGGTGCTCAGCCCTCCGAGACTGTGGCCTCCATCATCAAGAAGGTGCGCGCCGCTAAGGCTTGAGCCTTCCCCGAAACCTTTATCAGGTTGTTTCAGAACGCGCCCCGGTGCTGCAAGGCATCGGGGCCGTTCTGCGTCTGCTTGCGTTCAGCTGGGACGGGGCTTACCACCAGCGGAGAAATCGCAGCAGAAGGGAGCCGCCGTAGTAACAGCCGGTGAGCACATGCATCAGCCCCCGGTAGAGAGGCAAGGTGATGAGTTGCACCATGCCGATGACCGTGCTGCGGGTGCGGGATTCGCTGGTGATTTCAAAGTAATCGCGGCTGAATATGACGCAGAGTTCCATGGTGGCGGTGATGAGACCCAGGCCAAGTGCGCAGAGAGTGGTGATGGGGGACGCTCCAGACAGCGGGCAGACCAGAAACGGCAGCAGCAGGGCTCCGGCGGTGAAGATGCAGCAGAGTTGCCAGTGGTAGAGGCGGCTGCTCCAGCAATGCAGGACCAGGGCGGCGGTGGCAAAGTAGCCGATAGGTCCTGACAGGAGCTGCCAGACGATGGCGGCCCCCGCGTTGCTGCTGATGATGGCATCGCGCATGGGATGCAGGACCATGTGGTCGCATACGATGCCGCCGCTTACCGCCAGCCCCGCGCAGATGGCACTAAGCAGCAGGAGTGCCAGCATGGCGGTGGTGCTCAGGGCGTGCTCGAGCAGATAGGCTGCGGTCAGCGCTGCCAGGCACAGCAGGGGCATGGTGAAGGGATGTGTCAGGAGCCACTCGTGAAAATCCCCTGCAGTCAGGGCCAGCTGGCAGCTCATGGCTGCCAGGATTCCGAGCCCCGCGCAGCCCAGGTGCGCCAGGGCTGAATAGGGTTTGTTCATGGGTAACTCTTCAGTCGTCATAGTTGTCATGGAGTCGGGTGAGGAGATCTGCTGCCCGGGCTCGGGCGGGTTTGCCGCTTTCGGTCAGGGGGAGCCGGGTGTGGTATACCAGGTGGGGCTGGTGGTAGCGCGGCAGGGCGGCACAGGCGGCGCGCAGGGCGGCTTCTGCCTCTGCCGGTCCCTCCCAGAGCAGCGCAACGCACTGGCCCAGGCGGGGGTGTGGGTGCGGCAGGGCAAGCACGCGCAGCCCGGTCTTCTGGTGGAGGGAGTGTTCCAGCTCTTCAGCCTGGATTTTGATGCCCCCGGAGTTGATGACAGCATCTGCCCTGCCCAGGATGCGGAAGCGGCCGTCGGTATTGATTTCGGCCAGGTCGTTGGTGAAGAGGGAATCGAGGCCGAGGTAGGGAACGCTCAGTTGCAGGGTGCCGGCGGGGCTGAGCCAGAGTCGGACCCCGGGCAGGGGGGTGTAGAGTTCGCTGCGTGCGGGGCCATTGATGGCCCGCAGGGCGATGTGAGAGAGGGTCTCGGTCATGCCGTAGGAGCAGAATACCCGGCAGGGGTGGTTTTGCAGCTGCTCTTCCAGGGTGGCATCCACGAATCCTCCACCAAGCAGCAGGGTGCGCACCCTGCTCAGTTGGCTGGCTCCCCCGGGCTGGGCCAGCGTGCTGGCTACCTGCATGGGTACCATGGGGGCGAAATCAATGCTTTGTTGCAAATTGTCCAGCGGAGTGGAGCTGGGTTCGGTGGTGATGAGGTTCAACCCGCATTCCAGCGCGCGCACGACCATCATTTTGCCGGCGATGTATCGCATGGGCAGGCAGAGCAGGGCCGAATGCTCCGCTGACAGGTTGAAAAAACGGCAGGTGGCGGCGGCACTCGCCCGCATGGCTGCCTTGCTGGCCTGAATTTCGGTGGGTTTGCCGGTGGAGCCGCTGGTTTGCAGCCGGAGGGTGGGTTCCGGGCTCCACCACTCGTCGAGAAATCGCCCCAGTTCCGCGCGAATACCGTTCTGCCCCTGGTACCAGGTGGGCAGGGAATCGGGGGTGATGGTGCAGCCATCAACCCGGATGGAGGGGGGCTTCATCATCAATTGCCGGTGCTGCGCCGCTGGGTGACGATGACCTCGCGCAGGCAGCGCAGCAGCTCCAGCCTGCCATTGGCCAGCACTGAGTCCACGCAGAGCGAAAGCTTGCAGCGGGCTGCGCGTTCCATGGTGTGCGTTGTGGCCGCTGTGTCGCGCACGTACACGCCGGTTGTGGCGAGCGAGGGGAAGCGGTTTTCGAACTCATCGCGGCTTTCAACGGTGATGATGACCCCCAGGGGTTCCAGAGCGCGCGGCATCCAGGCGCGCATGCTTGCGGTGCTCAGCTGGATATCGCAGCCGGCTTTCAGCGCTGCCATCAGTGCGATGGAAAGGTCGATATCGCTTGTGGCTTTTTCTGCGCGGATGCAGAGTGGTAGCGGACGGTAGCTCTGCGTGGTGCGGAAGCCGGGGCTTTCGTTGAGCACCCGGGTGGTTCCGAAGGCGTTTTCCCACCAGTAGCCGATGGAGTCTGCGGCAGAGGAAAGGCGGGTGGTGTCATCTGGTCCCGGTTTGGGGGAGAGGGATTCCCACGGGGTAAAGGCGGTGTTGCGCTGTGTGCCGCGGTGCTGCGGGCGGGCGATTTCCTGCCACTGGCTCAGGGCGGTGATGAAGTTGTTGCCGCCGCTCATGGGGAGTGCGTTGTTCCAGCCCGGGCGGGGCAGGATACCGGGGCGGTGCAGGGGCAGGCAGTTGATGGCGGTGAGGCTGGCGGAGGTCAACTTGCACCAGAGTTCAATTTCCTGAGCATCGCGCGAGTAGATACCCACCGAGCGTTCCTGGGCAAGCTTGCGCTGGTTGCGGCCGGCTTCTTCGGTGCTTTCGACGCGCACGAGTCCGATGACGGGGACATTGTGCGCAGCCTGGGCAAAGGCGCTGCCCAGCTGCACTCCGGTGCGCACGCCGGGGCTCCACATCAGTGAGCCGATTTCGGTGGTGGCGGGTTGCACGAGCCATGTTTCACCCGGGCTGAGCTGGGTGAGCAGGAATCGTTGGTCATCGCTGAGCGGGCGGCTCAGCGGGCCGATGCTGGTGCCCTCAATCCAGCCGGGCTGCGCGTTCATGCTGGTGACGGCATCGCGCAGGGCGTTCATGAAGTGCTGGTTGTCGTAGACCTCGGCATGCACCAGGATGAGGTGCGGGGAATCAGGAGATTGCCCAGCGCGGGTGAACAGGACCTTGCAGATATCGCGGATGGCCTGCGCCCAGTCTCCCTGGGAGGAGATGTAGAGGCTGCTGCATCCGCTGGTGCCTCCCAGCACCGGGCGGCCTTCGCCTGCTGCAATCAGGTCATAGGTGTGCCGGGCGCTGCCGTGGTAGATGATGCCGTTGACCCGGCTGCTGGTGAGTAGTTTGCGGGCTATCTGGTTATCCAGGCAGGGCAGCATCTGCAAGCGCGGAAATTCGAATCCGGCCTCGGCCAGCAGGGCGGTGAGGCGCTCGGCCAGCAGGACGGTGTGTACCGAGGGTTTGTAGACGATGGCGTTGCCGGCTATCCAGGCGGCTGCGATTCCGCCCACGGCCTCTTCCAGCGGGTGTACCCGGTCAGGGGCTACTACTACAACCCCTAGCGGGGTGGGGATAGTGCCGTCCATCAAGCCATCCTGCACGCTGCTGCGCTCGTAGAAGCGGCAGGAGTCGATGGCGTTGGTGAGCTCCAGCTCAGCTTCTTCCAGGGTGAATCCGGCATCCCTCACCAGCAGGGAAATCATTTCCATGCTGCGCTTTTCTAGCAGGCGGGCTGCCTGCAGCAGGTGGATGCGGCGTTCTTCCAGGGTGGGCGGCATCTGCACGGCAACGTTGGCAGCTGTCTCCAGCACGGTGCTGACCTGCTTGAAATCAGCGGAGCAGAAGCGGTAGTCCTCCATCCCCGGTGCGGTCAGGGAGCGGCTGATGCAGAGGAGGGGCGTTTCCTGAATCTGCCCGTCGATGCGCAGCGGAATCTGCTCCTGGGGGCGTTCAATTTCCTGCTCGGCGGCGTGGTGCAGGGCATCCATGCGGGTGCGGTCGGTGATTCCGGAGATGCGGGTAAAGGTGTAGGCCCCATCTGCCCCGGGGGCTTCGTGGTGCTGCTCTTCGCGGCCGCTGAGCGAGGCGAGGAAATGCTGGCGCAGGCGCCCCCAGCCCATCGAGTTGGGTTCCAGCTCGCCGCCAGCTGCAAAGATGCCATCCGGACGCCCCAGCTCCTGCACCAGCGTGAGCAGGTAGGATTCAAAACCGGCTTCGCTGCCATCGGGGGTCACGCCTGCGGCCAGCAGCACCTGGGCTCCGCCTTTGGTCAGCACGCGCCCGGTGTGGTTGCAAAGACCGGAGATGAAGTTGAACTGCGGGGCTCCGGTGCGCCCGGCGCGGCCCCAGCAGAGCAGGCCGTAGGCTATATCGAAGAGATTGTGAGTGCCGACCACGGGCGTAAGGACTTTTTCCTTGGTGGCCATGGCGGTGGCGATGAGCTGCTTGTAGCGCGTTTCGGTTTCGCTCTTGCTGCGGCAGACTTCGTTGGCCGTGCCGTGTACGTAGGTGATTTCCTGCTCGGCATCCAGATGGCTGCCTTTCACCAGCAGGACTTTGAGCGGGGCGGCTCCCTTGGCTGCGCGGGCGGTGGCCCATTCGGTCATTTCGCGGAGCAGTGCGGTGCTGCCTTTCAGGTAGGCGGGTATTTCCAGCGCGGCATTGGCTTTGTGCATGGCAGAGCCCGCCATGGCCAGGCGGAAACCCTCGGCCACGATATTCATGGTCGTGGAAAGCCCGCTGCGCACCAGGACCGGGCGGGGCTGGGTGCCCTGGAGCGAAAGTTTGAGAAGCGGACGCAGCTTTTCGGCCAGAGCCTTGGCTCCGGCTTCGGGGGAGTAGGGATTGAGCCCCGGGCAGAGCCGCCAGGGTTCGATGACGATGCCTACCCCCGCCTGTTTGCTCAGCAGGGCCTCCAGGTTCTTGTAGTACTTATCGGCGCTCTTGTTGCCGAAAACCTGGGGCACGAGCGGGTTGAGCGCCAGTTCCATACCATCCTTGCTGCATTCGCGCACCCGCTTAGCTACTTTATCGGCCAGGGTGGGCAGGGTCAGCTCACCAAAGGTGGAGCGGAAAATGCGCTGCACTTCTGCTATGGCGGCACCCTGCATGCTCCGCGCGGCCATGACGGCTGCCTTGAATCGCAGTTTGCCCATGGTGCTGAAGATGGCCGGCACTCCACCGTGCTCGGCAAGCAGGCGGCGCAGGTTCTCTACCTGCTCGGACGGGTCGGTCACCTGGAATACGCAGCCGCAGAGCTGCTGCACAAAGGCCAGGTTCTTCTTATCGGTCGCAAGGCGCGAAAGGGCGGAAACGAGGGTGCGCTCATCGGAGCGGATGGCTTTGAGCGAGGCCAGCAGAAGTTCCTGCGCCAGATCTGCCGCGCGCTGGGCCAGGGTGCGGTCATCCCATTTGCGCTTTTTTGCCTCTGCCAGTTGTGCCTGTATATCCAGTTCCGCCATAACTCAGTCCATTCTACCTGCGCGCGTAGGGGCTGGCAAGTGAAAAGTATGACTTGCGCTGCACTATGTGTTGCCGCCGGATGGCGGGCTGCTGGCTTAGTCCAGCCTCTGCCAGTCAATCTGGCGGGGCAGCAGCTCGCTGATAAGGGTCTGAACTTTCTGGTCGGCCTCCTGCTCCGTGATGCCCAGTTCCGGTGCCCAGTAGGTGCCGACCTGGAAGTAGGCCCAGCGCTGCACATAGCCTTTCAGCACGCGGTCGCTCATATCCTGCAGGGTGCGGCCCAGGTGGGTGTGGCAGATGCTGTCGTGCCCGATGAAAACGTAGTAATGCACGAAATTCAGGCGGCTGGCCTTCTGCCCCTTCAGCGGTACCTGCGAGCTGAGCCGCGTGAAGGAGAGCGCTTTACCATTGCTCAGGGGGAGCTGGCAGGTTTTCCCAACCAGGTTCTGGTGACCCTGGGCAGGCAGACAGCGCTCCGGGCGGTGGATAGAGGAGTTCATGTCCTGCCCGGAGTAGACGATGGATACCTCCACGGGTGCGGATTCTGTCTCCCATGGCATGCGGGCCTGCCGGGTGTACCGGGCTTTGCTGAATCGGGTGTCTGCCGCCAGGATGCTGCGTTCCTTTTCACTTTCCTGCACCTTGATGCCGCGCCAGCCCGGGATGCTGTATCCCAGGGGAAGCTCGGGGGAAATGGCAGATTCCACCATTTCGCTGTGCCGGGGCAGGATAAAGACGCTGGCCAGCATGAAGCCGAGGACGATGGGTGGCAGGAGGGCTTTGAGGGCTTGTTTCATGATGCGGAGTCCTCCTTTCCAGAGGGGGTGTTGTGGTGGCGCACGACGGTGCGGCGGCGTTTCAGGAAGGGGACTTCACCCGCCAGCAGTCCGTGCAGCAGCATGAGCCCCAGCAGACTTGCCGGGAAGAAGAACAGTAGCCCCGACCAGTCGTGCCAGGTCTTGGAGGCAAAGGCCGGGTTGATGTATTCGGCGCAGATGAAGATGCTGGCTACGCGGAAGGCATTGGCCAGGATGGAGAGTGGAATGGCACTAAGTGCCAGGATGATGCGTTTCCAGAGGCTGAGTTTGTCTGCCAGGTAGCCCCAGGCGGTTGAAACCATGATAAGCGCCATGAGCGAGCGCATGCCTGAGCAGCCTCCCGCCACACTGTAGGTATCCCACTGTCCCGTGGCAGAGCTGATATTGGTGCCTTCCATGATGGTCTGTACTCCGCAGATGCCGGCTCCCCAGTGCGCCGCCTTCGTGGCCAGCAGCTGCATGCCTACCGTTGCCTGCTGGAATCCCGGCAGCGGGATGCTCATCCACAGGAAGAACAGAGGGAAGGCGCAGCGCAGCGCGGCTTTGCCGCCCCAGTAGCACCACACTGCCCCGGTCAGCAGGAAGGGCAGGGCACCGATGGCCACTCGCCCCTGCTGGGTGCGCACCGCCAGCACGCAGAGCAGCGCCCCGGCTACCGTGAGCCACATGCCGTGCAGGCTCCCCTGCGTGCGGATCCCCTTCAGGCTGCTGCTGGCGTGTATCAGCATGTACGTGGAAAGTACCGGCACCATCCAGCCGTGCTCATAGTCTGTTTCCGGGTTCCAGGCGGAGTTCAGCCACTCAGCTGCACTCTGGGTGCCATTTACAAAGGCGGGGTAGAAGCACGTCATCCAGATGACGAGCAGCAGGTAGCCTGCCAGACCAGCCCACGCCAGGGGGGAAAGCTGGCTCCAGAGGGAATTTCTTGGTTCTTGTGCGCTCAAAATGAAAAAAAATCGGGTTAAATGTGCATTTAGTATTGCAATTTTTCCGAAAATGTCAAGAATAGTCGCTCACACACCTCAACAGCATACATGAAAATCATCAGCGGTACCGCTCATCCCCAGTTAGCTAAGGATATTGCCAAGGTCATGGGTCTCCCCCTGTGCGACGCAACGGTCAATACCTTCCCGGACGGCGAAAGCTTCGTTCAGATTAAAGAGTCTATCCGTGGTGCAGATGCATTCATCATCCAGCCGACCTGCCCGCCCACGAACCACAACCTCATGGAACTGCTCGTGATGGTGGATGCCGTGCGCCGCGCCAGCGCCAGCCGCATCACCGCCGTGATGCCCTTCTACGGCTATGCCCGCCAGGATCGCAAGGATAAGCCCAGAGTGCCCATCACCTCCAAGCTGGTGGCCAATCTGCTGACCGCAGCCGGCGTGAACCGCGTGCTTACCATGGACCTGCATGCTGCTCAGATCCAGGGCTTCTTTGAAATTCCTGTAGACCACCTGCACAGCGTGCCCGTGCTTATCAAGCACCTCAAGGCCAATTACGTGAAGGATATGAACAACCTCGTGGTCGTTTCTCCCGACATCGGCGGTGTGAAGAACGCCAAGAGCTATGCCAACATCCTCGGCACCGAGCTGGCCATCGTGGCCAAGCAGCGTATCTCCGCTACCGAGGTGGATGCCCACGCCGTCATCGGCAATGTGGCAGGCAAGGATGTGCTCATGGTCGATGATATGACCGAATCCGGCGGCACGCTCTGCGCCGCTGCCAAGATTCTCAAGGAGCACGGTGCTGCCCGCATCTTCGCTGGTGTTTCCCATGGCGTGCTGACCGAGGCTGCCCGCGAGCGCCTGGCCAACAGCTCCATCGAGTGCCTGCTCACCTCTGACTCCGTTCCCATGGCCTATGGTGACCGTGTGGATACGGTGAGCATCGCTCCTCTCTTTGCCCAGGCCATCGCCAATATCCACCACAATGCTTCCGTGACCCACCTGTTCGAGGTGTAAGGAGGCTCCGGCAAGTTCAGCCGATATCTTTTCACCAGCGGCAGCCCTCAACCGGGTTGCCGCTGGTCGTTTCTACCCGGCTCATATTCCTGTGGCAAAAAATAATCAATAATGATTAGTGCACCGAATCGGCGGTGAGTTGCTGCAGCCGGGTGCGTAGCCGGGCGGCTTCTTCCGGTTGCTGCGGCGCGAGGTTGTGCTGCTCGGCGGGGTCGGTGGCCAGGTGGTAGAGCTGCTCGGGTTGCTTGCGGAAGGCGGGGATATATTTGCTCTGTCCGCTGCGGAGGGCGTAGCGCGGTGCTTCAAAGGCCTGGGTCACGAGTTCGCGGCGGGCATCCTGGCTGCGCCCCAGCAGGGCGGGAAGGTGGTTTTCGCTATCGCGCATGGAGCCTGCGGGTATTTCGAGGCCGCAGAGGGTGGCCAGGGTGCGGCCGATATCCATCTGGCAGAGCAGGGCTGGCGAGGTGCCGGGCTGAATTGTGCCGGGCCAGGAGACGATGAAGGGGACACGGGTGCCGCCTTCGTAGAGGGTGTATTTGCCGCCGCGCCAGGGGTGCGCGGGCTTATGGTCGGCGCAGTCGATGCGGGCGCGGTCGAGGTATCCATCGGAGATGACGGGGCCGTTGTCGCTGGTGAAGATGATGAGGGTTTCGGTGGCGGGGTATCCGGCGGTTTCCAGCGCGGTCATGAGCCGCCCCAGGGAATCATCCATCTGCAGGGTGACATCTCCACGGATGCCCAGGGGGCTTTTGCCGCGGAAGCGGGCGTGAGGGTCGCGCGGCACGTGGATATCATTGGTGCAGAAGTAGAGGAAGAGGGGCTTGCCGCCGCAGCCGGCAATGAAGCGTTCGGCGGCGGTGGTGATATCATCGGCAATGTCCTGGTCTTTCCAGAGGGCGGCGGTGCCGCCGCTCATGTGGCCGATGCGGGAGATACCATCGATGATGGTGCCGGCGTGCTGGTTGTTGCTCGGGCGCCCCCAGGGTTTGAGTAGCTCCGGGTGCGAGGTGGCGGTCTTTTCGCCGGGGTAGGTCTGGCCACGGTAGTTCACGCGGATGGGGTCCTGCGGGTCAAGCTTGCATACCTGGCCGTTTTCCACATAGACGCAGGGTACCCGGTCGCCGGTGGCGGCCATGATGAAGGAGTAGTCGAAGCCAACCTCGGCAGGTGACGGGGCGATGGGCTGGTTCCAGTCGATATTGCCGCTGCCCAGCCCCAGGTGCCACTTGCCGATGGCGGCGGTGCGGTAGCCGGCCTGCTGCATGAGGGTTCCCAGCGTAGCGGCTTTGTCGCGTGTGGGGAGGATGAGGGCGGCATCACCTGGCAGAATGCCGGTGCCGCGCTGCCGCCAGGCATACTGCCCGGTGAGCAGAGAGTAGCGCGAGGGGGTGCACACGGAGTTGGTGCTGTGCGCATCGGTGAAGAGCAGCCCCTGGTCGGCCAGGCGCTCTACGTTCGGACAGGGAACTTTCTCGCAGCCGTAGGCTGAGGTGTCGTGGTAGCCGAGGTCATCGGCCATGAAGAGGAGAATGGCCCTGGGCGGGGTGGGCAGGGCCTCGTTCAAGGCTGCAGCGTTGCTACAGAGGATGAGGCCGCAGAAAAGGTTCAGAATCCGGATTCGCATTGCTCTGTGACTGGCATGGCCTGCATGAGCGTCTGGAGGAAGCCGGCCGTGGTGAAGATGTTGTTGTGGTCGGCATCGAAGCCGATGACCGTCGGCGGTGTGGCAAAGGCGCGGATGAGTCTGTTGGTGCTGGCGGTGGGGATTGTCTTGTCGTACCGGGCGCAGAGCATGGTCACCGGGCAGGTGATTTTTGGCGCGATGCTGGCAGAATCCCAGCTATCCATGGGCAGCAGGCGGGGGAAGAAGGGGACCACGTTGCAGGCCACGCTGGTCATGTTGTCGAACGGGCAGACCAGTACAAGCCCGGCTGGGTATTCGGTGGCGGCCACCTGGGTGGCTACACCGCTGCCCAGGCTGAAGCCTACCAGGTAGAGCGGGGCGGAGGGGTTGCCCATGGCTGCGCGTGCCTGGCCGATGCAGTAGCGGGCATCGGCCACCAGGGCCTGCTGGGTGGGTTCCCCGGCGCTGTTGCCGTAGCCGCGGTAGTTGATGAGCAGGTAGGAGCGCGTGGTATCGGCCGCGGCGATGTTGGCAAAGTTGCCCACATTCATGGCGTTGCCGCCGTACATGGCCACCAAGGGGGAGTTCGGCCCGCGGTTGAAGAACCAGCCTTGCAGGCGGGTGCCATCTTCGGCCTGGAGGGCGATGGCGTTTTCGGTGAATCCGCAGGCTGTATCGGGCAGCTGCATGTTGCTGCCCGGGTAGACCAGGTCACGGGTAGAGCAGGAAACCAGCCCGAGGAGGGCGGTAGCCAGCACGAGGTGGGGCAGATGGCGGCGAATCATTTTCTGCTTCTCTTGTGTTTGTCTTTCTTATGGTGGAACTTACCGTCTCCTTTCTCTCCGTCTTCGGCTCCTTCTTCCTCTGCTTCGGCTTCTTCGAGCTTTTTCCGGCAGTCATCGCACATTGCGTCCTCGGTGCAGTTTTCGCAGGGTTCCTCGGCTTCCAGCCGGCGGCCCATGGCGGTATCTTCATCGGATACAGTGGTGGAGACAACGCGCTCTACGATTGTGCGTTTGCGGCGGCCGGTGGGTTTGACTTTCCAGATGGGGGAGTCATCCTCCAGGAAGGGGGGGCCTTGCAGCGGCTTGCCAACGGCGTAGTCGTGGTCATCGCGCTTGAGGGTTTCTTCGATTTCCTTGAGGTCCGGCAGGGTTTCATTGGTGCGGAAGATGGCCACGGTGGGGGCTTCTCCGACCTTGTACTTGCCGGTGGGGGCTTCGGCGCTTTCCAGTTTTTCGATGAGCAGGCAGTATCCGAATTCTACGCCGGGGATTTCGGAGATAAGGATTTCAATGGGATAGTACTTGCCTTCTTCCACCTTGAAGGACTTGCCGGTGGGGATGCCGCCCAGCCGCTCGTTCCAATGCGGGGTTTCTTTGTACTGGTAGAGGGCGCAGCCTCCTTTGGGGGAGCTGATGTAGTCCTGGTACTTCTTCCGGGTACCCATGTCCATGTCTCCCGTGGAGTTGATGCTCCAGCCGGCTTCCAGCACGACTTCTTCATTGAAACGGACCACGATGGTGTCGTCGCCCATGCCTACGAAGCGGAAGTAGCCGCTTTCCGGGGCTTTAACCTGGCCGCTGTAGATGACTACCCAGGCGTGTGGTTCCACGGTGCGTTCCTGCTGGCCGCTATTGCAGTTGAAGGCCAGCGGAGCATAGGAGGCTTTGCAGCGGGGAAGGTAGAAATACGGGGCTGCCAGCTCGACCTTGGGCGAGTAGTACTGCTCCAGCATTTCCCGGTCCCAGTCTGAATCCATGAAGTTCTTGATGAACTGGGAAACCTGGCCGCGGTACAGCGGCTGTGCTTTCTTATCGAGCGGCTGCTTCAGATCGTAGAAGCGGCCGGTGAGGGCTGAGTCTTCATCGGAGGCCAGCTTTTCTACTTTGCGTTTGACCTTGCGCATGATGTCGAAGCCTTCACCGTCTTCGGCAAACTTTTTCATGGCTCCGTCTGCGCGGTCTTTGAGCTGGTCCCAGCTGAAATTGTCTTTGTTGCCCTGGTCGGTTTCGCCTTCCTTCAGGTCTTTATCGGCTTTTTCGGTGAGCTTGTCCCAGTCGGATTTGTCCTTGCCTTTGCCGTCCTTCTTGTCGCTTTTGAAGGTTTTACTGGCATCGGAGACGAGTTTATCCCATGCGCTGGGTTCCTTGTCGGATTCTCCCTTGGCCGATTTGGGCGTTTTGCCGGAATCGCCTTTCAGCGCAGAGATGGCACCACCCCAGAAGGCCGGGGCGGGCTGGGCCAGGGAGACCAGCAGGGGCAGGATGAGGAGTAGGGCGCGCTTGCTCATAACTGCTACAGTTTAGCGCATGAAATCCGGAAAAGCAAGCCGGAAGGTCAGGGGATTTACTCGTTTTTCCCGTCTTCGGCCTTATCGCTCTTGACGAGCCGGATGCAGCATGAAATGAAGAGGGCCCAGACGATGCCGATGGAGAGCAACATGGTGATGATACCTGCGATAGTCATGGTGATTGGATTGGGGGGTTAATTGTTAAGGTCTTCGGGGTTGGTGTGTTTGTGGAAGTTCGGGGAGGTGAAGATGACGAAGCAGAAGAAGATGGCCACCAGGATGACCCAGGCCACGGGGATGACGGCTCCCGGTTCGCCATTGATGAGGTTCACCACCTGGCTGCTCTGCTTCACAAAGATGTTCTGGTAGAGCCAGGAGGCAAAGATGGTGAGCAGGATGCCCGGGGTGACCCAGCGGATGATGAAGCCCAGACCGCGGGGCAGGGGGATGGTGGCTCCGAGTTTGAGCTCCTCCACGCCATTCTTTGTGCCCCACACCACGTTGAAGATGGTGAAGAAGAGGCAGGAAGTGAGGTAGAGGAACATGGTGCCGAACCAGAAGTCCATGGTGTCCAGAGCCATGAGGCCCTCAGTGAACCAGCCGACCATAAGGGTGCCCACGGTGACGAGGAAGGCTACGAGGGCCACGCTTTGCACGCGGCGCAGGTTCCAGAATTCCTCCAGGAAGGCCACGGAGGGCTGCAGCATGGAGATGGCACTGGTGATGGCGCCGATGAAGAGCAGCACGAAGAACAGGGTGCCGAAGAACTGGCCACCCGGCATGCTGGCGAATACCTGCGGCAGCACGTTGAAGCCCAGCCCGAAGGTGCCGCAACCGGCGGCGGCCACCACACCGAGCAGAGCTACGGCGGCGGGGATAATCATCATGCCGGCCACACCCACCTCAATGGCTTCATTGGCCGCATTGGCGGTGAGGGAGCTCAGGGCAATGTCCTTGCGGCGGCGTACATAGCTGGCATAGGAGCACACGGTGCCGAAACCGATGGAGAGTGAGAAAAAGACCTGCCCGGCGGCGGTGAGCCACATTTCCGGGTTCAGCAGGCCCTGGGTGAGGGAAATGTGCTTCTCCGTGACTTCCTTGCCGGGGTTGGCGGTCTGAAGCTTCTGCAGCAGGGCAGACTTTTCCTCAGTGGAAGCCTGGGCGGGCACCATTTCAACCTCCTTGCCATCGACCACGAGCATGGTCTTGGTGGGGTTCCACATGTAGCCCAGCCCCTGGCTGACGCTGCGCTCGGGGTGGGTGGCATCCGGGGTGCCGAGGGTGAGCACGCGGGCCAGGATGATGAAGGCGGTGATGAGCAGCACGGGCATGCTCCACTTGCAGAACCACTCGATGCCTTTGCCGATGCCGCGGAATATCACGTACATATTGGCCAGGATGGCCAGGGCGAAGAAGACCAGCTGGCTGCCGCCGCCGTAGAACAGCGAGCCATCGCCCGTGAGCCCCACGTAGTTGGCGAAGAAGTTGCCGTATTCACCGGCAGTGCTCAGGTTCAGATCGCCCATGGCGGTGTGCCAGGCATAGCCGATGGTCCAGCTTTCCAGCGGGATGTAGTACATGGCGATGCCGATGGTGGAGACCACGCCGGCCACGCCCAGGTATTTCCAGCGGGCTTTGCTGCCGATGAGGTAGAAGATGCTGGCGGTGGAGTGACCGCCCAGGGTGCCGCCCTTGCGGCCGATAGCCCATTCCACCCAGCTGAGCGGGATGCCTAGCAGGAGGAAGGCAGTGAAGTAGGCAATCATGAAGGCACCGCCGCCATACTGGGCGGCAAGGCCGGGGAAGCGGAGGAAGTTGCCGAAACCGATGGCGCTGCCGGCCACGGCCAGCACAACACCCAGGTTGGTGTTCCAGTTTTCTGTTTTCTTGGGAGTACTCACGGTAGGTTTGGATGGTGGTGGTGGATTATTTGTTGAAGCGGCGGGAGGTGGCCGCCACGATGCAGAAGAATACGGTGATACCCACGGCCCAGATCAGCGGCAGGATGGCACCGATGCGGCCTTCGACGATATTGGCCACATACGGGCTGCGGGTGATGAAGAGTTCCTGGTAGAGCCATGCGGCAAAGATGGTGACCATGATGACCGGGGTAATCCAGCGGATGACGAAGGCGGTGCCGGACGGGAGTCGGATGGCAGAGCCATCGGCCAGTTCCTTCATACCATTCTGCGTGCCCCATACCTGGTTGAAGAAGATGAGGTTGAGACCGGTGGTCACGTACAGGATGAGGCTGCCCACCCAGAAATCAATGCTGTCGAGTGCCAGCATGTCCTTGGTGTACCAGATGATGATGAAGCCGCCCACCAGCAACAGGCCTGCCACCAGAGAGATGCTCTGCCCGCGGCGCAGGTTCCAGTATTCTTCCACAAAGGAGACCGCTGGTTGCACCTGCGAGAGGGCGCTGGTCACTGCTCCGATGAAGAGCAGGAGGAAGAAGAGCAGCCCGAAGAACTGGCCTCCCGGCATGGCCGCAAATACCTGCGGCAGCACGTTGAAGCCAAGCCCGAAGGTGCCCACGGTGGCAGCTGCTGCCACACCCAGCAGCGCCAGGGCTGCCGGCACAATGGTGAGACCGGCCAGACCCACCTCCGTCACGGAGTTGGCGGCACCGGCACTCAGGGCGCTCAGGGCGATATCTTTGCGGCGGCGCACATAACTGGCGTAGCAGCAGATGGAACCACTACCCACGGAGAGGGAGAAGAAAACCTGCCCGGCGGCCCGTAACCACATCTCCGGGTTGAACAGACTCTGCCAGAAGCTCATTTTCTTTTCGCCGATGGTGGCTTGCGGGTATTCGGCCTGCAGGCGGATGAGCAGGGCGGCTTTTTCTTCCTCGGTGGCTCCTGCGGGCACCATGCCGATAGATTTGCCGCTGGTGGTATCGACCAGCATCACTTTTTCCGGGTTCCACATGTAGCCCAGACCCTGGTCGACGCTGCGTTCGGGGTGTGCGGGATCGGGGGTGCCCATGGTGAGCACGCGCACCAGCAGCACGATGGCTACGATGAAGAGCAGAGGCATGCTCCACTTGCAGAACCATTCAATACCTTTACTCACGCCGCGGTAGATGAGCCAGAAGTTGGCCCCCATGGCCAGCAGGAAGAAGATGGGAGCATCCGTCTGCCCGCTGAAGAAGTGGCCGTCCTCTCCCATGCCCACGAAGTTCGAGAAGAAATCACCATAGGCCTGCGGGGTGGGCAGGTTGAGGTTGCCCATGATGGTGTGCCAGGCGTAGCCGATGGTCCAGCCTTCCATGTACACATAGTACACGTTGATGCTCAGACCTGCCAGGATGCCGAAGATGCCCAGGTATTTCCAGATCGGCTTGTTGCGGGAGAGCAGCTGGAAGACGGAGGCTGGACTGTGGCCTCCGAGCACGCCACCCCCGCGGCCGATGCTCCACTCCACCCAGCACAGGGGCAATCCCAGCAGCAGGAAGCAGCAGAAGTAGGCCACCATGAAGGCGCCGCCTCCATACTGCGCTGCCAGGCCGGGGAAGCGCAGGAAGTTGCCGAACCCGATGGCGCTGCCGGCTACGGCCAGCATCACGCCAAGGTTGGTTTTCCAATGGTCAGATTTTTGGGCAGTACTCATATATCAGGAGTAGGGGAGACGGTCTTTCTGTTCCTCTGTGTCATCCTTGTGGAATCGGCGGGAGGTGTGGGCCACGAAGCAGAAGAAGATGAGCACGATGCCGACCCACAGCAGCGGGATGATGGCACCCAGCTTGCCTTCCATCAGGTTGGTGATGTGGTAGCTCTGCTGCACAAAGAGGTTCTTGTACAGCCATGCGGCAAAGATGAAGAGCATGATGCCCGGTGTCACCCAGTTGATGATGAAACCAATAAAGCGGGGAATGGGCATGTGCGCGCCGCTGCGCAGCTCGGCCAGCCCTTTCTGGGTACCCCATACGCGGAAGACGATGAGGAAGGTGGCAGAGCTGATGTAGAGGCTCATGGTACCCAGCCAGAAGTCCAGCGTGTCAAGTGCAATGAGTCCATCGCCGGTGTACCACACCACCAGCAGGGAACCCACAACAAGCAGCAGGGCCACGATGGTCACGCTCTGGATGCGGCGCAGCTGCCAGAATTCCTCAATGTAGGCCACGGCGGGCTGAAGAATGGAAATGGCGCTGGTGATGGCTGCGATGGAGAGCAGCCCGAAGAAGAGCGTTCCGAATATCTGACCGCCCGGCATGCTGGCGAATACCTGTGGCAGCACGTTGAAGCCCAGTCCGAAGGTGCTGGTGCCGGCGGCGGCAGCCACGCCCAGCAGCGCCACGGCAGAGGGGATGATCATCATGCCGGCCAGACCCACCTCGGCCACTTCGTTGGCGGCATTGGCGGTGAGGGAGGAAAGGGCGATGTCCTTGCGGCGCTCGACGTAACTTGCATAGGTGCAGACGATACCGAAGCCGATGGAGACGGAGTAGAAGACCTGGCCGGCGGCGGTAATCCACAGGTCAGGGTTCATGAGACCCTGCATCAGGGTGATGGGTTTCTCCTTGATTTCCTGGTCGGGGTACTGCTTCATGAGGCGCTGAATCTGCGCTTCTTTCTGCTCGGGGGTGGCATAGGCGGGCACCATGTCCACTTCCTTCTCACCTGCCACGAGCATGACCTTGTTCGGGTTCCACATGTAGCCCAGACCCTCGTTGACATTGCGCTCCGGGTGGGTGGCATCGGGCGTACCCATGGTGAGCACGCGCACCAGGATGATGACGGCGGTGAGCACCAGCACCGGCATACTCCACTTGCAGAACCACTCAATGCCCTTATTCACACCGCGGTAGATGAGCCAGAAATTGCAGATGACGGCAATGGCGAAGAAGATGAGCATGCTGCTCTCGCCGGTGAACACGCTGCCGTTGCCATTGATGCCTACGAAATTGGCGAAGAAATTACCGTATTCTTCGCTGGTGGAGAAGTTCAGGTCACCCACCATGGTGTGCCAGGCATAGCCCAGGGTCCAGCCTTCCAGCGCCAGGTAGTACATGGTGATAGCCAGCGGGGTGAGCACGCCGGCCAGCCCCAGGTATTTCCAGCGGCGCTGCCGCGTGATGACCAGAAAAGCCGAGGCCGAGGAGTGTGCACCCATGCTGCCGCCCTTGCGGCCGATGGCCCATTCCACCCAGCTCAGCGGGATACCCAGCAGCAGGAAAGCCACGAAATAGGCAATCATGAAGGCGCCGCCGCCATATTGGGCGGCCAGGCCGGGGAAGCGAAGGAAATTGCCGAAGCCGATAGCGCTGCCGGCCACGGCCAGCACGGCTCCGAGATTGGAGGTCCAGAGTTCTTGTTTGTTGTTGCTCACGGTGCGGAAAAATAATGGTGCGCCAAATCTTACGCTTTCAGAGCTTGCATGTCAAGCATATCCGTTTGACTCAAGATGTATTTTGCGGTGTTCGCAGATGTAGGGGAATTGACATCACCCTGCATCCATGCTATAAAGCCGACATGATGCCGCATCCTGAACTCCTTCTGCCCGATGATGAACACTACTACTTCGGTGTGGAGCTGCCCTGGTCTCCTGATGTGGTGCGGGAGCGGCTGCTCCGCAAGCCGGAGTTTCTCTACTCCGTCACAACCGGTGATGAGGAGGTGGAGGAGGAGTACAGGACGTCCTGGCTCTACCTGTGGCGGTGTAACGAGGGCTGGGATATGCGCATCGGGCATTTGTCTTTCCGGGAGCAGATAGCGCAGATGCACGCGCGGCACAATATGGGCCTGCATGTGGTGCTGCATGCGCTGACGGAGGATGAGGCGCTCAACCCCGCCACCTATTCGGATAGGCAACCCATCCGCTACATTCTCGTGGAGCCGTCGTCTGCTGAAGGAAGCCAGACGATACCACGCTTGAATCTGCTGCGGGCCACGGGAAATACGGAAGCCACCCGCTTCCATGTCATCAGGTCTGCGGCGTTTACGGATTTTTTCAACGAGAAAAAACTCGAATCCTATGTGCCGGAAGAGGTGCCGAAGGAGGTCATCAACCGCCACTGCCTGATGTATGCCCGCCGGGCGTTGACTGCCTTGAAAGCCATTCACGATGCGGACAGCCTGGAGCTGCTCCTGCCGCTCCAGAATGAATACGCTTGTTTTTCTTGCAATCTGGAAGTGCGCAGCTGTTTCCCGGAGGAGATGAATCTGGAAATGCAGCGCATCAACGAGCAGATGCGGCAGCTGGAAAACGCGCTTTTGCTGAAGCCTTGGTATGCCGGGTGCCACCACCAGCGGCACACCCACCCCAGCGGGCTGGTCCTGTGCGAGACGTGGCTGGCATCTGGTGAATTTCGTCGCGAATTGCTCGATTTTTACCCAGGGCGCCAGCTCTGCTACAAGGAAAGCGGGGGGCGCGTTCAAATCCTCCCCGCGGGGGAAGGGGATACCCCCATGCCCCAGCGGGAGGGTGGCCGCTACCACATCCTGCCGGAGGATTGTATCTTCGGCCAGTACCGGGATGAGCACGACCAATCCATCCGCTGGGGCCTCAGGTGATGTCGCTCTGCGGACTTCTGCTCCCCGGGAAGGTGGGGGTAGTCAATGATTAATTATTAGTGATTAGTGATTAATGATTAATTGAAAGCGAGGCGGGCCGGAGGCCCGGAATTTCTTCAATTGTCAATAGTCACTCGTCAATTGTCAATCCCGTTAAACTCTGAATTGCCGATAGATTCTTGAAAAACAAAAGCCCCCGCGGGTGCGGGGGCTTTGGAATGAATATCTGTGGGCGGGATGCTTAGATCTGGCCGAAGAGGGTCTTGCCCTCGGACATGAGGTCGGAGCAAGCAACCTGCAGGCGCTCGCAGATACCCTGCTCGCCCTTCTTCAGGTAGGAGCGGGGATCGTAGACCTTCTTGTTGCCCACTTCGCCGTCCACCTTCAGCATGCCGTCGATGTTCTGGCACATGTGCAGAACGATGGGCTTGGAGAAAGCGTACTGGGTGTCGGTGTCGATGTTCATCTTCACCACGCCGTAGGAGATA
>JAFWYD010000049.1 GCA_017517805.1 Akkermansia sp.
CGTATTTCTGGCGGTAGGTGATGGCGCGCTCGTTGTTCCAAGAGCCGAATACAGCGCCGATGGCACCCTGCAGCTGGTCCCAGGGGCTGGTGGGGAACATTTCGCCGGTGCGCTTCAACACGAGGGTCTTGAAGCGGCTCACGAGCTCCTGGTTATCGTCTGCCGTCATTTCGGAGTCGGAGATGTCCTTGCCGTAGCGCTCCTGTTTCAGGGCGTGGATGACGCTTTCGAAGGGCTCCATGTCTTCGTTCTCGGCTTTCTGTACACCCATGACCACATCGCCGTACATCTGCACAAAGCGGCGGTAGCAGTCCCAGGCAAAGCGCGGGTTGCTGGTGGCCTTGGCCATGGCGGCCACGGTTTCATCATTGAGGCCGAGGTTGAGGATGGTATCCATCATGCCGGGCATGGATTCGCGCGCACCGGAGCGCACGGAGACGAGCAGGGGCATCTCGGCGGTGTCGCCGAACTTGCGGCCCACCAGGGCTTCCATTTTGGCAATGCCTTCCTTCACGCAGGAATCAAGCTCTGCCGGGTAGGTGCGGCCGTTGTCGTAGTAGTAGGTGCAGACTTCAGTAGTGATGGTGAATCCGGGAGGCACGGGCAGGCCGATGCGGGCCATTTCTGCCAGGTTTGCGCCCTTGCCACCCAGCAGGGGCTTCATGCTGCCGTCGCCATCGGCGGTTCCACCGCCGAAATGATAGACTATCTTATTCATCTCTGTTTATTGGTATGTTTGAAAAAAGGGTTCGAATGAGGCCACTTATCATACGCTTGGGAAAAGGGGGTGTCAAGCAAGCTCGCGCGGATGACGCGAATATGCGCGCGGGAAATTTTGTCACTTTGCGCTTGACGCTTTTGCCGGGATGTGGTAGCGTGCATCGCAGCGGCCACCGACGCCGCCGATATGTATATTCCACCGCTATGTCTACTGAACTTCCCAAGAAATCAGATTTCCGTACTGTGGGCGGCCACATTACCGTGGTAACCTCGCGCTACAATGAGAAATATACCTCTGCGCTGCTGCAGAATTGCCTGGATGAGATAGCGGAAACCGCCCCCGGTGTGGAGGTGGAAGTGGTACGTGTGCCGGGGGCCTTTGAGGTGCCGGTCATGGTGAAACGCGCAATTCAGAAACCCGCCAGCGGAGTGGTGCCGGGTGCCGTCATCGGCCTTGGGGTTATCCTGCGCGGCAGCACCGCGCATGCCGATTTGATTGGCAGTGCCATCACGACCCAGTTGCTGAGTATTGCCTGCGAAACGCTCGTGCCGGTGATTCACGAGGTGCTGCTGCTGGATAACGAGGAGCAGGCCTTCGCCCGCTGCATTGCCAGCTTGCTGAACCGCGGCCGCGAGGCTGCCCGCGCAGCGCTGGCGATGATGAGCGAGATTGACTCGTATTATGATAAGCGCGGTGGTCGCTCCGGTTCCCGCAATTGATGATGAAATCCTGATAGTTTTCCCAAGAAGATGAATATTTCCCGTAGTAAAATCCGCCAGACGGCCCTGGTGTACCTGTATGCCTACCTGACTAATCCTGCGCAGAGCCTTGATCTGGGCTTGTTCTGGAGCATAGCCCAGGAGAAGGAGCAGGACCATTACCGCACAGCGCTTGCCAAGGCAGTGCTGCACACATGCCGTGATTCGGCAGATTCTGCCCGCCTGCTGGCAGAGCGCCTCCAGCAGGTTGAGAATCTGATGCATGCCGACCTGACCGCAGCCTCCCTGCGCGAGGAGATTGACCGCTATGCCCACCAGTCCGATTTGTTTGATGCGGCGCTCAAGGCGCTGCGCTACTGCCTGGCAGATAAGCGCCGCGACACCACGGACCAGCTGGTGCTCTGCACGGGTGATGTGCTGCGACTGGCTGCGGTGGTGGTGGCCATGGGGGCAGATCTGCTGCCACGCTTTGCCGATTTCCCGGCATACCGGCAGCAGCTCGACAGCCTGGCCGCAGTTGTGAACCGTCGCTCCCGCATGCAGCAGCTTTGCGCTAGCCTTTCGAAACCGGAAACCATGGCTGGCAACAAGGAGTACGCCGGTCTGGTGCGCATGGCGCAGGATATGCAGGAGCTCCGCCCGGCGGTAGAGTCGTTCGTGAAGGCGGTCATCGCCCGTATCCCGCTGATGGAATCGCGCCTGGAGGGGCTGCTCACCAACTATTCGCTGGAGCGTCTGGACCTGGTGGATAAGGCTATTCTGTACATTTCGCTCTATGAAATGGAAGAGAACGCACTCGAGGTGCCGATTGTGGTGTCGGAGGCGACTGCGCTTGCCAATGCTTTTTCAGGCAGCAAGAGTGCTCCCTTCATTCATGGCCTCATTGCAGCGGCCGCTAAGAATTAACCTGCCATGGCTCACTTCTTCACCCGCCTGATTGATAAGTTCCTGGGCGAACCCGAGATTGACTGGGATGAGCTCGAAGCGGACCTCATTTCTTCGGATATCGGGGCCAAACGCGTGATCCCTCTCATCGAGGCGCTGCAGGAGCAGGATTCGCAGGATGCCTGCGATATTGTGGATTACATCAAATCCCAGTTGCGAGCGGCGTTCCCTGCCAATCTGCCGCAGCTGCCGCCGCCGGCAGATAAGCCGGTGGTCATCATGATGGTGGGGGTGAACGGCGCGGGCAAGACCACCACGAGTGCCAAGCTGGCGCATTTCCTCCAGAAACGCGGACACAAGGTGCTGCTCGCAGCGGCTGATACCTTCCGCGCGGCGGCGGTTGAGCAGCTCGAATCCTGGGCCACCCGCCTGCAGGTACCGCTCTACAAGGGCCGCGAAAACCAGGACCCCGCCTCCGTGTGCTACGAAGCACACACCCGCGCGCTCAACGAAGGCGTGCAGTACCTCATCTGCGATACCGCCGGGCGCCTGCACACGCGCCACAACCTCATGGAGGAACTTTCCAAAATCCGCCGTTCCATCGCCAAGCAGGATGCCTCCGCTCCTCATGCCTGCTACCTGGTGGTCGATGCTACGACCGGTGGCAATGCGTTGATGCAGGCGCGTGAGTTCCACAAGGCAACTCCGCTTTCTGCGGTCGTGGTGACCAAGATGGATGGCTCGGGCAAGGGCGGTGTGGCCGTGGCAATCCAGGATGAACTGGGTATTGCTCCCGTGTTCCTTGGCATTGGCGAAGGGAAGGATGACCTCATTCCCTTCCAGGTGGATGATTACGTCGATACCCTGTTGTAAGCACCATGGAATGTCTGCTCGGATACTCGGCTGGAGAACTGGCAGAGCTGCTTGCCGGAATGGGACACAAGCCATTCCGCGCCAGGCAGCTGCAGGAGTGGGTCTGGAAGCACCGGGCCACTTCATTTGAGCAGATGAGCAACCTGCCACCTGCGCTGCGGGCAGAGCTGGCGGCGCGCTTTACCCTGCGCCCCATGGAGCTGGTCGAAATCAGCGAGAGTAGTACAGGCACCACCCGCAAGTTCCTTTCACGCCTGCACGATGGACACCTGGTCGAATCCGTCATCATCCCGGCGGCTGTCGGGCAGGGCGGGGCGCACAGCTCGCGGCTCACGCTCTGCGTTTCCTCGCAGGTGGGTTGCGCATTCGGTTGCCGATTCTGCGCGAGTGGTTTGTTGGGGTTCACCCGGAACCTGAGCTCATCCGAAATCCTGGGGCAGATCCTGCTTGCTGAGGAGATAGCGGGCGAGCGTGTGGATAACCTGGTGTTCATGGGTATGGGCGAGCCCCTGGCCAATATGGATAACCTCCTGGCGGCTCTCACCCAGATTCTGGACCCGCATGGCCTCAACATCGGTGCCCGCCATATCACTATTTCCACCTCCGGCAATGTGCCGGGGCTTCGCCGCCTGGCGGCCTTCGGCAAACCGCTGCGGCTGGCAGTCTCGCTGCATGGTGCCAGCGATGAGGTGCGCTCTCAGGTGATGCCGGTGAACCGCAAGTGGCCATTGGCTGAGTTGCTTTCAGCGCTCAAGGAATGGAACCGCACCGGCAAGCACATGATTACGCTGGAGTACATCCTGATTCAGGATGTCAACGCCATGCTTCCCGAGGCCCGCAAGCTCGCCCGCATTGCCCGCGAGCTGAATGCCAAGGTGAACCTCATCCCCTACAATACGGTGGAAGGGCTCCCTTGGGTGCGCCCTTCGGAGGCCGATTGCAAGGCGTTCTGCCGTGCCCTCATGGCAGAGAAGGTACCCGTCACCATGCGTTATGAAAAGGGGCACGACATCAACGCCGCCTGCGGTCAGCTCCGGCTCCGCCGCACGGCATCTGGCATCGGGGCATAAAAAGCCCTTGACGAAAGTGACCGCTGCGTGTATAGTGCGCGCGTGAGCTCCAAGAACGTCCCATCGCTGACCCTGCCTACTACGGATTATACCCGCATGCTCGAGATGAGCCCGCAACGCCTCATCTGCGTGCTGCGCAGCGCCGTGCTGTCCCCGGACCGCGTGGGCCGTTTTTCTCCGCGTCCTCCCGAAAATCACGATGCCTACACCGTGCACCATCGTCCGGGGTGTATTGATGTTCTGCTACATGTGGAGGGCAGGGTGGTGTTCTGCTGCAAGTTTGTCCCGGCTCCAGAATACTGATGCCCCGTATCTTCCAGCTTTGTGTGGCGTTTCTACTCCCCCTGTATCTGGAGGGGTGCCAGCAGTGCCGGTGGTGCCCGGTGGAGCGCGAGCTCATTTCTGGTACCCGCCCCGTGGTTGAACCTCACGAAGTGGAGTTCCTGCCCATGTTGCCCGATACTCCCGGTACCCGCATTGTGGGCCGTTTTCTGCTGCAGGCCGACTCCTCCGGGGACCTCAGTCGCGAATCCTGCCTGCAGGAAGTCCGCCGCCGCGCTGCAGCCATGGGGGGGAACGTCATCGTCTACCTCTACCCCGGGGTGGATTATGCCGCCGTTGCCTACACCCCTGAGCTGCTCCAGGAGAACCGGCACGCCAACGATGACCTCATCGCCGCTGAGGAGTAATAAGCACTTTGGCTTGTAACACAATTGTAACATTCGGCGCGAAGTTTGTGCTCGAAATCAGCGGGGAACTGTGTTAAATATAAATCAGCGAATAACCCGATTTTCCTACTTATGGCATTACATATCCAAATGAGTGAAGAGGCCGAGAAGGAGTATAAGCGCCTGAAACTGCGCGGTATGCTCTCCTCTTTCGGTGCCGCATCTGCCCTGTCGCTCGCCTTCGGCCTGACGCTGACATTCACCGTCATCTACTTCGCCACGGATCCGCCCGCCGAGTTCCTGGCCTACGTCCCCCCGGCAGAAGACCTGCCTCCCCGTGCGGTACCCACCACCCCGCAACTCAGCTCCAAGGCTGCCACACCGTCCAATACAGTGGCTCCTTCTGTGATTGTCTCGACTGGTGCTGCCCCCGTGGCTATGGCTCAGATTGATATCCCCATGGATGATAGTGCCGATGATGGCCTTTCCATCGAGGTCGGTATCGGTCTGGATACCGGTCTGGGTGATGACCTTGGTGAAGCCGGTAGCGGCATGGGCTCCTCACAGCCAGCAGGTTCTGCCCTCGAAGGCACGCTTTACGACCTCAAGCAGTCCAAGGGCGGTGCTCCCACCAAGGTGGCTCCCGGTGGAAAGGTGAACAAGGATGAACTCTATAGCACCGTGTCAGGTTACCTCAAGAACTGGAGCCAGAGCGCTCTGGGGCGTTTCTACAAGTCCCCCGCCAAGCTGTATGCTTCCAACTTCTTCGTACCCATGGCCAGAGCCTCCCTGGCACCGGAAGCATTCCAGTGCGTTCAGAAGGTGAAGCCTGCTGCCTGGCTCGTGGTGTATCGTGGCAAGGTAAAATCTCCCATTACCGGTAAGATTCGCTTCGTCGGCACCGGTGACGACTTCATCGGCGTGCGCTTCGGTGGTAAAGTCGTGCTCGAAGGCGGCTATCGTTTGCCCAGCGCCTACCAGAAAGGTGACCTGAGCAAGGTGCATATTTCTGGTGACGACCATACCAAGCATAAAGCCCGCATCAAGAGCGGCGAGGATAAGGCTCACAAGGAGTATGAATTCATCAACTACCCCGGTATCCCTACTTGGAACAACGAAATCGGTGGCCTTACTGCCGGCAATGTCATCAACGTGAAGGAAGGCGTATCCTATCCCATCGAAATTGCCGTTACTGAAGAAGGTGGTTTGTTCGGTTATGTGCTCATGTGGGAAAACCTCACCGATAATCCCGTCGTCAAGGGCGGCAAGGTCTCTGGTAACAAGAAGTTCTACCTCTTCCGCACCAATTTCTCCGAACCGAACCGCGAAGAACTTAACAAGCTCATCGGCAAGCACTCTGCAGGTGGTTCGATGCAGTGGCCTGAGTTCGAGGGCGACTCCCCCATCTGGGTGGCTGTTCCCTGATACGCTCACAGGACTGATTTAATTTTGCACCCCTGGTCGGACCCCCGCCGGGGGTGCTTGCTTTGTAACTGAATTGTAACATTTTGCGCCAATAATCTGCTCGCTTTTTACAGGGTGGCGTTGTATGCTGGGGGTGAGGATATGTCTCTGCACATTCAGACAAGCCGAGAAGTTAAACGGTCGATGCAACGCATCCGGTGGGGTGGGGCGCTTTCTGCACTTGCTGCTACCAGTTTGGTGTTGTGTCTGCTGGCGTTTTCGTTTTCACAGGTGAGGCATCTTCGTCCCCAGGAACCGGCGGTAGATATGTACTTCTGGTGTCCGGACGACCTCGAAACAACATGTTGTGTTTTTCCAGCGCCGTGTTTGCCTTGGCTGCCGGAAAATTATCAGCCGAAGTCCCTTGCCGGAAGACCTGATTTTGTTTTGCCAAGGGTAAAAGCCGAGTTTGAGGAAATTTCCGGCTTGCCATGGGAGCCCGTACAGGAGGAAATAGTGCAACAGGAAGAACGCATGATGATGGATGATGTGGAGCTCCTGGACGAGTTTAGCAGTGGCTTTTCCGCGATGAGGGGCATACTTTACGATTTGAAGCGTTCCAAAGGTGGGGACTTCACCAGGGTGGCTTCCGGTGGTAAGGTGGATAGAGCCGCTTTCCTCCAGGAAATCGGGAAATCTCTGAAAACAGGTGATTGGAGCGTCCTGAGGCCGTACTACAGGAGCTATAGAGTCCTGCATGCTAGTCAATTCTGCAGAGCCGTGCAGCAGGCGGGCGATGAACCGTACGATATGGATGCATCGGCGAAAATCAGTCCAGCCGGGCGGGTGGCGGTGTATACGGGATGGGTTGCCGCCCCGGTAACAGGCAAAATCCGCTTTGCCGGATTCGCTCACAATCGTATGCAGGTAAGTCTGGATAGTAAGATTGTCCTGGATACCGGAACCCATAGTTCCCCGGATTCGCTTGCTTATGGGCCGGGTATACGCGTGCAATCCGGCAAGTTGTATGTGATGCAGGTCGTTATTGTGGAGGAGGCACACACCACTGGCCATGTGCTTGCCTGGCAATTGCTTGCGGCGGAAGAGGACGACCTGAAAGACCTGAATCCGGAGACGCTGTACCTCTTCCGGACAAGTTTCGCAGATGAAATAAGAGATAATCCGCCTGCCTATTCTGACTTTATCGATCACTCGTCTTTTATCTGGTGCTGTTCTCCATTGTAATAAAAAATAATTTTTTAACTCTAACTCGCACGAAATATCGGGGCTTAGAGCGAAAGTGCAAAAATACTGCACAAAAAATCTCAAAAATACGCTTGACGTGAAATCGTGTTTGTGATAAACTCTGCCCCGCACCCCGCTACGGGGTTGCCCGAAAGGAAAGCGAGCCGCGCTTGCTGACCCACCGGGCGAGGCAATTTTCCAAGTATGACTTTCCGTGGTACCACGGGCTGCCCAAAAGCGGCTCACTGGCTTCAACAACCTGCCAGGCGGGGTACCGGAGAGGATAAAGAGAGGGAAGGAAAAGGTCGTGACGCGTGCCGTGGCCTGCGCCGGGATGAAGTTCTCCGGAACTTCGGAGCGGGGTAACACGGCA
>JAFWYD010000050.1 GCA_017517805.1 Akkermansia sp.
CACTGGCTCACCCAGGCGTATTTCATGTTATTGAAATCGTTGAGGTTGGTGGTATTGCCGTTGATGATGCGGCGGGCGGCGGTATCGGTATCGCCCTGCGGGTTAAACAGTGGTCTGCGGTTCAGCTGGCACATAATTCACATTCTTCTACTTCTAAGCTTTTGGATCGGATGTAATAGATGGTTTTCACCCCGCATTCCCAGGCGAGGATATAGAGGTTGAGTATCTGGCGGAGGGTGTATTCATGCGTGATGTAGAGGTTCATGCTCTGCGCCTGGTCGATGTGGCGCTGGCGCACCCCGGCGGCCCGCACCGACCAGCGCTGGTCAATGTGGTGGGCGTTCTTGTAGAGCCAGAGGGTCTGGAGCGTGAGGTCGGGTGCCACGCGGGGCATGAGCCCGCTCTTCTTTTCCTCCAGGAAGAAGAGTTTCATGACCGGGTCTACTCCGGCGGTGGTCCCGGCGATGATGCTGGTGCTGCTGGTGGGGGCGATGGCAAGCAGCCAGGCATTGCGCAGGCCGTGAGTGGCTACGCGCTGGCGCAGTTCCTGCCAGTGCAGGGCGGTGTAGCCCCTGCGGTCGAAATAGGTGCCGGTCTGCCACTCGCTGCCCTCAAAGTTGGCGTAGGCTCCTTTTTCGCGGGCTATTTCGCAGCTGGCAGAGATGGCGGCGTGGTTAATCTGCTCAAAGAGCGTATCCACGAAATCGAGATGCTCCTGGGTTTCCCAATGCAGCCCCTGCGTGGCCAGCATGTGGTGGTAGCCACTTACGCCGAGCCCGATGGGGCGGTTGCTGCGGTTGGTGATTTCGGCATAGGGCAGGGGGTAGAAGTTCAGGTCAATCACGTTGTCGAGCGCGCGCACAGCGCTGCGGGTGATTTCTGCTACTTCCTGCGGGTTGCGCACATCGATGCGCCCCAGCGAGAGACTGGCCAGGTTGCAGACCACGAAGTCGCCGGGCTTGGTGGTGGTGATGACTACGGTCTCGCCGTCCACCGTTTTGACCTCCTGGCTGATGGACTCGATGGCGCTCATATTCTGGGCGATTTCGGTGCAGAGGTTGCTGCAGTAGATGATACCGCAATGCTTGTTCGGGTTGGCGCGGTTCACGAGGTCTCGGTTGAAGGCGAAGGGGGTGCCGGTTTCCACCGCGCTCTTGAGGATGAGGCGGATAATATCTTTGATGGGCACGATGCGTTTGTGGATGCGGGCATCGGCCACGCAACTGTGGTAGCGTTCTTCCCATTCCTCGCCAAAGGAGTCTTCCAGCGCATAGCCTTTCACGCACTTGATTTCGTGCGGACACATGAGGTACCAGTCGCCTTCGATGTTGTCGCGCGCCTGCTGCCAGAAGTAGTCCGGGTAGCACACCGCCGGGAACACATCGTGCGCCTTCAGGCGGTCGTCTCCATTGTTGGTGCGCAGAGCCAGGAATTCAGGAAGGTCGCGGTGCCAGGCATCGAGGTATACTGCTACGGCTCCCTGGCGCACTCCCAGCTGGTCTACCGCCACCGCCGTGTCGTTGGCCAGGCGTATCCAGCGGATGACCCCGCCCGCCGCGCCGGGAAAACCGCGGATAGCGCTGCCGCTGGCGCGGACCTTGCCGAAGTAAAGCCCCATGCCACCTCCATATTTGCTCACCTGCGCAAAGTTATCAATGCTGCGGTAGATGCCTTCCAGACTGTCCGGCACGGTGTCGATGAAGCAGGAGGAAAGCTGGTGGAAGGGTTTTCGGGCATTGGCCAGGGTGGGGGTGGCCATGGTGACTTTCAGCGTGCTGAGCATATCGTAGAAACGCTGCACCCACAGCGCGCGGTCCTGCTCCTCCTGCATGGCCAGGTGCAGGGCGATGCCCAGAAACATTTCCTGCGGGCTTTCCAGCACGGCCCCGGCGTGGGTGCGGATGAGGTAGCGCCCGTGCAGCAGCTCCAGCCCGGAGTAGTTGAAGAGCTTGTCGCGCTCCGGTCGCAGCATCTGCTCAAAGCTGTCTATCTCGGCCTTGCTGTAGTGCTCCAGAATATAGCGACCGTACACACCGGATTTGGTCAGGTGGGTGAGTTTGTCGTGCAGACTGGTGATGCCGGCTTCGGCTTCGTGCTGGGCAAGCCGCGCGCGGAAGCGCAGCAGCCAGAACCGCGCCGCTATCATTTCCCAGGCTGGGGCATCTCGCGTGGTGAGTTCGGCTGCGGCTTTGATCAGGCAGCCAAGCGCTGCCTCTTCACTCTGCCCTTCTTTGCTGAAACTGCGGAACCGGGCGGTCAGCTGGGGCAGGGTGTATTCCTCCTCCGGAAACTCGCGCTGTATTTCGCGCAAGGTGCAGTCGAGAGCACTACGGTTGCTGAAATGGTCCAGCAACTGCTCGCGTGCCGCGCGAGCACGGCTGCGCTCGTTGCGGTAGAGGATAAAGCTTTTCGCTGCTTCATAGTGCCCGGCGACCATCAGACTGGCTTCCACCAGGTCCTGGATGCTTTCTACCGCAACCAGTTCCTCTCCCTGTGCCTCCAGCTGCTTTTCTATGCCTGCGGCTAGCCCGGCGGCTTCTTCCTGTGCACCAGCGCGCCCCACGCTGGCAAAGGCCAGCAGGATTACCCGCTCTATCTTCTCCCGCTCGTATGCTGCGGTCTGCCCGTTCCGTTTCCGTATCTTCATGGCTCCACTATATCTTGTAGCTGTGTCGGCATTTTACTGCGCTATCTTGAAAAGTCAAGTAAAATGGTGGGAAAAAGTGGAATTATTTTTATCAAGGTTCTTTATTGTTTGTAGTAAAGTGATTTACTTAAATGTATGATGCTTTCTGAGGGGTGGTTCAGGCATCTTGCAGCCGAGACTTGCACGCATGCAGGACAGCCTTGCCGGGCGATTACTTCTTTCCTGATGACTTGATAGGGGAAGACGGTGTATTTCAGCCCAGGGCAAACGCATTTGAGAAGTGTCATACAAACTCGTTATTCCGCTTGCGAAAATTTACTTTGAATTTACACTGAAAGAATTATCGTAAAAATCTAGTTTTCTTGCAGTTATCACA
>JAFWYD010000009.1 GCA_017517805.1 Akkermansia sp.
CTACAATCACGCGCTGAGCGAGACGGTGCTGCTGCGCGGCTTCGGCGGTGTGCAGTACTATGCCAGCGACAGCGCCCGCGTGGATGGTATCGACACCGGCGAGGTGCAGAACCTGCGCGGTGAAATCGGCGTGGGTATCGTGCGCAGTACCTACAAGAGCTCGGTGTATGCCGAACTGGCGCTGCACCAGGACCTGGTGCGCGATAATCCGGAGGTTCGCTCACCCTTCGGGCTGCGCTACCACGGCACGAACCCGGGGCGCACGGGTATTAACCTCACCATCGGCGGCAGCTATGCGCTGAGCGACCAGTGGAGCGTGAACGCGAGCTACACGGCAGAGGTCGTGGAGAACGCGAACGCACACAGCGTGAACGTGGGCGCAACGTATAAGTTCTAATGAAAGGAGACAGACATCTTCCATGGGGGAGTATCTCTATGGAAGATGTCTGTCTATGGAGATATTTGCAATGAACATCATCACATACGCTAATCAGAACGTACATGCCCTGGTTGCTTATCAACCAGGTAAGCCAGTAGAGGAAACTGCTCGTGAAATCGGTCTCCGGCCAGAGGAAATAGTGAAGCTGGCCTCGAATGAAAATGCACTTGGGCCATCGCCTCTGGCGGTGGAAGCAATGAAGAATGCTGCCGCTGGTATGCATATATACCCAGATGGTGCATCGTATGCGTTGCGTTGCCGGGTGGCTGCAGAACATGGAGTCTCTTTTGCCAATACGGCAGTAGCCAATGGCAGCAGCGAGCTTATCGAGCTGCTGGGCCATGCTTTCCTGCAGCCGGGGACAGAGGTCGTGGCGGCTGATTATGCGTTTACTCTCTATCCCATTGTGGCAAAGTTGCTGGGGGCTGATTATATCTCTGTGCCTAACCGGAATAGCTGGATTCACGATTTGAAGGGAATGCTGGCTGCTATCACTCCACGCACCAGGCTGGTTTTCATCACGAATCCCACGAATCCGGTCGGTACGATGGTGACCCAGACCGAGCTGGAGGAATTCATGGCCCAGGTGCCGGAACATGTGGTCGTGGCGATTGATGAGGCATACATCGAATTTGCCGGTGAGCGTACGGATAGTGTGAAGTTTGTGAAGGAGGGGCGGAATGTCGTGGTGCTGCGCACCTTCTCCAAGGCCTATGGTCTTGCCGGTGCCCGATGCGGGTATGCCATTACCACGCCTGATATTGCCGAGTTGCTGAATAAAGCCCGCTCTCCATTCAATGTGAATGCCTTTGCTCAGGTTGGTGCACTTGCTGCACTGGATGATAAGGAACATATTGCCCGCTCGGTCGAGATGGTCAGCAAGGGGCGCCAGCAGTATGTCTGCTTCTTCGAAGAATTGGGACTTGAGTATGTTCCCAGTCACACGAACTTTATCCTGGTCAAGGTCGGCAATGGGGTGGAGGTATTCCGCCAGGCTCTTGCTCAGGGGGTTATCATGCGCCCCATGGCTGCTTATGGTTTGCATGAATATATCCGCATCACCATTGGTACGGCTGTGGAAAATGAGCGTTGCCTGGCTGTCCTGCGCAGTATTCTGCAAAATAAATAGGATTTTTTACAAAATCCTCTTGACATGATAGGAAAATAAAGTATAATGACGGACGTAACCCGCGAGAGCGAGGTTCAGTAAAAGAGAGAGAAAAGTTGACACCGCTCCGGTTGCCGTTTGCTGGTAGCCGGGGCGGTTCAACTTTTATGGCATGGCAAGGCGATTAGGCTTGAAGAAGGCGAGGAAATATGGCAAAGTGGGGGCGTACAAAGAATCATCTATTCTGCTATGTCTGAATATGCCATGAAGAGTATTGAGGGGGGCGTGACCGCCGCGAGGGGGTATGTCGCCAATGCGCTGAGCTGTGGTATTAAGAAGCCTGAGGCAACACGGCTGGATCTGGCCCTTGTGTATTCCGAACTGCCGACTACCTCGTCCGGCACTTTTACAACCAACAGGGTAAGGGCAGCGTGTGTGCGCGTCAGCGAACACCACCTGAGCCGCGGCAATGTGCGAGCCATTGTGGCAAACAGCGGCAATGCCAACGCCTGCACCGGAGTGCGAGGTGTGGAAGATGCGCGCACGGAGTGCCGCGTGGTGGCAGAGCAGCTGGGGCTGACCCCGAGCGAGGTAGCGGTGTGTTCCACCGGTGTGATTGGTCTGCCGATGCCCATGATGCGCATTACCCCGCGCCTGCCTGAGCTCTGTGCGAATCTTTCTGCAGCCAACGGTCACAATGTGGCCTCTGCCATCATCACGAGCGATACGCGCGAAAAAGAGGTGGCGGTTGAAATTGAGATAGCAGGCAAGCCGGTACGAATTGGTTCCTGCTGCAAGGGGGCAGGGATGATTTCTCCCTGCATGGCCACGATGATCTGCCTTATCTGCACCGATGCCGGCGTGGCACGTGAGGATCTGGATACTATCGTGCGCGAGGGTGTGGAGCATTCCTTCAACCGGATTACCATCGATGGTGATATGAGCACCAATGACACAACACTCGTCATGGCCAACGGGGCTTCCGGGGTGCAGCTTGCACCCGGCGCTGAGGGCTGGGATGCTTTTGTTTCAGCGCTCCATTACGTGATGCTGGAGCAGGCTAAGCGCATCGTGCAGGATGGTGAGCGCGTGACCAAGTTTGTCACCGTGAAGGTGGAGGGGGCTCCCTCTGCGGAGGATGCCAGGAAAGTGGCAGAGGGTGTGGCAAAGTCCAACCTGGTGAAGAGCTCCTGGAATGGAGGTGACCCGAACTGGGGGCGCATCATCCATGCCGTGGGGTATTCCAGTGCCCGCGTGGTGGAAGAGAAAATCGACATCGATATCGCCGGTCTACCCGCCTGCCGCGGTGGCGAGCAGACTGATACTCCTAGCGATGACCTTCGGGAACTGGTGCAGGCCCGTGAGTTTGAAATCCGTATCAACCTCAACCTGGGCAGCGATGACTACGTGGTATACACCACGGACCTTTCCCCGGAATATGTGGATTTCAACCGCTCCGAATACGCATATTGGAACCAGGCCAAGCGAGATGGCCTGACCCGCTGAGACCTGTTATGAAATCGTGGAGATTCCTTTTTGTTGCGCTGTTGGCGCTGGTGCCGCTCCTTCCCGTTGCAGCAGAAGATGATGATGACTTTACCACACGCAAGGGTAGGGGGAAGAAGGTTGCGGAGCGCGATGTGCGCAAAGCAGCCAGCCGCAAGAAAAAGGAACTCCGCGAGATGGGGGTCCGGAATGTCCGCGTCAAGAACCCCGGCGACTGGCCACGCCAGGTTTCCGTGCCCAAGGATACGGAATTGCAGACAGAAACGTTGCCCCCCGGGGAAAAGGGATTCCTGTATTCCTCCAATAACTACTACTATTATTCCCCGGTAAAACTGCAGCCCGATGCTCAGAAAACCGTGGCACGCCTGTGCGAATGCGCACAGGCGGCCAACCGGGCTATTGCCGGAGTGTTGCCGGTTCCCCGGGCATCTGCTGATCGGGGTGACAAAAAGTTCCTGATTGTTTTGCAACCCAGTCTGTCGGATTACCGGGCTGCAGGCGGGCCGGAGGGGTCGGCCGGCGTGTTTATGCTCTCATCCCGGGCAGGGAGCACCCCTGCCAGTGAGTCTGATATTGTGGCAGACCGCGTGATGATTCCCTTTGAATCGCTCGGGCTGGGGCGCTCTGGCTCGGTTGAGCGGGATGACGTTGATACCCACGCCCTGGTGCATGAATTGACCCACCAGCAATTTGTGCTCAACCGGCTCCCTATATGGGTAAATGAGGGCTGGGCCGAGTATGTGGGTTATGTGCCGTATGTGGGTGAAACGCTGGATTTTGACCGCGGCTTCTCTCTCATCCTGCATGAGGCGAAAAAGCGAGTACCCCACGGCGCGCTGGATTTTGATTTCCGGTTGGAGGAGTTCCTCACGATGGATCAGGAAACCATGTACCGCTACATGCGTGAGCGTAAGGATACTTACATGCTGTCAGTCATGACGGTGGCTTTCTTTGTGCACCTGGACGGTAAGCGTGGTATTGATGCGATGAAGGATTACCTCCAGGCTCTGCTGGAGGGGGCTTCACCTGCAGATGCCGCAGCGGTACTCATCAAGCCCTACCGCACCGCCGAGCGTTTGCAGCAGCAATTCCTCCGTGCGTGGAAATCCCGGAAGGTCAAGGCTTCTTTCCCCCGGAAGTAGGGATTGTGTCTTTCGCTCCCTGTCTCCCAGAAATGCAGCAATGCCGCACTCTTTCCCGAGTGCGGCATTGCTGCGTTTCTGGTGCGTATCCGGATTAGTTCTTTTTGCGCCAGAGAGGATAGGAAATGATAGCTGCGTAAACCAGGTCAAAGACACCGATGCCGGCCCAGAGCATGCGCTCCGAGCCTTCCAGCTTGAAAAGACCATAGCCCAGCAGAACCAGCCCCAGAAGGGAAAAGCCAGCCACGCGGAAAATGGTGGTGCGGCGGGATGAGTAGTCGGACATGGAATGCACTAGTGGGGTTACTTGGTGAGCCCGAGTAGCTCCATCTCGAAGATGAGCGTGCTGTTCGGCCCGATGCTGCCGGGACCATTGGCACCGTAGGCCAGGTTGGCCGGAATGGTGACTTTCCACTTGGCACCCACCGGCATGAGCTTGAGGGCTTCGGTGAAACCGGGAATCACCTGGCGGATGTTGAATTTGACCGGGGCCTGGCTCTGGTCGAATACCGTGCCATCGACGAGCGTACCTTTGTACATGACTTCGGCAGTGGGGGCTTCGCCGTGCTTCTCTGCATCATAGCTTTCACCGCTGCCGGGAGTAATCACTTCATACTGGAGGCCGGAAGCAGTAGTGGTGACACCTTCTTTCTTGGCATTCTCCTCCATGTATTTCTTGCCTGTTTCAAGATTCTTCCGGGCTTTCTCCTCGCCGCGGGTCTGGAGCATGCTCAGGAACGTCTGCTGGTAGGTATTGACATGTTCATCGATAAGGCTCATGTCCATATCGCCGGAAAGGCCGTCCTGGAACCCCTTGCCCAGCATTTCTGCCAGCACATCCCCGGCCTGGAGACCGGGCAGCATCTGCGGCATAACCTGGCTGCCGACCCGGTAGCCGATGAGGTAGGACATTACTTTAATCATCTGGTCGTTATCCATGCCTGCATCTTAACATGCTGCAGCGGTGCAGGCAAGGGAAGCTCAAGTCATACCGCAATTATATACCTGTGCCAAAAAAGAAAGGCCCATGGGGAACCAGCAGTTCCACATGGGCAGGAAAATCTGTTTGATTTATCGTTCAGGGAATCTGGAATGTAGTGGGCAGCAGGTAGCCCTTGGCCTTCACCCGCACTTTTTCCCCTGTCTTGAAATTCCACTGCATCTGCACCATGCCGACCTCGTAGGCCCGCCCCGGGGCAACCTGGAAATTGTGGCTCTTGGTCATATCTCCATTTACTGTGCTGACGGTGAGAGTGCATTCCAGCGGGGATTCTTTGGTTGTGTTGGCAACTTTAACCACTTTGCCGGAGAAGAGCAGGGAGTCTCGCAGGGAGATTTCCACCGGAGCAGTAAGGCCAATGCCGGTGAGATGCCCGGTCTTGGTCAAGGTGATGATGGTGCCGAGGACGGCAATGATAACGACCAGGAGGAAGGAAAGAAGCTTTTTCATAACGTTTGCTGAATCCTGCATTTTGGTTTGAATGCGGCGCGGTATGATAGTGGGATGCGGCTGATTTGTCAAACCAAATGTTTGTGGGCAAAAGACAGCCCCCATTCCCGGGTGGGGATGGGGGCTGAAAAGGACCTTTCGCAGGTGGGGGGGATTAATAGTGGCCACCGCGGGGACCGTTGTGCCATTTCCAGGCCGTCTCCACAATCTGGGTCACATCCTGGTATTTGGGAATCCAGCCAAGAATCTCAGCGGCCTTGCGGGAATCTGCGATGAGGCGGGGCGGGTCGCCCTCGCGGCGCGGACCATAGGTCACCGGTGCCTTCATACCGGTCACCTTCTCGGCGGCATCGATAATCTGCTTCACGGAGAAGCCATTGCCGGTGCCCAGGTTGAACCAGTTGGTCTCGCCACCCTTCATGAGGTAGTCAAGCGCGCGGAGGTGGGCATCGGCCAGGTCATCCACGTGGATGTAGTCGCGGATGCAGGTGCCATCCGGGGTGTCATAATCGGTGCCGAACACGGTGATGCCGGGGCGTTCGCCCTTGATGGCCTGCAGAATCACCGGGATGAGGTGGGATTCCGGCTCATGGTCTTCGCCGATAGCGCCATCGACCGAGGAACCAGAGGCGTTGAAGTAGCGCAGGAACACGCTCTTGAGCCCGTAGGCGCGGTCGCAGTCCTTGCAGACCTTTTCGAGCATGTACTTGGAACCACCGTAGGGGTTGATGGGATCCTGCTTCTCGGTCTCGGGAATCGGGACCTGGGTGGGCACACCGTAGGTTGCGCAGGTGGAGGAGAACACGAAGCGCTTGCAGCCTGCCAGCATCATGGCGCGCAGCAGCACCAGAGGCTTGGCGATGTTGTTCTCGTAGTATTTGAGCGGGTCGGACACGGATTCTCCCACCTGAATGAATGCGGCGAAGTGCACGACTGCATCAAACTTGCCATTCACCAGAAGCGGGTAAACCACCGCCGGGTCGCCCAGGTCGCCCTTGACCAGGGTCACTTCCTTGTCGACAATGGCAGCCTGGTGGCCATAAACCATGCTGTCGAGCACGGTGACATCTGCACCGCTCTTGACGAGCTGGCGCACGGTGTGGGAGCCAATGTAGCCGGCTCCGCCAGTAACGAGTACTTTCATATCTGTTTGGTTGTTCGGTTGAAATTGAAATCAGAGCATGGAGGCGAGCAGGGCTTCCAGCTTGCGGATATCTGCCGAGAACTTGCGGATACCCTCGGCTGTCTTTTCGGTGGCCATGGCATCTTCGTTGAAGAGGAAGCGGAAGCTCTTCTCATCTGCCGGAATGCGCTCGATATTACTGGCGGCTGCGGCTTCTGGGGAAAGCTGCGGAGCCACATCGGATTCGGTGGCGGCGAGTTCTGCCAGCAGACCGGGGGAGATGGTGAGCAGGTCGCAGCCGGCGAGGGCCAGGATTTCACCAGTATTGCGGAAGCTTGCACCCATAATCTGCACCGGGTAGCCGAACTTCTTGTAGTAATTGTAAATGGTGCGTACTGAGATGACACCCGGATCTGTTTCTGCGGTGTATTTCTCGCCGGTGCTGGCTACGTACCAGTCGAGGATACGACCCACAAAGGGGGAGATAAGACGCACCCCTGCCTCTGCACAGGCAACGGCCTGCACCAGGCTGAAAAGGAGGGTCAGATTGCAGTGGATTCCTTCCTGCTCCAGCTGGCGGGCAGCCTGGATGCCTTCCCACGTGGCGGCAATCTTGATGAGTACGCGCTCGCGGGGGATGCCGGCGGCTTCGTACAGAGCCATGATTTCGCGGGCTTTCTGTACGGTGGCTTCCGTATCAAAGGAGAGTCGGGCATCTACCTCGCTGGAGACACGACCGGGTACGCGTTTGAGAATCTCAAGACCAAAGGCCACGATGACCCGGTCCATCAGCTCACCGATTTTTTCGGCGGGGTTGCTGACCGTGGCCTTGAAATCTGCCACCACGGCATCGAGGATGTGGCGGTATTCAGGCTTGGCGGCTGCGGCCAGAATGAGAGAGGGATTGGTGGTGGCATCCTGCGGGGCGAATTCCTCCATCTGGCGGAAATCGCCCGTGTCTGCCACGACGGTAGTGTACTTCTTCAGTTGTTCAAGCTGTGTTGCCATAATGTTGTGCGGTTATTTTAGCATAATCAGGCGGCTGCATCAAGTCGCCATTTGTAAAAAATCCCCGCCAGGTGCTACTCTGGCGGGGGAGTGAAGGGGTTTAGCGGCTCAGATGAGCTCTTTGAGGCGGTTCACGGTGATACCGGGGACGGTGATGGTGCTGCCATCCACCTTGCGCAGAATGGGGGAACCATCATGCTCCACTCCGGCAAAATGACCGACGATACGCTCATTGTCGGTAATGGCCACCACTGGTCGGGGCTCGCCCCACGCAGCTTCCAGCATGGGCATGATGCCCTCGATTCCGCTTTCCACAAAGTAATCAAACATCTCTGCGATGACATCGCCCAGCATGGTGCGGAATTTCTTGACGGAGGGGCAGGCGGGCATCAGTTCGCACAAGCGGGTCACCGGGTCAGTCGCAATGGCCTGAATTTCGTCAATATCGTTGAACATATTGATGCCGATACCGACGGAGGCCATGTTGGCCGCCGGGCGCTCAACCAGGATTCCGGCGAGCTTGGCACGGCCCACGAGCACATCGTTCGGCCAGCGCAGGCGGAGTCCGTCAATATGGTAGGCTCGCAGCGCCTCGATGACCGCCGTGCCGGCCACGAGAGGCAGAACGCCCCAATGGCGTTTCACGCTGGGGTCGAGCGGGAGATTGTAGGTGGCCCAGAGACCGCCCGTGTTGCCAAACCAGCTGCGGTTGAAACGTCCGCGCCCGCGGGTCTGTCGCTGGGCGGTCACGACTGTCCACGCCGGCAATTTACGGGCCACATTGAATGTGGATTCGCATTCCTCGATTTCCTTGACTTGCCATTTGCTGCTCACGGTTCTGATTCTACACCACATGACGCGCAGAGTCTACCCCTAATCGTGCAATTCCTGCCCAAAAAAATCACAAATCATGGCAGAAATCGGCAAATTTTGCCTTTGAGCTCCCGCTCAGAGGCTGACTCAATACCCGCTTGACCTTTTGCCCGCATAAAGTAGAATTACCTGCAAACTTAAATCGAACCGAAACTATGGCAAATACACATCAGTTCCAGACGGAGGTCCGGCAGCTGCTGGACATTGTGATTCACGCATTCTACAGCGACCGTGAGGTCTTTGTGCGCGAGCTGGTATCCAACGCTTCCGATGCGCTGGAGAAACTGCGCCTCAAGCAGCTCACCCAGACCGCCATCTACGAGCCCGAGCGCGAACTCCGCATTACCATCACAACCGATGAGGAAGCCGGCACGCTGACCATTGCGGATAGCGGTATCGGCATGACTCAGGAGGAAGTCGTTGAATTTCTTGGTACGATTGCCCACTCCGGCACCAGGAAGTTCCTGGAGGCTATGAAGGAGAGCCAGGGCGGTACTCAGGACCTCATCGGTCAGTTCGGCGTGGGCTTCTACAGCGTGTTCATGGCTGCAGAGAAGGTGGAGGTGACCACGCGTTCCTGGCAACCGGAGGCTACTCCGGTGCTGTGGGTGAGCGATGGTCAGGAAGGCTACGAACTGAGCGAAGCCGCGGCCGATACCCCCCGTGGTACCTGCATCAAGATTTTCCTGAAGAACGATGCAAAGAATTTCTCCAAGGGGGATCACACGCGCTACATCCTTTCCAAGTACAGCAACTTTGTGGGCTTCCCCATCGATTTCAATGGCGAGCATGTGAACACCGTGCAGGCTATCTGGATGAAGAGCAAGAAGGATGTGAAACCGGAGGAATACGAAGGCTTCTACCAGTTCATTGCCCACACCGAGAGCAAGCCGCTGAGTTACATGCACTTCAGCGCAGATGCTCCCATCGTGCTCAATTCTGTGCTCTTTGTGCCGGAGGAGAACCCGGAGGCCATGGGCTTTGGCCGCTGCGAACCCATGGTATCGCTCTACTGCCACAAGGTGCTTATCGACAGCAAGCCTGAGAAGCTGCTGCCGGAGTGGCTGCGTTTCCTGGCCGGTGTGGTCGATAGCGAAGACCTGCCGCTGAATATCTCCCGCGAGATGCTTCAGGATAACTCGTTGCTCCGCAAAGTGGCCGGTATCATCACCAAGCGTTTCATCAAGCACCTGGAAGGTGTGGCCAGGAATGATACCGAAACCTACGAGAAATTCTGGCGCACCTTCTCCCGCTATATCAAGGAAGGCGTGGTGACCAGCTGGGAGCATAAGGATGCCCTGGGCAAACTCATCCGCTTTGAGTCTACCTTCACCGAGCCGGGCAAGCTCACCAGCTTCGAGGACTACGTGTCCCGCATGAAGGAGAACCAGAAGGATATCTATGTGCTCTACGGTGCCAGCCGCAGCCAGCTGGAGAACTCGCCCTATCTGGATGCCCTCAAGGCGCGCGGATTCGAGGTCTGCTTCTTCACCGAGGGCGGCGACCAGTTTGTGGTGGAAAGCCTCATGAAGTTCGGCGAGAAGGAAATCAAGTCCATCGACCGGGCCGGGCTCGAACTTCCCCCGCTGGAAGCCCAGCCCGACCAGCCCGGGCTGGATGAGAGCGAGGCTGAGGGTCTCACCACCTGGGTGAGCGAGACCTTCAAGGACCGCTTCAGCAAGGTGACCACCAGCGACCGCGTGAGCAGCGCTCCGGCCATTGCCCTGCAGGGCGAGGGTGATATCTCCCCGGAAATCAAGGCCTATCTCCGCGCCATGGGGCAGGAGGTGCCGGAGACTCATCCGGAGATTGCCTTCAACCCGCACAACCCCATCGTAATGAAGCTTTCTGAGCTTCGCGGCAAAGATGAAGCCCTGGCCACGCTGCTGGCCGACCAGCTCATCAACACGGCTCTGCTGCGCGCCGGCATGCTCGATGACCCCGCCAAGCTGGCCGATAACTCGCAGGCTCTGCTCGAAAAACTGCTGAACAAGTAATTTGGGGCTTCTTTTCCCTTCTCACGCGGGCCATGCCCGTAGTGATTACAGAAACAAGCGCTGAGATTTTCATCTCAGCGCTTATTTTAATCCAGCATGATGAAATCTGCAGTCACAGGATGTATCTCATCTTCTCCTCCGTATTGCGGAAACGCAGCACGGTGTTGAGCCGCTCATTTTCCAGCAGGGAGACAAAGCGGCCTTCTTTCACCATGGTGCGCAGCCCTGGGTCGCGGAAGAGATCAAGCAGGCGTGTAGGCTGCGGAATGCCGCGGTTGGCCAGCTGGGTGTTGTAGAAAGTCGTGAAGGTGGGTTCATCAAGAGTGCAGCCGAAGGCGACCAGGCAGGCCAGATTCGTCTGCGCAGGGTCATCCATCAGGTCGATGCTCTGCAACCAGCCCGTGGCCTTTGAGCTTCGCAGCGCAGTAGTCATGCGGGTGAACCAGGGGACAGACGGCATGGCGGTATCCGGTTTTGCTGCGCGGAGCATCTGAGCCTCGGCAAGTTCGTGGTAGTATCGGATGCGGCACACATTGCCGTAGTAGCAGATACCCATCATGCTGACCCAGAGCATGATGAGACTCATGAGTATGGTGGTCAGGATGCTGCCCAGCCCGGCTTTCTTCCTGAAGTTGAAGAGCTGCGATATCCACACCATGCCATGAAAGAAGATAAGCAGGATGAAAATGGCAACGCCCCAGGCCAGCGCCTGAACCATCCAGGGTTGGGGCGAGTCCGTCATGAACTCCACATAGGTATACCCGTTTTTCTGCAGGAACATCCAGGCTGCCACCGCGCCCGAGATGGCCACAGCCAGCAGGATCATCTTGATGACACCCTTCAGCAGCGAAAAGATGAAGATGGCACCGGCGACGATGCCCAGTATGGTGAGAATAATATGAGTCGTTTCCATGGTGAAAGCTTAGCGGAGGTAAGTCTGCAATTGCGTGGCTGCCTGGCGGGCGGCGGCATGCCCGGAATCAATTTGGAGCGCTTTCTGCATGGCCCGCAGGGCAGGGCGGTATTGTCCCAGTTCGATGAGGCTGAGCCCCAGTCGGTATTGAACTTCGGCATTCTGCGGGTGCTCCCGGGCACATTCCAGCATCTGCCGCAGAGCATCCACCGGACGGTTCTGGCGCGCCAGGAACACCGCATAATCCATGCGAGCCACCACGCTGGCCGGGTCGCGCTGCACCGCGCGGCGGTACTGGAGCTCGGCCGCTGTGGCATCACCAGCTGCGGAGGCCAGCATCGCCAGCTGCATCGCGCCAGTAGGCTGGTCGGCCTGGTGGCTGGCCGTTTCTTTCATCTCCTGCCACACCGGGTGCCCGGCCGGCAAATTGGGGAACAGAGCCCAGGCAGCAGCGTGGCGCACGCTCCTCGTCTTATCGGCCAGCGCCTTTCGGGCGGCATCTCCCCCCAGCAACTCGACCGCAGCTGCACGCACCAGGGCATCGGTATCCTGAGTGGCTCCCAGCGCCACGGCCTGCACCTCTGGCGTGAGCGGGAATTGGGCCAGTAGCCCCAGTAGCGTGGCACGCCAGGCCGGTATCTCTTCCTTGGAGTAGGCAGCCAGCAGCTCCTGCACACTGCCCTTGCCCTGCATGGCATGCCCCGCCGCGCGGAAACGCTGGCGGTATTTACCCATGCGCTCTTCCTTGTAGCGCTTCTCCAGGTACTCCATGCACCACTGGTCATCTTTATCCTTGTGGCAATTCAGGCAGGCATTCGGTACCCCCAGTTCGATACTCATACGCGGATCCGGCCAATGCAGAGCGTGATCGCGCCGCGGGTCGCGCCCCATGTAGGTCATCCTGGGCATGTGGCATTCGATGCAGGGCATCGCCTTGCCGCCACAGAGCTTGTTGTGTCCCACCTGTGGAGCCAGCACCCCGTTGATAACCTGATTGTTGCCGTGGCATTGCAGGCAGAGCTCATCGTTCTCCGTGGGCAGCGGCACCTTGCCTGAGTGCGGGTCGTGGCAATCGAAGCACGTCACCCCCGTGCGTCCCATCCTGTGCAGCCTGAAACTCGTCTCACTATAATCCTCCTCCAGCTGCAGACCATTCGGGTGGAATACCCCGGGAATCTTCGGCAACTCCAGCCGGAAATGATCATCAAACTTATCGCCCACAGAGAACGCTCCCGTCAGTTCCTCGCGCCGTGCATGGCAGCTTGCGCAATTATCATCGTGCTGAGCATCCGTAAGATTCCGGTCACTCTTCGCCACCAGACACCCATCTTCCGCATCCGGAGTGTCCGAAACCTTGTGGCATTGGATGCAGGTGATACCCGGCTCCTGCCAGGTCGCCTTGAACGAATCAGTCGTCACATCATAATTTTTCCGGAACCCGCTCATGTGGCACCAGGCACATTGGGCTTCCCAGTTCATACCTCGGCCGGTCCAATGTCCCCACTCGCCAGGCTTGCGCACAGCACCGCCGCGCGCCTGCTGCAGCGCATCATCGCGGAAAACATCGAACCACTCCTTCCGCTCCACATCCCATGCTGCGCTGGGCGTCTGCAATCCTCCATCCTTCCAGCGCAGCAGATACTGCACCAGAGGCTCACGGCCAATCACTCCACCCACCGTATACACCTTGCCCGTTGCCACATCGCGCATCTGGAAATTACCTGCTTTATCCCGCAGCATCTCCAGCTCCATACCGTGCGCTTTGATTCGCTGCCCGGCAAACGCCTCCGCATCCAGCCGTGCAGAAGGCATACGCCAGGCCCAGGCATGGTCGCTACCTTTCCATAAATCATATTCCTTGCGGTGGCACTCCGCACACTTGCGCGAGATGGAAAGAGCATCCTCATTCCAATGTGGCCGATGCGCCTCCGCCGCAAGACACGGAGCGGGGGACGCCAGCAGAATAATGGGGAAAACACGCTTCACGTCTGCATTCTATCACACCCGCCCCCGCGCACGCAAACGCAAAGAATTTCCCCTCTTGTCATACTCGCTAAACTTTTTTTTATTTTAGGCTTGCCTTCTACCGCGCACTCTGCTAAATTCCCGGCACACGCACGAGTAGCTCAGTGGTAGAGCGGCTGTCTTACACACAGTTGGTCAGGAGTTCGAATCTCTTCTCGTGTATTTACTTCATAAACCTCTAACGCTTAACGTGTTAGAGGTTTTTTTAGTAACAATCAACGACTTAACCACCCTGTGCAGAATCGGTATGCGCCTGTTTTAGCCTACCATTTTGCTCTGAAACCACGCTTCCTACGCGCTCTAGGACTACAAAGGACTAGGGATGCGGCAGCGCTTTGATTGGGGCAAGCCCAATTACTACTGATTCAAAGAAGTAGGTCGCCTTTTCCTAAATTGCAATCAGAACAGAGTGTTTGCAAATTATCGATAACGGTCTCACCTCCTTGAGACCATGGAATGATATGGTCAACATGTAGAATTGTTGAAGGGATCGTAGCGGGAGAAGCACCGCATGCTTGACATTTGAAATTATCGCGAGACAAAACTTTAAAGCGCAATCTTAAATTTATATTTCTTGGTGTTTTTCGCGCGTCTGAAGAAGATGTTTTTAATGCGTTTTCTTCGTTATTGTCGCAATTATCGGCATAAATATTTACCTCTTCGGAAGCGGAATCATGCTCAGCATCCGTTACTCCATTCACATATGCAATGAACGCCTCTAAGGCTTTTCTCCACCCTCCAAATCTTCGCTTGTAAGTGTCCAGAGAATACTTAGCAAGCGCCAATTTTTGAACATCAGTTGTTGTAGGTTGTCTGCCTAATGTCACCCACATGCGTTCTATATCCTCGAGACATTCTTTTTCTGTAACTTTCATTTTTGCTTTGCCCGTTGGAGAAAGTCCCGCCATTGTCAAAGCCGTATCCCAATGCTTGAAGCGTTTTATTATGTGTGTTGCCGCATACTTACCCCTATCGCAATAATCTTTGTACGAAATGGTAGCGCTATTTAGTTCTTTTGCTACTCTCTGTAAATCATCAAAGTATTGCTGATTTGAAATGCGGTTTAGTTCATCTTGATTTCTCGTACTTCGTAAACCTGCTCGAATTAAGGCTTCCTTCCACGTCCCAAAATGACCTTGAATTGCACATTGAGAATATTTTCCATATCTTATATATTTTGAGAGAGATAAATACCCTTCTTTGTGCTTTTTTGCCACGAGTCGGATATCTTTAATTATTTCTTCATCATCAAGAATTCGTTTATATGGAGTTAACTCAAATCTCATATCTATGGAATATGATATATTAGGTGAATATGTAATGTGTAAATAAATACCTACTTCCACAGCGGGTGGAGTTCCCAATGCGCGGGCAGGCCCATTTTGTGAAAGGGGATGCCTTGTTGTTGTGAATCATGCAGGAATTGCTGCATGCGAACGTGCCATTGGGAGGAGGGTGCCACCTGTTTGAGCAGATAACGACAGATGAACAGGAGCGGGGCAAGGTTGGCTTGTGATTGGAGCATGGAGGTCGCCCCGGCCAAGCTGACGGTGGGCTTGACCCACTTGCTGGCTTTGTCGGAATAGACGTAATCCCAGGGCAAGGCCGGGGTGTTGTTCATGCGGGGGACAGTCAGGAAGGTCTTGTTCCAGATGCGGGCATGGTGAGCACAATCGTTGCGCAGCACGCGCAACGATGTAAGCCAGGTATAGAGAGTCTTGGCATCAGTGCCCCATAGGGAAGAGATGAGATTCTGCATTTTCTTCCGTGAGTGGGTGTAGAAATGCACCACCGTGCCATAATCCATTACTCCGACTGCCATCCAGAGAGGCAGATAATCATGCTTATCGCCGTATTTATTGAAGAAGTGGTCAATGAAATCAACCCCGCTTTGCTTGATGTTGCCGTGTTTATCTCGTTGGATACGCACACGCTCAAGACTTTGAATATATCCTTTCCAATGCGGGAAATACGTTTGCTGTGCATAGGCGAACGGCGATTGTCCTGCAGTATGGTGATACGCAATCTGACTACGGAGAGCAACTTCGATACGCTCGATAGCATCCATCATCAGGAAACGCAACTTACGGTCAAAGAGGTAGTGCGACCACACTTTATCCAGCGTTGTACCGGGGACATAGTTATCCTCAATCTGTCCGTTTGAGTTTCGGACACGGAAAGGGTGTAGATAGGCGCTGAAGCGGTAATATCCCACATTCCTCAGACGCGAGGTCAAAAGCGACGCATCCGCCACAAGCCCACGCTGCTGAAGCAGAGCGACTTGTTGGGAAAGGGAGAGATTCGGCTTGAGGTATTCCATACAAAATAAAAACCCTCCCCATGTTCGCAGTTGAAGGAATCAACGGATTCCAACCCTAAGCGGGGGAGGTTATCTGCACTCATTATACATATGGTACGGATTTTGTCAAGGAGTGGATGGCGAAAAAAGGGAAAAGACCCATCATAAACCTATTTGATGATTTATAAGGCGCTTATAAATAATGTGTTATGATTTCTTGCTTTTCATTCATATCCTCGGAGACGTACCCTTCTCCAAGGGTATTCACCGAGCCTGCTTTCCGACACAATTTGGAAAGCAGGCTTTTTTAGTTTATCGCCCTAAAATAATGGGGTCAATAGCAAAAAGTGGGGCTTGACCCTGAAAATAGACCTAGGAATTGTAAGTTTGTGAAATATCTTACATGTAAGTTAAGGTGACCTAGAGTGGCCTAGAAAAGGTGACCTAGAAATGTTAAAATTTTCCCGGAAGAAAGTCAAAGTAAAACCGCCAAAAATCTGCTTAAGTGCTGATTTTTGGCGGTTTTCGTGATGATTCCTTGAAAAGGAAACTACCTGTCTGGGATACGAAGTATAAGATTCGAACTTATGACCCCATCCGTGTGAAGGATGTGCTCTACCACTGAGCTAACTTCGCTTTCTTTGCTCCCGAATGGGTGCGCCGCAATTTTATACGAATTGTCGGGTGAATGCAAGCCTTTTTTTTAAGATTTTTGAAATTAATTTTGTTTGTTTGTTCTTGTTGCTGGATTATGAATGGGTTCTGATCATAGTTTGATTTCACGTCCAAACACATGGCTGGTCAGATGTTCGATGAAGTTTGTGTCAAGGAAATCAGGGCGGGGGTGAAAGGAATTGCCGTTGATATAGAGCATCTCGGTCATCAAATCCCGCTTAGCTTCGTAGGTCTGCATCTGCGTTACCCCATTGGGATGCGTCAGGCAGTGCAGCAAGTGGAGCCAGGGAGATAGTCGTAGCGGAACACCTTTTCCACTCCCTCGTGTACAAATCCGGCAGGATTGATACGCCCATCTGAGGCATAGTCTGTCAAGACCGTGTGTTGCACTATCTCGTCCCTGACATGCATGAAACCAGAAGAACGCCCCATGGCATCGCGAATTTCGGTGTCGTACTCATGCTTCACACAATGACCATGGTGGTGGTTGATACAACTGATATCGGGGAGGGCATGAAAAATCCCTGACTGCGTATTTCATCAGTCAGGGATGAGCAGGAATAGCCCCGGCGGGAATCGAACCCACATCTAAGGTACCGGAAACCTTCGTCCTATCCATTGAACGACGGAGCCGTTGAACGGAAGCGATGATGCCACAGTTGAGCGGCTGTGTCAAGTGGGGAAGTTTGACATGCTGTCATGCAGAGCATAAAGGAGGGGCTGCAGAGTGCGCCGGAGCAGGGGAAATTTTAGCAAGGCAAAGTAAATTTGTGTTGACTCCATGGGTATAAGGGGATATACTGGCTTACGCCTTGCCAGGCCTGGTGGTCGGGCGGGTCTAATCTTAAAAACCATTATATACTACTATGGCTAAATACGCTATTAACGGTTTCGGTCGCATTGGTCGCAATGTGCTTCGCGCCATGTCCCAGGCCGAGCTCGAGAAGGTTGTTGCTATTCACGACCTTAC
>JAFWYD010000051.1 GCA_017517805.1 Akkermansia sp.
AAAAAAAAAAACTTTTTATTATTACTAGCTACCCGCTTCTATTTAAGCGCATTATATAGCTAGTTACAAAACAAAAAAAAACTGATCACGAAACAAAAAATTGCAAGAGAGAGAGAGAAAAAAAAGAAAAAAAATGACACAAGCTTAACTACCTCTGCCTGCCTCCGGCAAGGAGCCGAAGGCAGCAGAGGGCTTTCGGAACGCTATGGCTTCACCCGAATCTGCCGCTCCGACCATGATTCGGAAATCTACGAACAGGACTGGAAGGATTTTCTGAACGCCCTCGCCTGAAACACACAGCACCCCGCTCCGTAGAGCGGGGTGCTGCGGCAGGTCAAAACGTCAGAACCCGCATCAGACATCAACCACAGTATCGTCGTCGTTATCCTCACCGCCGTGGGCCAGGATGAACTGCAGGTCGTTGAGGTCGAGGCTGGAAGCAAAGCCTTCATCGCCGAGCACGTTGGTGACGAGCTGATTCTTCTGGTGCTGGAGCACGCGAATCTTCTCTTCCACGGAATCGCGGGTCAGCAGGCGGTAGGCAATCACCTTGTTCTTCTGGCCGATTCGGTGCGTACGGTCAATAGCCTGACTTTCCACAGCCGGGTTCCACCACGGGTCGTACAGGATGACGTAGGAAGCCGAGGTGAGGTTCAGACCGGCACCACCAGCCTTGAGGGAGAGAAGGAACACGCTGGGTTCCTTGGTGGTCTGGAATTTCTCAATCTCAGCCTTACGGTCCTTGGTCTGGCCAGTAAGGTAATTGTACGGATAATTATTCTCCTCCAGCTTGCCCTTGATGATTTCGAGCATGGAGACAAACTGGGAGAACACAAGCACCTTGTGACCTTCTTCGCGCAGCTGGTCGAGCAGGTAGAAGAGGGCGGTGAGCTTGGCGCTGTCTTCCTTGGCATACTTGGGATCCACCAGGCCGGGGTGACAGCAGATCTGGCGCAGGCGCATGAGCCCCTGCAGAATGGCGAAGGAATTTTTCTTCACCGATTCATCAGAATCCACGCCCAGCAGCGCCTTCTGGATGCGGCGCAGCTCGGCCTTGTACAGCTGGCGCTGGATGCCTTCCATCTTGGCGTACACCTCTTCCTCGGTACGCGGCGGCAGGTCCTTGGCCACCTGCTGCTTGGTGCGGCGCAGAAGGAAGGGTTTGAGGCGCGCGGCCAGGCGGTTCTGACTCTGGGAATCCTTGCGCTTGTCGAAACGCTTCTTGAAGTAGGCGCGGCTGCCCAGCACACCGGGCATGGCAAAGGCCATGAGCGACCACATGTCGAGGAGTCGGTTTTCGATAGGCGTACCGGAAAGCACGAGGCGGTTGTAGGCGTTAATCTCGCGGGCAGCCTTGGCGGCCTTGGAATCCGGGTTTTTAATCTGCTGGCCTTCATCGAGAATGACCGTGAGCCACTTGATGGCGTTGATCTGCTCGCCGCAGACGCGGAGCTGGGCGTAGTTGATGACCACCATGTCGTAGTTGGCGAGGATATTCTCCACATCGGCCTGTTCCTTGTTGCGGATAACCATCACGCGCACGCCGGGGGCGAATTTCTCGGTTTCGCTGGCCCACACATCCAACACGGATTTCGGGCAGACAATCAGCACCGGGGGAATCGTCACCTTCTTGCGCCCCTGCTTGTTGCGGCGGGCATAATCCTCGCGCAGCCAGAGCATGTAGGTAATGGACTGGATAGTCTTACCCAGACCCATATCGTCTGCCAGAATGCCACCGAAACCGTTCTCTGCCAGGTAGGCCAGGAAGTGGAAGCCTTCAATCTGGTACGGGCGGAGCGTGGCCTGCAGGGTGCTAGGCACATCCGGCTTCACATCAATCTTGATTTCAGCCGTGCGTTCCTTGATGCGCTGCCAGGCCTTCGGGTCGAATACCTCGGCAGCGCGCGGGTCGGCCAGCTGCAGGGCGTGCATGCGGTGCGTCTCGCCCGAGAGGTCGAAGGGATCCAGACCAAGCTTGGTCACGGCATCGCGCTGGGCATCATCGAGCTTGATTTCGAGGCGCATCCAGCGGCCATCGTCCATGCGCACATAGCCACCACGGGCCGATACCAGCGAGCGAATCTGCTCCTTGGTGAGGGTGACACCCTCCACATCGATGACCACGCGCAGGTCGAACCAGTCGATTTCCTGGTTCACCACCTCGAAGCGGATGGCGGCGGCCACCGGGTCAGCCAGCAGGGACTTCAGGTTCTCATCCATCTCCACCTTGATGGTCTCAGGGATGGCCTTGGCCCATTCGGCAAACTTCTCGGGGAACTGCTTGGTGATGCGGCTCTTGAAGGCCTCCACCTGGGTATCGTAGGTGAAATTCATCTCCTCCAGCAGGCCGGGGATGGGGTAGAGGTAGTCGCGGATGAAGCGCAGGAGGGTGTGATCCTTCACCGGCTGCTGCTCGATGAGCTCCCAGTCGTCCTTACCCAGTTGTTCGCGGCGGCGTCCGGGGTCGTCCTGAGCTGTCACCTCCAGCAGTACATGTTCGGTATCAGCGCTGGTGAGGCCGCGAACAATCTTCATACTGAAGGTGGGCTTCATCTCGATGTCGATGACGCGCTCCTCCATGCTCGGCGGCAGGGTAGCGCCAATCTTACGCAGGAACTCCACACCATCCAGACTGTCTATCACCGTCTTAGGAATAGAATAGCGAGGCTCCACTTCCGTGCTTTCCAGCCAGCGGGGCGGGCCGGGGAACACGGTTTCGTCGGACTGGTAGAGCTCCACCTGCCCCGGCAGCTGGCGCACCGAGTGGGTCACATGCACCCCGGCGGCTGTGACCAGTTGCAGGCCATAGCAATCCGGCACGATGGGGTCATCGATGCAAATCCACTTGAGCGGCTCGCGCACCACCTTGAAGTAGCACTCATCCAGATTCACCAGGTAGCCTTTGAGGGCGGGCTGGTGGAAGAGCACATTCATCACGCGGCAGGCGGCCTCATCATCCAGGTCGAGGATGACGGTATCCTGGCGCTCAGCGTAGTCGCGCAGCACATTGAGCAGGATATCCGTCTGCGGGTCGCATTTCAGCGCACCATTCAGGAACTCTGCCAGGATGGCATCAAGCTGGCTGCGCTCGCGGATGGCAATCCAGTCTTCCTTGGGCTCGTAGCGGTACTCGAAACGAGCCTCGTTGATTGTGGAAACCAGGCGCATGTAAAGCGGGTGGCGGGGCGGCTGCGGCGGGCGTTCGTTCACGCTCTGGATACGCTCGTACCAGGTGCCGACCTCCTTCTCACGTTCCCATTCGGAGATACGCTTCTGCACCTTCTCCAGGTCAGTGACCACATTCATGAACTCCGGGTAGGCGATGCGCTTCTTGGTGAAGGCATAGGCGATGTAGTTCCAGAATTCGAGGATATTGCGCGGCGGGGTGGGCCAGAGTTCCAGCGCCTCATACCCCGTAATCTCCCAGCGGGGGTTGAGACGCACCAGGTCATGGTCGTGAATTTCCTGTTCGATGGCAAAGCGGCGGTAGCGCTTTTCCAGCTTGGTCACATAGTCTGATTCGCGGTCGTCCAGATCGCGGTTCAGTTTTTCCTCCAGCAGGTCAGAAAGGGGGACTTCGTTCAGCTCATTGGGGCTTTCCGGCATATTCGCCCCGCGATACATACGCTCCACCATGGTGGCAATGAGACACGCCCCGGCAACACGCTCATCCTCTGCCGAGCAGGAACCGGACCAGCGATTCCCCTGCAGACGCAGACTCGTGCGGAAAACGCCAACCCTCGTCTCAACGCGGCCCTGGATATACAGGTGGTTGCCGAAGATTTGCGTCACGGCTCCATCTTTCTGGAGCTTTTCGCCCGCATTACGCACCTGCTCGGAATAGGCATTCAGGAAATTAAGCGTAGCGCGGTCGGGATTGAGTGCAGAACTTAACATGATTATTTGTGGGAGATGGTGAGCGATACCGCAAGACAGGCGGCTACAGTCCACCCCGCCATGCGCATCGCGTGCATGGTGTAATAATAGCACACGAAAAGATATTTTTCAAGATGTCAGCTGAAGTTTTTTCTCATTTTCCTTATTTTTCACCGAAATGCAGGCCGTTCAGGGCGACTGACACCCCGGAAACTTGCCAGAATCCGGTTCAGGAGGTATGCTGATGCGGAACGCATGAAATCCATATTTCCCCTACTCGCCCTGCTTTGCCTGCTTGCCATGGCCGCCTGCTCCCAGATGCCAGGAGGGAGCACACAGGCCATCATCGGTGTATCGGATGACTGGGATTCCTCCCATGTGACCCTCACCATGGTAGAAAAGAACAAAGCAGGAAAGTGGCAGCGGGTGCTGGGGCCCTTCCCCGGCAGACTGGGACGCAATGGCTGCGTGTGGGGGCTTGGTCAGCACCAAAACCCCCGCGGTGCCACCACGAAGAAAGAAGGGGACGGACGCTCCCCCGCCGGCATCTTCCGTCTCGGCGGGCTGTGGGTCACCCATAGCACCCCGGTGCAGCACGACCCGGCAATCCCCTACGTAAAAGTCGGGCCAAATGACCTCTGGATCAGCGACCCGAGACTCCCGCATCTCTACAACCAGCATCTGCGCCTCGACCACCCGGCCACTACGGCATGGGAAAAGCACGAGCAGATGAGGCAGACTGACTACCCGCACAGCATCAAGCTGCTGGTGCACCACAACACCCCGGAAAGCGTAGGCAAGCCTATCGTCGGCGCCGGTTCCTCCATCTTCTTCCACATCTGGCGGCGAGATGGAGCCGCCCCCACCGCCGGCTGCACCAGCATGAGCGAAGAAAACCTGCGAGCCCTGATAGCGAGGCTGAAACCCGACCGCCAACCAGTATACATCCTCCTGCCGCGCAGCGAATACATACGCCTCCGCAAAAGCTGGCATCTCCCCTGACCCCTGCTCCCCACCCGTATGTGTGTACGCATAGGGAATTATCTTTGACTTTGCGGCGAGCCTCCGCTACAATGCGGGGCAGATGAATACGGCCTTTGTTCCAACAGATTATTTCACACGTTACCAGGTAGCGGATATTTTCGGAGCCGGGGAGACCTGTGAAGTAGACCTGGGCTGCGGCGATGGTGGCTTCCTGCTGGCCATGGCAGAGCACTACCCGGAGACACGTTTCCTGGGCGTGGAGCGCCTGCTGGGCCGCATTCGCAAAGTCTGCAACGAAAGCGCCCGCCGTGGATTGGACAATGTTCGCGGGCTGCGGGTAGAAAGCCGCTACTTCCTGGAATGGATGGTCGCGCCGGGCAGCATCAGCCGGCTGCACTACTTGTTCCCCGACCCATGGCCCAAGGAAAAGCACCACAAGAACCGCCTGGTGCAGGATAGTTTCATCCCGGTGCTGCACCGCGCCCTGGCCCCGGGGGGAGAAGTGCTTTTCAAAACTGACCACGAGGAGTATTTCGAGTGGGTATGCGAGCGCATGAACGCCTCCCCGCTCTTCCGCCGGGAGGAATGGAACGCCCCCTTCTATCCGAAAACTGATTTCCAGAAACAATGGGAAGCAATGGGCAAGCCCATCTTTGCCGCCCGATATGTGAAGAACGATGTCCTTTGATTTACACAAGACCGACCCGAGCGGCGCCCGACTGGGCACCCTGCACCTGCCGCACGGCGATGTACCGACCCCCATCTTCATGCCGGTCGGCACCCAGGGAACTGTCAAAACCCTGCACCCGGAAGACCTGGAAGCCCTTGGGGCGCAGATTATCCTGGGCAACACCTACCACCTCTGCCTGCGCCCCGGTGATGAAGCCATCCGCAACCTCGGCGGGCTGCACAGCTTCACCGGCTGGAACAAACCCATGCTCACCGACTCGGGCGGTTTCCAGGTGTGGAGCCTCGCCCGCCTGCGAAAAATTACGGAAGAAGGCGTGCGCTTCTGCAACCACATCGACGGCTCCTACATGATGCTCAGCCCGGAACGCAGCATGGAAATCCAGGCCAACCTGGGCAGCGACATCGCCATGCTCTTCGATGAATGCCCGCCCTACCCCTGCGACCGCAAATATGCCGAAAAATCGCTGGGGCTCACCCTGCGCTGGGCTAAGCGCTGCAAGGCCTGGGTGGATGAACACCAGCCCATGAGCGGCCCCGGGCTCCAGAACCACTTCGGCATCGTGCAAGGCTCCATCTATGCCGACCTGCGCCGGGCCTGCGCCGAGGAGCTCTCGGCCATGGACTTCGACGGCTACGCCATAGGCGGTGTCTCCGTGGGCGAACCAGAGGAGGAGATGCTGCGCGCCATCGAAAACAGCACCCCCTACCTCCCCCAGCACAAGGCCCGCTATGCCATGGGCCTGGGCACCCCCACCCAGATTCTCGAAATGATTGAGCGCGGCGTGGATATGTTCGACTGCGTGATGCCCACCCGCCTGGCCCGCCACGGCATTGCCATGACCCCGGATGGCCCCATCCACATCAAGAACCAGCGCTGGAAAGACGACCCGAAACCGCTCGACCCGGAGGGGCATCCGCATGTCACCCGCTTCTCCCGAGCAGCCCTTCGCCACTTCTTCCGCGCGGGCGAGATGCTGGCTCTGCGCGTCCTTTCCTTCCAGAACCTTCACTTTTACCTGCGGCTCATGGCGCAAGCGAGAAGCGCCATTGCAGCCGGTGAATTCGCTGCTTTTAAGAGCAGCTTCATCTCGCGATACCAAGCAAACGACATACAATGAACGCACTCTATATCGCCCAAGCCGCCGCCGGCCAGGAAGGTGACCCCATGAGCATGCTCATCACCTTTGGTCTTATCGGTATCATCTTCTACTTCCTGCTCATCCGCCCCCAGCGCAAGCAGCAGAAGGAGCTCAAAGCACGCCAGGATGGCCTGAAACCTGGCGATAAAGTTGTCTCTGCCGGTGGCATCTACGGTATCGTCCGCGAGGTGCAGCAAGACACCGTGAAGCTCGAAATCGCCCCGAACACCATCATCAAGATGGCCAAGACCAGCATCGTGACCAGCGTGGCCAAAGATGGCTCCGCCGAGCCGGTGAAGAAGTAAGCCCATCTCCACTATCACTTTCCCCTTAACGCAAAATGCGCCACACAGCCATTTTGCGTTAAGTTTTTATGATTGATATGCAGCCGTACTACACTATCAGCCAGCTGGAGGCGTTGCCCGCCGAGGCCCTCCTGGGCGTCATCGGCAACCCGATTGCCCACTCCAAATCACCGCAGATGCACCAGCCGGCACTGGATGCCGCCCGGCTTGGACTCCGGTACGTACGGCTCATGGCAGACACCACCCCCGGTGCCTTCGAGCAACTGCTCGATGCCCTGGGCAACCGGGGATTCCGCGGGGTAAATGTCACCGTTCCCTTCAAGAAACGCGCGCACGATGCCGCTGTTTCGCTCGACCCGCTCGCCCGCATGAGCGGCGCGGTCAACACCCTCGTGCGGCAGGATGACGGCTGGCACGGCTACAATACCGATGGCCCCGGCTTCTCCCGCGCGGTGGAGGAAAGCTTCGGTCGCCCGCTGCGCGAGCTCCGCGTGCTCCTGCTGGGAGCCTGCGGCGGAGCCGGCAGCGCCCTGGCCTGCCAGTGCGCGCTGGAAAGCTGCCCGGCACTCACCCTGGTCAACCGGCCCCGGCCAGAGCTCCAGCAGCTGGCTTCCCGACTGGCCACCCATGCCACCGCCACCTCCATCACAAGCTGTCATTTCGATAGCCCGGAACTCCCAGCCCTCATCCAGCAGGCAGACCTCATCGTCAACGCCACCAGCCTCGGGCTGAAAGAAGAAGACCCCATGCCCATCTCCCCCGCCCTGCTGCGCCAGGAGCACTACGTGTATGATATCGTGACACACGAAACCACCCTGCACCGGGTCGCCTGCACCCAGGGCTGCACCGCCGCCACCGGCCTCGGCATGCTCCTCTGGCAGGGTGCCATCGCCTTCGAGCACTGGTTCGGCTTTATGCCCGAAACTGACCTCATGCGAAACGCCCTGCTCCGGGCGTAACGGCAGCCCCGGCTTCCCTGAATACTTGCCACTTCTGCCCCTTTTCCCGACATCCTTGCAGACCTGCTGATAATAAGCAGGTTGCAGGGGGACATCATGGTATTTTCTATGCGATGTCCAGCCCAATTGAATAAAATTACTCATTTTTAAGGCTTTTTATCATTGATGTGTTGCTGATTTTTGTTTTTGTTGTTTTTCATAACACCTTAGCTCCAATCAACTAAGCGGACGTGAGAGCATTTCGCATAGAAAATGCGATAGAATCGCGCCTGCGTGCACAACAAAACTCACGTATTTATTTCTCTACTCACTTACAAACACACAAAAGAAGAATGAAACCCAGACTTTCACACATTCTACTGTCAGCCCTGCTCGTTTGCGGTACCTACCAAGCCCAGGCCACGCGTGTAGGAACCGTTACAGTTTTTGGAAGCACATCTAGGCTTGAATTTACACTGACTGACACATCTCTCGGTAAAGCAAATGGCATTGTCGAATCCAATGTCGCCAGTGGAGAACAGGAACTCAGCACTGCTGGAATCCAGACAGATAAATATGCCCCTCTTGTCAAAACAGGCGAAGGAACAGCAACAGTAACAACCAATCTGGATATGGGCTCTGCCCTCTTCGTGAGAGAAGGCTCTGTCAAGGTAAGCAACTCTACACTGACCCTGAACCCGGCTGATGTGACAGGTCTGCAGGTTGCAACGATAGGTAGCGATACGCCTCTGAGCATCAGCGGAAAAAATGCTTCGATGAGCATTGATGGAGGCAAAGTTGTAGGCAAAGCCGCAGGTGCTGCCATGGTAGTAGGCGGGCTGGATGGTGATGGTTCACTTACTGTCAGCAACAAATCCATCGTGGATAACTATAGCAACGGCGGTTCTTACTTCCTGATAGGCGTGGCCAAGGATAAGGCAAGCAATGAATACAATTCCCACGTCCACTCTACTGGTTACAACGAGGGCACCAAAGCAGCGGAATCCGGTATTGGCAAGGGCGTTGTCACGGTGGACGATTCTTCCATTTTCTGTGGTTATGCTTCCCTGGCAGTTGGCGAAGGTGAGCTCATCCTTAAGAACAATGCTGGCGTTTATGCTGGTTATGATCATACGGTGGGCACTATCGACAAGTTCTTTGATGCAGATGGTAACATCGCAGCCACACCAATCGGCCACGTGACGACCCAAGGTAACTATGAGACGAGCTTTGGTGCGGTTGCTGGAGCAACCAGCAAAATCAGCATCGAAAGCGGAAGTAAACTCAGCGTTGGTAATAGTGTCAAATTTGGTGCTTTTGCGGACTCCAAGGTTACTCTGGACATCAAGGGTGGCACATTTGAACAAGCAGGCGCTAATTCCCGCACCTATATGGGCTATAGCTTCGACCGCATTGACGATGGCAAAGAAGTGGATGTCAAGCTTGTAAAAGTAAAGGCAGAGGCATGGGATCACAGCTTCAACAACCCCGAGGCAGTTGATTCTGCAATTGATATCACGGTATCTGGTACGGAGTCCGGCAAGGGTGAACTCAAGCTGCAGGATGTCTACATGGGCAACGCGGAAGGCAAAGGCTCTGTAAACGTAACGATTAATGATAACGCCTCCTTCAGCGCCAAGATGCTGGAAGTGCAAAGCAGTGCATCCATCATAAACTATGGCACCCTTACAGCAAGCGAGCTGGTTCTGCTTGGCGGTTCGCTGGAAAACAGCGGCTCGCTGGAGGCGGATGTGGAAATGAGTGGGGGCGTGTTCACCATGTGCAATGGAGCCACCGCCAAGGGACTTACCGCTACTGCGGGTACGGTGAATATCGCCGGCAATGTGACCTTCACGGGCGTAGTCAACTTTGGCACAGTCACCTCACCGCTCGCGATGCTCGGCAGCAGCGAAAGCACCTCTCCGCTGACCATCAATATCAAGCAGGGTTCCACCATCAAGATGGAAGATGTGGCTCTCAACATCGGGGCTGGCGTTGTATTCAATGTGGATCTGGTGGGTGACAGCAAGCTGGATGAAGGCGAAACCCTGTTCACCATTGACTACGGCAACCTTGACAGCGCTTATGTGGAGGAGCAGTTGAACCAGATCAGCACGTCTGTGAGCTACAACGGTACTGTGGTTGAGACTTTCGAACCCGGCAGCCTCGAAGTCAAGGCGGACGGCAGTACCTCTGTGGTACCCGAGCCCGCCACAGCCACCCTCAGCCTGCTGGCTCTTGCAGCCTTGGCCTCACGCCGCCGCCGCAAGTAATTTTACCATGTAAATGGTAATGAGTTAGAGTAAAATGGCACCTCCACATGGAGGTGCCATTTTACCTGCTTCATCAGGCTAAAAAATAAGGTTCAAGTCCTTACAGGCGCACGCAGATACCTTCGTTGTGCAGGTACTGCTTGAGCTCGGGAATCTTGATTTCACCAAAGTGGAACACGCTGGCCGCCAGGGCAGCATCGGCATGGCCGATACGGAAGGCATCAGCAAAGTGTTCCTTAGCACCGGCACCACCGCTGGCAATGACCGGGATGCTCAGCTCATCGGAAAGGCGGGCGAGAGCCTCATTCGGGAACCCCTGCTTCACGCCGTCGTGGTCCATACTGGTGAAGAGGATTTCACCAGCTCCGCGGTCGGCCACCTCGCGAGCCCAGTCGAAGAGGGTGCGCTCCACGCGGATGCGGCCACCGTTCACATAGCAGTACCAACCATCGGCATCGCAGCGGGCATCGATAGCGGCCACGCAGACCTGCGAACCGAAGTTGGCAGCAATTTCGTTGATGAGCTGCGGGTTGCGGATGGCGGCAGAGTTCAGGCTCACCTTGTCGGCACCGGCTTCAAGCAGGCGGGCCACATCGGAAAGCTCATGAATGCCGCCGCCCACGGTGAAGGGGATGGAAATGGCGGCGGCCACGCGGGAGACCATATCGGTGAAGGTCTTGCGGCCTTCGTGCGTGGCGGCAATGTCGAGGAACACGAGTTCATCGGCCCCCTGTTCGCTGTAGGCCTTGCCCAGCTCCACGGGGTCGCCTGCATCGCGCAGGTTCACGAAGTTGATACCTTTGACGGTGCGACCGTCCTTGACGTCCAGACAGGGGATGATGCGCTTTGCAAGCATAAGGATTAGTGATTAGTGATTAGTGATTAGTGATTAGTGATTAGTGATTAGTGATTAGTGATTAGTGATTAGTGATTAGTGATTAGTGATTAGTGATTAGTGATTAATTGCTGAAGGTCGATGCGGCCTTCGTAGTAGGCCTTTCCGAAGACCACGGAGGGGATGCCGGCGGCATCCAGCGCGCGGATATCCTCGGTGCAGCTCACGCCACCGCTGGCAATGAGGCGGCAGCCGGGGTGTTTGGCCATGATTTCCTGGTAAAGCGCCGTATTCGGGCCACCCAGGGTACCATCGCGGGAGATATCGGTGCAAAGCACGCGGGTGATGCCATGCCCCATGTAGAAGCTCACAAATTCATCCAGGCTCATGCCGCCATCCTCCCGCCAGCCCTTGATCATCACGCGGCCATCGAGCGCATCGGCCCCCACGATGAAGCGGTCGGGACCATATTTCTCTGTCCACTTCAGGAGGCGCTGCGGGTCGGTAGCGGCCAGGCTGCCCACCGTCACCATGGCCGCGCCGTGGTCAAAGGCAGCCTGCAAGTCGCTCTCCTGCTTGATACCGCCGCCAAAATCCACCGTCATGCCCAGGGCGGTGATTTTCTTGAGCGTCTCCAGATTCACAATGTGGTCGGCCTTGGCACCATCCAGATCCACCACATGCAGACGGCGCACGCCCATGTCGTAAAAGCGGCGGGCCACCTCCTCGGGGTGGGCATCGTAGGTTTTCTTCGCGGCGTAGTCGCCCTTGGTCAGGCGCACACATTGGCCGCCGATGATATCAATCGCGGGTATCAGCTCAATCATGGCAGAGATGGATGAAATTATGAAGAATACGCAGGCCGACATCGCCGCTCTTCTCCGGGTGGAACTGGGTTGCGTAGAAATTGCCACGGTGCAGTGCTGAGGCATAGGTCACGCCGCCATAAGTGGTGCGGGCAATGGCCGCCGCGCAATCCGGCACGTAGAAACTATGGACAAAATACACGAAATCGCCCTCTTTCAGCCCCGCAAAGAGCGGTGTTTGCAGGTTTTCGATGGTATTCCAGCCAATCTGGGGGATTTTGACGCGTCCGGTCTCGCACGCGGCAGGGAAACGCCGCACGGGACTATCGAACACGCCCAGGCAGGGGGTATCGCCCTCCTCAGAGTGCGCGCAGAGCAGCTGCTGGCCGATGCAGATACCCAGCACCGGCTGCTTCAGCGCACGAATCACCTCATCCAGCCCGCTTTCACGCAGGTAGGACATGGTATTCGCCGCTTCACCCTGACCAGGGAAGATGACACGGTCGGCCACAGCCAGCTCAGCGGCATCATCCGTCACCAGCGGCTCGATTCCGATGCGGTGGAGAGCATTGATGACCGATCGGATGTTTCCGGCGTTGTATCTGACGACAGCTATGTTCATACTCAGAGTGTTCCCTTGCTGGAAGGCAGCACCAGGTGGCGCACATCGCGCGCCACCGCCATCTTGATGGCTCGAGCCAGAGCCTTGAAGGTGCCTTCAATCTTGTGATGTTCGTTATCGCCCTCGGCGTTGATGCTCAGGTTCATGAGCGCTGCATCGCTCAGACTCTTGAAGAAGTGGTAGAACATCTCCGTGGGCATATCGCCAATGCGTTCACGCTTGTACTCAGCCTCCCATTGCAACCAGGGGCGGCCACCGAAATCCAGCGCGGCGCGGCACAGGCAGTCATCCATGGGCAGGCAGTAGCCGTAGCGCGAAATGCCCAGCTTGTTGCCAAGAGCCTTGCGCAGGCACTCACCCAGGGCGAGACCGGTATCTTCGATGGTGTGGTGTTCGTCCACATGCAGGTCGCCCTTCACACGAATAGTCACGCCCATGCCGCCGTGGTGGGCCAGCTGGGCCAGCATGTGGTCGAAGAAGCCCAGGCCGGTGCTCACCTCGCAGTAGCCGGGGCGGTCGAGTTCGAGCTTCACGTAGATATCCGTCTCGCGCGTGGTGCGCTGCACCTCGGCGCTGCGTTCGCCCGCCACCAGAATCTCGGTTATCTTCTTCCAGTCCATGCCATCGGTGCCAATCTGGAGCGCCTTGCAGCCCAGGTTCTGCGCCAGCTGCACATCGGTGGCGCGGTCGCCGATGACGTAGCACGCTGCCAGGTCGTAGGAACCGTCCATGTAGGCGGTGAGCATGCCGGTGCCGGGTTTGCGGGTGGGGGCATTATCCTGCGGGAAATGGCGGTCGATAAGGATATCATCGAACTCCACGCCCTCGCCTTTCAGCGTGTCGAGGATGAAGTTATGCACCGGCCAGAAGGTGTCCTCCGGAAAGGAATCCGTCCCCAGGCCATCCTGATTGCTCACCATCACGAACTCATAGTCCGTGAGTTCGCGAATGGTGCTCAGGGCGCGGAAGGTACCGGGCACAAACACCAGCTTCTCGAAGGCATCAATCTGCTCATCGGCAGGTTCCTGGATGATGGTGCCATCGCGATCAATGAAAAGGGCCTTTTTCTTCATGGCTTTCAGAATTGCTTGAGGGCGGCAAGGAGTTCATCGTTCTCTGCCGGGGTGCCGATGGTGATGCGCAGGCAGTTCTCGCACATCATGATACGGTGGCGATTGCGCACAATGATGCCCTGCTCCACCAGCGCATCGTAGATGCGGCAGGCATCGGTCACGCGGGCCAGGAAGAAGTTAGCATCGCTGGGGTACACCTGCTCGCAGAGGGGAAGCGCGGCGACCGCCTGCATCATGCGCTGGCGCTCGGCAAGCGATTCCTCCACCCAGGCGCGGATTTCATCCATGTACTCCAGACGCTCCATGGCAGCGCGCTGGGTGAGGATGTTCACATTGTAGGGGTACTTCACCTTGTTGAAGAGGGCTATGACCTCGGGATGCGCCAGAGCCATGCCCAGCCGGATGCCGGCAGATGCCCAGGCCTTCGAGAAGGTGTTGAGCACAATGAGGCGCGGGTACTCCTCCAGCAGAGTGCTGACGGAGGAACCAGCCGGGGCGAAGTCGATGTAGGCTTCATCCACCACCACCATGCCGGGGAAGATATCGAGCACCTTGCGGATTTCCTCCAGGGGCAGGAGGTTGCCGGTGGGGTTGTTCGGGCTGCAGATGAAGATGACCTTCGTGCAGGGAGAATAGATGGATTGCAGGAACTTATCAGCATCGAAGAGGAAGCCCTCCTCCAGCGGAATGGCGTTGTAGCGGATGTTGTTGATATCCGCACAGACCTCATACATGCCGTAAGAGGGAGCAATGGCCGCCACCTCATCCACCCCGGGGGTGCAGAAGGTGCGGAAGATGAGGTCGATGGCCTCATCGCTGCCATTGCCCAGGAAGATACGCTCCGGAGCCACCCCCTTATAGGCCGAAATCTTCTGCTTCAGCTCCCACTGCAGCGGGTCGGGATAGCGGTTATTCGGGGCATTGTGCGGGCATTCGTTCGCATCCAGGAACACGTGGGCGGCCTTGCCGGCATACTCATCGCGAGCCGAGCTGTAAGGTTTGAGTTTCAGGATATTCGGCCGCACCAGGCGGGCAATACCTGTTCCCGGTTCCTCCTGAGGCAAGGCTGCAACCGCCTGCATGCGCAGGGTCATGGCCCGGGCGTGGGCATCGAGCTGCTCAGCCTGTGCCATGAGTTCCACCGTGCGGCCAATGCTGCGGATTCCCTCGGCCGAAAGGGTCTGGAGGGTCATCTTGCGCTGGAAACTGTCAATGCACAGGCTGCTGTAGGCGCGCACACAGCCCATGGTGGGCAGCGTGTGGTTCGTACCGCTGGCGTAATCGCCCGCGCTCTCGCAGCTGTAATTGCCCAGGAAGATGGAACCGGCATTCACGGTTTCAGAAGCCACGGCCTCGGCACCTTCCATGGCAATGATGAGATGCTCCGGGCCATAGGCATTGGTAAAATCGATGCAATCCTGCTTATCGGCCAGCACGATGATACGGCTGTTGGCAATGGACTTGGCAGCGATTTCCTTGCGGGGCAGCGCGGCGAGCTGCTGTTCTACCTCGGCAGCCACGGCCTCGGCCACCGCCGCATCGGTGGTCACCAGCATGGCCTGGCTATCCGGGCCATGCTCGGCCTGGCTCAGCAAATCTGCCGCCACAAAGGCAGGCACGCAGGAGGAATCGGCCAGCACCTCGACCTCGCTGGGGCCGGCTGGCATATCAATGGCCACCCCGGCAAGGGAAGCCAGTTGCTTGGCCGCAGTCACATAGGCATTGCCCGGTCCGAAAATTTTATCAACTTTCGGCACAGACTGGGTGCCATAGGTCATGGCGGCAATGGCCTGAGCCCCGCCTACCTTGAAGATGCGCTTCACCCCGCAGAGTTCGGCGGCATAAAGGATGGCGGGATTCACCTTGCCATCCTTACCGGGAGGCGTGCAGAGCACAACCTCCTCGCACCCGGCCACGGCTGCAGGAACCGCCAGCATGAGCACCGTGGAGAACAACGGAGCCTGCCCACCCGGCACATAGAGCCCCACACGCTGGATGGGCAGCGTGCGCTGCTCGCATACCACGCCGGGTGCGGTCTCCAGCTTCACCGGAGCCTGCACATTGCGCTGCAGCTCGTGGAAATCATAGATGTTGCAATAGGCCAGCTCAATGGCCTCCACCAGTTCCTGCGGCACGGCGGCCACAGCCTCAGCCACCTCAGCAGGGGAAACCGCGAATTCCTCCAGCTCCACACCATCGAAACGGTGGCCGAACTCATGCAACGCAGCATCGCCCTGCGTATGCACGGCGTCCATGATGGGGCGCACCACATCGAAGAGTCGGGTTACATCAAAAGCCGGGCGGCGTACCAGCTCCGCCCATTGTTCACGAGTCGGTTCCGTTATAATGGTCATGGGGTTAATCAATTACAGAATCATTTTTTCAATAGGAAGCACCAGGATCCCCTGGGCTCCGGCTTCCTTGAGCTTGCCGATGATATCCCAGAAGCAGGTCTCATCCAGCACGGTGTGGATGCTGCACCACCCCTCCTGAGCCAGAGGCATGATGGTGGGGCTCTTCACCCCGGGCAGCACGGAGACAATCTGCTCCACGCAGTCTTTCGGGGCATTCATGAGCACATAGCGCTTATCGGCAGCCGTCATCACGGCATCCATGCGGAAAAGCAGCTTATCCAGAATCTCGCGCTTCTCAGCAGGCAGATTCTTGTGCGCGATGAGGACCGCCTCGCTTTCCAGCACTACTTCCACCTCGCGAAGGTTGTTGCTCACCAGCGTGGCACCGCTGCTCACGATATCGAAGATGGCATCTGCCAGGCCAATGCCTGTCGAAATCTCTACCGAACCGGTAATCACATGAATATGCGCCTGCACCCCCTGCTCTTCCAACCACTTGCGGAGAATGACGGGATAGGAGGTAGCAATCTTGCGTCCCTGCAACCATTGCGGGCCGGTATACTCGTGTTCCTTGGGAATGGCGATGCTCAGACGGCACCCACCAAAACCAAGCTTCTTCACAATATCGGCATCGCCCTGGCGCTCCAGATACTCATTGAGGCCCACCACACCAATATCGGCCACGCCATCCGTCACCGTCTCAGGAATATCGTCATCGCGCAGATACAGCACCTCCATGGGGAACTTACGGGCAGCCACCAGCAGCGTGCGTTTGGAAGAACTCACCTTGATCCCAGCCTCGGCCAGAATCGCCATCGTATCCTCATTCAGACGACCTTTGGATTGTACAGCAATTCGCAGTTTCATGTTATCAGAAAAGGGTCTATAAATGTTATCTTTATCACAGAACAAGGACGCGTCTACGTAATAGATGCGTCCTCGTTCTCTAGCACAGTCTCGTGTGCCGGGAAGGTTCAGGCAACCTTGGCGGCTGCTTCCTTAAGGTTCTTACCAACCTTGAACTTCACCACCGTGCGGGCAGGAATCGGAACGTTCTTGGCGGGGTCCTTGGGGTTGCGGCCAACCTTCGGCTTCACTTCCTTCACGGTGAAAGTACCGAAGTTGCGCAGCACAACGCGATCACCCTTACCCAGAGCGTCGGTAATCAGTTCGATCGTCTTCTGGATGATGTCAAGCACCTCGTTCTGCGTGAAACCGTTGTCCAGTTCAGCGCATACCTTGTTTACAAGCTCTCTCTTAGTAATCGTATTTGCCATAATAAAAATTGCTTTGTTGAAAAGCCGCGCTCATTGTAGACCAAAAAATCCTTTTTGTCTCGCCTAAAGTGATAAAAATTATCAAATTCTGCGTCAACTGAGCTGAAATTTCCCGTTTTTCCGGGATTTTAGGTTGACGCGGGCGTGAATTCCCCTCATTCTAATGCCCGGATATGGCCAATCAATTCAGCATTCAGCTCAGCCACGATGAAGCAACCGCCCTCAACAAGAAGCTGGCAGCAGCCCCGGAATTCCGCGCGACCACGCGGGAATACGCCGATTTCTGCTATGAAAGCGACAGCGTGAATGTGGCCTTCTACCCCAGGAAAGGAAAGCTGCTCATCCAAGGGCGGGGTGCCGAGGATTTTCTGAAAAACACCCTCCAGCTCCAGCCCGGAGAAAAAGCTCCAGCCCTGGGAACCACCCTGCCCGCCCTGGTGGATACCACACCGCATTTCGGAGTCGACGAAAGCGGCAAGGGAGACTACTTCGGGCCCCTGGTTGTGGCCGGGGTCTACACCGATGAACGCTGCGCAGTCGAGCTGGTGCGCCTGGGGTGCCGCGATAGCAAGGCCATCCCCGATGATAAAAAAATCCAGTCTCTCGCAGAAAGAATCAAGAAAACAGCCGGGGTTGTATACGAGGTCATCTGCATCGGCCCCCGCCGGTACAATGAACTCTATGAGGAAATAGGTAACCTGAACCGCCTGCTTGCCTGGGGACACGCCCGCGTCATCGCAGCGCTGCATGAGAAAGTACCATCCTGCCCCCGCGCCCTCAGCGACCAGTTTGCCAACGAATGGGTGCTGAAACGAGCCCTGGGGCAGCGGCGTATCCCCGTGCAACTGGAGCAACGCACCAAGGCTGAAAGCGATGTGGCAGTAGCCGCAGCTTCCATCCTGGCCCGGGCCCGCTTTGTGCAGTGGATGCAGCAGACCGCTACTGCCAGCAACTGCCCCATGCCCCTGGGGTGTGCGCCGCATGTGACCCGCGCCGCCCAGCATTTCATCGACACCCACGGTCGCGAGCGGCTCCAGGATGTCGCAAAACTTCATTTCAAGGTTACCCAGAAACTCAAATAACAAAAAAAATCTTCTTTTTTGCAAGAATAAGCTTGCAAGCGCTTCGATTTTCGTGTATATTCCCGCCGCACCCCTTCACCAAGGGTTCATGCCAAGCATGGGCAGGTGTCTGAGTGGTCGAAAGAGCACGATTGGAAATCGTGTGTACGTCAAAAGCGTACCGAGGGTTCGAATCCCTCCCTGTCCGTC
>JAFWYD010000052.1 GCA_017517805.1 Akkermansia sp.
CTCGTGGTCTTGCCCTTGATATCCAGGCTCATGGCCTTGGCGGTATCAATGGAGATTTCACCGCCGGTCATCTGCAACTCATTCGTGCTGAGCTTGCCTTCAGAATCAACCACACCGCCATTCACCGTGAGGATTGAGTTCTTGGCGCTGAGCGCAAGCCCCTTGGAACTGACAGCAAGCTGGCTGCCTTCCAGCAACGTCAAATATGCCACATTCACCTTACCTGCAGATCCTAGTTTTGCATCCCCCATGACCAGCAATTCTCCAGAACCACTTATCGTACCATTGAGCTCACCTGAATACCACTCTGCCACGGCCCAGGAAGCAATATTCACCAGCGAGCCTTTCAACACATCGCCATGCAATGTGAGATGGCCTTCAAAATTCTTACCATTTTTCAGGCAGGCACTATCTGTAACTGATACAAACGCATCCACCTTCTTACCACCAAAATCCAGAGTTGCGCCGTTGGACACCTCGATTACCCCTTCACCAAACGCATCATCACGCCCGGCTTTCAGGGTTCCTTGCTGCACCTGAATACTGCCATCCCAATCATCATTATCAGCATTGATCGTCAGCACGCCCGAACCTATCTTGAGCAGATTGGCATGCCCGGCTATGCAGCCTTTACTCGCCTTATCGCCAGTAAAAACAACAGCTTTTTCCGAACTGACGACGATATCACCGGGAATCACCTCACCGACGATTGTCACATTCGCCTGCTGATTAAACTCGACATTGTCACCGTTGGCAAAAGATGCAGCCTTCCCGTCGCTTTTCCAAAAGGCATTCTGCTCCAGCCCCCACGTTCCCTTTTTACCTCCGTTCCACACAAGAACCAGTCTCTTCGTCACAATGCCCAATCGCAAGTCTTTACCCTGGACATAGAACGTATACTCTGCCCGAGCCCCGGGATTGCGGACGGTCAGACAATCACCGCACGATTCCCCATTCATCAGGATGCCCCCATTGGCGGTCAGCAATGTATATGTACCATCCTCGTAAAAACCGGAAGCAAGGTCGACATACGAATCAGAATTCAATGTCAGCGTGCCGGAAATCTGTATTCTTTTCGAGCCATCAAGCGAGAGAGTCCCCCCCGCCACAGTCAATGCGCCATCAATATTCGCATCCACGACCAGGCAACCGCTTGTCAACTCGATATCACAGACAGAGCTGCCGCCGGAAACAGCCGCAGCCTTGATTGCCTTCACCCCGATACTGGAGCCCCCTGCGACCAGGTAGGACGAATAATCAACGCTTCCCTCGTAGGTTCCCACCCCATCTGAACTCACAGATAGCATGTTCCCATTGTGCATGATTACAGCCTTATCAGTCACGGTAGTCCCCCCATTCACCACCTGGGTGGTGTATCCTCCACTGCACAGGAAACCACTCCTGCCCACCCGGCCTGCAGCATCGATGTAAGAATCTGCCAGAGCCTGAGTATCAAACGAGGTCACATTAAATGCACCTTTGAGCGTGAGTGTGCCGGTGTTCGAAATATTTTTTTCGAGCTTCAACGTGCTTCCGAAAGCCACCGCAATCGTTGTATTACCAGCGGATGAAACAGGGCCTGCCCCGAAGGCTGAGGCACTGCTGGCTATCACATCTGCCGAAGAAAGAGATGTACCACCGGAATAGGAGTTAGCACCGGAAAGGGTTACCCTCCCGGTGATATTCACCCCGCCCGCGCCACTCAGTACGGCCGCCACCTCACCGCCATTGAGCATAGCGGTGCGCGCCAGATTGACGTTACCGGAAAGGACACCCCCCTGCACCGTCAGCTCACCGGTGTAACTACCTCCATGAGTGATAGCGCTGGTGCCCTCTGCATAAATTGCATTGGAAAGGGACTTATTATTCAGGTCCAGGGTTGCATTCTGCAATGAAATGTCACCACTACCCAGAGCCTGCGCGTGGCCCACCTGAAGCGTACCACCCGTGATACTGGTCCCACCGGTAAAAGCATTGGCATTGTTAATGGTAAGAGTGCCGTTATTACTCTTCGACAAGCGCGCATTACCCGTAATCTTCCCCGAACCGGCAAACGTGATATTTCCCGAGCTGTTGGACACTTCCACCAGAGCCGGGACAACCGAGCCGCTGAGCGTCACCGTATAACTACTGGAACCTCCAAACCTTGCGAGGGCCCCCATTGTTTCCTGGGCCGTATCCTTCCACCGCGATGGGGACCACGTTCCTGAACCGGAAGTCCATTCGAGCTGAAGCGGCAGATAGGTGAAATAAAGCGTGTTATTGGCGTAGCTGAGCACACCATCTGCCACGGTGAAACAAGTAGCCCAGTTGCTCAGCCCTTTGGTGAACGTGATGAGAGCGCATTGGGCGTTGATGTCAATATCGGGTTCGTAAACCAGCGTGATGGGAGCACTCGCCGAAATGCTGCCCGTATAGGTCAGCCTGGCCTCGCCAGAAGAGAATACAAACGACACACCGGAGGAAGCCTGAAGAGTGGTGGAAGTCAACGAACTGCTGGCCACCAGCTCGATGGACGAGCCGGAACTCATGGTCAGTGTCGTGAACCGGGCAGAACCACCATTGAACATCAGGGTTGAACCGCTACCGAGGGTAGCCGTGGTATATGCCATGGAGCTTCCCTTGCCCAGCGACAATGTATAGCCCTGCAGACTAGCCAGAGAACCGGATAATGCCACACCGGTGAATGAGGCTCTGCCAGTTGCATGCGCAGTCAGCGTATCGGCAGCAATCTGCCCGCCGGAAAAATCATAGGCAAGGGTCCGGTTGTTCAGCATCATTTCTGCCGCAGCCACGCCGCCATCCACCTGCACGCGACCGCTGGAGGCCGAATCGTTAAACTCTACCTTGCGCTCCGAGTCCAGGTAATAAATGGGGAAATATTCACCATCTACCTCGACTTTCCACCCCGTTGAATCATCCGGCAGGGCATCGGCAATCGCAGTAGAGGGATGTGTTTTCCAGGTTGAGCCGGAGCCAGTCCATCGCAGCGGATTCTCGGCATTCTCATACTGAGCCAGTTTAGTCTTCAACGCTTCCGGAGTACGGATGGATTCTATGCCATCAATCACCCATCCAGTATCGCTATATTCCCACAATTTTGTGCAAGCCTCATTTTCGTAAAGCGCTATGGCACCATTCCTCTCTTTAATGTAGAGCTTGAACAATTTGTATTCCATATCATCGGAATTAGTCACGTACATCGCCATAACCTGGCCGTTGGAGTCCAGCTCAACCCCATGACAGGTAATCGCATGTCCTCCACCGGAAATACCCGTCATCCCCACGTAAACAAGCTGTCCCTTTGTCGTCTGCTCATAGCTGCCATCTGCCTGCCGCGTGAAGCCCAGCAGGCGGAGCAGCCCCGATGTAAGCGAGCTGATGGAGCCACTACTGATATCCGCAGACTCCACGAGATCACAGCCCCAGGAATGCGAATTTGTAAAGAAGTAATCCTTCCAGAACCCGCCCTTCCCGCTTTGTTCGATTTTGGTGTACCAGGGGTTCTCATAGCCCAGCATCATCCAGTCCAGATACGACCAGATGCTGTCCCCATCATTGGTGAAGGTATCCAGGAATACCAGGTTCTGTTTCAGAGAAAGAGTGCCGCCTGTTGCATCAAGGAACTTGTGGTCATAGGTGCGGCCGTAGATGAGTTTCCGGGAATCATTGCAGAACACGCCGTAGTATGAATGCCAGTACTCCACGAGATTCATGGAAACCTGAGCCCAGCATGTATATGCATCGTCTGTGATGGAATCGTAATTCAGCTGGTTTGCCGAGGGAGGAATGCGGTCATACACATCCCCGAGGAAGGAAAAGTTGCCGTACTGCTTGTAAAGCTTGTTCAGTTCAGGCCAGAAATAACTGTCCCAGGAGAAATAATACCCCTTACCAGTATCAAAGAAACGGGAAGAATTCAACTCATCCCCATAAGTGACACCTTCTGCAGTAAGAGTAGTGCCGGCAGAAGCCGACAACCCTCCCAGCCCAGCCAGACAAGCCAGCAGGCAACGACGCAAAGAAAGACTGATACGCAGTTTCATACGACCTGAAATTTGAAACTTTTCAATGATGGTTCACCCTCGCCTGACAGTCTACACAATCAGCCGCGTTTTGTACAGTTTATTTTGCGTTTTCACCGATGCTCAAGGCTCACTCACAACGCGTTTATTGGGGGAAAGTCCGTACACCTGGGGTTCATACATCAGCTGAGCCTGGGCAGGAGGCGCCATGGAGGTCCCCGCTCGCTTCACGCGGGCGTAGTAGCGCATATTGAGCAGGTCGCGCCCACCCCAGCGGGTGCAGAATCCCCGCACCCGGTCGGCGAGGTACTCGCGGTGGTCGAACCAGGGGCTCCAGTCCACAGACTCCAGCCCGGCAGCCTGGCTGGGCACATTCGGGTTGATGGCCTCCATGCATGCAGGCAGATAATCCTCCAGTACGAGGTATTTGAGTTCATCGGCCACCTTGGCGCAAGTGAGCGTCACGCGCACCACATCGCCCACCTTGAAAGTAGAGGCCGGGTGCCAGATTCCATCTGCACCTTTGGTTTCATACAGGCGGGTCACCTGCAAGCCCTGCTCCGTCACGCCGGGGTAATCGATGGTACCTGGCAGAGCGCGCACCCGCAACGTGGCGTACACGGTGCCTCCAGCCGCGTGCAGAGCCGAAGGCAGGGTCTTCATCTCCTGCCCGGGCTGCCACGGCAAAGCGATTGTCTCAGCCCCCTTGCCCAGGAGGAAGGAGGAGCCATCCTGAAGAGTCAGGGTGGCTTCATCTCCCTGATTCCGGCTGAGTTTCAAATACTCGACCAGGGCCAGCAGATTCCATGCATTGCTCTGGGTCGAGCCGTGGCGGTAATCGCGGCCAGCCGAGCGCAGCCAGGTGCGGAAGGCATCATCGGCAGCGGCCGGATTCTCCAGCATCGCCAGCAGGAAACGCATCGCCGCCAGCGTTTCCCGCGATGTCCAATCACTTTGATTCTCCTTCTGCAGCACCTCGCGCAGGATAGACTTCATCTGCCCGGTCTTGCCGCGAGTCCGGGCAATGGCAAAACGGGTGCGGCATGATTCCTTGCCGAGAGGAGCCCACCACAGGTAGCGGTACAGCTTATCCATAGCCTCCTGCGGCACCTCATAGCCCTGCTCCTGAGCCAGCTTGAATACATAACCGGCGTGAGCCGTAGCCCACAGGCTGGATATAGTCCCGCCACTCCAGTAGGACAAACCGCCATCCGGACGCTGGCGGGCCAGAAGTTCAGCAATCGTCTTCTGCACCACCTCCTTCACCTCGTCCGGGCTGGTCTGGGCCATCTGCGGGCAGAATGGAGCCAGATGCTCATACAACAACCACGGAATGAGGGCCGATGAGCGCTGCTCAGTGCAACCATAGGGGTATTGCAGCAGGAAATCAGCCGCCCCTGCCAGGTGCAACAGCGGGTTGGCAGAGGCCACCAGCTCCAATTCACCGCGCGTGGCGGTCGCCACATCGCGCCCCAACAAAGCTGCCAGCTGCACCGGATCATTGCCAGGAGAGAGCACGAGGCGGTGCGCTTCCTTCAGCACCGGAGCCGGGAATCGCACGGTAAATTCCCCCTGCACTGCATCCGTTCCTGGTTTTCCGACGGCAGACCAGCGCAGCTTCTGCACGCCCTCGTTTTCAGCTTTGAAATCAAAATAAAGCGTTGCGCTCCTGCGAGCCTCCAGCGACACTTGCTGCGGGGCCGCTGCGCCTTCCAGACTCACGGTCCAGGTGCCGGCTTCATCGGTATTGTTCACCACAGAAAGAGGCAGCCGCAACGCATCCCCCAGACTCATGAAGAGGGGCGTGCCGGGAGTAAGCATCACCGGTTGAGCCACCGTAAACTCACCGCTGGCAGAACCAAAGCGCTTGCCCGTTGCATCTACCGCCACCGCAAAGACCCGGTAGGTGGTCAGGGTATCAGGCAAGGTAAGAGATACCGAGAAAGCACCGTCCTCACCGACAGGCAATTCCCCCTTCCAGACCGCAACCGGGGTAAAGTTCGTGCGCAGGCGGGGCGGCTCAGGCTCCGTTTCCGCACCGGCCACGGCAGACTCCACCACAGGAGCAGCACAGGGTTCCGGGGCACACTGATAATTCATACCATCTAGTGAATCGAGTGCATTCGATGCCTTCCGGGATACCTTTCGCAACACCCCGCTACCAGCTAAATAGGAACCACCCATCATGCGATTCCGGGGCGAAAAAGCAGCATGAGACTCCATCATGCCCGGCGAAAGCGAATAGCCCGGGCCCACCATATCCCCACGCCAGAAGGCAGGCATGATACCCAGCGTCGGGCTGGTCGGGCGTTCGCCCCCCATCATACCGCGCAAATCAAAGCCCTTCACCGGGCGTTCGTAGAAGAACTTCTCCGGGTCCGGACTCTCGTAATGGCCTACGGAGAGCATGCCGGCATCGACTGCATACAGCGTCACCGCCGCCGGTGCCGCCCCCTCCAGCGCCTTAACCCTGCCCGTAAGGGTAATGGTCTCAGCCGGGCGGCAAACCTGCTGAGGCAGCTGCAGCTCCACCGCCAGATGATATTGCCGGATAGGCACAAAACAAGTAGCCGAGCGGTGCAACGCCGAATCCCCCGGATTGAGACGTGGCAACACCATGGTAACCCGCACAGAGCCTTCCTCCTTCTTCTGCAGAGGGATGCTTATCGTCTGAGCCCCCTTGACGACAGGTAAGGTGAGGTGCCGGTCCTTATTGCCGCAGGTCACCACGAAGTGCGCCATCCCGGCTCGTTCCAGGCTGGTTTTCACCACCAGGGCCTCAGCACCAGCAGCCACACTCATATCGTTCTTTTCATCCCTCATGAAATAAGGCTCCGGGTAGGGGCGGCGCAATTCTGCCACCCGGCCGGCAGCATCTCGCCCACTCAGCAGCACGGTATCGTAACAGATGGATGAATCCCCAGGCAGAGGCACCCCATATTCGGCATTTGCAGGCACGGTGATCTCGCGGCTCCCGCTCACCGTTTCCGTCTTCTGCATGAGGCCCAGTCCATTAGGCCCAGTCACCGGCTTAGTGTCGTGGAAGAGGAATTTCACCAGAAGCTGCTGTTCACGGTCCAGAAGGGCATCGGTTCGCGAATCGTACAAGCGCACGCGGCCCCCCGAGCTCCGGATATAGAAATCGGCCGTGTGCAGGTCCCGGGAAACGGGGTGCATCTGCACATATTCCTCGCGGTCATTGGCCACGTAACCGGAAACAGCAACCCGACCGAGCTTCCACATCTCATGGGTCACCGGAAGCGTTTTTTCTGCCTTGCCCTCAGCATCCAGCGCGAAGTTCAGCACCTTCCCCCCCTCCAGTCGCAGCATGCACTTCCCACCAGCCACCGGCGTACCGCTATAATCTTCAGCCTGCACGCGCACCGTCAGCGATTGCGGCGCGACGGGCTCCATCTCCACAACAAGCGAAACCTTGAACGCATCGCGCCGGAAAACCTGGCAATTCACCGGCTGCGTGCATCGAATCCCGCCGCACTCCACACGCAGGGAGTAGGCCCCCGTCACATCATCCTCACCTTCCGGCAAAGTAAAGCTCGTCTCAAAAGCACCGAATTTCCCCAATTCCAGCGACCGGGTTTCAATAATGCTGCCATCTGGGCGGGAGAACGTAATCCGGGCATTTTCTTCAGACGGGAGCGCGCAGCTGCCATCCTGCAAATGCTGGCGCAGCACAGCGCGCAGATACACCGTATCCCCCGGGCGGTAAAGCGGGCGGTCCAGCACGAGCATCGAGGACCCGGAAGCCGAAGATGACCTGAACCGCGATGAGTAATACCGCGACACCTTCACCAGCAGCACATCATCTCCAGCGCGCACCACCACCTTGCGCTCCCCCTGCCACCCCGCCGGCAGCCATACCAGACCATTCTCAATCGTCAGGGTATGCGGTTGTTCCTTGTCATCCAGATAGGAAACCGTGCCTTGCTGCACCGGCAGACCATCAGAATAGCGGTTCACCATCAGCGCGCGTTCCCCCACGGTCACATTCAGATCAGTCACCTGCACCAATACATCCGTATGAGAATCAAGCGATTTTTCATCGCGCTCATTCAAGCGCAACGCCGCGCGCACCTGCTCATTGCCCTGTGGCTCCAGGCGAAGCAGATACATACCGGGAGCAGGAACACCCCCCACCGCATCATCCAGCCTCAGAATCATCTCCCCCTTCTGGCGCATACCGGAAGCCCCCGTCTTCAACTCCACCGGAGAGAAAGCAGTTGCTCCCTGCAACACCGTGCGGCTGCGATCCGCGGCTTCCCGGGCCAGTTTGCTGGCGTGGGCGAGCCGCTGTTCCTCTAAGTTCTGCTCATCGGCATCCACCTCCATACCACGCCACTCTCGAGCATTCATCAAATCGCACTCCAGTTTCAACGCAGCCACTTCAGCTGAGCTGCTCAGCTTATGCCCCAGCGCCGTAGCCGTCATCTCATGCGTCAGACGCCAGGCGCTCACCTTCACCCCCGAGAGGTTGGCGTAGGGGAGACGCAGGCAACGGTCTCCCTTGACCGGGACAGTACAACTCTTACCAGGGCAGATTTCCGGCCATGCCGGGTTCAGGGCCAGGCGGTGTCTGTGCTCCCCCTGCATCTTCCAGCCCAGGTACGATGCCGTATCTGCCGGCAGCACCACATCCAGCAGGACTGGAGCACTGGCAGACACCTCTACCTCAAATCCGAGGACGCGCCCGGGCGCTTTGTATACCATCTCCGGCATTCCGGATTCATCCCCACGCCAGTATCGGCTGTGCATATTCACCATCTCCGGCTCCACAACCCCGGCATAACGGAATTCGATTTCCTGGTTACCCAGTTTCAGGAGTTTCCGGCCACTACCGGCATTCCGGGCAGCATTCTGCCCCACAATCAGCTGCATGCGTTCAAACAGACCGGGCATATCGGCCACATTCATCGGCTCGCTGAACAACACCCGCATGCGGTACTTGCCATCCCCATCCTTCCAATCCACCCCGCTGCCCAATTCCGGCTGCGGGGTAGCCATACTGCATACCGGATATGTAGCTGAAAACCCCTGCCCCGCCCCCTCCAGCAACAAGTGCCACTCCTTATCCGCATCCAGCGATTTCTCCGGTCGCACGACCACATGCCCCGGAAGCACCGAATCCTCCCTCAGCGATTTCCACGCCTTTTCGCCGCGCGAGTGAAGCGTTTTCAACGAATCCGGGCTGAGACCCTGCTTCAAGTACGCCGGCTCCACCGTGGCCTCCACGCCGCCGGCGTAATACAACTCGCCGGAAAAGAATTTCCGCCGCGCTTCCCGGAACACGAACCGAGGAGCGCTTTCGACCGAAAATTCCCGGCTCTCCTTAGTCGTATGACTACCAGGGCAGACCATCACCCCCAGTCCCCGCGAATCCATAAAGGCATGGCCGCTCAAGCGGTCCGGCGGGCAGCAGAACTCGATAGGCTCCTGCGGAGCTTCGCCCCCACCCAGATATTTTGTCCCCGGCACCAGCTTCAACTGATATCTCGTTGTGCAGGAGGTTCCCGGTGCAAATTGAATCGTCAAGCGGTCCTGGTCATTCCATCTCACCACGGGTTTGTGGGCATCATCACCGCTTATGGTGAACAAATCAAGCCCCTTGTCCTTATCGCTCAGATCTGCCGCCGGGCTCTGGCCATTCTCCACCGCCGTGTAACTCACCAACGGCTCGGGGAAACAAATTGTCACCGTCTGGTTGGACGCACTGCTATATTGCTCAACCTGATTCTGCTCAGCAGAAGATCCAGGAAAAGTTCCCATTATCCCTAACATAATCAATAAAATCCCTAACATAATCAATAAAAAACGCTTCATGATAACCTGATTGCCTTCATTCTACCAGATACCTCGGCTCACACAAGTAAAATTGCCTTTTTTTGCAACAAATCTCATTTTTTCTAAAAAAAGGCTTGATTCACACCCGCAGATGAGTATAATAGCTCCCGCTTCCACGGCACACGTGGAAAAGCAAACGCGGATGTAGCTCAGTGGTAGAGCGCAACCTTGCCAAGGTTGATGTCGTGGGTTCGAATCCCATCATCCGCTCTCACCAAAAACACGCGGATGTAGCTCAGTGGTAGAGCGCAACCTTGCCAAGGTTGATGTCGTGGGTTCGAATCCCATCATCCGCTCTCACCAAAAACATTGCGGATGTAGCTCAGTGGTAGAGCGCAACCTTGCCAAGGTTGATGTCGTGGGTTCGAATCCCATCATCCGCTCTCTCATGCAAAGGCCTGCTATCGCAGGTCTTTTTTTGTGGCAGCTGCGCACGAAGCCCGCCCCCAATCTCCGGTGTATCCTGTTCCTTTGCCGTATCCCCCCCTTCGATCCATGCGTTTTTGCTCGACAGCGCAAAAAAAAACAGATATAATCACGCGCAGTATGAATCCCCCTGCCATTGCGATTGACGGGCCTGCCGCCTCCGGAAAATCAACCGTAGCCAAACTCATTGCCAAAGAGTTGGGCTACACCTTCATCAACACGGGTGCCATGTACCGAGCGGTCACCTGGTACACCCTGCAACAGGGAATCGCCCCGGCCGATACCGCTGCTGTGGAAGCCCTTCTCCCGGGGATTCCCCTGAGCTTCGGCAAGGACGGTGCCACCTCCACCGTTGTGTTCGAGGGCCGGGTCCTCTCCTCTGAACTCACCGAGCAGAGCACCAATGAGAACGTCTCCACCATCGCCTCTATCCCGGCAGTCCGCACCTTCCTGGTAGAGAAGCAGCGCGAGTACAACACCCGCGAAGCCGTGGTCATGGAAGGGCGCGATATCGGCACCGTCGTCTTCCCCGAAACGAAGTTCAAATACTTTGTCACCGCCTCCGAAGAGGTGCGCGCCGCCCGCCGCGCAGCAGAAGGCATCACCGATTCCATTGCTGAGCGTGATAAGAAGGACTCCCAGCGCGCCTGCGCACCGCTCAAGAAGGCAGATGATGCCCTGCTGGTAGACACATCGGATATGAGCATCGACCAGGTCGTCAGCTTCATTGCGGCAGACATCCGCGCCAAACTCGAAACCTGCTAACTTTTTTCTCCTTTTCAACACGACATGAACCGTTCCCTGCTTTACCTCATCGTGCGCGGCACCGCAAGCTGCTTCTTCAACTCCTTCTTCAACCTGAAAGTCCTCGGGCGAGAAAAGCTCATCGAAGAAGGCCCCTGCATCATCGTGGCCAATCACCAGAGCTTCCTGGATCCGCCCCTGGTGGGTTCCCTCTACCGCAATGAAGTCTTCTTCCTGGCCCGCAAGACCCTCTTCGATGCCCCCATCCTCAAGCAGGTGCTGCCATACTGCAACACCATCGGCATCGACCAGGCTCGCCCCGACCCCGCCAGCATCATCCAGGTGCTCCGCACCGTCAAGAATGGGGGGCGCATCATCATCTTCCCGGAAGGCTCACGCTGCCCCGATGGCGAAATTCACGATGCCATGCCCGGCATCGGCCTTATTCTCAGCAAACTGGCCACGGTACCAGTGCAACCGGTGCGCATCGAAGGCGCGTATGACTGCCTGCCGATTCACAGCAGCAGACTCAAGTTCCGCCCCATCACGCTTTCGGTAGGTGACCCGATTCAGTTTACCCCCGAAGAGCTGAAGGCCAAGGGGCGCGATGCCCAGCGCAATATCGGCAAGAAAATTATGGATGCCATTCGCGCGCTTCCGATCGAAGCCTGACCACCCGCCACAGCTTTTATATGCTCAACACCCTGCGTCTGAGCAATTTCCGCTGTTACAGCACCCTCTGCTGGGAGATACCGGCAGAGGGTGCCGTGTTGCTCGGGGCCAACGCGCAGGGCAAGACCAGCCTCATGGAGGCACTCTGTTTTGCGCTCACCCTGCACAGTCCCCGTGCCAGCAAACTCGACAAGCTGGCACTCCAGGGCGGCTGGGGATTCGGCATCTCCCTGGAAACAGAAGAAGGCACTCGCAGACTGCTCTGGCGCGAGCGCAAGCTCAGCATGCAGGTGAATGGAGCCGAGCGCCGCGACTACAGCGACTATCTGGCCGATTCCTCCCCCGTGACCTGGCTGGCCAACAGCGATATGAGCCTCGTGAGCGGCCCGGCAGAAGAACGCCGCAAATACCTCGACTTTCTCGGCTGCCAATGGCACCCGGCCTACCGCAAGGCCCTGCAGGCCTACCGCAAAGCCCTCAAAAACCGCAACGCCCTGCTCCGCCATCCACGCCGGAGCAAAGCTGCGCTGCAAAGCTACGCAGCCCTGCTTGCGCAGCACGGGGAACTCCTCATGCGACTCAGGCAGCAACTCCTCATGCGGCTGCATCCTCACATCGACCATCACCACCGGGGAATCTCCGGTGGAACCGAGCAAGTACAACTCACCTACCGTCCCGCAGCCACCACTCCGCTGGCCGAGGCGCTGGAAGCCAGCCTGGAGCTCGATGAGCGCACCGGCTTCACCACCACCGGTCCTCACCGCGATGATTTTTCCCTGGAAATCGGCGCCTTATCCGCAGCAGAGTTTGCCTCCGAAGGCCAGCAGCGCACCCTCGCCATAGCCCTGCAAATGGCACAGAGCGGGCTCCTCCAGGAAGAAACGGGGAAAGCCCCCATCCTGCTCATCGACGATATTTTCGGCGAACTCGACACAGCCCGCCGCCGAGCCCTGCTCGCCATGCTTCCCGCAGAAGCGCAGCTATTCATCACCACCACCACCCTCGACTGGCTGGGCGACATGCAACTCCCCCTCCCCATCACCCGCATCCACGCCGCCAGCATCACATAGCCTCCCCCCCTCCGTTCATGCCGCAGGCATGAATATCGTTGCCGCGCAGCGGCAATATCGTTGGCCAAAGGCCAATATCGTTTTTGCCGACAGGCAAAAATATCGTTCTCCAAATTCCCTCCTCAAAAAACAAAGCAGGCATTGGGAAACCTCCTCCCAATGCCCGCCAAAGCTCATCAGTACTTATATACAGCCCCCCCCGTTCATGCCGACAGGCATGAATATCGTTGCCGCACAGCGGCAATATCGTTGGCCGCAGGCCAATATCGTTTTTGCCGCAGGCAAAAATATCGTTCCCCAATCTCCCCTCCCAAAAAACAAACCGGGCATTGGGAAACC
>JAFWYD010000053.1 GCA_017517805.1 Akkermansia sp.
CGGCTTACGCCGATAGAGCCACAAATGCATGCTTACTGCCGATGGTGAGGCGGGAGATACCCTGCTACGAATTTTCTCACAGAACACTATGCCCTTATATCGTTCAGGGCTATTTTTCCATAATCTTTGGGACACATGTGGCAGAATGGGCAGAGGCAGGATTTTGAGCTTGTGAAAAGCGCTTCGGGGTGGTAGAGTATGGAAAAAATGTTATTCCGGGTGCATTGATGGCACAAAGTCATCGCCGGAACGCGCCTCAGTTAGTATACCCCTATCGTTCCATGAAGATGAAAAAATCGTTAGCCCTTGCTTTTTCCCTGCTTACCCTGGGCGGGATGCAGCCTCTTTTGGTGGAGGCGGCTCCGGCAGCAGAGACGGCAGCTGTCTTGCCTGCTCCTGTGGTGACGCCGCCTCCGTATTATTACCAGATGTCGGATTCCTTTGAGCTGATGGTGGATTTCCCGGTGCCGATGGTGCCTGCGGAGGAGGTCGGTAAGCCGGTGAAGCCCGGGGTGGTGAAGGTGAGCCACGCGGATGATGTGGCGCTGGAGTGGCTGAGTACTTCGCGCCTGCGGGTGAAGCCCTTGCGCGATCTGCCTGTGCTGGAGGTGTTCACGCTGGAGGTGCCGGAGGGGGTGAAGGGTCTGAATGGAGAGGCCATTCCCCCGCTGGTGAAGAAGCTGGGTACGAGCCGCCATTTCTATGGTTATTCTACAGGGAAGTGCGATAATGGTGACATCTTCCTGCGTGCGGATGAGGCTCAGTACGCTGATATACTCCAATCCCGTCTTGGGGGACTGTTCATCGAGATGGGGGACAAACGTTATCCGGTGACGAGCCGCCCGGCTACGGTGGCCGATGCGCTGGCTCATTGGTGGGCCTTCAAATCCTGCATGGGGCACCGGGTGGGCGAAGAGGAGCGCGCTGTTGCTGCCGGTTTGCCGAAGGATGAAGAGTTGCCGCATACCTGGCTGCTGGAGGTGCCAGCGGTGGTGCCGGGGGGGAGCTTTAGTGTCTATATGCCCCATTTGCGCTGGGAAGAAAAGGGGGAAAGCTTTGTCCCGTCGAATATCGTCTTTCAGCTGGCGCGCGAGTGGAAGCATGAGATTACCAATATCTGCAAGGCTCCCGGAAAGTATGAACTGGAATTGCAGCTGGATATGCCCGCCGCAGCCTGCACGCCAGAGGAGCTGCTCCGGCAGTTTGAGTGGGGGCTGGCATTGGCGGATACCAAGGATACGGAGAGCTGCCAGAAAATGGAATGGCGGGATGGCGCGCTGCGAGCCATGGTGAAGGGGAAGGAGGTGGTCATTGCTCCGCAGAAGATGCACCTGCAGGAGGTGCGGATGCTGGGCGGCAGCCTGAAACAATGCTGCTCCGGCATGACCCTTCTTGCCGACACCGGAGGACTGGAACTCAAGTTGCGTTCGGTGGGGATGTACGAGGGGGTGCTGCCTTTCGATGAGGATAAACGACCGGAGGTGTCGGAAGATGTGACCGTGTTGCGCCCCAGGGCTCCGTATATCTATACTGATGTGTGTGCCAGCCAGTTGCAGCTGCGCGGCAGTACCACCATCCGCTGCCGCTATGGCCGCGTGAAAGGCGGTAAAATCCGTCTTTGGAAGTTGCGGGGGGAAGCAAAGGACGCAGTACGCCTGCTTTCGGATTACGGTACTCGTTACACGGGTGAGCGACTCGACTGGGATGATGAGGAAGCCCGCGAGTCGGCTCGCGTGGAGGCGAAGCTGGATGACGAGGATTTAGAGGGTAACTGCATCGATAGCGATGAGCTGCCCGGCGTGCTGGCTGCGGTGGAAAGGGAGCTGCCTGCTTCTCCGGATTCGGAAATCAGCCTGCCGCTGGCCGAATTGTTCCCCGGCCAGCCGGTCGGGGGCTTCTACATGGTCGAGGTAGAGGGTGAGCCGATGCGCAGGAGCGAGACTCCGTGCATGAACCAGGGGCTGGTGCAGGTGACGGATCTGGGCCTGCTCTGGAAGACGAATGGCCGCCATCTGTTCGGCTGGGCCTACCACCTGAGCACCGCAGACGAGGTGCAGGAAGCCCGGCTGCGGCTGCTGGATGCCGGGGGCGATACGCTGGGCGAGCTACCGGTGAAGGATGGCCTCGTGCAGGGAGAATTCCCGGCAGCGACCCGCTACTTGCAACTCTGCACAGCGGACGACAGCGTCATCCTGCGCCATGAACCCCGCAAGATGGACTGGGCGGTGAACCATGGCGATACCTGGAAGAATAAGATGCTCATGGAGGGAGGAATCTGCCCGGCAGACTTGCCGGAGCCGCTGGTGTACCTTTTCAGCGACCGCTCGCTGTACCGCCCCGGGGAAAAGGCGCACGTGAAGGGCCTCATCCGCTGGGTGAAGAATAATGAAATCCTGCTGCCGGAGGTGGAAAAAATCACGGCAGAGTTGTATTGCAATAGCGAAAAGGTAACCACCCTGCCGGTGAAGCTGGAGGAAAACGGTAGCTTTACGGTGGAGGCGCCCATGAATGCCGTGGGAAACTATACGGTGACGTTCCGTCTGGAATACAAGGGTGATGAGCAGGAGACGAGCCCGGATAAGGCAGTGCTGAAAGGTAAGGAGGTCCAAATGCTGAACCTCGGCCGCGCCGCTTCCATCAGCCTGCCTTGCAAGGAATTTCGCCGCAATGAGTTTGAGGTGGAAAGCTCCCTGAATATCGATGTGGCCAGAGGCCTGGCAAAAGTGGAAGCCAAGGCCACGAATCTTACGACCACCCCGGTGGCCCGGGGCAAGGTGGAGTGGCGTCTTGTCTACGAACCCAGCAACTTCCATCCCCGCCAGCCGCAATGGCAAGGGTTCCGTTTTGGTGATTATACCGAGAATCCATGGGGGTACTACAGAGGTATCGCGCATGGTGGAGAGCGGCACTCCGATACGCAGAGCAGCACGCTGGATGATGCCGGGCAGGGCGGCGTGAGTTTTACGTTGCCGAATCCGGATAAACCCAGGACCTTGCGCGTGGTCTCCACCGCCACGGTGACCAATGGAAACGAACTGAGTGTGAAGAGTGTGCAGGAGCAGATGGTGCATCCAGCGGGAGTGTACGGAGGTATCCGACCCAAGTCGATTCTGGCCCCGGTCGGCGGCACCATGCCGGTGGAGCTGGTGGCGGTCAGGCCCGATGGCAGCGCCTGGGATGGCCAGCCGCTGGCCGCTGAGGTCACGGTGAAGCGCACGGTGTTCCACCCGTACCGCTATGGCTCGGTTTTCAAATCGGCCATCCGCAACGCGGCAGATGAAAACACGCAGCGCAAGATTCCGGTGCAGCTGACAGGTACCCCGCAGAAGCTGGAGATTCCGGTGGAGGGAGCCGGGCGCTACGATGTGGAGCTGAGAGGCTGCGATGCAGAGGGGCGCAAGTTCTATAGCGCGACTCGCCACTACGTGTGGGGCAGTGATGTCTCTCCCTGGGAATACATCGGGGATACCGGGCTGAATCTGCTGCCCGATAAGGATTCCTACCAGCCGGGTGAGACGGCCTGTGTGCTGGTGCAGACCCCGGTGGATGCAGAGCTGCTGGTGACGGTGGAGCGGGGCAAGGTGCTGCGCCACCTGCGCCGCCAGGTGACGGTGGACAACCCGGTGATAGAGGTGCCGCTGGAGGCTGCAGATGCTCCCGGGGTGTATGTGAGCGTGAGCCTGGTGCAGAATGCCGGTGCCCGCGGGGCTGATGGTAAGCCCTTGCTCAAGATGGGAACCTGCCTGGTGCGGGTGGAGGCCGTGGAAAAGAAGCTGAAGGTGCAGCTCCAGGCTTCGCAGAAATCCCTGCTGCCGGGTGAGCCGTGCCAGGTGAGCGGCGTGATTACGGATGCCGCCGGTAAACCGGTGGCCGGTGCGGAGGTGACCCTCTTTGCGGAGGATGAAGGTACCCTGCAGGTGATGGGCTACAATCTGCCCGACCCGGGGCGCTATTTTTACAGTATGGAAAGCCGCGACCATTGCGTGGGTACTTTCTCCGGGCTCGGGCAGCTGGTGAGCGAGAATCTGGGGAGCCGCTATTTCGGCAATAAGGGCGTGTTCATCGGTGGAGGTGGCGATGATATGGAGATGGAAGAGGATGTATCCGATGAGGCGGCTTCCTGCCTGCGCCGCAATTTTAATCCCTGCGCCCTCTGGCTTTCCTCGGTGAAGACCGATGCCCAGGGTCGCTTCTCGGCTACTTATGCCAACCCGGATACGCTGACGCGCTACCGCCTCATGGCTGTGGCGGCGGCGGGGGATAAATTCGGCTCGGGCGAGGCCGGATACCACGTGACCAAGCCGGTGATGCTGGAACCCGTGGCCCCCATGAGCGCCACCGAGGGCGATGAACTGCTGCTGCCAGTAACGCTGAGCATGCTGCCTGCCGAGCTGCCTGAGGCGGCTAATGGCGCGCCCATCCGCTGGATTGTGACCATGGGTGGGCAGAATGTGCAGCTGCCGCAGCGGCGGCAGACGGTCACCTTGCAGGGGGATGCCCCGGTCACGGTGCATTTCCCGGTGAAGGTGAATCGCACCGGCCCGGTAAAACTGCAATGGGTGGTGCAGGCTGAGTCTGCCCCGGAGGGCGGTATGCTTGCCCGCTGCTCGGATGGTGTGCAGCTGAGCTTCGAGGCCGTGCCTCCCATGCCCTATATCCGCGAGAATTTCAGCGCGGTGATTCAGCCTGGTCAGACCGGGAACCTGGGGCAATGGATGCGCGGCGATTACCGCCCTGATACGAAGGTGGAGGTGAGCTTCACCACGAATCCGCTGGGGGGGATCGGGTATCCGCTGCAGTATCTCTTCACCTATCCCTACGGCTGCAGCGAGCAGCTTTGCTCCACCGCTATTCCCTGGATTTTCCACCAGGAGCTCCAGACGGCTCTCGGTATCAGCTTCCCGGAGGGTAAGAACGTGGCAGAAGTGCTTTCGGATGTGGATTCCCGCCTGGCTCGCCGCAGCCTCAAGAAGGGGCGTTACCATGATGAAAATGGTGGCTACACCTACTGGGACGACGGTACTGAGGCCTGTGAGTTCTCGCCCTATGTTTCCATGGTGCGTCTGATGATGGGTATTGGTAACGCTCTCCGCGATAAACGCGACCTGGCAAAGGCGTTGGATGCCGCAGGTTCCCGCCCCTATATGGCCCTCGTGGGGCTTGCCTTGACTGGCAACCTGCAGCCCGGATATCTGGATACGGTGCTCAAGCGCGTGGAGAACCAGAGTGCGCCGCTTTCGGCCCAGGAACGCTGGTCGCTGGCACTTGCGGCCCGGGTGCTGAAGCATCAGCAGGCCGAGGCACTCAAAAAGAAGGCTTTGGCCACCAAGGCTCCCGCCATCGAGGAGTACCACCTGCCGCCGCTTCGCGCGCTGCAGTGTCTGCTGGCGGTGGAGGAAGCCCCGAAGGCATCCGCTACGGCCGGGCTGCTTCGCCGCTACCTGCTGGATGAAGCCGGGCAGCATTCCACCTGGCGCAATGCATGGATGGCGCTGTGCGTGGGCCGCTATGTGAAGGTTGGCAATCTTAGTAAAACCAATGCTTTGCTCAATGGTGAGATGGTGACGGCGGCTACCCCGCAGCAGTATGCTCTGCTGGCCAGCTCTACGATGGTTCCCTTCAAGGTGGAGAAGAACCCGGTGTATGTCTACGGCCAGGCTGAGGGCTACCTCAAGAAGGTACAGCCCACCAAGGTGGTGGATCAAGGCTTTGCTGTGCAGCGCCGATACGAGACCTTGCAGCCCGATGGCAGCTGGAAGCCCGCCGGCACCTTCCGCGTGGGTGATGTGGTGCGTGTGACGCTGAACTCCACGGCCACCTCTGCTGGTCGCAACCTGCGCTATGTGGTGCTCGAAGACCGCCTTCCTGCTGCCTTTGAGGCGGTGGACCCGGAGCTGGGCAGCCAGGGGCTTCCTGCCGGGGTGAGCGAGGAGTCCGGTTGCCTGTGGTGGCAGTCTTCGGCTGTGAGCCACCGCGAGTTCCTGAAGGACCGCGTGCGCGTCTTCGTGGATAACTGGGGCAACCGCGGCAAGCTGGAGGTGCGCTATGTGGCCCGCGTGGTGCGCAGCGGTCGCGTGACGGCTCCTGGTGCCAAGGTGGAGCTCATGTACCGCCCGCAGGTGCATGGCCTGAGTATTCCGCAGCAATTTGAGGTGGCACCGCGGTGAAGCTGTGTTTCAAAGTGCTGGGTGCTGCAGGGGGGCTGCTGGGTATCGCTGCTGCGGCGTATTATCTGCTGCCGTTCTGCGTGCCGCTGCCGGTGCTCACGCCGCCGGAGGATGCGCGCGTGACCGATCGCCGCGGGGGCTTACTGGGCTATGTGCCGGGGGAGGATGGCTACCGCTGCCAGCCGCTGGAAGGATTGCCCCCGCAACTGGTGCATGCCTTGCTGGTGGCAGAGGATAAGCGGTTTTATTCCCACGGAGGGGTGGATGCGCTGGCTTTGCTGCGCGCCGCCTGGCAGCAGTTGAGCGGGCAGGGGAAATCCGGTGCCAGTACCATCAGCATGCAGGTGGCTAAGATGTACAGCCCGCCCGCGCCGCGCAATCTGCGCACCAAGCTGCGCGAGATGCTGCAGGCGCGGCGGTTGGAAATGACGCATACCAAGGAAGAACTGCTGCGAGCCTACCTGAACCGGGCCGATTTCAGCAATATGTGCCGCGGGGCTGAGACGGCGGCCCACTTTTATTTCGGCAAGCGGGCAGGGGAGCTGACCGCGCCGGAGGCCGCCCTGCTGGTCGCGCTGGTGAAATCGCCCACGCAGCTCAACCCGGTGCGGCATCCCCAGGCGGCGCTGAAACGCCGCAATCTGATTCTGCTGCGTATGGGTGAGCCGGTGATGGCTCCGCTGGGCGTGCAGCCCCGGAGTATCAATGCCCCGGCTGCGGCAGAGGGGATACCCGGTCAGCTCACCCTGGACGCGGGCTTGCAGAGCCGCTGTGCCGCCATTGCCCGCGAGGAAGTGGAGCGTTTGCAGAACCGCAATGTTTCCCAGGCGGCGGTGGTGGTGGCGGATAACCGCACGGGCGAGGTGCTGGTGGCCTTGCCGGCGGCTTGCCCGGAAAGCCCCCGAGGTGGTGCGCTGGATGGCACAACCACACCACGCTCGGCCGGTTCCACCCTCAAGCCATTTGTGTACCTGATGGCTTTCCGGCATGGAGCATGGCCCGGCACGGTGCTGCCGGATGTGCCGACTCTTTATCGCAGTATGGACGGGGTGCAGGCTCCGGGAAATTACAACGAGCACTACATGGGACCTGTCTCGATACGCAAGGCGCTGGCCTGCTCGCAGAATATCCCGGCCATGGAGGCGATGAACCGCTATGGTAGCGTGCAGGAATGTATGGACCTGTTGCGCGTACTGGGCTTCGCGCTGCAGGGCGAGGCTCAGCATTTCGGCCTTGGGTTGGCTATCGGAAATGCCCACATCTCGCTGCGGGAGCTGGTGCAGGCATACTCGGTGCTGGCACGGCAGGGCTCCCTGCTGCCGCTGCAGTCGCGTTTGCCATTGCGCCCGGAAAAGCCTGCGGAGCTGCTACCGCCGCATGATTGCTACCGCCTGGCCGATGTGCTGAGCGATACGGAGGCTCGCGTGCCTTCCTTCGGCACGGCGCCGAACCTGCGCTTCCCTTTTCGTGTGGCGGCCAAGACGGGAACTTCTTCCAACTTCCGCGACAATTGGTGCGTGGGATTCACGAAGGAATATACGGTGGGTGTCTGGGTGGGCAATTTCGACCAGTCGCCCATGCAGGAAATCAGCGGCGTAAGCGGGGCCGGCCCCATTTTCCACCGTGTGTTCGGGCTGCTGCACCAGGATACCCCGGCAAGTTTCCCGGAGATGCCGGACTCTCTGCACCGGGTGGAGATTGACTGCCGCACCGGCAGTCTTGCTACCCCGGCCACACCGCCTGTCTGTCGCAGCGCAGAGCTGGCTACCGCTGCCGATTTGCGGCGACTCCCGGCTGGCGATTTTGATGCCGCCGGGCGTGCCATTCTCGATGCCCGCTATGCCGAGTGGTATGCCGATTGCTCGTTGAAGCACCTCTATGCCCTGGCTGATACCCAGGCGGATACGCGCCCTCCGGCCATCCTCATCCCGGCCAACGGCAGTACCCTGACCCTGGAACCCACCTTGCCGCATTCCGGCTCCATGGTCGAGCTGCGCTCCACCCTGCCGCCGGCCGCTACTTCCTGGTTCAGCCCGACCCTGCGTGTGGAACGCCGCAATGGTAAGTGGTATGCCCACCTGAAACCGGGTATCCACACGATTGAGGCCTCCACACCGTCCCGGCAGCGCGCATCGTCGACCTTTCGGGTGATGGTGAATGCTGCCGGCTGTGGGCAGGGAATGTAGGCGGGACGCGAATCAGTAATTCAGCTCACCAGCAAGCACTCGGCGCTCGAATTCCTTGATATCCACCACCTCGCCGGTGCGGCGGGCGTGTTCCACGGCAAAGGCGATGACGTGGGAGTGCGCGCTGGCCTGGATGGGGGTGGTCATGAGCGAGGTGTCCTGCACCACGCGCATGTCGTTGTACAGGTTGCTCACCAGCCCCCAGTCGCCACCGCCGTGTCCGGCATAGCCGCCTGCGGCTTCCTCGATGGCGACGGTGCGCATCTTCTTGGAGAAATGCTCGGTGATGGTGATTTCGCCGGGGCCGTTTTCCTTGTAGAAGGCACCGGCGCGCAGCTTGGCCTTGGTGCCGTAGATTTCGATGTGACGACCCTCTTCAAAGGCGGTCATGGTGAAGGTGCCGGTGATACCGCCCATGTAGCGCAGGATGGCCACCAGGTGGTCCGGCTGGTCATTATCCTCACATTGGAAAGCATCGCGGCCCCAGGGGGAGGTCTTGAGCCATTCGGTGATATCCTCCGGCGTGGCTTCGTCTACACCGTCCATCACCATCTTGAGCCAGCGGCGGCAGCTGTCATCGGTGATGTATTTGCGGGCATCCCACGGGTCCTCGCCGATGGGGGTGGTCCAGTCGGTGCAGCGGGCAGGGCGCGGCTCTGCCAGCGATTCCTTGCGGAAGAAGGAAAGCTCGCCGAAGCTGGAAACCTGCTCGCAGGGACGGTTGAGCAGCCAGTAGAGAATATCCATATCGTGGCAGCACTTGGCCACAATCATGGGGGTGGACTTGGCGCTGTTGCCCCAGTGGCCGCGCACGAAGGAATGCCCGAAATGCCAGGCTCCCACACCCTCGTTGGCATTGAAAGTCATGATTTCGCCCAGCTCCCCGCTGCGGATGACATTGCGGATGGCATTGTAGAACGGCGTGTAGCGCAGCACGTGGCAGATAGCCACCCGGCGCCCCAGCTTCTCGGCCAGGTCGCGCAGCTCCAGCGCCTCGCGCAGGGTTTTGGCAATCGGCTTCTCCAGCAGCAGGTCGTAGCCCAGCTCCAGCGCGCGCCTGGCGGGCTCGAAGTGGTAGTCGTCCTGCGTGCCGATGATGGCCACATCGGCCATTTTCGGCTGGCTGAGCAGCTCATCTGCGCTGGCAAAGAGACGGATGCTGCTGCGCTCCTCCTCCGGGGCAAAATCGCGCACCTGCTCGGCGCGGCAGGTCACCGGGTCTGCCGCCGCCACAATGCGGAACTGCTCCGGGTATTCCATAGCCAACTTCATGTACGTGCGCGTGCGGGAACCGCAGCCAATGCCAACCAGCGTGATTCTGTCCTTTTCCATAATGCGTATGTGTTGCGCTCATTGTACGCCGACCGCCAGCACGATGCAAGGGCAAAAACGGTATCGACTGCGCCAATGCACATGTGTCCCAAAGATTGTTCCAAACGGTAGAAAAATAGCCAAAATCAGAGCAATGAAAATGGAAGGTTGATTTTTTGCACCAGCAAAACGTATGCTGGTGTTGCTCCAAAAAAACACCTTCCACGGGTACCTGATGCGGTGTTTGACGAAGCCTGGAGCTAACGAGTCATCAGCTTGGAAAAGTTTTGACTGGAAATCGCGTTTTTTGCCATTTTTTTGTTGCGGTTTCGGTGCCGGGAAGTATTATTATGTGTAAAGGAGATAGAGAATAATGATGACAATTTTCCAGAGCTTTCTCGCCACCGCGGCCTTGTGCCTTGCGACTCTGGGGTTGAGCTCGTGTTCCATCATCACAACCGGTTTCTGGTTAGATGAAATAGGAAAGTTGGAGCTGAAAGAACATCCGGACAGCGAACTAAGGCAAGTGTACCAAGGCTCGGACTATGTTTACGTGCAAATTCCCATAGTATTTATTCAGAATAAAGAGCCCATTATCAGGCATCTGAATATCATAGAAATGTGGACTAACGTGGTTCCTTACATGTACCCCAACAATAAGAATCCTGACATTAGTGCACCCGAAAATTACTTTTTGCAGATCCCATCGTCCTCTGTAAAACAAGGGAATGTAGTTTTTTTCCCTGCCCGGGAGAGAAAAGTCTGATTCCCAAATACGGCTACTTTCAGCAAAAGAAGTTGATTTATCTACTTGCGTAAGACTTCCGGATGCAAAAGTATCCTGCCCGTATGAATTATTGACCAAGCAACGCACATGGGGGAACCGGTTACGCCGCCCCTTGGCCTGGAGTTGTATGGTGGCAGATGTACCGCTTTCCGTCATTGCCACGCCTATAGGTTGGATGGTCGATATTGTGTCCTATGCTTGTTCCGATTGATTGATGCCACAGATAAACCAGTGGCCGCCTCAATAACATGCCCGCACCGCGCAAAAAACGCCCGCCGCGAGCGTCTATTGATTAGAAAATCTGCACTTTCTGCCATTTTTTTGTTGCGGATTCGGTGCCGGGAAGTATTATTATATGTCAAGGAGATAGAGCATGAGAAAGTTCTTTTTTATCATATTGTGCTTAGGACTCGCCGTTGGCGGTGAAAGCCCGGCTTTAGATGTAGCCGCAAAGCATCTGGAAGATTATCAGCAGCAGCGCAAGGCCTGCGGGGATGAGGATGCTTTGCAAGTGCTTTGTCTGCAATGCCAGTATCTGGTGTCGAAAGATGCCGTGCAGGCTGCCCCTCTTGACTTCGAGTCATGGATGAGCAATATGCCTTTCATACTCGCCTTGCACGAAAAGGCGTACCGCCTTGCCGAAACTCGCTACAAGAAGGGGCTTGGTTCGCTTTGGGATATGTATGAAACAGGGATGCAACTGTATAGTTACACCGAGTCCTGTGCTTCTATATGCTGTA
>JAFWYD010000054.1 GCA_017517805.1 Akkermansia sp.
CGAGCCCACCACCACCACAGGAACATTCATACTTAAATAATTCCGTTTCATATGGCTAAGAAAAAGAACTCCACCCCCAAGGAAGAGGAAATGACCGGCTGGCAGGTATTCACCTACTACATCAAGGAAATAGCCGGTGCGTTGGCACTCATCGTCTTTGGCTGTGTCCTGTACCGCTATTCCGATGATATCAGTGAATGGTTCGGGAACATGGTGCAGGAGGCCTTTAATTCCCTCATACGCGCTCTCGGTTACTAACCAAACTACGTTTCTATGATGAAAAGTTGTCTTTCTGTGATACTGCTTCTTGCAACGGCTCCGGTCGCTCTTTGCACCCAGGCGGAGGAGAGGATTTCTCACCCAGCACCCATTTCCCTGAACGGCAAACTGGTGGTGCTGAATTTCGGCTCAGCAGAAGAGGCTAGAACAGAAAGAGGCGAGCAGCCGGAAGTCTGGAACAAGCTCGCGGCCTCTCCTATGGCCTTGCAGTTCCCCGTCCAGGGCAACAATACGTATAGCTACCAACTCTATGAGTCAACTCCCGACTCTCCATGGCCGCCGGTCAAGGTGACATACGACCCCGCCGAGGGCTGCATCCACATCACCGGAAATGACATGCACGTGCGGGTTGTGCTCAGTTTCCATTCCGCCACAAAGGGCAGGGCCAGCATCGAGTGGCATGATGAGGGAGGCTCCTGGTATGTCCGCCATGCAGATTTTGCCGTGAGCCCCTCCACTTCTACCGCCGGGCTTGTCACCATGCCTCAGGCTGAAGAAAGTGATGGAGCCATTCAGAGCGTGGACGATGGTCTGGGCGAACTGGTACGCGAGCTGGAGAAGCGCAAATACAAGACCGCAGTGGAGCGCTTGTACCAGAAGCGTCTGCTCACCGTACTTCCCCAGATTATGGAGGGAGCCCCTATCGACAATGTCATTCCCCATGCCAATGGCACCACCGCGCTGCACAATGCCTGCGGTTTGAGCCATGTGGAGATTGTACGCTGGCTGGTAGAACATGGGGCCAATCTCAATGCTAAAACCGCGAGGGGTGCGAGTGTGGACGACTGCATCGGTGGCCCGAATGCGAGGGCGATACGCGCTATTCTTCGCAATGCCCGGAATTCGAAGTAATATGCCATGAAGACTTTTTTCCCTCTTACTGTTGTTCTTGCATGCGGTGCTCCTTTGGTGAGTGATGCCGCGCATGCGCCTGCATCCGTGGCAGGCAAGACGGTGGTGGTGCTGATGAATCAGGTGGAGATGGCCACGTCTGAGCCTTACAGAAAACCTGCCGAGGAGTATTGGTTCGAGTTCCGTTTCGATGCACCTCTGCTGCTGCGCTTTCCCGCTTCCGGAGGAAATAACTTCACCGCGCCCCATCCCGACAGCTCCGTGGAAACGCCTTATCCGGATATTTCGGTGAGCTATGGTGCCTCCAGCGGGGGAAATGTGGCCATCCTCAAGCTGGAGAACAAGGAGTTCATGGCGCAGGTGCTGCTTACTTTTCAGTCGGCTGAGGGCGGCTCTGCCTACATCTACTGGCATGAGGATGGTGAAACCCGCCACATGCGGAATGCTACCTTCATCATGCGTGAGGAGCGCCCCAATGACCCCGCAATCCAGCTGCCTTCCGCACCTTTACCCGATGGTGAACCCCAGGTTCTGGATGACGGCATGAGCGATATTCTGGCAGATATTGAGGCCCGTCAGTATCAAACTTCATCTGAGAGATTGTACTGCAAGCGCCTGAGCGTAATTCTCCCTGAGATTATGGCGCGGCGTAACCCCGACTATACAACACGCGAGCTGAAGGGGAACACCGCCTTGCACTACGCATGCTCTCTCAGCCATGTGGGGCTGGTGCAGTGGCTTGTGGACCATGGGGCCGATCTCGAGATTGTCAATGATAGGAATGTAACCGTGGATGATTGCATTGCCGGCCCCCATGCGGCAACAATCCGTGCCATTTTGCGCAAAGCTCGCAGCAGAAAATAAGTTTTTTGATATTATTAACACAAACTGAATACACACAATGAAAAAAATCTATTTAGCGTTGTTGCCTATGATGGTGATGAGTGCTTTTGCCGCCCCTCAGAAAGCCAGTACACGAGAACTGGGGTACACCGAATTCTACTTGAAGGAATTTGAAGCTGAGGTGCGACGTTCCCAAGGGAGTGCCAACACGATGTACCGCAGTAAGAATGAGGCTCTCAACCGCATTCAGACGCTCATGAAGACTTATCCGCAGGACCCGGCGGTGCAGGCCCTCTATGAGCGAGCCCGCGTGGCGCTTATGAAGAGCAAGGGTAACTACAACCAGATTACCCCTGCCATGGTGGCCTACCTCAATAATGAAAAGCAGCTGCGCGAGAAGTATGCCCAGCTTAGTGCTGCCAGGTGGCAGGAACTTCAGCAGGGGCGCGACATCCTGGCCAAAGTGTTCCCCACGGTGGACCCGCTGAAGAATACCCCGGAGACCGACCCCACCGAGAAGACCATTGTGCTGCCGGATGTGAAGTACCCCGACAACCAGTTTGTGGGTGCTTCCGGCGAATACATTGTGGTGGGCAAGCCCTCCAC
>JAFWYD010000055.1 GCA_017517805.1 Akkermansia sp.
ACTTCGGGTAATCGATGCCGTAGTGGTCCATGAGCATGTTCACGGTGTCCTGGGGCAGGGAGGCCAGACCGGCTTCCTTGGCGGCGGTCACAGCAGCCTTGATTTCGGCGGGCACTTCACCAGTCTCGCAGGTGGCGAGCTTCTTGCCGCGGAAAGCCATCTGGGCCTTCAGCAGACCGAGCAGGCGCACGATGTCGGCCGGGTACTCGTAGTTGAGAATCTTGGCCTTGTCGAGCAGCACGCGGCCTTCGTCCACACGGGCGCCACCCACGAAGGAGCAGTAGATGTTCACGTCCGGGTACTGGGGAGCCAGCTTGATGACGGCTTCGGCGGTGCCGGGGCAGTCGGTCACGCGCTGCGGGGTGAGGAGCACGAGGATGTTCTTGTACTCACCGCTCTCGCAGAGCACCTTGAGGGCAGCCTCGTAGCGGTCGGCCTTGGCATCGCCCACCACGTCGATGGGGTTGCCCAGGGAAGCCTCGGGGGTAAGCACGGCGCGCAGGGCCTCGATGGTCTTCTCACTCGGGCGGGCCAGGTCGAGACCGGCTTCTTCGCAAAGGTCGGAGGTGAGCACACCCACGCCACCGGCGTTGGTCAGCACGGCCACCTGGCCGTCGAACTGGTTGTGGTTGCAGTACTGCAGCACCTCAAGCAGACCGAAGAGTTCGCGGTCGTTGTATGCCTGGATAGCACCGGCACCCTGCAGGGCCATTTCCAGCACGCGGTAGTTCGGCGCAAGGGAACCGGTGTGGGAGAGGGAAGCGGCCTGAGCCTTGGCGCTCTTGCCGGGCTCCATGATGACGCAGGGCTTGGTGTCGGAAACTTCCTTAATCACCTTGAGGAATTCCTTGCCATTCTTGAGGGATTCCAGGTAGAACACGAAGGCGTTGGTGTTGGGGTCGTCCTTCAGGGCGGCCAGCAGGGTGTCCTCACCCATCACGGCCTTGTTACCGATGGAGATGAAGTGGGAGAAGCCTATGCCCTTGCCTGCGGCCCAGTCCATGATGGCGGAGCAGTAGGCACCGGACTGGGAAACGAAGGCCACGTTGCCGCGTGCGGGGAAACCGTCGGCGAAGGAGGCGTTCACGTTGTCGAAGGTGGAGATGTGGCCCAGGCAGTTCGGCCCCAGCAGGTTGATGCCGTTGTCCAGGCACTTCTGGGCGATGCGCTTCTCGAGTTCCTTCTCACCCACTTCTGCGAAACCGGCGGTGATGATGGAGATATTCTTGGTGCCGTTCACGATGCAGGCGTCAATCACAGCCTCGGTGAAACGGGCGGGAACGAGGATAACGACCAGGTCCATGGGTTCGGGCAGGGCATCCACGCTGGCATAGCAGGGCTTGCCGCAGAGTTCCTGACCGGCCATCTTGGGGTTGATGCCGTAAAGCTTGCCCTTGTAATCAGCGGAGATGATGTTGTTGAATACAACGGCGCCCAGCTTCGTGGGGTCGGCGGAGACACCGACGACTGCAATGCTCTTCGGATTGAAGAATGTTTCGAGTGACATGGTTGTTGTTATTTGGTTGAAAAATTGAAGAACCGGTATACACGGCTCCGCTGAGGATTGTAGCACTCCGACCAACTGTTTGCAAGCAACTTTGGCACTTTTATGGCAAAGTTTTGGTGGAAATGGCTGATTTTGCCTCATCAACCGGGGTAGGGAAGCTCAGAGGATGTGCTGTCCAGCCAGTTGTTGAGGATTTCCACTGCGGCGGCCTGGTCGATGATGGGGCGGAAGTTCTTTGCCTTTTTCCCGGCCTGGTGCAGTTTTTCCTGGGCCACGGTGGTGGTCAGGTATTCATCCACATAGATGAGCGGGAGCTGGGGCAGGCGGGCATGCAGCTTGTCGCCAAAGGCACGCACTTTGGCGCAGGCGGTGCCTTCGGTGCCATCCATGCGGAGGGGAAGCCCCAGCACCAGGGTACGGATGCCGCGCTCGGCCACCAGGGTGGCGATGCGCTCCAGCGGCTCGGTGCGTTGCAGGTGGATGCTCTCCACCGGGTGCGCGAGAATGCCGCAGGCATCTGTGGCCGCAATGCCGATGCGGGCTTCTCCGTAATCTATGCCGAGAGCGGGGTGCATCAGACCAGGTTTTCCGGCAGGCCGGAGACGACGTTCTTAATCTTATCGGCCTCGGAGCGGCGGGCCACGAGCAGGGCATCGCCCGTATCGACCACGATGAGGTCATCCACGCCCACCAGGGCCACGCGCTTGCCGGAATCGGTGAACACGATATTGTTGCCGGCCTGCACCTGGCTCAGCGGGCTGTTGCTCACGTTGCCGCCCTCCTGTTGCGGCAGGTACTTGCCCACAGAAATCCAGGAGCCCACATCATCCCAGTCGAAGGTGGCTTCGAAATTGAGCACTCGGTCAGCTTTTTCCAGTAGCGCAAAGTCGATGGAAATGGGAGTGAGCTGGGGGAACTCGCTGCCGATGAAGGCGGGCAGGTCGCTGGCCGCTGCCAGTCGGTCGATGAATCCGGCGAGCTCCGGGCTGTGGGAGGCCAGCTGGCTGCGCACATGAGCCACATTCCAGATGAACATGCCGGCATTCCATGAGAAATTGCCGCTGGCCAGGTATTCGGCGGCGGTGGTGGTGTCCGGCTTTTCGCGGAAGCGTACCACCTCGTAGCAATTGTGGGTGAGTGCGGCATCCTCCAGCTTGCCGGCGCGTTCGATGTAGCCATAGCTGGGGCAGGCCCAGGTGGGCTTGATGCCGATGGTGATGAGCGCAGCCTCGCGCCCGGCTAGGGAGAGGGCATCCTCAGCCAGGGCGCGGAAAGCGTTGTCGTCCAGGATGAGCGAGTCACTGGGGATAATAATCATGTTGGCCTGCGGGTCGCGGGCGGCTATGAGCCCCACACCCAGGGCCACGGCGGGGGCGGTGTCGCGGCGGGCGGGCTCGGCCACGATGTTTTCGGCGGGCAGCTCGGCAGCCTGGCGGCGCACCTCGGCCTCCTGCAGGTGGTTGGTGAGAATGAAGATGTTTTCTGCCGGCACCAGCCCTTTTACGCGGTCGATGGCCTGGCGCAGCATGGTGCCGCTGCCGAACAAATCGAGAAGTTGTTTGGGCTTGGCATTGCGTGAAAGCGGCCAGAACCGGGTGCCGCTGCCGCCGGCGAGAATCAGCGCATAATTACTCATGGCGCAGAGTATACCCCGCGCCTCTGGCAGGGTCAAGCCCGGAAAACCGGTTTAAGGCTGAGGGCTTGCGCTTATATGCCGGAAATCAACGAAATATGTACGCGTTCAATTGTTCGCTATTCGCTCATTACTATTTGGTTAAAGTATCGTGCCGACTGGGCTCGCGTGTGCAAGTTGGCCCGTTGCTCATGTTTTTGCTCGCCATGGTGGGTGAAAAGTGATAGAGTGGAGCGTAACCGCCATGAGTGATTCTACTTACATCTATGATAATGTTGGTGAGTACCTGAAGCTGGGTAAGACCATATTCAGCCCCACGATGTACCTGGGGCCCGGGCTTCAGCCGTACTGGATGCAGGCCGGTGCCTATGCCCCGGTGGCTGATTCGGCCGGGGTGCTGACCGCCGATGATACGAACAAGCTGGTCGCGAGCTGCACCACCCCGGAGCAGCGCGCCGAGCTGGAAGAGAAGGGAGTGGTTGACTTCATCGCCGATGGTCCCTGCGGCAAATACCACGCCTACATCTATGCCCAGGCCGAAGGCCCTCTGCTGATTCTGCTTTCCCTGCATGTGGATGATTTCCTGAAGCAGGGTATTGATGCCAAGTGCTCCGATATTCATCTGCCGTCTGCCAATCCTCCCTCGTGGCGCCGGTATGGCACGCTCCAGCCCATGTGGGAAGGTGCCCCGGTGCTGACAAAGGATGATACACTGGCCCTGGTGAACAGTTTCCTCGGTGAGAAGGAATGGAATCGCCTCAAGGAAGTGGGCGATGTGGACTTCGCCTACCAGAATGCGCTGGGGCGTTACCGTACCTCTGTGGTTTCCCAGCGCCTGGGCTATGATATCTGTTACCGCATTATCAACAGCCGCGTGTTCTCGATGAAGGAAATCAACCTGCCCACCGAATACGTGGAACCGCTTACCCGGTTCACCAATGGTATCATCCTGGTGACGGGATCGGTGGGTTCCGGCAAGTCCACCACGCTGGCCTCCATCATCGATTTCATCAACAGCGACCGCCACGACCACATCATCACCATGGAAGACCCCATCGAAACGGTGTTCGAATGCAAGGGCTGCCATGTGAACCAGCGCGAGGTGCATACGCACACCGAATCCTTCGGCCGAGCCCTGCGTGGCGCTCTGCGTGAGGACCCGGATGTCATCATGGTGGGTGAAATGCGCAACCTGGAAACCATCTCGCTGGCGCTCTCTGCTGCAGAAACCGGCCACCTTGTGCTTGGTACGCTGCACACCGGCTCTGCCGCCCGCACGATTGACCGTATTCTGGATGCCTTCCCCGTGGAAGAGCAGGACCACATCCGCGTGATGGTCTCCGAATCGCTGCGCGGTATCTTCTCGCAGCAGCTGGTTCCCCGCAAGGATGGCACGGGCCGCGTGATGGCTCTGGAGCTTCTCGTGAACAATGCCGCCGTGGCCAACGCCATCCGCGAGGGCAAGACCTTCATGATTCCCGGCTTCATCCAGACGGGTAAGAACCAGGGTATGCGACTGATGGATGATTCCCTGCAGCAGTTGTATCTGGAGGGCATCATCTCCGGTGAGGAATGTCTTGGCCGCGCTACCGACCGCGTGATGATGGAGAAGTTCCTGAAGGAACACCCCGAACCTGCCGCACCTGCCCAGGCCTGAGTTGAACTGAAACCATTTACCCCTTTTTCTCGAAATGAAGAACAAGATTGACGTATTTTTCCAGGCCCTGGTGGACCAGGGTGGCTCTGACCTTCACCTCTCGGAGGGCGAACCGCCGAAAATCCGCGTGCATGGCGATGTGACCGCCATCCGCGAGGAGCCGCTCACCCACGAAGAGATGGTGGAGCTCATGGAACCCATCTGCCCGCCCAAATTGTGGAAGGAATACTGCGAGATCGGCGATGCTGACTTTGCCTACGAAATGGACGAAAAATCCCGTTTCCGCTGCAACTTCATGAAACAGCAGCGCGGTTACTGCTGCGTGTTCCGTCTCATCCCGACCAAGATTCTGACCCTGGAGCAGCTCAACGTGCCCGAGCAGATCAAGCGTTTCGGTGAGATGCGCTCAGGCCTGGTGCTGGTGACCGGCCCCACCGGTTCCGGTAAATCCACCACACTCGCCGCCCTCATCGACTATATCAACACGAACTTCGCACGCCACATCATCACCGTGGAGGAACCCATCGAATTCGTGCATCCCAGCAAGAAGAGCATCATCACCCAGCGCGAAGTGCCGAATAACTGCCCGACCTTCGCCGATGGTCTGCGCGCTTCTCTCCGCGAGGATGCCGATATTGTGCTGGTGGGTGAGATGCGCGACCTGGAGACCATCTCCCTGGCGCTCACCGCTGCCGAAACCGGCCTGCTGGTATTCGGCACGCTGCATACCAACAACGCCCGCAAGACGGTGGACCGTATCATCGACGTGTTCCCGGCAGAGCAGCAGTCTCAGGCCCGCACCATGCTGGCAGGCTCGCTGCGCGGTGTGGTGGCCCAGCTGCTCATGAAGCGCTGCGACAAGCCCGGCCGTGTGGCGGTGAACGAAATCCTCTTTGCCACCCCCGCCGTGAGCGCCATTATCCGCGAAGGTGCGACCCAGAAACTGGCCGATGTCATCACCGGCGGCAAGGGGCTTGGCATGCAGTTCATGGATGATGCCATCTGGCAGAAGCTGCAGCAGGGCCTCGTTTCCCCCGAGGAGGCTTATATGAAGGCCATCGACAAGGCCCGCTTCAAGAACTTCCTGCCCAAGGAACTGCAGAATATGGCCAACGCCGGCGGCGCATAATGCGGCCACCAGAGCCCGATTTCCCAGCCATGCACCATGCGGTGCATGGCTTTTTCTCGCCTCACCTGCGCCCATCGGGAGCAGATTCAGCCCGCGCGCAGTGCGGATTCAGATTGCCACCAGGCAAATTTCCCTAAGGGCTACAGCCCGTAATTTCGATGCCCGCCCAAGCGGACAATGCAAGCGACAATGGGATGACGGCTAAATGGCTGGAATACTACAACCGGGAAAGACCGCATTCATCGCTGCACAATAAAAGTCCGTTACAGTACAGGGAAGAATCGGGAAGCACCCTGCCAGCGAATTTTTGGCGCGATTTTTCCGCTCCGGCACAGCTCGCTACGCGCCGCGCCCTCGCTCCGCTCGGGCCGCAGAGCCAACGCTACAAAATCGCGCCAAAACGGATTGACATCCGAGGATACAGAGTGATATAACACGTACAAACGCCTGATGAACACGAGAAGAAGGGGCTTAAATTAGCTTTCTAAGTGTCGAAAGAAAGGCGCCGGTTTATTTCTCTCCTGCTTATGAAATTACGACTTACTAGTTCTCTGTTGGCTGCTCTTCTGGCTACGCATGTATGGGCTGATGGCTTTATTAATACTATTAGCCTGAGTGAGTTGCCTGTGAAAAATAATTATAATGACTGGGCGTATTTCTACGAGGTCATAGATGCCAACATTCTGGCAACCGGTGGAATGGCATCGAATCAGGATGGTCATATTTATATTGGCTGGAATGCGCATCCGAATGAGGAGGATATTAACCAATGGTGGCCTCAGACCAGGGAGCCAGAGGGTGACCGCTCTGCGATTTATACTTTGACCGGAAATTGTACCTTGAATGCAGAGATCGTAAGCCTGCATATGGGTTATGGCACATATGTCTTCAATGGAAAAATTTCGGTTAATAGTATTTATGATGAACCTCTGGAAATTCGTGGGGCTGGGGAGGATTGCCATTTGGTAATCGATACGAGTATGGAGTATGCTAAGATTCGTGGCTTTCAAACAGTAACCATCAGGAATAATTCACTCACCGTTCCTTTTGAATTTACGGACGTGGAAACACTTTATGCCCCGATGGGCGTGAGTTCCAAAAAGGTATCAAATTTGCTGACGGGCGGTATCCGGACCATTGTCGGTGATGTTTCTCTGGATGGATCAGTAAAAGGAATGAAAGATAAGGTGAATTCTTATGGAGCCCCCACGAGTGTAAAAGGTAACGTACATATTGCGAATAAAATGGTATTCTTTCATGAAGTGAGTGCCTACATGTACGCAAACTCTGGCGGACATCGTGGCTGGTTTTCCGCACCTGATGAGGAGAGCATCCGGCAGGCATTGAAGCAAATTGATGGGACTCGATTTGTTTCCTGTGATTCATACACTGGGTCTCCGTCTAATCTGACTGTCCAGCTTTTCTACCAGAAGCATCTTTCAGGCTGTACGTATGATGAGTATGATGGGTATGGGTGCACCACAAGTTCTGTTACCTTGAAGGGTGATTATGGTATGGTGCTCCCTCTTTATAATGCAGAAGAAGGATGTTATGATATCCAGTTCAAGGCGTATTGGATGGCCGAACAGGCATCGGAGCTGACTCCTTCTGTCGTGGATGGAGCCCATGTAGCGTATTTACTGGCAGACAGTCTATACCTCTCCAAGACCTTGAATCTTTCCCCCCGGGGAAGCGCTTCCCTGACATGGAATGGCGCGGCACAGCCTTTGGAACTCGCTGCTGAAGATGCGGCAAGCACAGAATCGCTGGGCAAATCTATCTGCTTGATGGGTAAGGGTGCTATATCTGCAAAACAAGGGCTGACGGTTGAGTTGGAAAATTGTTATTTCACCCTGGCGTCGACATGCAGCTTCAAAAATGCGGATTATGTGGTGGATTCCGCCCTGTTTTCGGCAGGTGCTGCTATAACGGGTGTTTCAATGAGCCTGACGGATGGCTCAACTCTCGATTTATGCAGTGGCAAATTAACACTCAAAGACAAGTTGTTGATTGAGGGTGGGTCAAAGGCTGAGATGAGAGATGCTGTTTCGTGTGGCTCTCTTGATATAAAGGACGGTAGTTATCTACATATCGAAGATTCTAATCGCTTAAAGCCCAAAGCTATGGGGTTGACCGTAAAGGGCTCCGTGGAGATTAGCGATACCGCAAAGGATGATGATGCCGAGCTGTCGCTCACCGGCAAGCTGAGCGCGGCAATGCTGGAAATGACGAATGCAGATATTGTTCTGACTAGCGCAACGCCGCAGAGCATTTCTCTTACCCTGACCAAGGATGCGCTTAAGCAGCCCGTGGATAATAAGCTTACCAACTCCAGCATTACTGCCAATGGCAGCATGACCGTAGCGGGCAATCTGGAGACGGAGGATTCCCGCATCAAACTTTGGGATAAAACTCTTACCAAACCTAAGGCTCAGAATCTTACCGTGAAGGGGACGCTGGGTATCAGCGATACCACCAAGGATGACGATGCAGAACTGGAACTCACCGGTAAGCTGAGTGCGGCTTTGCTGGAAATGACGAATGCAGATATTGTTCTGACTAGTGCAACGCCGCAGAGCATTTCTCTTACCCAGGCAAAGAATGCGCTTAAGCAGCCAGCGAACAACTTTATTACAAATTCTAGCATTACCGCCAATGGCAGTATGACCGTAGCGGGGAATCTGATGTTGGATAATTCTCACATCAGGCTTAGGGACCAAGCTGTTACCAAGCCAAAGCCGCAGAATCTTACCGTGAAGAATAGTTTTATTCTGAGCAATGGTGCCAGCCTGACACTCAGCGGGACGTTAAGTGCCGCGGATATGGTGCTCGATGGAGGAACCATCACCATGATTGGTAGCAAGCATACAACCATCAAGGTCGCATCTTTTCTCACTCTGCTGGATCATGGTGTTAAGCTGTACTTTGATGACGGTGTTGTTAATGGTGAGAGTTACAAGATTTTTACCTTCAAAGCAATTGGGGATTCTACAGGCGAGTGGGATGCAAAGACTAAAGACCTGTATACGCTGCTGGGACTTGATCGTGAGGCTTGCGAGCTGATTTTGGATGAGAAACGGACGTGCATCACAATGAACGTGAAGAATGCTGAGCTACTCAAGTCTGACGATGATGATGATATGGATGATTCCGTTGCTGCATCGGCTTCCGCGCTGGTTGCCCCGACTGCCCTTGTGCAGCAGGATTATAGCCCGTTGGCAGATGCTCTGGTGCAGGGGAACTGGGGCATGGTGGAAACCAGCCGCGCCTTTGTGAATACCATAGCCAACCGCAGCATGGCAGTGCAGCTGGGCAGCGGCGAGCGCGCCGTGTGGGCAAGTGCCATTGCCGGCTCCAGCCGCCGCAGCAGCTCGGGGACGCACGGCGGGGCCGATACGAACATCACCGGCGGTGCCATCGGTATGGAAACGCAGCTGGGCGAAAGCAGCCTGCTGGGTGCGGCCCTGGGCAACAGCTGGACCCGCGTGAGCGCCCACGGCTTCGGCAAAATTAAGCAGGACACCACGCACTTTGGTCTCTATGGTCAGACCAACTGGGGTGTTCTGAGCGCCGATTGGAGCGCTGCCTATGGCCGCAGCGAGTCGAAGGTGAACGGCAGCGACTGGAGCCAGAAGGCGCTTCAGCTGGATGGCCGCCTGAGCTACAACCATGCGCTGAGTGAGACGGTGCTGCTGCGCGGTTTCGGCGGTGTGCAGTATTATGCCAGCGACAGCGCCCGCGTGGATGGTCTTGATACCGGCGAGGTGCAGAACCTGCGCGGTGAAATCGGCGTGGGTATCGTGCGCAGCACCTACAAGAGCTCGGTGTATGCAGAGCTGGCGCTGCACCAGGACCTGGTGCGCGATAATCCGGAGGTGCGCTCACCCTTCGGGCAGCGCTACCACGGCACGAACCCGGGTCGCACGGGTATCAACCTCACCATCGGTGGCAGCTATGCGCTGAGCGACCAGTGGAGCGTGAACGCGAGCTACACGGCAGAAGTCGTGGAGAATGCGAACGCGCACAGCGTGAACGTGGGCGCGACCTACAAGTTCTGATAGAAAAACATCCAGCGAAAACGCCAGTCCGGAGCTCCCGGACTGGCGTTTAATGCGCTGCTGGGTGAGGGGGGCTTCAGCAGCCTGCGGCTGAGTGAAAACGCGCTGAGCGCGTGTGAAAGGTGAAAACAGCCGGAGGCTGAGTGAAAACGCGCCGTTGGCGCGTGAGATGATGGGGAGAGAAAAAATCAGCGCCGGCGCAGGCTGGCGGGGAGGATGCGGAGCTGGTCGCGGTATTTGGCTATGGTGCGGCGGGCGATGGTGATGCCTTCGGCGGCGAGTAGTTGTTCCAGCCGGGCATCGGAAAGCGGCTTGCGCGGGTCTTCGGCGGCTATGAGTTCGCGGATGCGGGCCTGCACGGCTTCGGGCGAGAGGGAGCCTCCCAGATCGGCGGTGAAGAAGTGGCGCAGTTCAAAAACGCCCCAGGTGCATTTCAGGTACTTGCCATTGACCGCGCGGGAGATGGTGGAGACATGCAGGCCGGTGGCTTCGGCTACCTGCTCCATGCGTAGGGGGGCGAGGGCGGCAGAACCATTCAGGAAAAATGAGCGCTGGCGCTGCACGATTTCCTGCGCAACGTTGAGAATGGTTTCCTGGCGCTGGGCTATGGCTTTGATGAGTTCGCGCCCTTCGGCAAAGCAGCGGGAGAGGAAGCGGCGCACCTCGGGTTTGTCGGCCTGCTCGGCCATCATTTCGCGGTATTCGGCAGAGAGTGCCAGGCGGGGAATATTGGTGCCGGTGAGGGTGACTTCCAGCTCGTCGCCTTTGCGGGTTACGAGCACATCCGGTTCGATGGTGCTGTTGTCCTCGCGCGAGAAGGCGGCACCGGGGTCGGGATTCAAGCGTGCAATGCGGCGGGCGGCTCCGGCCACGGCCGGTTCGCTTTCGCCTGTGGCGCGGGCGATATCGGCATAGCGGTGTTGCACGAGCTGCTGCCAGTGGTGCTGGAGCAGACGCATGGCCAGGGTGTCCTCCTCTCCTTCGCGCCGCAGTTGTAGCATGAGGCTTTCGCGCAAATCGGTGGCTCCTACTCCGGCGGGGTCGAGATCCTGCACGGCTTGCAGGGCTTTGCTCAGCAGGCTGGTGCTCCAGCCCTGCTGCCGGGCAATGTCGGCAGGGGATTCGCAGAAATAGCCGCGCGCATCGAGCTGCTGCACCAGCAGCAGGGCGGCTTGCCTTACCTTGGCGGGCAGGGCGCTGCGGTGAATCTGCTCTTCGAGGTGTGCCGGGAGACTCGGTGCTTCGGTCAGCGAATCCAGCAGGTAATCATGGCGGCGGGCTGCTGCTGTATCGGGGGCGGTCGGGTTGCTTTCGTCGTCCTCCTCCTGCGGGGGGAGTTCCTCCAGCGCCGGGTTGGCGGCCATGGCCTGGGTTGCCAGGGTGCGCAGCTCCATGTTGGTGGCTTGCAGGGTGCGCATGAACTGCTGCATGGCGGCGGTTGCCACCATGCTTTGCTTCATGCCTTGTTGCATCCCTGCGTTGCTCATGCTGCGGTGGTTGTAGCAGATTGTGAGCCGCCTTGCAAGCCCGCTTCGCGGCATGATGGGGGCTAGGTTCTATTATCTCGCCACAGGCGAAATTTTCTCTGCCCACAGGGCTGAAATTCTCTCATCCGATGCAGGAGAAAGATGATGCTTCTACTTTACCCAATTTTTGCAGATTATCAATGCTGACGGCATCTGGGAATAATCTATTTTTCTGGGAAAAATAGAGAGAACTTCGCAACTGCGTTGCGAGAGAATTTCACCCCATACGGGGTGAGAGAATTTCCGCTACGCGGAGAGAATTTCGCCTGCGGCGAGATCATTTGGGGACACTAGAGCCCCTCCCATTCGTTCCTAGAGGTCGTCCACCAGTGAGGTGCTCTTGGCGTAGGCGGTGGAGCGGGCTTCGAAGAAGTCGGTCTTGATGAGGTTGGCGTTGCTGAACTGGCTGACCCAGGCGCAGGAGGGCGGTTCGGTTTCGCAGCCTTCGTATACCGGGGCGAAGCCGAGTTCCTGGCAGCGGCGGTTGGCCAGGTAGCGGATGTAGTCGCGCACCATGCTGGTGGTGAGGCCGGGGATATCATCGCCGATGACGTAGCTGCCCCAGGCGATTTCCTGCTCAGCCCCCTCTCGAATCATGGCGCGGTACTCATCGACTTTTTCCGGGGTGAAGAGCTGGGGTTCCTCGCGCTGGAGTTCGCGGATGATGTTGCGGAAGAGCCAGAGATGGGTGCTTTCATCGCGGTTGATGTAGCGGATTTCCTGCGCGCTGCCGGGCATTTTCTGGTTGCGGCCCAGGTTGTAGAAGAACATGAAGCCGCTGTAGAAGTACACCCCTTCCAGAATGAAGTTGGCCACCAGGGTGCGGGCAAAGTTTTCCGGGGTGCGGTTCTGCTGGAACTCGTTGTACAGGTTGCCGATGAAGGTGTTGCGCCGCAGCAGGTGCTCGTCGTTGCGCCATTGGTAGAGTACCTCCTGTCGCTGCTGCGGCTCGCAGATGGTATCGAGCATGTAGCTGTAGCTCTGGCTGTGCACGGCTTCCTGGAAGGCCTGGATGCAGAGGCAGAGGTTCACCTCATTGGCGGTGATGTATTCGCCCACGGAGGGGAGATTGGCGGTCTGGATGCTGTCCAGGAAGACGAGGAAGGAGAGGATTTTATCGAAGGCGCGTCGCTCGGCGGGGCTCAGGCGCGGGTAGTCCTTCACATCGGCCGCGAGGTTGATTTCCTCTGGAATCCAGAAATTATTCATTGCCTGGCGGTACCAGCCACTCACCCAGGCGTATTTCATGTTGTTGAAATCGTTGAGGTTGGTGGTGTTGCCGTTGATGATGCGGCGGG
>JAFWYD010000056.1 GCA_017517805.1 Akkermansia sp.
AAGGAATACGATGGCATTGTCGTGCTTCACGATGCCGTGTACCGGGTGGGCTCCCGTTACTATGTGCAGGGGGTGCAGACGACCTTGCGCCGCAGCAACCGCGATTTAATAGGTGGCCCTTATGCTAAAGCGTTGGGCTCTCCGTCTGAGCGTTCCGGAGTGTATTCTATTCTGCCGGAGGCCCCTCGCAGGACGGTTTATCGAGAATTCCGTCTGAAGCAAGGAAGTAAGCCATTCGATGCTATACATTATGCCCTTTATCCTTCTGGCTATCACCATCTACCGCCAAAGGATGATGCCCCAGTGTGGCCCAATGATTCTCATTATGAACTCATGGGCTGGCATCCTTACCACAACTGCCAGGGTGAGGTGATTGCGTGGTACAGGTATGCCATAGAAGACATGCAGAACCGCGAATACAGGGGGGGATTGGCAGGATGCGCTGCCCATTGGAGCTCGCCCAATTTTGCTCTCCGCGCAGCAGATAGCTGAGCATCCCGTGCTGAGTGGCAAGGAGGGAGTAGGCATGCACTTGGTGTCGGAACGCAGCGAGGCATGCGTGGACAAAGCTCGGGCACTATACGCCTACCCGCTGGCAGGTGTGTGTTGGCTGGTGCCGGATGCGCTCGTGACAGGCGTCATCAACCTGCCTATGATACCGGTGGTATTGTGCTTGATTATCGGAGATGCGTTCGATTGAGCCACTCTTTGCGCCATCGGCAACAAAAATGCAGGAAACGCTCAACAAAATGCCCCGCCACGCTTGAACAGAGGGGCGGGAATTGATATAATGCCTCGTAACAGGTAGGCATGCTTCCGTCTTCGGCCTGTGCCCTACGCCGTGACAGGTAGGACTTTTGGCCATTGGGAGCCGTTTTGCGCCCGGAAGGGCGGTGGAATCGCTTGCAAACGCTAGGGCGGGCGTAGCTTTAGCGAAGTCCCCTGCAATGCCTAGGCTTGCGTAATGATTGAAAATCAAGGCAAAACAAAAACCGAACCAGATTGATTTCTGATTCGGTTTCTTGTTTTAAATGGACATTTTCGATTCCGGATAAGAAGGTGCACCAGATTTTGCTGGTCTGTGAGGTGAGCTTGAAGCCGGATGCGCCCGCCGGAATGCAACCATATGTGTTGCTGGGTGTGAAGATTCTTCCCATGGATGATTTGACTCAAAAGCACCGCAGGTTGATTCCTCGAGGCTTGCAGTTACAATCAGAGTCTGGGGGCAATTGAGCTCAGGCGTTTGAGCAGACTCATGGCGGGGAGGGCGCTGAGCAGTACGATGGTGAGTGTAAGTCCCGCGTGTGTCAGGTAAAGCCCCGGTGTGGTGTGGGCGGGTAAGGACATGTCCAGCACCTCCACCGGAAATGCCTGAACCCCGAGCTCTGCCAGCAGTTGACGTATAGGTTCACGCCAGTGCAGGGTAGCCCAGGCCAGAGGCAGACCGAGTGCAATGCCGCCGGCGGCAACTGCCGTGGCCATGCAGAGGATGACGACAGCCTGCTGCGAGGGCGGCATGCCGTAGGCGGCCATGATGCTGAGCTCCTGCCGCCGCTGCAGGCAGAGCACCCAGAGCAGCGCTCCGCAGGCAAATGCCGCCAGTGCGGTGCAAAGGTAGAGGATGAACCCCATGGTCTGTTTGGCCCGCCGGATGATGCCCAGCCATGCGCGAGTGTCAGATTGCGCCGGGTGAATCGTTGCCTCCGGCGCTATATCCCGCAACTTGTGAATACAGAGGTTTTCGTCAGCACCTGAGGTAAGATGCAGCGCCAAAGCCGGAGTTCCGCCTTGTATGGGGTGGGGAAGGAGGATGTCCGGCGCCAGCATGCGCCCCGGCACGCGGAAAATACCCGATACTTCCAGCCGGTGCTGATGGCCCGGCAGTTGCATCAACAGGTAATCCCCCGCCCGGAGTCCCGATTTCTCTGCATAGCTCCGGGAGATGAGCGCTTGCCCGAGCCCACCATCCGCCAGCAGCGGTGCGAGCTGCTCAGGCTCATACCAGGTGCTGTAGCGACATAAGCCATGAGGCCCGGTGCCCATGCCTGCCTGACACGCGGTGGCCGAGCGGGCTCCCGGTACCCGGAGCGCCTGTTCCGGTTCGTACGGCCAGTTGGTAACAAGCAAATCCGGCATGCAGAAGCGGGTGCCGGCATCTATCTCGCGCACCATGCCGTCCATTACCCCGCGTACCACAATCTGCAGCATGAGCCCCAGGGCAATGCCCAGCACACAGATGCCCGCCACCAGTCGCTGGCAACTGCGCCGCGGCCAGAGCAGCCGCCACGCCAGCAGAATGGTGTATGTCCTCATGTCCATGGAGTCACTATGCCACAATCTGAAGACGGAAGTCAATTTTTTCCTTTACTTGAGCTGGTAAATTTACTATTTTGAAACAAATGAAGGTCTCAACCTTACTTGAATTCTCTCTTTTCGGTCTTACGACGGTACTTTTCCGGCGGAAAAAGCCGATACTGGGCACCATCATCGTGACGGACCGCTGCAACCTGCGCTGCAAGCATTGCTCGGTGAATAATCTGACCGCCATTATTCACCCTTATGCCCAGGTGAAGGCAGAAATGGAGCAGCTGTACGCCATGGGGGTGCGGATTCTGTTCTTCTGCGGTGGTGAGACTTTCCTGTGGAAGGATAGTGGCAAGACGATACGCGACCTGGTGCGCGAGGCAAAGGAAATGGGGTTCAGAATCGTGAACATCGTGACCAACGGCACGCAGGGACTGGATTTACCGGAGGCGGATTTGATTCTGCTGAGCCTGGATGGTGATAAGGAGCACCACAACATCATCCGCGGCAATACCTATGACCTTATCATGCGGAATATCGAGCAGGCTACGTCGGATAACATATGCCTGTACATGGCCGTGAACCAGATTAACAAAGGCTGCATCCGCAGTGTGTGCGATGTAGCGCGCACCCAGCCGAATGTGCGGGCTGTCTCTTTCAATTTCCACACGCCCTATCCAGACACCCGAGACCTGGTGCTTACCCGTGAGGATAAAGTGGCCTGCTGTGCGGAAATCGGGCAGCTGATGGATGAGGGATACCCCATCTTCAACCTGCGCAGCGCCTTCCCGTATATCATCGATAATAATTTCCCCACTCCCTGCTACCAGTGCGTGGTGATGGAAAACGGCGAGCTTTCCACCTGCGGGCGCTGCATACATGTGCCGGGGCTCTGCGATGAATGCGGCTATTTCTTTGCGGCTGAATATGCGCTGGTTTTCCGAGGGAACCTGCGCGTGATAACCGAAATGCTGCGCACCTACACCCGATACGTCTGATTCATGAACCTTCTGACCACAGCTGCGCGCACCTGGCTGACCCGGAGCCCTGAGCCGTTCCG
>JAFWYD010000057.1 GCA_017517805.1 Akkermansia sp.
CGGGGGGAGGGGGGCGGTGAGCCCCAGGCAGGCGGTGCAGTGACCGCAGGCGGGGCGGGGGGATTCGATGAAGTATTGCTCCAGCGCGGTATTCAGGCAGGTGGGGGCGAGCAGCATGTCGACAATGGCTTGCTGGCGTGCCAGGTCGGCTTCGCGGCGATTGGCAAAGGAATCGGAGAGCTGCGAGGCCACGCCGCGGGCATCGGGCGTGGGGGAGCCGGGAATCTGGTGCAGGCAGAGGGCTTGCTGGCGCATGGTGAGCTTCCATTCCCCGGCGGCTTCGCATTCGTAGAGGTATTCCACGGCTTCGGCAAAGGAGCAATTCCAGGCCAGGGCGGCATCCTCCACTTCGCCTTCGCGGTGTGCTGCGAGCCAGCGGAGGCGGGTGCATTCGGCGGTATCCCGGCCATCGGTGATGGTGCTGAGGGGGTAGAGGGGTTTTACCTTGTAGTACTTGCTGCCTTTGCTTTCGATGCGTATGCTTTCAGCCATGGCCATGAGGGCGCGGGTGGGTACATCATCGGGCACATCGCAGCTGGTGCCGAGTTCCCAGAGGGAGACGATGCGTTGCCCGGCGGGGATGAGCCAGCGCACGCAGCGCAGCACTCCCTCGGCATCCGGCTCGGCGGCGAGGATGCGGTTGCGGGCTTCTACTAAATCCGGTGCATGAAGCAGGATGAGGCTGGTGCAGGGGGCTCCATCGCGCCCGGCGCGGCCGGATTCCTGCAGATAGGATTCGGGCGAGGAGGGGGTGCTCCAGTGGATGACGGAGCGCACATCGGGTTTGTCGATACCCATCCCGAAGGCGATGGTGGCCACGAGAACGGTGACCTCGTTGTGCAGGAAGGCATCCTGCAAGCTTTCGCGCTGGTCGGCAGGGAGCCCGGCGTGATAGTGGGCGGCGGGGTGGCCCTGTCGGCTCAGTTCGCCAGCGAGCCATTCGGTTTCCTTGCGGGTGCGGCAGTAGACGATGGCGGGGAGATGGGTGCTGCTGCCCAGAAAGTCGAGCAGAGCGGGCATACGTTCCTGCACCGGCTGGCAGATGCGGGTGATGTTGGGGCGGTAGGGGGAGAGGACGATGCGGTTATCTGAGGGGATGCAGAAGGCGCGGCCCAGATCTTGCTGCACGCGCGGAGTGGCGGTGGCGGTGAGGGCGAGGGTGGCATGCGGGCGGAGTTGTTGCTGCAGGGCGGGGAGCTTGAGGTAATCCGGCCGGAAACTGTGGCCCCATTCGGAGACACAATGGGCTTCATCGACCACGAAAAGGGCTAGGCGCACCGCTGCCAGAACCTGGCTCAGCTCGCGGTTTTCGAGCGATTCCGGCGCTACAAACAGGATGCGGAGCTGCCCGCTGAGCGTGGCTGCGAGCACCCGCTCGCGCTCCTCCGGCTCCAGGCTGGAATCAAAACGCGCGGCGGCGATACCGAGTGCGCGAAGCGCTTCGCATTGGTCGCGCATGAGGGCGATGAGGGGAGAAAGCACCAGCGAAGTGCCGCCCAGCAGCTCGGCCGCCGCCTGGTAGCAGAGGCTTTTTCCATGCCCGGTGGGGAGCACTCCCAGGGCATTCTGCCCGGCCAGCACCAGCTCGATGAGCCTGCGCTGCCCGGCGCGCAATCCGGCCTTGCCGAATTGCTTCAATACGCGTGCCTCTGCCTCTGCGGTGAATTCCATTCTCCCTTGGATTCTAGCAGAAAATCGCGCCCCTGCCAAGCCTGCACTAGGTCAGAAAAATAGCTGTACATATCATGCTGATTCTGGTAGTATTTACGGGTTAATTTCCTACAGTTTTCCTTCTATCACCTTTCTCTTCCTTTTTCCAACCATGTACACCATTACCGTCACCAACCTCAACGACTCCGGCATCGGCTCCCTCCGCCAGGCAATTCTCGATGCCAACTCCTACACCGGGGCAGATGAAATCCAGATTGTGTTTGATGCTACAATTGAAGATGCCTGTTTGGTACTGGAATCGGATATTGAAATACCGGCAGGTGTTACGTTGTACTTGAAGGAGGGTGTGGCCATAGATGTCACACACGCAAATTTCTACATCGATGGCGTTGTCGTGGCTGATAATGCAGAAGTGAAAGATGCCTTTATTTGCACCGAGGTGGTTAATGAGGATATGTATGGTGCGTTTGAGTTCCATGAGATACTTGTGAGCGAGGGAGGTAAGCTGGTATTGAACAATGCCAACATTAATCTGCAGCCTGTTTTAGGTGATGAAATATACTCATATTCATTCTTTTATGATGTTTATATCGAGTCGGGTGGCGAACTGGTGATGAATGGAGGGAGTGTCCGATTGCTCCAAGGTGGTGTTTGTCTGGCCCAAGGCGCTACTGCTTCTTTATCCTCTCTGACAGAGTGTGCTTACATTTCTAATTATGGCACTCTGACCTTGGTAGATGTTAGCGACCTGGAAAGTTTATCCGGTTCAAAAGACTCTGTCCTGATTGCCAGAAATGTGCAGATTAACGACAGATTTCACTTGAAGGGCGATATTACAGCGGATAATGTGAGATGCGACAGCATTCAGGTATATGATTCCGCTACCTGTACCTTGACTCAGGTAAACGAAGGGCTTATTGTCACTGGTGATAAGAAAATTTATAAGTATAACTTTGGTGGTAATGTTGTTGAGGAAACTATGGAATACGTGGAGTCTCTCAATATCAAGTGGAGTGATACGGAATCGCCTCTGAGCTTGGATTTAGGCGGCGTTGTTTCAGAAGATACGGTGCTGACTCTGCTACCCGATGGCGGGGGATATACCTGCCGCGGGGGGGTGTCATTGAAGCCGAATGTATCATTGACCCTGGAAGAGGGCGTTTTCCTGGACTTTGCGTATAATTATCTCTCAGTCGACGAAGGTTCGTTGATTATCGACTGGGAAAACGAGGGCGATGCCATTCGAATTCAAAGTGATTACCAGGAGGTGTCACTTCGTGCCGGCGGAAGTATTTACGTAAGAAATGCCAATATTATTGGTGATGTATACCTGATGGGGGGAACCTTCACTATGACCGGTGGGGCATTGAAGGCGTATTCCACTTCCTCGGATATTGATGTTTGCAATAATGCGAGCGCTACCTTGTCCAATGTGGATGTGTATGTCAGAGTAACCACCCGGAACAGCAACATCAGGTTTACTGATTGTTCCTTGTACAATGAGATATATATGTATTCTGGTGAGTACATTACGCTTAATAACTGTGCCGTATATGGTACGGTAAGAAGCGCATCTCCTGATTTCCAGATTAAAGGAGGAAATAACACATTCTATAATGATTGTCTGGTAGACCTGCATAGATTTTCCGGCAGCACTTCCGGCATTGCTTCTTATTTCAATGGTATTTCCGGTAGTATCAAGGCTGAGAATCCGTACATTGGCCTGGGATACCAGATGGAAAATTGCACCTTTGCCAAGTTGCCGGACTTATTCCGAGGGGGATATCGCTTTACTCACGATGTGAGTATCAGTAGCGGCTATACTGTAAATTTGGCAGATGGTGCATGCTGGAATATGGCAGAATACAATATTTCATCCATATCCGGTACGCTCAAGGCTTCTTTCTCATCACCGGCAGATGCTCTTGTTTCTCAACAGGAAAACGGCAGTGTGGCGATGTATAGGGGCGGTTCAATTGCTTTCTCCAAGGCCAATATCCGATTGTCTGGGGAAGGTAGTTGTTTCCGTATGGTCTACGAGGCAACTCTTTCTATGGATCATGGCGTTTTCGAAGCATCTACTTTGCAGATGGTTCAGGGCGGAACTCTTAATTTCGATTCCATGCTTGTTGAAGCGGAGGTGAACCTGGTGTCGGGGTCTACAGCATCTATTACCAACTCCGTAATCAATGGTGTATTAAATATTTCTGCTGCATCTTCCGTAACCCTCAAGGGTAATGACCTGAGTGCTGCTCAGATTTCGATTTCTGATATGGCTGATGGCTCGGTTATTGATTTGTCCGGTAACTACTGGGGAACATCGGACATGAACGAAATTATCAAGAAAATTGACGGATATAACGCAGAATCTGTCATTATTTCCTCCGTTATCCCGTCTCCATATGTCATGGAGGTTACCAACCTTAATACCTCAGGTGCAGGTTCTTTTTCCTCTGCTCTGGCAAAGGTGAATTCCGGCGCGGGAAATATTATCTCTACCATTCAGGTGAATGATTCGTTGTCGGGGGAAACTCTGTCTCTTTCGTCAGACCTGTCATGCTCTACAATATGCGTTATTGAGGGTAATAACCTGAAAATCAATAATTACAAATTATCTTCCTCATCGGATATCATTATTCATGACCTGACGCTGCCACAGATTTTTCTTAGTGACACAGCAAAGCTGACGGCTGAAAATCTTACCCTGACAGCTCAGGAAGCCATTCGCCTTACCAACTGGAGTGGCAATGTTGATTTTACTGGCGTTACTGCTACCGCTGATGCTGCTTATGTGGGCTTGACGGGAACATTTGGAGATACCACGCTGGCGGCATTGCCTGCCAGCCTGTCGGACGGGTATAAGGCAGTTGGCAATGTTAGTGTAGAATCTGGAACAACTTGCAATTTGGAGGATGGAGTCAGCCTTGATTTACGGGGGTATAATTTATCGGTTCAAGGCAGTATGATGGTGGAGAATGCCGTGACAGCAGATTTTTTGCAGAATGGAGCATATGTAACTATAGGCAAGGGCGGTAAATTGCAGTTGAAAAATGCCAATCTCAGCATAAAGAACTACGTGTACATGGCTTCCGGCGGCATTTTTGAAATGGAGGGTGGAACTTTGGCCCCCCTCACAGATGTGCTTGTAAGCTATGGAGGAACAGCGAATCTGTATAATGTTCAGGTTGAAAGCCACATTTACTCATCGGGTTCTTTGTCATTGGACGGTTGCGATTTGGGAAATAATGATATTATTGTCAATTACTGTGCTGAAGCATTTTCGCTTCGTAATACAAAAGGCATCCGGCGACTGAGCTTGGATTGTCAGTCGCCGATTGGCATTATTTCCGGGAACGATTTCTCCAGTACGACAATCATTCTCTCCAATATTCCAGAGGGCAAGATAATCGATCTTTCGGGAAATTACTGGGGTACGACGGATTTGAATGTCATTAAGGATAAGATTCAGGGATATGATGAATCCCGCGTGTTGATTTCAACGGTGCTTTCGGTACCGAACTCGCAGGTGTTCTCGTTTGATTCCTCCATGCTGGGAACGCACCGGATATCGGACAAGTCTGATTCGTTGGTGTTGCGTTTTAACTCCGCAGTAGATGCCGATACCGTGAGTGCTGACACTATTCGTCTTGTGGATGCTCAGGGGAATGTCCTGCCTGTGGCTGGTTATGAGGTGGTGGATAATGAGGTAACAATGAGACTGGATTCTTTACCTCGGGGTATATACACGGTGCAGGTAGATGAGGGGTTGAGAGATATTCGCGGGAATGCGTTTGTCGGTGAGGAGTGGGGGGAGAATGTGAGTTTCCTGAGCATGGAAATTGAGGCTCCCGAGGTGATACTTTTCCGCTCAAACAGTACGGTGACTGACCAGTTCCGCTATGTGGATATCTTCTTTGATCAGGATATGGATGCAGCTACCGTGACGGCGGACAATATCCATATCTACACCGAGAGTGGGGTGGAGGTGAATATCAGCAACATTCTTCAGTCTGGTATTCAGGGAAACGTATTCTTCCGTGCATACTTCGATGAGGTGTCGGAGCCTGGCACCTACCGCATCGTGGTGGATTCGGAGGTGAAGACAACGGATGGGCGTTGCATGGATTCCGATTATGTGAAGGCCGTTTATGTATCATCTCCAGACCTGGTCGTGGGAGACTTGATTGAGGTTTCAGATAACTACCTGGGGCGCTATACTACGATTTCCTATACTGTGGTGAATAACGGCGATGGCGTTGCAAAAGGAACGTGGACGGATCACATTTACCTTTGCCGGAGTGAAATATGGGATGAAAACCATGCGGTGTATCTGGCTTCTGTGGAGCAGAATAATCAGAGTGTGGACATTGGTTCATCCTATACCTCGGAGGTTAGGGCGTTGCTGGATGGTATGGAATGTGGTGAATACTATATCTTTGTCAAGACCGATATGTATTCTCGCCTTTCTGAGGCTGATGAAAAGAATAATATTTCTTCAACTGGCTCGAGGATATTGATAGAGGCAGAGGAAGTGACGATGGATACTCCCATTTCTCAGACTTTGGAATCAGCTAACCAGTCAATCTACTACCGGCTAACAGCCGGGAATGATGGAACCATCATGCTGTTGCTGGATAAGTCTGTCAGGAATATTGAAATTTTAGATGAAGAGCAGAAACAAGCACTTACACCTCATATTGTGCGTACTGGTGAGGAGACACGGGTTTATTTTTCGGCTCAACAAGGAGGACAATACTTTGTTAAGATAAAAACGCCTGGGCAAGGAACATACCAGGGGCAAATTTCAGCAGCTGATTTTGAGATATTTGGACTTTCAATAGATACATTGACTGTCGGTCGGCAGTGTTCAATCACGCTGAATGGCTCAGATTTTACTGATGGTATAGATGTGTTTTTTGAAGATTCCCGGGGCAACAGGTACACACCCGAAAAAATTACTGTAGAAGATTCATGCACAGCAACAGTAGTGATAACATTGCCGGAAACTGCAGACCGGAGTTCTTTATTGACCATTCATGCCCAACACCCTTCAGGCGAGACAATTACTGCGCCTCAGAAGGTGAAGCTTCAAGGGTTTGCTGATACCATAGAGATGGCGTTCCGCCAGAATCTCAGAGGAGAAAGGTATACCCACCGAGTCGGTTGGGTGTGGAAGGCTGATTTGCTTGTGGAGAATACTGCCAGTTACAATGTGGATAATGCTATCGTGTTCGTGACAAATGACTCAGAGGGCTTTGCCATGTACTACGATTATGCCGATGCTACCATGGGCGACAGGTCGGCCTTGTTGCTTTTGTCTGGCTGCAAAGATTCTTCTCCCGTTTATATGCGGTCAGGGGAAAAGGACACCCTTGGCGTATATGTGAGGCATTATCGCGCAAGCGAGGGCGCTACAAATGCATATGTCTTGTCTCCTGATAGCCAGACTGAAATAACAGATGAACAATGGGTGTTGTTCGAGAGTGCATTGCGCCCCGCAAATGCAGGTGATTCTGCTTGGAACTCCTGGTGGAGTGACATGAAACTCCGTATCGGGAACACAGAGGCAGATTTTGCCAGATTCATTTATGGAATGAGGGATGTGGTCTTGGCTAGCGGTAAAAAGGTTAACAACTCATCGCTATCCGCGTTGACAGAAATAGTGATGAATCAGCATCCTGAGTATACTCCGGGTTATCTGGTAAAAGGAACTGTGGAGGATTCGCGAACTGGCGATAAGGTGTCGGGGGTTCTGGTTCGTGTATACAGAGAGGAAGATGGTCAGTATATTTTCGTCGGACAATGCGAATCCGGGAGCAATGGAGAATATGCTATTTTATCTGACGGTCCTGGGAAGTATGTGGTTTCTTTAGGAAACGCGAAGTTGGATATTGATGGTGACGGTATAGTGGATAACCATATTCCCAATATAGAATTGGTCGAAGGCGATGTCACGGTGAATCCGAAGATCTTGTCGGACCTCGCTTTGCAACATTCTTATGTGTATGCAAATGGAAACTATGATGGACTAGCACGGATATGGTGTGAAAATGGCAGAATCTGGTATGCTGAATTAGCGAATAACGAGTGGATAGAGACACAACTCTACGAAGGAGCCAATGTATCAGATCTGTCATTAATCTGGAATAATGAAAAAGAAACATACGTGGCAAGTTGGCTGGAACACCAGGAGGATGGTTCTGCGGAAAGATTCATTCAGGTCATAGATTCCGCGAGCCAGGTATATACTGCAGTTTCAATAGAGGAAGAAAGCCTGAAGGATATAAAGAAATCTCAGTTTATCCTCCTGGATAATGGGCTTTTTATGTTGTGCAAGAATGTAGAATCAGATTCACCTCTGTACACATATGTTGATGTAGACGATGATGCATACAGGGTTCTGCGTCAGTCGCTGGACACGGAGCCTCTGAAAGGGAAGTCTGTCTATCTGCCGAATTATATCAAAATTCCGTTTATAGAAGATACCATTGAGTTTACTGTCAAAGTGGATAATTCGCTTCTGGATGCATGCCATGCAAAGGCTGTTATTTCGGGAGAAGCTGATATGACATGGATAGAAACTAATGATTTTAAATTGTCTCACACCTTTACAGCTTCGGGAACATATTATTACGGGTATGACGAAACGAAAAATAGAAAAGTTTCTGAGTCTGGAACATCCTTTGCTTATAGGATAGATGGAACATGCAAAGACGTTGTAGCGAAGGTGCTGCTGGCTATACCTACGCCTCTTACGAAAGCGATAGGTGTTGCATATGAAGCGATTGACGGCGCAATGAATGCGATTTTGAACTCAGACCTGAAGGGGGATTTGGTTGTGAACCTGTCAGCGGAGTATGTCAATAATCCCTTGTACACTCCGTATATACAGTATACTGGGACTATGGGATGCACGGTAGGTCTGGGGTTGTTTAGTGATTTTGCGTCAGGGTCCCTGACTTCGAATTTGTCGCTTAACTGGAGAACGACAACAGATGGTCACACCTATATACCTAATTCGATAGGAGTTTCCGGTTCAGCCGAATTAGATGTGTCATTTGAATTTATGGGATACGCTTATGGTTGTAAAAAAACGATATCCGAGTTTAATCTAGGAGGTAATGCCGTTGTTTTTACTCCAGAGAAAGCCCAGAGAAAGTGCATTACTGATAGTGTTGAATTAAATGATTACGTTTATACAGTCATGACAGACGAAGATAGTGGTATGTCTGGTGTGACGATTCGTGAATATAATAAGCGCACGAATAAATCTAAAATCATTAAGTTGGAAGGGACCGGCATGGGGCCTCTGGCTTCGGGGAATGGATATATTTCAGGCCTGAACTGCTATTCTCGAAATGGCATATTGTATATCGAGTTGCGCGGGTATAAGGATATACATGAGTCTGATTTTGAAACAGGGAAAACGTTAGAAGAACTCAAAGAGCTGAAATATAAATACGAAAATAACGAGATAACAGAAACCGTCGGCTATGCGAACGGCGTTTTTGTCAATTTGAAGGATTCGATTGTATATGGACATCTGGAGGATGTTTCCGATTCGTTTGATGGCAGTGATGGTTTGACATACCGTGCTGAAGTGTGCGTGGAATATGGAAAGAAGGTTCTCTATCTTAGTCGTTTAACAGATAGCGGCTGGGTTCGTTGCGATAAGGTCTACGAGTCTGTAAATAAACTCTCTCTTCTCTGGAGCCGCGAAAGTAACGGCAGCTTCCGGATAGGAGTGCTGGAACATACAGCATTGTATGATCAGAAATCAACATATGAGTTTGTATTTAACGGTTCAAGTTGGGAGAAATATACGATTTCGGATTCTTGTTCTGCACAGGTTTCTTCTGGTTCTGCAGGGATAAGTGGGGTGATTGAGGATATAATCAATAGCCTGGATTGGAAGCTGTTGGAAGGTTGTGACGACCAACCACCACCACCTCCTCCTCCCGGAGCAACCCTTCCGAACGATGTTATCCAGTCATGGGACCCCAACGATTTCTACGGCCCATCCGGGTATGGGGCGAAGGGGTGGATTGCACCGCAGGAGATGCAGTTCCAGGTAGTGTGCGAGAACATACCTGAGGAAAATATTGCACACGCTGCCATCGTGAGAATCACTCAGCAGATTGATGATGCGTTTGACTACAGCACTTTCCGCCTGGGCGATATGATGATGGGAGGTAACTTCATCGAGGTGGAGGGCGATGTGCAGAGTTTCAGGAAGCGGCTGGACTGGACCGCTACGCACGGCGTGTGGGTGGATGTCAATGCCAGTTTCGATGCAGATACAGGTATCGTGACCTGGGAGTTTGTGGCTATTGACCCGGAGACGGGCTTTGCTACGGCCGATCCGTTCAAGGGGCTGCTGGCACCGAATTATAACCCGCCGGAGGGCGATGGCGGTGTGTACTATTATGTGACCCCCAAGTCCACCGTAGAAACGGGTACAGAGTTCGGCGGGCAGGCGAGTATTGTGTTCGACTTCAATGAGGCGATTCTCACGCCTACGCTCAGTTATACGCTGGATAAGGATGCCCCGGTAGCGCAGGTGAAGGCGCTGGCGGAGTCGAGCAGCAGCCGGTTCCTGCGCGTGGAGTGGAGTGGGGAAGATGTGGGCAGCGGGGTGGATTATTATAATGTGTTCGTCTCGGTCGATGGCGGGGACTGGTCGCTCTGGCAGGGTGGCATTGCCGCTGAGAGTGCGCTGTACACGGTGGCGGAGGGTGAGCATACGTACGCGTTCTTTGCTCAGGGCGTGGACTATGTGGGCAATGCCGAGGCCCTGGGTGAGCTGGTGGAGGCTGAGGCGGCCACGGTTTCTACCTATTCGCCACAGAGCTGCAGCCTGAGCGTGACCGGTGTTTCTGCCGGGCGAGAGGGAGACACGCTGACGCTGCGTGTGGGCTTCAATGAGGCTGCCACATGCACCGACTGGGCCGCAGCGCTGCAGTTGTTGGCGCCCACTGGGGCTGTTGATATGTCTGCCGGTTCGTTCAGCTACGATGAGGCTATGCACACGCTCACCTGGGTGGGGAGTGTGGCGGGAGTTGCGCCGGGTGAGCAGCTCGCGGTGCGTCTGCAGGATGGTACCGTGAGCGATGCACAGGGGATTGCCCTGGGGGATTCGCGGCCTGCTTTCTCGGCAGCGGCTTCGCTGGGGGCGGTTGGCAGCGCTCAGGCGGCTCCGGCGCTGGTGGATTACGATGGAGATGGCCTGCTGGATCTGCTGGTGGGCGAGGTGGCCAGCGGCAAGGGCCGGGTGCGCCTCTACCTGAATGAGGGTACGGCCGAGGTGGCGGATTTTGCTTCGTTCTCCTACCTGACGACGGCGGCTGATACGCCGCTGACGGTGGATGCCGAGGGCTGCCAGGGTGCGATTGTGCAGCTGGCGGAGCTCACGGGCGATGCCGCGGCAGAACTGGTCATTGGTCTGGCAGATGGCACGGTGCGCGTGTTTACTGCCGGCGAGGAGGGGCATTGGACGGATGCCGGGTTGCTGACTTGCAGCGTGGGGGGCAAGGAGATGACACTGGATGTGGGCAGTCGCGCGGCAATCGAGTTTGTGGATTTCGATGGCGATGGCCGCACCGATCTGCTGGTGGGCGAGGGGGATGGCCATGTGGTGCTGTACCGCGATACGGCAGAAAGCGGGGCTGCGAGTTTCGATGCTGGGCAGTACCTGCACGACAGCACCGGGCGTATCAAGGTGGGCAGCCGCGCTTCGGTGGTGGCGGCCGATGTGGATGCCGATGGCCGCGTGGATCTGCTCCTCGGCTCTGCGGATGGCAGCATCCTCTTCTACCGCAACGAGGGCAGCGCAGCGGAGCCGCTCTTTGCCACCGGGGTGAAGCTGCTTTCTGCCGATAAGGAGCTCGACCTGAGCGCGGAGACCAGCCGCCTGCGTCTGGATGCGGCTGATGTGAATGGCGATGGCTTGCTGGATGTGGTGCTGGGCCAGAGCGATGGCGCGGTGCGTGTGCTGTATGGCTCGGATGGTTCATCGCTGCTGGGGGTGGTGCAGGCGGGTGATAACCCGCTCTACGCGGTGGAGAATGTGCAGGCGCTCGCCTACGGTGGTCAGGTTCGCCTGAGCTGGGATGCCGTGGAGGGGGCCACCTACGAGTTGAGCTACAAGCTGGCGGGTGATGCCGTGGCGCAGGTGCTGGAGCTGGAGGATGCCGTGGCCGTGCTGCCGCTGGCCGATGGCCGCTACGAGCTGAGTGTGCGCGCGCTCACACCGGAGGGTACCGGCCCGTGGAGTGCGCCTCTGGCTGTGCTGGTGGATACGGTGGCGCCGCTTTCGCCGGAATCGCTGCAGGCCAGCGCTGGGGAGAATGGCTCGGTGAGCTTCAGCTGGGCTGAGGCCGATTCTGCCACCACCTATGAGCTGCGCTACAAGACGGTGGATTCGGGCAGCTGGCAGACGCTCAGCTGCAAGGCAACCAGCGTGACGCTCTACAACCTGCCCGGCGGTGCATACGATTGGCAGGTGCGCGCGGTGGATGCCGCTGGCAACACGTCCGGCTGGGTTTCCGGCGCAGGCTTCGAATCGACCGGCGCTGCTGCTGAGCGCGTGACCTGGGCCCGGGGGCTGAGCTTCGATACCACGGGCAAGGTGACTGGCGGGTACTACGATATCGCTAAGACCGGCGAGGGCGACAGCAACCTGTGCTGGGCCGCCGCCGCCGCGAATATCCTGGGCTGGTGGCAGCAGCAGTATCCCACCGGCAGCGCGCTTGCCGGGGTGCCTCAGGATGCCGCTGCCATCTACGCCTGCTTCTGCGCGAACTGGGCGAATAAGTCCGGCTCCGAGAGTTATGCTTTCACCTGGTGGCTGGCCGATGAATCCGACTCTGCGTCGTACATGAACTATTATTACCAGAACTACCAGGGCAGCGGTGAGCTGGGTGGCTGGTATGCTGACTACTACAACGTGGCGAACATCGGCAATCATACGGCCCAGGTGAAGCTGGCCGATATGGAGGCCGCTGATGTGGCGAGCGAGTGGAATGGAATCTACCGCAGCGGTGGCATGCTGGCGCTGGGTGTGTACCGCAGCTACAGCAGCGGCAGCTTTGCCGGTGGTCACTCGTTGACCCTCTGGGGCTTCCAGGAGGATGCCCAGGGTCGTATCACTCAAATCCATGTGACCGATTCAGATGATGAGCAGAGCACCTTGCTCACCCTGGATGTGGAGCTGGATACGGCGAGCGGGCTCTACCGCATCGCCGGGGAGCAGGGCAATGTCTCGGGCTACTACCTGGGCAGCTACACTTACCTGAAGGCCGGCGGCATGACCCCGGACGGCAGCAGCCCGGAGCAGGCTGAGTCGCTGGGGATGAGTAGCGCGCGCGATGGTTCCGGGCATTACAGCGGCAGTACCCTTAACTGGGTGGGGACCGGGGATGCGGTGGATTTCTTCAGCATCACGGCTGCGGGCGATGGTGCGTACCGCGTGGGGGTGGATGCTGCCACGCTGGAGACGACGCTGCGCCTGAGTGTGGGGGTGCTGAACGGGCAGGGGCTTTTCGAGGTGCAGCAGCAGATGCTGCTGGCTCCGGGGGCGGCGCTTGCGGGCCTGCCGGGTGTGCAGGCCGGGCAGGGCGAGACGCTGTATGTGAAGGTGGAGGCGCTGGATACGGCCTCTGCCGGAACCGGCGGCTTCTACGAGCTGAATATCAGCGGCACGGTGCCTGCCGTCGGCAGCGGTCTTGCTACGCAGGATAACAGCGCTGAGGAGGCAGCGGAGAGCAGCGCCGATGGCTCTGAGACCCGCGGCTGGGTGGGCGCGGGCGATGCCTGCGACTTCTACCGCGTGGAGATGGCGGCGGCGGGCAGCCTGAGTATCGGGCTCGATGAGCTGGAGGCCGCCGCCCGCGTGCGTGTCTACGAGCAGCGGGCAGATGGCAGCCTGGCGCAACTGGATTCGCGCGCGGTGAAGGCCGCCAGCGGGCTGGATGCAACGCTGAGCCTGACGAGCGGCACCTACTTCGTGGAGGTCGCTTCGCTGGATGCCGGTGCCGGGCAGTACAACACGGCCTATTCGCTCACGCTGGAGAAG
>JAFWYD010000058.1 GCA_017517805.1 Akkermansia sp.
CGGCTTACGCCGATAGAGCCACAAATGCATGCTTACTGCCGATGGTGAGGCGGGAGATACCCTGCTACGAATTTTCTCACAGAACACTATGCCCTTATATCGTTCAGGGCTATTTTTCCATAATCTTTGGGACACATGTGGGCAATCATCCTATGCAAAACGTTAATCGAATACGATGCTTATATGCCATGTGGAGCTGATTCCTCGCAAGCTGCGGGACACAGGTGAATCACTAGCTGATATTTCACTTGTTTCGCAGGTAAAAATATGGTTAGATAAGTGGCGTACCGCACACGTGAACGGTGTGCGTAGAATCCTCTGGAGGCGGCGGGATGCCGCAGGAAATAGATGGGAAAGGCGGTGAGAATCCGTCGCTGTGCCGCAACCGTGTTGTGCCCCGGGACAAAAGCCGGGCCTCAGTCGGAATGCCAGCCGGAAGGATTCGCCACGAATCCCGGCGGCGATGCACCGCCGGCTCAACGGCCACTCAGCAATGATAATAAACTCCATAGCTCCGCACAGGAGCACCGTACCCGTTGTGCCTGTCCTCATGCTGGCAGGCTTCATCAGCTCGGCACATGCCTCAGAATTACCCACGGTAAGCCTGGCACCCGTCACCGTCTCTGCCCACGGAGGCAGCAGTATTCCATACGATAACACCGGCGTATCCGTCACGGTCCTGGATATCCCGGAGTTGAAACGCGAGGGAATTACCAACCTGGCAGAAGCAATCACCCGCGCCCCGGGTGTGTACGTGCAGCCGGGGGGCGGCTCAAACCAGCGCGGCAATGTGAGCAATATCGCCATCCGCGGTATGAGCAGCAGCCAATTCACCCTGCCCATGCTGGATGGGCTGCGGCTGTACGACAACTCCGGCGGGTGCAACCTGACACCCAATGTACTGGCACGCACCAACCTGTTTGACCTGGGGACGCTGGAGGTACTGCGGGGATCACAGGGGGCGGTATACGGAAGCGGAGCCATCGGCGGTGTTATCTATATGGAAACCCCCGAAGGCGAGGGAGAGCCTAGCTGCTCGATATTCAATGAATTCGGCAGTTTTTCATCCTACACCGGGAATCTGACCGCCCAGGGTCGTCAAGAATCACTCTCGTACTTTTTCTCGGCCACGTATGAGACAAGTGATAATGACCTGAAACGTGTGGATGGCAGCAAGCCGGAGGATTCCCAGGCCGGGCATTATGAGAACTGGCAGGAGGCGCTGCGCCTTGATTACCGCCCGGATAAGGATACACACGCGCGACTCACCTACCGGCGGAGCGATTCGCGCTACCAGGCACCGGATGCCTGGGGCGACCCGCATTACCAATACCGCACGAACCTGCTATCGGGCATGGTGGAGAAAAAGGTGACCCACGCCTTCGCCACCGAGCTCAGCGGCGGATATTACGGGGCGGACTACACCTTCGGGAAAGGTACCGATCATGATTTGCGGAATGTGCAGCTCAACTGGCGCAATGAATACCGCTGGTGCCGGCACCAGGCAAGCACCGCCGGACTCGGATTCATGCACAGCAGGCACAGCTCCGAATACAACGGTCAGCTCAATGCGGGGGATAAGCATGAGGAAAACATGTTCAGCCTGTTCGCGGAGCACCGGGTCACCCCGGTTGAAAACTGGGAAAACACCCTGGCGCTTCGCTGGGATGCCAGCGATGTATTCGATACCCTCTACACGCTCAGAGCTGCCACCAGCCTGGCTTTCAACGATGAGCGCACGCGACTCAGCGCTTCCTTTGCCCGCGGGTATAAAGCTCCCTCTTCATTCCAACGGATGCGGGGGCAATACGAAGCCTATGGTTCACTATACATCGGCAACCCGGAGCTGGATTGCCAGACCAGCTGGAGCGCCGATATCGGGCTGGAGCATGAATGGATGGAAAACCACACCGCCAGCATCACGATGTTCTGGATTCGCACGGCAGATGCCATCCGCACCAACTGGGTGGCAGACCATTACGAATTCGCCAATGCGAGTGGTGCCGACACGAGCAAAGGCATTGAGCTGAGTCTCCAGGGCACCTGGGAGGAACAATGGAACACCGGCTATACGCTCAGCCTCACCCTCTGCGACCCGGAAACGAACGAAGGCAGGCAGATAGCGGCTACCTCCCGCCAGGTGTGGGCAGTCGATATCCACACCAGCCCCATCGCAGGATTCACCACCGGTATCGGGCTATCGGCAGCCAGCGGCTGCAGCAACTGGGATTCCACCCCGCTGGATTCACGCCTCGTGCTGCGCTGGTATGCCCACTACGAGCTCAACCAGCACCTCAGCTTCCATGTGCGTGTAGAAAACCTCACCAACGAAAAGTTTGTCTCAGACACCGCCTGGGGTGATTTCGGCAAATCCTATCTGAATCCCGGCACCGCAGTCTACGGCGGCTGCACGCTCACCTTCTGATGAGACGCACTCTGGCATTCCTTCTGCTATGCGTTGTGGTGGTGGCGTGGTGGGCCACCACCAGCAGACAAGGCGACCCTGTGCCTCCCGCCGATGGAGGAAACACCCCCGCGCCATATCCTGCTGATTTTGAGCAACGACTCACCCGGGTAGTGGGCATGCGACTTGAGTTGCACGCCCCGCTGCCAGGTGCACCCATCCCCTGGCAAACGGCCTGCGACCACCCCGCAGCAGGCCACGCGGCCGCGCGCAAAGGCGGCCGTGTACGGCTCAGCAACGCAGGTCCCTTCCCGGCTCATTTCCTGGCCTTCGGAGGCACCACCGCGCAGTTCTTTCACCAGAACCTGCGCGCCGCGACCGAAATCCCCCTGGTGGCGACTCATCCGCGCACCCGGCAAACCACCGCAGGGGTAGCCGAAGCATGGGCCTGCGAGGACCGCAGCATCTGGTTCCGCCTCAACCCGAAAGCGCGCTACACCAATGGGCGACCCATCCGCGCGGGCGACTACCTGCTGGCAATCCTCCTGCAATACGAGCAGCGCTGCCCGGAATTCCAGGCCCTGGCAGAAGTGGCAGAGAGTCTGTGCGCCCACGGAGACTCCCTGCTCTCACTCCGCCTGAAATCCCCGGTCAGCATCACCACCGCCGCTCAGCTGCTGCACGCAGCCGAACCAGGCTTCTACCAGCACTTCGACTCGCGATTCCGCGAGACTTACGCCCAGCGTATCCCCCCCGCCACCGGAGCCTACCAGGTGAGCAGCATCACCCGCGGACGCTGCATCTGCCTGCAACGCATACCCTCATGGTGGGGCGAGCAACTGCCACTCTGCCGAAACCGCTTCAATGCCGATACGCTCGAGTATCATTTCCTGACAGATGAAGCACAGGTCTGGGAATACTTTCTGGCTGGCAGGCTGGATGCCTTGCAAACCCGCAACGTAGCAACCTGGCAGCAGCGCATGGATGACATAGCCCACCTGCCCACCCTGGTCTACGATGCCGAGTATCCACTCCCGCCGTACGGTATCGCGCTGAATACCCGCACCCTGCCCGACCGCGAGCTCCGCCGCGGGCTGCTGCATGCCATGAACATGAGGCTTGCCATCGAGCACATGTGGCGTGGCGAAGGGCAGCAACTGCCCACCTTCCACACCGGATACGCAGACCTCACCCCGACCTGCACCCCGCAATACCACTATGCACCGGAAACCGCGCGCGCCTGCTTTGCCCGGGCCGGCTACACCCGGCAGGGGAGCGATGGCATACTGCGCAACAGCCAGGACAAGCGGCTGAGTGTGCGTCTGCTATACTCTCCCAACGAAAAAATCAGCACCATGGTTGCCCACCTCATCCGCAGTGCTGCCTTCTGCGGAGCCGAAATCATAGCAGAACCGCAGCCATGGCAAACCTGCCAGCGGCAGATACAAGAGCGCCGCCACCAGCTCGTCTTCTGGGCCATACCAGCCCCCGAAGCCCCTACCCCGGCCCGCTTCTTTGCCAGTCATGCACCCCCGCAGGAATCCCCCTTCGGGCTGCAATCTGCCGCCATGGATGCAGCAATCGCCCGCTTTGAGCAAGCCCCGGCAGCAGAGACCCTTTCGGCCGTCGATACGCTGGTATACAAAGAAGCCATCTGGCTGCCAGGATGGAAAGAAAACCGGGTCTTTCTCGTGCACCACCCGTGGCTGCAAATCCCCCCGAGCCCGTGGTGCTACGATGCCGCCGATGCCCACATATTCTGGGTCCACCCCGCAGAGCCATGATTCACATCATCCCCAGCAGAAACGCAGCCATCGTCCACCAGCAGAAGCGCCAGACTGCGGTGAGCACCTGCGCAGCCCTCCTGCTCACGCTGGGTCTGGCGCTGGGCGGCTACCTCTCACCACTGCCGCTGTGGAACCACCACTCAGGCGAAGATTTCACAGGAGTAACCTTCATACCTCAAAGCGAGCCGGACATTCCGCAAGCGGAGCCCTGCGCAGAACTCCGAATCCAGGCCCCCCCCGCGCCGCCAATCATCGAGCTTAAGCTGCCCGCACCGTCGCTGGAACTCGAGGCAGAAGCACTGCCCGATATTGAATTCTCAGAAGAGCCAGCCCCGCCCTTTTACGAGGCTCTGGACACTTTTTCCCAGCCTGCGCCCCCCCAAAAAACCTTACCACCATCCCCCAGGCAAAAGCCCGTAGCCAGAAACACCCCGGGGACGGCCAAATCCGATGCAGCCGACTTCACCCCCCCAGCCTACAAAGACTGCCCCCAACCGCCCTACCCGGCAGCGCTACGAAGCCGCAGAGTACAAGGCGAAGTCGCCCTCTGCATCATCATCGGCGCGGACGGTCTGCCCCAGAGCGTCGAAATCACCACCAGCAGCGGACACCCCGCCCTCGACCGCCAGGCCCGGCGCTGGGTGCAGCAGAACTGGAGCTTCACCCCTGCCACACGCAACGGCCACCGCATCGAATCCCGCGTCAACACCACCATCATCTTCACCCTCGTGCGTTGAAAAAGGAAAGGGTTGCGATTTTGCATCGTAACCCTTTCCTGACCAGACTACTACAGACGAGATAATACTTATTTACTCTTAAAGCATTATATTACTTTCGCTCGATTTTCGCGCAGATTTTATGACACTTTTTCCAAGTTACTTGAACAGAGCAACTTACTTGTCATAGCGCTCCTATTTTTTTGACGCTATCGTTTCTTGACCACCGCTGACCTACCTGCTACAATCACCCCGTTTCCGGTGCTCCGCATGGCGCAGTAAATCCCCCGGGTTCCATCAGGCGTATGTATTACCAGTACATAGCGACCTAATCACTCAACCCATATTGATACGAATGGAAACAATAGTAATCTGGCTGACGGTCATCAACGGCATTCTACTGCTCGTTGAGAGACTTCTCAGCATCGCCCAAAAGCTGAGAAAACGTTAAGCCACGGCAGCTTACCCTTCGGGGTAAGCTGCTTTTTTTTGCAAGCTTTTTCCACTTTTTTACCCCCGGACTCTTGACAACCCCCTGAAATATGCTAACCTATGCGTACGATAGTTTCCATCGTATCAACCCTGCAGAGAGTCCGCTGGTAACGGCTCCTGCAAACCTCAGCCATCAATCGCCTCAAGATTGATTTTAGAACACCCACCAAACCTCCTTGGTGGGTGTTCAGCTTTTTACCGGCTAACTGCGGCTAATCACCGGTTAAATTAGCCGATAATTTTTCACTTCTTCCTCTTTGTTCTCTGTCCGGCCTTCGTCCTTGTCCTGGACTTCGCGCTCCCCTTCTTCTTCGGGCGGTCAAACAGGCCTACGGTGCAGAGTATATCCTTGCCCGCGCGTGACACATTTGCACCGGCAGCGGCACTCAGCGCGAGTGATCCAAAAGAACTGAGTACTTCCGACCCGCTGCGGGAGAATGCTCCGCAAACCTGCCACCTGTGACATAGCTTGCTCTATATCGGAAACTATCATCCATCCACCGAATCGGCAACTCCTTCAGCTGCGGGTATGCCGAGTATAACTCCGGAAAATCCAGGACCTCGCCCAACAGATTAAATCCCTCAACACCGGGCATGCTGCCTTTCTTCAGCAAGCGCTTCACAGCCGCTGCATCTCCGGCATCCACCCCCAGCGAAAACACCCCCAGCTCACCCATCTGCTCCAGCGTCCCGAATTCAAGCCCAGCTCCGCGCAAAACGCGCCGGAGATAATCCATTTCGTCCCAAGTCTTGTAATTATACTCCCCATCAGTCCACATCTCACGCACTATCTCCCAGCGACCACGTTGCTCCAAGCTCTCGCGGAAAAACACCAGGCGCTTCTGCACCTCGCGCACCACACTATCATCCAAGCGATGCATCCGTATCTTCTTTTTCAGCTTCGCCTGGCTCGCATCCAGCTCCACGCGCAGCTTGCCGTCATCGCGCCCACGGAAAGCGCGATGCTTTATCTTGACCCAATTCTTAGCGGAAGACCCGACTACCGAAAAATTAGCCTTCGGCTCCACAGGCTGCTGGAATATCACATTCCCGGAAGAATCTCTAATCTGAACATCATAAATATTGACTTGCTCCGGAGACTGTGCTACATTGCTCGCAGAGGCTTGTTCATTAGTGCCAGCGGAAGTCGTAACAGCGTTATTCTGCGACTTGCCGACAGGAATTTGGGCCGTCCCGCTGTTGGGCGGAAATTGGAATAGTACGCGTCCAATTA
>JAFWYD010000059.1 GCA_017517805.1 Akkermansia sp.
CGACTTGCCGACAGGAATTTGGGCCGTCCCGCTGTTGGGCGGAAATTGGAATAGTACGCGTCCAATTACAAGCTCTCCCGCTTGCGGGCGGCGGTTCATTTGAACAGGGTAGCATGAGACAATAGAATAGCACCCATCATCGTCTATTAGCTGGGCAACCAGCTTGCTGTCATTTCCATCGTACTCACCCTTGAAATCATAGCGCCCATACGCGCCACCTCTGATTTTTACAAGATTAGCAAGCGTATTATACAGGCCGCACCAACTGAGCCAACCAGAACGGAGACTTAGCATCCGAAAAAACGCTAAAAGAAACAGAATATTGAGACATGGGACGATAATATATGCTAATAGAAACAAGTCGCGCAATTTTCGCGCAGCGAACTGTTGCTATTAACAATAATAACGCCTCACAAATCAAGCAAAATAAACTAATAGCGCTATTAGCGCAAAACAAGCAAACAGCCCCGACGGGAATCGAACCCATATCTGCCCTTTAGGAGAGGGCCGTTCTATCCATTGAACTACGGGGCCGGCTGTTTCAGCGAAATCTGTGTGGTGGTGGTGTGTGTTGTGTTTTTATTCAGGCTTTGAATGCTTCGCGGACGCGCTGGAGCTGCTCAGAATCCAAGGCGGATTGCAGCCCAGGGAGCATGCGGGCAAAGTATTCGGCGGGTGTCCAGCCGTGGAGCGGCTGAGGGGTGGGTTTCTCGAATGCCCAGGTGGGTACTGGCAGGGCCAGATCCAGGACAACGGGAGAAAGAGGGGCTATGCGGCAAAGCGCATCGGTGGCGGATTCCGCAAGGTCGGGGTAAGTCTCCAACGCTTGCAGGATAAAGGTGAGACTGAGCCGATTCGGCGTGGTCTCAAGGTCATCGAGGAATTCTTCCACCCGATCGGGCTCCAGCTCCAGCAGCGGCTGCAGCAGGGGGAGCACCCGCATATCGGCCATGCTGAGCATGGCATCGAGCAGCGTGGTGGGGGTGAAGTCATCGCGCACCAGGCGGTTGACGAGTTCCTGCACACCGGCGAGTGCTTCGGTGGCACCGGGCTGGGCCAGGGTGGCCACGTAGGTGGCGGCCTTGCGGCTCAGGGCTTCATCCATTTCATTGGTGGCGTAGGGGAGCATGGCTTTCCAGCCTTCGCCCTTGCGGCCTGTGATGAAGCGTGAAAGCTGGATGAGGCTGCTCTTGCGTGCCGCGACGCTGGTCTTGGTAGCGAAGATATCGTAGATATCGAAATTTTCTTCGAGCTTTTCCTCATCGTTGCAGGCCATGAGCCCGCATGCCATCATGGTGAGGGGCCATTGGTCTGCTCCGATTTCGTGCACGCGCACGGGGTCGTGCGCCATGGCAGCAAGGCGCTCAAGCTCGGAAAGACCGGAGAAGTTATCCTGGTAAAGGCCCATGGGTGCGTGAGTAAAATCAGATTTCGGGGTTAAACTCGGTATTGCCCACCTCCGGGACCTCACCGAAAGGCGAGCCAAGAGGGTTTCCGGCAGGCTGGGCAGGCTGAGGCGCGGCTTCCACCGGGGTGGGGGCATCCACCTCCAGCAGGGTGAGTCGCATTTCCATGGTCTTATCGGTGACCAGGGCGCTGGTGGGGCATTTGGCTACGCCTTGCTCGTACCAGGAGCGGGCGGCTTCCTTGTCGCCCTTGTCCTTCGCGAGGTCGCCGAGCATCAGGTAGGCAAGGGCAGAGTACGGGTTGGCTTCCATCTGGGCAATGCGGGTCCAGGTGGGCACGGAGTCCTTCTGCTGCTGGAGCTGGTAGGTAGCGAGCGCAGCGAGGGCGCGGGCCTTCAGGGCCACGGGGGCATCGCCATTGGCCACGGCTTCCAAGGCCGAGGCACCGGCTTCTTCGCCCTTTGCGAGGAGGGAGAGTCCCTGCATCAACCCAGCGGTGGCGGCAGAAGGAGTGCCGCTGTAGTCCTGCTGAAGGGTATTCAGCGCTGCGGTGTCGTACTCATCGGCGCTGGCAACCCCCTGCCCGGGTTGGGTGATTTTCATAGATTGCACAACCAGGGCTGCGGCATCGACCTGCTTATCGTTGCGGTGGGAGAAGAAGGCAATGATGCACCCGGCGGCTATGCCAAGCGAGATACCACCCCACATGAGTTTCTTATAGTGGGCATTGAGGAACTGCTCGTGTTTGGAAGGGCCGATGGCAATTTCACCGATGGCCTTGATTTCTTCTGGAGAAAGCGGCTGGATGTCCTCGTTGTTCTTGGTATTGGTTTCCATATGGGGGGATTTTATCTGTAGAAAATATTGAGTGAACGGAGGCGTTCGAGGTTGAAATAATTGTTGAAGCCAAGGTTGTGGTAGATTTCCAGCGTGGCTTTGGAGCGGTTGAGGGTGTAGAAATGCAGGCCGTCCACTTCGGCATCCAGCAGCTCGCTGCACTGGTTGCTGGCGTAGTTGATGCCGATGCGCTCAATGGAGGCTTTGTCGCCGGCGGCGCGCAACATGGCTTTGAGCAGGCGGGCCGGGAAATTGGTACCAGCAGAGAGTTCGGCCATGCGGTTCATGCTGGAGATGGAGGTCACGGGCATGATACCGGCGATGATGGGCACGTTGATATCCATGATACGGCACCGGTCGCGGAAGTCGAAGAAGGCGTGGTTATCAAAGAAGAGCTGGGTGCAGATGTAGTCTGCGCCTTCGTCGACCTTGGCCTTCAGATAATCCATTTCCTTGAGTCGGTTGCGGGAATCCGGGTGTCCCTCGGGGAAACCAGCTACCCCCAGGGTGAGGCGCTCGGGGAGCTTCTGTCGCTCCTCCCACTGGCGGATGAAGCGCACGAGGTCCGCCGCATGGCGGAAGGCATCCTTCGCGGCATCATAAGGCATGTTGCGGGGAGGGTCGCCGCGGAGCACCATGATGGCGCGCGCCCCGGCGGCTATGTAGCCCTGCAGGATTTCCTCTATTTCTGCGGCAGAGTGGCCCACGCAGGTGAGGTGAGGCACAGTAGGGATACCGCGGCTCTGGATATCATGCACCACGGAGCGGGTCAATCCGCGAGAGCTGCCCCCTGCTCCGTATGTGACGCTCACGAAGCTGGGCTGGAACTCCTGCAGCTTCACGACCGTTTCCAGCAGGGAGGCTGCTCCTTCCGCGGTCTTGGGCGGAAAGAACTCGAAGGAGAAGCTGGGGCTGCGGTCGAAAAGCGCTTTCATACGCTGCGTATCTGCTGAAGATTCTTACGGGACGGGAGTGAGCACGGCCTCAATCTCGGGGATGGCCTGGGGAGACTCGGCTGCGGGCTGCTTCGAGGGGATGTCGTTGTCGGCATTTTCGAGACGCAGGTCGCGGCTGCTCAGGAAGGGGGAGACGATTACCTCATCACCGATGCGGGGCTTGCGGTTGGCCTCAGCTGCGGGGTCTTCCACACCGCCGAAGGTCACCTGTTTCACGGCAGCCGTGTACTGGCCGGATTCCTCATCCCGGCCATCAACCGTGGCCTCGCAGACGATGAAGTCATCGCGACGGAGGGCGATAAGCAGGCCTTCGTTCACAGGGGTCGAGCCATCGGCCTTGAAGAGAATCACGCCGCAATCCTCAAGATAGGCGGTAACGGAGCCCATGGAAGAAGGCTCTGCGGCATCTTCGGCGGCAGAAGCTGCCGCCTCGATTTCCTGGCGACGCTTGGCAGAGGCAATGACGCTCTGCTCTTCGGCGTTGGTCAGATTCTCGGTATTCTTCTTATCCTCTTCCTCGGCGGCAGCGCGAGCAGCGGCTACCTCGGGTGCATCCGCATCGGACTTGATGCGGGCCATGCGGGCATCGTGCTCCATCTGTCGCTGCTCATACTCATTGATTTTCAGCTGAGTCTGATACATCTGATACTGACCCTGGCGGGCAGGAATCAGCACGACAAAGGCATAAAACATCAGCCCGACAGTGAGCACAAGAAGGACAAGGACGGTTGCGCGAAATGCGTTCATGCGGGCAAGTATAGCAAAAACAGTTTCGGATTCAAGCCCAGAATCTGTCAGAATTTCCTACTCTTTTTGGCATACAGGCTTGATTTCTGCTTGCAAGTCGGCCCGGGGCGGGCTATAACACAGGGGATACAATGTTAAATCTGCCGAATTCCATCACACTCTTCCGCATCTTCCTGGTCATCATCTACACCATCGCGCTGGCGTGGGATGGTCAGGTATCACCACACATCAACGAGGTGACTGGCTACTGGTTCCAGCCGATATCGATGACCGCCTGCGTTGCGCTCTGGGCCTTTGTCGTGGCTGCCATTACCGATTTCTTTGATGGTTACCTGGCGCGCAAGTATAACCTGGTAACCAGTTTCGGCAAGCTCATCGACCCGCTGGCAGATAAGATACTGGTGAGCGCTGCGTTCATCTACCTGTCAGCCGCAGGCATCTGCCCGTTCTGGGTATCCATCCTGATTATATTCCGCGAATTCCTGGTGACCGGGCTCCGCCAGCTGGCAGTGGCGCAGGGCGTGGTCATCGCAGCAGACCGACTGGGCAAGTGGAAGACTACTGCGCAGCTTACCTACTGCATCGCCTGCATGGCTCAGCTGGCCTATGGCGGCAACCTGTTCGAACCGCTGCGTTCGCTGAGCATCGGTGCCGGCGGTTTCTGGTTCCGCGAAATCGCCCTGTGGCTCAGCGTCATCCTCACCTTGTGGAGCGGAGCCAACTACTGCATCCAGAGCCGCCACCTGCTGAAAGGCTGAGTCTACCTTTATTCATCCCGACATCCCCTCCCCCCTCAATCACTTTTCAACGCCATGAAAACACCCCTGCTTCCCCTTGCCGCCCTTGCCGGCGCCCTGCTCTGCAGCAACTGCCAGCAGGAGCAGTACAAGGCCTACTTCCTGACTGAATCCTCAAATCCAGAAGGCGGTGCCGCCTTCAACGTGCGCTACGATGGCCGCCTGTACAACCGTATGCCCATCATGAGCCTGAAGCATTTTGAAAAGTTCCGCTCATTCATGGCAGAGGATGGTTCCTATGGTGTAGTGCTGTACACCCCCAAGGCCTACCGCATGCGCCTCTACACCGAAACACAGCAGAACATAGGCAAGCGCATGCTTCCGGTCATCGGCGGGCTGGCCTATCCTCCGCTGGAAATCGACTGCGGCATCACTGATGGGCAGCTCATCATCTGGAACGGCCTGAATGGATACGACCTCAAACGCATGAGTGAGACACTCGAAGCCGTGACCCCGGAAATCGAGGAGAAGCGCTACCTGGAGGAAGACCCGCGCCCGAAGCCCGAACTGCCTGAGAATGCAGAACCCTCCCAAGACATATATGGGCGAGTCATTCCGGAGTTGTACTCCTCCTCCATACGTAAGCAGGCCCCGCAGACACAGGAAAGCAAGAAGGCAGCCCCAGCGAAGGAGGCCAAGCGCTCCTCCAGCCCTGAACTCTTCTCCACCCGCAGCAAAAAGAGACAGTGACCATCGGCCGGATTTCAGCAATCATCGTTGCGCTCTGCGCCGCAGCCTGGGCGCAGACCCGTGACCTGGTGTACCACCTGCCCACGGATAATACAGCCCTCTACACCACCGGAGGGGATGATTACTTCATGTATGTGGACCGCAACTTTGAAGGGGTGAAAAGCCGACCATGGGAGGGTGGAACCTATGGCATGGTGCGCAATCCGTTCCGGCCACAGCCGGGAGCACCAGTCATGTACAGCCGGCTGCACGAGGGGATTGATGTGAAACCCATAGAGAGGGATGCCCAGAGCGAGCCTCAGGACGACGTGCGCGCCATCGCCCCCGGCAAAGTGGTGCATGTGAGCACGAATCCCCGCCACAGCAACTACGGGCGCTATGTGGTCGTTGCCCACGAGGTACCGGAAGGCACCATCTACTCGCTCTATGCCCACCTGTCCAGCACCACCTGCAGCGTGGGCCAGAAGGTCACGCATCGCTCGGTACTAGGCAGGCTCGGCTACAGCGGCGTGGGGCTTGACAAGAAGCGCGCCCACCTGCACCTGGAAATCGGGCTCATGATCAATCAACACTTTGCCGATTTCTTCACGGGGGAAAACAAGCATGGCAACTTCAACGGCATGAACCTCGCCGGTTTCGACCCCGCTGCAGTACTCAAGGCATGCCAGGGGGGCCGGGCCTTCTCCATATCGCGCTATTTTTCCACCCTGCGCGAGCATTACCGCGTGGCAGTTCCCTGCGTGGGAGCCCTGGATATCCTGAAGCGCCACCCCTTCCTGTACAAAGGCAGCAGAACCGAACGCAGACGGCCTGAGTCGCTGGAGCTGGCCTTCACAGCCGAAGGGGTGCTGATTGGTATCTACCCTGCTGATTATTCTGTGGAAAGCCCGAGGATTGTATCCTGCCGCCAGATGCCGACCGTGCAGCAGAACTGCACGGTCAACCGGGTCAAGAACAGCAGCGTGAATGCAGCACTCACCCGCTCCGGGCTCAACTACATCACCCAGTACCTCTGGCAACAAGGGCTGTATTCCCCTGCCCGCATGGCAAAAACCAGATAATCCACCTTCCTCCATCCCCCCCCTCCTGCATGAAAACGAAGCTTACCGCCGCACTCGCACTCATCACCAGCGCTGCCGCCCTGGCAGGTGCCCCCCAGGCGGCCACCCTGGTCCGGGAGGGAAAAGCAGCAGATGCCATTGAAGCACTGGTCGGCCAGACCTCACCTGAGGCCGAATTCTGGCGCGGGCGGGCCCTCATCGAACTGGGGCGTCTGAAGGAAGCCGTTACAGCGCTCGAAAAGGTCCCAGCCGACCACGAGCTCTATCCTTACGCAGCTAAAGCCCTGCTATATTGCACATGGAAAAGCAACAGGGAGGATTTTGCCGTCATTGCAACCTCTATTGCAACAAGTGAAAACCAGGAGATAGCCACTCTGGCCACAGCCGCCCTGGCCGAGTACTGGCTCACAACACCGAAAGGACACGACAACACCGCCCTGGAACGCCTGCGCCGGATGGCAGAATCGCAACCTGAGCTTCAGCCCGTGTTACTGCTTATGGAAATCAGCAACCTGCGGGCCAAGGGCGAGTTCGAAAAAGCAATCATCCTCTGCCGCCAGCTGGAGGCCGACCACACCAAGCCCCTTCTGGTGCGCCAGCGTGCCCGCCTGCTACTCTCCGATATTTATTATACCAAGGAAGAAACCGCAGACAAGCCGGATTTCTTCCCTCCCCCCCCGCTGGCCCAGGAGGAGGAAAACAATGCAGTAGAATACGATGATGGCAAGGGAGAGGAAACCCTCCTGCACTTCATATCATCGCATCCGGATTCCCCCCTGCTGGAAGAAGCATTCCGCCGACTGCACGAGCGCAATGCATTCCAGAACAGCGAATACGCCCGCACAAAACTCCGCGAATGGATGAGCGAACCGCTCAAATCACGCAGAGCCGCACTAGCCCTGCTCATCCAGCAGCATCTCCAGAACCCGGAAAACGCCCGCGAAATTCCCTACGATGTGAGCTGCGCGAATACCGCTGCCGCCACTTGCCCCCACGAACCCGCCACGCGCACCATCCTGCTGGAGCAGACCCGCTGGTTCCTGGAGCGGGGACAACCCCGCGAAGCCCTCCTCTACCTCGGCATGGTGCAGGGAGATGATGCCATCCGCCAATTTTACGAGACGCAGCTGCACGACCCTGCCATGCCCTCAACCGCGCAGGCCTATCTGGCCTGCGCCCGTGAAGCCCCCGATCCCCTGCGCACCGCCGCCCTCGAGAACGCGTTGCTCAGTGCTCTACTATCCAACGATACCGGCATTGAGGAAACGGTGCTGAACCTGCCGCACCTCTCTGAAGAGCAGCATTTTGCCCTGCTCCGTGCGCGCGCCGCCTACTGGATTGATAAAGACCCGGCAAAAGCGCAGGCCGACCTCAACGTCCTGCTCTCCCAGCAGGCACCAACCCTCAATCTCCGCGCCGATGTGGAGATGGACCATGCTTACCTCCAGCTCCAGGAACGGCCAGAAGCTGCTCAGGAGTTCCTGCTCAAAAGCCGGATAAACGAACACCTGACCCAGCTGAGCGATGACCGACAGCTGCGCTTCTTCGCTCTCCAGGAAGCCGTGGTGAAAGAAATTGCCCGCCAGAAGGACCAGGGCGATGGTATCAAGGAAAGCCTGGAACTCGTGCGGCAGGCAGCCGGCAAGGTGCATTCTCTGCAGGTGGTCTCCGTGCTCACGCTGCACATGGCCAGCCTGCTCTCGGCCGATGGGCAGTATACGGAAGCGATGAAAACCCTCAATTCGCTCCTCCGCAAATACCCGAGGTCAGACTTTGCCCCCCGCACGCTCTACATGTCGGCCCGGGTGTCGGAACTCATCGGCACCATGGATTCCCTCAACCGCGCCGCGGAATTATACACCACCTGCGCAGAACGCAGCGAGGAACTCCGCATCAAGGCCACCACGCGCCGCGCGGCCGTTCTCCTTCGCCTGGGCAGGCACGAAGAATCGGAGCAGATAATCGAGCACATGCTGCGCACCAACCCGGATATGCGCAGCCAGGATAAGGCGCTTGCCCACGCCGTGCTGGCCAACAACAAAGCCCTGCTCGGCACCCCCGAGGGGCGTGAAGAAGCCATCAGCATTGCCGCGCAGGCCCTGGCCGATACCAAACTGCCGCGCTGGTGGCGCTACCGGGTTCTGCTGCACCATGCTACACTCTGCGCCCGGGCAGGTCGCTACGAAGAGTCTCTGAAGGATTACGAGGAAGTCCTCGCCATGCAGCCGGCCACCGGCCAATCTCCCTCGGCGGCAGAATGGCACATCCTCTACAGCGCAGGGGCAGGTGCCGTCATGCAGCTCGTGAACCTCAAACGCTACGATGAAGCCGCCAGCAAGGCAGATGAAATCGCCAACTGGAACAAGGAGGAAGCCAGCCTCGCCAAGCGGAAGCAATTCTCCGACTGGGCCGAATTCATCCGCCAGACCAACTTCGTGGATGGCCAGTCGCTCCCCTTCTGAACACATGTGTCCCAAAGATTATGGAAAAATAGCCCTGAACGATATAAGGGCATAGTGTTCTGTGAGAAAATTCGTAGCAGGGTATCTCCCGCCTCACCATCGGCAGTAAGCATGCATTTGTGGCTCTATCGGCGTAAGCCGC
>JAFWYD010000060.1 GCA_017517805.1 Akkermansia sp.
CGGCTACCTCCGCACCGCCTACACCTACTCCCCCTACGGCAAGGTAACGGCAGAAGGTGATGTAGAGCAAGCTATCCTGTGGTCCAGCGAATTCAACGACAACGAGCTCGGTCTGGTCTACTACAACTACCGCCACTATAATCCGATGGGTGGTCGGTGGATTGGGAGGGATCTCATAGCAGAGCAAAGCCATTCTCATTTGTATATTTATTCTTTCAATAACTGTGTATTGAATACGGATTTACATGGTTTAATGTATTTAAAAACAAACGGAGTTCCTAAAATTATCGTTCATAACTCCTCAGAAAGAAGAGGACCGGGCATTGTTGCTACCACAAGCAAATTTATTTTAAAGGATGCTCCCAAAATAGGCAATTGTAAAATATATTACGATAAGACGAAAAATAAATATTTTATAACATATCCAAGTGTATCGTATGTTCCAGTAATTCATTTTTATAAAATAAACTCAGCAAATGCAAAAAGTATAGATGACCCCATACCTGATTCCATATATAATACATATAGGAAACACGAAATGGTTCATGTGGAGATTTTATCAAGGAATTGGAATATATTGGTCGATGAGCTTTCTCTTTTGAAGGAAGGGATTTGTTCCAAGAAAGAAGCAGAAACCGCAATCGAACTAGCAGAACAAATATACATTATTCGATATTATATATCGCAATTAGAAAACAATGATTTTGATTGGCGAGATTATGGTTACAATTCAGATAATCAAATAAAATTATCAATAATCAGTTCGAACCAGCAAGCTAAATCTAATATAGCTAATGCTATAAGTAAAATTAGTAGTAACAGTTATGCACAAAAAAACGGGTACGATTACAGCTCGCTACGATACGAATTGATATAATCATACGCGTTGGCATAATTAAGAAATCCGCGCAAAATTAAGATGCAAATATGAATGTATAGAATTTCCTGCGTCTCTGGAGCAGCGAGGTATCGGTCGAGCCAGAGGCGCGGGAAACTTTTACATTCAAAACTCTACTTTCTATATTCCCAATCTCGCAATTCTCTAATTTGCAGAGTTGATAAATTTAATTATGTCAACGCATATAATCATGAAAACCTTCGCCCTGGTTTTAATTCTGATCTCGCTTCCTGTATTTGTTACCAGAAGTGCAGGAGAACAACCATCCATAAATCATGTGAATTTTTTCACATGTATAAAGGGTGTGCCAATAGAGGAAACTATAACGATTTGTAGTGATTTGCATTCTCGTTTCTTTAAAGATACAAAAGTACGACTCCGTCTAGAGCCTGTAAGCTACGAGTTAGAAAGAGAGTACAACTCCGAAAATTTCAAATTTGAATATGTAGAAAAACACGTAGATAACGGTGTTTTATATTTGTACCATCCTGATGTTTCATGCCAGGATATTCATGACTACACTCAAATAATAAAAATAATTCTAGAGTATAAGAGAAGCTTGAATATAATAAATCATATATTAAAACAAAAAATAAAACTAGACAAAACTACAGTTGATATACTATACGATTTCTACTTACATGACTTTTATAAAGAAAAGTATCTGTCATTAGATAAAAAGGATGAATTGATTGTTGATAAAATTGATTTTTTCAATATAACCAACAATCTTTACATACCTAGGGTTCTAGTGGCTGTTCACGAGAAAAGACTTCTATTGGGACTATTTTTCACTCAAGTCGATAACACTTACAAGTATGTGTTCTTTGAGTGTCTTCATACTCGTTCTGAATCGTTAAAGCATTGGAAAGAGAACCCGACACGCAGCCCAGATATGTTATTTGTCCATGATTCCTATATGGAGTGGTGGTATCCTGATGAATCATTCGCTCAAAAACGCTCCTCTGAAGGCAACTGATACCTACAACGTGCTCACGCTGCCCAGTAACATGACGCTCACACAGAGCTACGAGCCGCAGCGTGACCTGCTCACCAGCATGCTCAACAAGCGCGGCAGCACCGCCGTGGCCCAGCGTACCTACACTTACGATACGCTCGGGTGTCCGATGTCTCGTAGCACTTCCAAAGACGGCTCAACGGTCAATGATTCGTTCGGTTACAATTCCCGTAGCGAGCTTAATCCAGCCACGGTGAACAATGAGGCCTATGCCTACGACTACGACAACATTGGCAACCGCGAGACTGCCCAGGAAGCGGCTGAATCAGCAACGTCCTACGAAAGCAATCAGCTCAACCAGTACACCGCTATCGGTGACTTCGCGCCATAATTATCAACCAAAGAGCCCAACTGAATTAAAAGGATTCTCGATATACATATAAACAATATACCGCTTCAATTGAGAGAGGGCAAAAGCCCCCTCTCAATTCCTGCAGATAAATTCAGTTAAAAGCTAGAAGAATATCAAACACCTATCAATATGCGGTTACTTATAATTATATGTATTATGCTGATTATATTAAAAGTAATAGCGATGATTTGTTAAAAAAAGAATTATAAAGCTTTTTCCTATATAAATTAACAAAAGGAATAGAATGGTACAGAATAAACTAAATTTTTGCCCTAATTTTATATTTTTGGAAAAATAAACGAACATAAGCCATATAAGATGAGCTAAAAAACAATAAAAAGTACTCGCAAACAGTATTTTGAAAATATCGAAAGTAGTAGAATTTATAAAAGGAAGTAATCGTAATGGTTCAGGATAAAACACAATGCTATCCAATAACACAATGTTCAAATAACCAAAAACAAATATGCATACAGCATCCAGATTAAACTTAAAATACACAAAGAGACTCGCAAAAGGAAACAGAAATATCAACAAATCATAAAAAAAACAATCTAAAATATAATATTTTTTTGAATATGGACGATCAAGAGAAATTACATCCATATTTTCTAGAGTCAAAATACTTATCAAGAAGAAAAAAAACAAAATTACAGCAAAAGCAATTATCCGTGAAATGGTGAACTTGTTTATTAATGTATACATATATCTGGGAACGCGTTGGCATAATCACACGGGCAGTATGACAGAATTTTGGAAATATGCAAGACTTTTAAATATGGTACCTAAAAAGTCTTGCGGATATGTCTTACAGATACCCAAATAGTCATTCTCTCCCCGTATCACGCATAAGGTTCCTATTTTTTAATTCGCCGTCAATATGTTGTATATGAGCATCTTAGCGCGATAATTTCTTTCGACTCCCATCGCCCACAATCTGACAGGGTAGAATCAGGTCAGAAAAGCTCCACATATCGAGAATTGGCCTCGTCAACATGCCCCGTGGAAAGCGAGATAGAAAAAGCTACCCGGTACATGTTCTTTGTTTCCTGTTCAATGGGAGATTCAGAGTGGCTGTATCCGAATAAGACACAAAGATATTCGCGCAGGTTCTTTCTGACCTGATTCGCCAGGTTCTTGTTGGGGTACTGCGAAGCATCATCCCTGCCGCCATGGGCGGCAAATGATTTCAACAGAGCGTATATCTGGGTGCCCTTGCCATTGCGACAGAACTTAGGCAAGCGTTCAAGCATGATGCTTTGCCTCTTCCTCCAGCTCCAGCAGCAGCTCCTCCTCGTCCTCTTCGAGCGATATTCCCCCGGATGAACGAGAGATTTGCTGCAAGTGCGGCACTTGTACCGTAGATGGTACGGAATATACCATAGCTCAGGAAAAATTGCCGGAAAGCATGGCAACTACACCTTGCATGTCGGTTGCTGAATTTGTGGCAGGCGGGGGCGAGCTTCCTCCTGATTCTGCCAAGGGGCGTTCCGCTACTAATGACCAGGCTTGCGGTAAGTTGAAATATGTGAGCCCATGGGAGTGGACGGCTCGATATAATGCCGCACCTCGCCTTGTTATCGTTTCTCCCCCTGTAGGTTCTCCATCTATTTTACGGTGACTGATGGTAGTTTTGCTGCTTATCCTTCAGGTACATCCAAGAAACGTCGTTATCGAAATACAGGCAGAATTCGAGCAAATGGACGCTGAATGCTGTACCATTCAACAATATGTATCGAATAATGGTAAAACATTTAGGGAAGATGTAGATTCACAAGGAGGCACCTATGGTCCTAGAACGACGCCAACTAAAAACAGCGAAAGAGAAGCAATGAAAGAGGATGCTTATCTATATTATAGTGTTTTATCTCAAGGAAACGTGTTTCCAGATAACGAGAGAGGTGAGTATTATCGAAGTGTTGACTATCCTGCAACAAGCAGCACAAATCCAAAAGAAAAATGGATGTTTAAGATAGTAGTTACGGACACCTGTAACAAAAATAAAGAGGTCACATCGATTTACTACACTATCGATTGGAGCTAATTGCTTGCTCTCTATAGCTCGGAAAGGGGTGAACTTTCACTCCTTTCCGAGGCTGCTTCTACTATGTATACACAGCTACTGAGCATCTACATGCTTAGATGCTCCATTATTCGTAGAGATGCATGATATGTGAGTCGTAGATCTCCATTGGTAAAAACCATTCTATGGGAGTACTGACTACACGGCCACTCCACCAATATCCTGATTTCGTTCTGGGATAATTGTAACAAACTCTCAATTTTAATACGGGATCAATAGAGAATGTAGCAGGCCACAACCAGCTTCTAGAATCTAAATTGACATTCGTCACAAAACTTTTGCCGGGGTGTAAAATAACCGTCCGAAGGAGATTTTTTATACCTCGCCCCTGCCGCTGGGGAGAATCAGGATGATTATCTCTATTAATGAAAATCATTTGTGCACCGCTCGAGTCTTCCAAAATGAAATAAAGTGAAGAAGATGTCAATTTATATAATGGTTCAGCAATAGGTATAATATCTTGCGATATGTTTGTTATTCTGACCTCGAACTCCATCTCGGATAGTTGAGAGAGCGAGATGCGAAGCTTGTCTGAAGGTAGAGAAGGCTGAGCCTGGGAAATCATTATTATGAATTGTAGGATGAAAATAATGAGAAATCTTTTTAGATTATCCATAAAAAAATGTTTTTTCATAGCAGAAAAGCAACTGTACAATTCATGCAATATAGGAGTAATTTTACTAACACTTGATGTGCTTGCTAAGTCCCTTACTCTCACTATCACATAACTCGTTAGTGATTATGACATGATTTTGGAGATTTGCAAGACTTATTTCTACAATTTTAAAATCAACGAGAGTTGTAATTCAAATGCGACACCGTAAAGTACCCCAAAAAAGCCACCGATAGTGCCTAAACATCCCTACCACCATATTAAGCAAATATTCTACAAATACATCTAATAATCTTCACAATGTGCTATTTGTAAAAGTTTTAAACATAATGTTTTCTTTCGACTCCCATTGACGACCCTGCGCGGTTTCTTCAGCAATGAGGAAACCGCGCAAAACTTTTTATACCCAATCGCCACAATATCATTCAGTTGCAAGCACGATACGCACGTTGATTTGGGTCAAGCCCAATTTGTGTGGATTTTGAATTTTCATATCACCACGTGACCACATTCCATTAACACTCTTAACCGGCAGTTCTGAAAGTTACGATAGCCATAGGCTCGGCGTTAAATTAATTTCATATACCCGGCGGTGACGCAGCTCTGTCAAGGTAACGGCGAACTTCGCTCCTTTGGTGCGCCCTCTGTGGATGCTGTGCTCATCAATGCCCATTAGTTGGTGGAAACGATTCGTTCCGAGGTAAAGGATGGAGAGCTTGTTGTCACACCCGAAACCATCACGAGCTATACCTATGATGCCGCAGGGCGCACGTTGTCTGTTCGTCGAGATATCGGTGCCATGACAACGACTGAATCCACTGAATATGATGCTCTGGGACGCTTAGTGTAGCAGATTGATGTCTTGGGGCGTGTCACGACCACCGAGTACAGCGCCGATGGTCTGACCACCATGGTAACTACTCCCTCCGGAGCCACGTTCATTACGGTCACTAACCCGGATGGCTCCACTAAAGAAATCTCCGGTACTGGGCAGCGCGCGCAGAAGTATTCCTACGATATCAATGGTAAGAACATCGCTACTACGGTACGTTTGATGAACAACGCTATCCTGAGCCAGGATATTGTCAACGGTTTTGGGCAGACGGTAGTGCAAGCCCAGCCGAATACCCTCGGAGGTTTCATCTATACCCGCAGCGAGTATAACGTCAAGGGGCAGATGGTGAAGCAGTATCAGGACACGGGGTGGAACACCACTAAAACCGCGCCGACTTTGTACGAATATGATGCATTCGGCAACATGGTGAAACAGACAATCTCGCTGAGCGATACTCCGACCAAAGATAATTCCCCGGTTGTAGAAATGGCACACGGAATAGAATCTGGTTTCCAATCCTTTATACTCATCATTGGATTTGTCGTAACGTAGCGAGTCCACGCGAATTACGGCAGACACACCAGGCCAGAACTGGCTGATATAAGCCATGTCTCTGTAAAATTCTTGTTCTGCGTTGTTCAACACGTCCATGGCCAGCATCTGTATCAATGAAATCATCGTCCGGGCTGCAATGCTTGGACATGAGCAGAGCATCAAGCCGCAAAGTGGGTTGATTATCTTTGCCTGCAAGGATGTAATCAGCCTTTTTAGAGATAGTCTTAGCCGCAATATCTTTCTGACATCCCATCGCATCAATTGAAATGGTGCAGCCTTCTATGTCAATCATATCAAGCAATTTAGGGATGGCGGTTATCTCGTTGGACTTCTCATCACCTTGATTTGAGCAAGAGAAAGTCCGCAACTGCAAGCAAAAGCGCTGACCATGTGAACAAAGGAATGGGCAGAAGGTTTATTGCTTCCACAGAGAGATTTTCCATCAATAGCGGTAATATCCGGAGGAAGAGAGGAGACAAGGGAAGAGATCCATTCCTGCAAGACTGCCTCGAGAGACTTGGGATTGAGCAGAGAGAAGACTCGATTAAAAGTATCGTGGGAGGGTATTCCGGCGGGTAATTCGAGGAATTTTTTGAGAAGAGAATGTCTTTCCTTGCCATAAAGTTCCATGTCGTCCCAGGTTTCGACTCCGGAAAGGACAGCCAGCACAGCGATGGTTAATATATCGACAAGCTTATGTTTAAGGTTAAAACCATCTCTGAAATCATTTACTTGCGACATGTATTTAATAAGATTATGCATGCGCATATTATGCTATATAATAAAAATCAAAGGAAGCTTTATATATGAATATATAGGAGTTGTTAATATTAAAATATGTCATGTTGGCCATGTTTATTATTATTGATATATACGGCCTACATTATGACATTATGAAGCGTCATATTCGCCAATGCGTTTGCCTTGACATTACGCGCACACGGGCTTGCACGGAGGGCTGATATGTGGTATACTCCACCCCATGCCGAGGATTGCCCTGATTCAACAAGAGGCTGTGGCCGACCCTGCTGAGAACAAGCGCCGCCAGATGCTCGCCATCCGCGAGGCGGCAGCTGGAGGAGCGCAGATTGTCTGCACGCAGGAGATGTGCACCACGCTCTATTTCTGCCGCACCCAGGATTGCGAACTTTTCAACACCGCCGATCCGATTCCCGGGGAGTGGACGGATGAACTCTGCAGCCTGGCCCGCGAGCTGGGGGTAGTCATCGTGGCGGCCGGATTCGAAAAACGCGCCACCGGGCTCTACCACAACACCGCCTGGGTCATCGATGCAGATGGCTCTTTCCTGGGCATGTACCGCAAGATGCACATCCCGCAGGACCCCGGGTTCGAGGAAAAGTTCTACTTCACCCCGGGCGACCTGGGCTACAAGTGCTTCGAGACACGGTACGGGCGCATCGGCGTACTCATCTGCTGGGACCAGTGGTACCCGGAGGCGGCCCGACTCACCGCCATGGAAGGCGCCGAAATCCTCTTCTACCCCACCGCCATCGGCTGGATACCCGGCGAGGAAGAACTCTACGGAGCCCAGCATTGCGCGTGGGAAACCGTGCAGCGTGGCCACGCCGTGGCCAATGGCTGCTATGTCTGCGCCGTGAACCGCTGCGGGGTAGAGGGAGAAACCACCTTCTGGGGGCAGAGTTTCGTGGCCGACTATTGCGGGCAGGTAGTAGCCAAGGCCCCGGTGAAGGAACGCACCATCCTCTATGCCGATGTAGACCTCGAGGCGCTGGAAGCCCACCGCCGCATCTGGCCCTTCTTCCGCGACCGCCGCATCGATTCGTACAGCGGTATCACCCACCGCTGGGGAAAGTAAGCGCATGAACACCGATACACAGGAAGCAGCAGCACCGCAGCCCATCAGCGTCATCATCGTCGGCATGGGCGCTCGAGCCTCCATCTACTCCATGGTGGCGCTCACGAACCCGGAGCTGCTGAGGGTCGTGGGCGTGGTGGAAACTAACCCGGAGCGGCGTGACCAGGCCCGCATCATGTTCGATTTGCCGGATGAGCATTGCTTCAACTCAGTCGATGAACTGGTGGCCCTCCCACGCTTTGCCGATGCGGTCATCAACTGCACCATGGACCGCCTGCATGTGCAGACCTCCCTGCCCCTGCTGCGGCATGGATACGACCTCCTGCTCGAAAAGCCCTATGCGCTGAGCGATGAGGAAGGCCAGCCGCTCATCGAGTGCGCGCGGGAAACAGGCCGCAAGGTCATGGTCTGCCATGTGCTGCGCTACACCCCCTTCTACCGCGCCATGCGCCGCGTGATTGCGCTGGGGTCCATCGGAGAGGTCATCAACATCCACATGGCCAACCAGGTAGGATACCTGCATGAATCCGTCTCCTTCGTACGAGGGAAGTACGCGCGGGAGGAAATCTGCGGTTCGTGCATGCTGCTCACCAAGTGCAGCCACGACCTGGATATCATGTCCTGGCTCATGGGCGAGAACACCCCCGCCACTATCTCCAGCGTGGGCGGGGTCATCCAGTTCAAGGAAGAAAAAGCCCCGGAGGGTGCCGGCACGCATTGCCTGAACAACTGCCCGCTGGAGCGCGACTGTCCCTTCTCAGCCCGCAGGCTCTACATCGAGCACCCACTACGCTGGTCCAACAACGTGTGGCACGACACCAATAACGCCCCCTCCACCGATGAGGAGAAGGAAGCCATCCTTCGCCAGCCGGATAACCCCTTCAGCCGCTGCGTCTACCGCTGCAATATCAGCATTGTGGACCACCAGTCCGTGCTCATTCACTTCCGCGATGGTGCCACCGGCACCTTCTCCATGAACGGCGGTGCCAGCACCCCGCGGCGCATCATCCACGTCACCGGCACACGCGGTGAAATCTACGGAGATTTCGAAGAAGAATGCTTCCATGTGCGCCAGATGGACCCCGCCGCCCCCGGCGGCTACACGGAGCGCACGCTCGATATGTCCGACTTCCAGCAAGGAGATGCCCACGGCGGCGGCGACCGCAGCATTGTGCTCGATTTCATTGCCTTGCTGCGCGGGGAACGCACCTCCCCCGGCTGCCCCACGCTGGAGGACAGCATCACCGGACACCGCATGGTATTCCTGGCAGAGAAATCGCGCCTGGCCGGGGGCGCTGTGCAGACCTTCTGATTTTTCATGAGCGAGCCTACCCCCGCCCCACGCTTCCGCTACCCGGACCTGCCCATCTCCCGCCACCGCGAGGAGATTGCCGCTGCGCTGCGCCAGCACCAGGTCATCGTGGTAGTGGGCGAAACCGGCTCCGGCAAGACTACCCAGCTGCCCAAGATTGCGCTGGAGGTGGCCGGAAAACGGCGAGGCAAGCTGGGCTGTACCCAGCCGCGCCGACTGGCCGCCGTGGCGGTGGCGCGGCGCATAGCCGAGGAAGTGGGCTGCGAGCTGGGCGGCTATGTGGGCTACCAGGTGCGATTCGATGACCGCACCGGGGGAGACACGCGGCTGAAACTCATGACCGATGGTATCCTGCTGGCCGAGACCCAGGATGACCGGGATTTGCGGCAGTACCACACCATCATCCTGGACGAAGCACACGAGCGCAGCCTCAATATCGACTTCCTGCTCGGCTACATGAAACTGCTACTGGCGCGCAGGCCCGAGCTGAAGCTCATCATCTCCTCCGCCACCATGGATGCCGGGGCATTCTCTGAATTCTTCGGCGGCGCACCGGTCATCAATGTGGAGGGGCGCACCTACCACGTCGACATGCACTACATGCCGCCGCGCCACAGCGAGGAAGAACTGCCTGACCACGTCTGCCGCGCCGTCCAATGGCTTTCGGAGTACGATGCCAAGGGCGATGTACTCGTCTTTCTGCCCGGCGAGCGCGAAATCCGCGACTGCGCCGCCGAACTGGAGCGGCTCGACCTGCCCCGCACCGATATCCTGCCCCTCTTTGCGCGGCTGGGACTGGGCGAACAGCAACGCATCTTCCACCCAGCCAAGGCCCGCCGCCGGGTCGTACTGGCCACCAATGTGGCCGAAACCTCCCTCACCATCCCCGGCATCATCTATGTGATAGACAGCGGTCTGGCGCGCATCTCGCGCTACCTGCCCGGGCGGCAGATTCAACGCCTGCAGGTGGAACCCATCTCGCAAGCCAGCGCACGCCAGCGCGCAGGCCGCTGCGGCCGCGTAACCGAAGGCGTATGCATCCGGCTTTACTCCGAGACCGATTTCGAGAACCGCGATGCGTTCACCGACCCGGAAATCAAACGCAGCGCCCTGGCCGGGGTCATCCTGCGCATGGCCGATTTGAAACTGCCACCGCTGGGGGAATTCCCTCTGCCGGACCCGCCCAGTCCCCGCCTGGTGAACGAGGGCTACAAAACCCTGCGAGAGATAGGTGTCATCGACCGCCAGAAACACCTGACCCCCACCGGACGCAGCCTGGCGCGTCTGCCGCTCGACCCGCGCCTGGGCCGCATGCTGATGGAAGCCGAGCATGAAAAAGCCCTGGCCGAGGTGCTGGTCATCGTGGCCGGCCTCAGCATCATGGACCCGCGCGAGCGCCCGGCCGACTATGCCACCCAGGCCGACCAGGCGCATGCCCAATGGAAACATGAGGACAGCGATTTCCTCTCCATGCTCACCCTCTGGCGCGCCACGCTCGAATTCAAGGAGCGCAACACCCTGCGCCGCAACCAGCTCCGCAAGTGGTGCAGCAAGAACTATATCAATTTCCTGCGCATGGTCGAGTGGCACAACCTGGTGCAGGACCTGGGTGCTGCGCTGCAGGAAACCATGCGCTGGCGCATCCCCGCCCTGCCCGAAGAAGCCAGGCAGGCTACGCCGGAGATGATTCACCGCGCCCTGCTGGCCGGTGCCCCGCTGCAAATCGGCTTCTGGCGCCCGGAAGACAAGGTATACCGGGGAGCGGGAGGCCGGGATTTCTCGATTTTCCCCGGCTCCGGACTCTTCAAGCGCAAGAAACGCGCCGAGTGGCTCATGGGTGCTGAGCTGGTGGAAACCACGCGCCTCTATATGCGCCGCGCCGCCGTACTGGAACCGGAATGGGTGGAGCAGGTCGCTCCGCAGCTCTGCGCCCACCACGCCTACGATGCCAGCTGGGATAAAGCCAGCGGCCAAGTGCATGCCAAAGAACGCGTGACCTGCGGCGGGCTCACCATCATCGATGGTCGCCGGGTGAGCTACGCCCGCTACAACCCCGCCGCCGCCCGCGAAATCATGATTCGCGATGGCATCATGGCGCAGGAGATGAAAGACCGGGCTCCCTTCCTCAAGCATCTGGAGCAGATGCGGGAGAAAGTGCGCAGCGTCGAATCCAAACTGCGCCGGCGCGACCTCATCTGGTGCCAGGAGGGCGTGTTCCGCTTTTTCGATTCGGTGATTCCCGCCGAGATCTGCTCCGAAAAAGCCCTGCGCCGCTGGCGCGATAAAATGGAGTCCCGCAACCCGAAAATACTCTTCGTGCCGTACGAGGACTGCGTCTACCCCGGCGAGGATGAAGTGCGCGCCGACCTCTACCCGGATGAAATCGAGCACGGCGGTGAAAAGTACGATGTGTACTACAACCACGCCCCTGGCGAAGCAGACGATGGCGTGACCATCGGCGTGCATATCGACCAGCTGGCCGGTTTCCCGGACTGGTTGCCGCAATGGGGTGTGCCTGCCCACCTGGCCGACCGGGCTGAAATCCTGCTGCGCACCCTGCCCAAGGATATCCGCATGTTCCTCATGCCCATCAGCAGCGCTGCCGATGACTTTGCGGAAGACTGGTTCGACCGCGAGCCCGACCGACCACTCGCCCAGGCCCTGGTGGAGTTCGCCATGCGCCGCAGCAACAAATTCTGCAACGCCTCCCAGGTGGATATGGCCAAGCTCCCCCCCGAATTCATCACCAAGATATGGGTCTGCGATGACAAGGGAAACGAACTGGCCCTGGGGACGCATGCAGAAGCCCTGCGCGAGAAACTGGCGCAATACCAGGAAAAGCGATTCGAGAAAAAAGCCGCGCGTTCCTTCTCTGCCACCCCCATGACCCGCTGGGACTGCGGCGACCTGCCGGCCACCGTGGAGGTGGGCAACGGCACCGGCTACCCCGCCCTGCGCGAAGACGGAGACCGCGTGAAGCTGCACGTTTTCCCCAACGCAGAGGAAGCGGCCCTGCACCACCGCCGGGCAGTGCGGCGACTGGCACTCATCAAGCATGGCGATTTCCTGAACAGCATCCGCAAAAAGCTCCCTATCAAGAGCATGGAGGCCCGCCTTGCCCTCACCACCGTGGGGCAGGCCCCGAAAAACAACCTGCACGACACCGTGTATGCCGCCATGGATGCTGCACTAGCCGCCCCCCTGCCCCGCACCGCAGCCGAATTCGATGCCGCCTGCCTGCGCATGCGAGAAAGCGTGTACGACCGCATCGCCGGCCCGCTCGGCAAGCTCTGGGAGCAGCTGGCCACCACCGATGCCGCCGTGCGCCAGTATTGCCTGGTGGCCGGGCGAGACCGCTTCGGCGCGCAGATTGCCGAGGACGTGCAACGCGAGTGGAGCTGGCTCACCCGCCCCTGGTTCCTTTCCTGTGCCTCACCCGCCCAACTGGCCGATTACCCCCGATTCCTGCGCGGTTTGCAAGAGCGACTCAAACGCATTGCCCAGCAGCCCGCAGCCAGGGAACTCGAGCGCATCGCCTCGCTGAATGCCGCTGTCGCCCCGCGGTTCTACACCGACTACGAGCGCCACGCTGACTTCCCCGCCTGGCAGGCCTACGGGTTCATGGTTGCCGAGTTCCGACTCTCCCTCTTTGCCCCCGCCCTCGCCGCCAAAGGCCGCGCCTCCGCCAAGAAACTGGAAGCGGCAGCAATCCTGCTGTAAGCGGAGGCGTTTACTTCTTCTTTTGATAAGAAGGCTCTGCCTCCTCGGCCTTGAAATTGTAGAGTGGCTTGAAGATATCCACCACATCCACCGTGGGGCCGATGTGTTTGAGAATAGCCTCCATACCTTTGTAGGCCATGGGGGATTCATCGAGTGTGCGGGCAGTTACTGAGGTAGTGTAGACCCCCTGCATCTGGATCTGGAACTCCTCCAGCGAGAGCTGCCGGAAGGCCTGCGAACGGCTCATGAGGCGACCTGCGCCGTGAGGGGCAGACTGGTTCCAGTCATCGTTTCCCTTGCCGATACCGTAGATGCAACCATCGCGCATATTGATAGGGATGAGCAGTTTCTCGCCCGAGCGGGCAGAGATGGCCCCCTTACGCACAATGTTGGAATCATGGTCGATATAGTTGTGCGTGGTGTGGAACATATCCTGCACCTGCAGGCCGAGACGCCGCACGATGATATCGGCCATGACCTCGCGGTTGCGCAGGGCAAACTGCTGGCAAATGCGCATATCGTGCAGGTAGCGCTCGCGAGCCTCACCTTCCAGGTAGCAGAGGTCGGCGGGGATATCCGGCTGGGCCGCATTCCACGCTGCACGCTGCGCCATGATGGCCGCCTGAATTTCGCTGAAACGCCCCTGGGCCTTCAGCTCTGCGATGAGGGCAGACTCGCGTTTCTCGCGGTCGGCGCAGCCGGAGCGGCAATCGATGGCCTCCTGCTGGTAAATTTCGCAGACCTGCTTACCCAGGTTGCGGGAGCCGGAGTGAATCACGAGGTAGTAATTACCCTGCGTATCGGTATCCACCTCCACAAAATGGTTGCCACCCCCCAGCGACCCCAGCGAACACAGCAGGCGATTCACCCGCTCCAGGCTTGGCAGGCAATGCAGCGCCTCCAGCGCCCCGAAAGGCTCCACCGGCTCAGCGTGCACATACATACCGCTGGGGATATTGCGGTGCATGATATCATCGAGCGCGGCGAAATCCGGCTTCTGCTTACCGAGGTTCACAGTAAGCATACCACACCCGATATCCACGCCCACAATATTGGGAATCACCTTATCACCCAGGTCGGCGGTGAACCCGATCACGCAGCCCTTGCCGGCATGCACATCGGGCATGATGCGCACCTTGGCATCGGCAAATGCAGGCTGCGACAGAAGCTTCGCAATCTGCTTCTGAGCCAGTTCATCTACTTCATCCGTGTAGATTTTCAGATTTTTCATTACAGTTCCTTTATGTTATTCATTTTATCTCTGCTCTGTCTCACGACAGAATAACTCATTGAATCCAAATACTCACAGGGTAGGTTGCAAGGCATCTCTCCACAGGAGACAGCTTCAATAACAAAAACCGGACAGCCACACCCGGCGCAGCAGAGTGTAGCACTTCGGTCCGCGAAGTCAAGGCTTTTGCAGAAAAAACTCTTCTTTTTAGAACATCATTCCTGCTTGCGCGGGCGCGTGTGACTGTGGTAACATGTGGGGCATGAAAATCTTTTCCCTGTTGAGTGTAGCAACATTGGCGCTGGGATGCCTCTGCCAGGCCGCAAGTGAAGCCGCCAACTCTGCCCGAGCCGCTGCGCAGCAATATGGTGCCGCTGTGCGCAACTGCGATATGCGCTGGGCCGTGGATTCCATGTATCCCCCGCTACGCCGCACCTATGCCGACCGGCTCACCACCAACACCCGCGAAGCCGAAATTGCCCGCGCCCGACGAGTCCAAGGGCTCGACCGCGAGACGAAAGTGCAAGCTAAAGCCCGCATGGCGGCCAATGATAAAGCGCTGCGCGCACGCTACGCCCGCATGGGAGAGGAGATGAAGAAGCGCGGCATGCAGGTAGAAAGCTACAGCGTGGGCGAAGCCACCGCCGAGTACTTGGTCACGCCCCCCATGGCCGCCGTGAGCCAGATGCGCCGGGATACCAGCGGACGCTTGCGCGCCGAAAACATCGGCAACACCCAGGAGCGCAGCCGTATCGTGGTGCTGCCCACCACCCTGGTCATCAGCGTGCCAGGAGAGAACGGCACCCGCACCCGCATGGAGCGCCGCAGCTACATCTTTGCCGTGCGCGATGAAATCATCACCGACAAGAGCCAGCCGCGCGGCACCGAACTGAACAAGTGGTACTTCATCGATGGCAACACCGATGTGAACACCCTGCGTTCCTTCTTCCCGAACCTGCCTCTGTACCTGAATCTACCCGTTTCCGGCGACCGGATTCTGCGCTGATTCTGCCTACTGCCCGCACATGGGGCTGCTGAGTGAACAAACCCTGATTGATTTTTCCGAAACCGGGTTGCTATCGCATGCCCGAGGCTTCGAATTCCGCCCGGAGCAGCAGCAGATGGCCGTGGCCGTGGCCGAAACCCTGGAGCAGGAAAGCGCCCTGCTGGCCGAAGCCGGCACCGGGGTGGGCAAATCCCTGGCCTACCTCATCCCCTCCATTCGCTTTGCGCTCGACTGCGGGCGCAAGGCGGTCATTTCCACCCACACCATCAACCTGCAGGAACAGCTCTTCCACAAGGACATCCCCACCGTGGCGCGGGCGCTCAACTGCCATTTCGATGCCGCCCTGCTCAAAGGCCGCGCCAACTACCTGTGCCGCACCCGCCTGCGCCGCGCCCTCGAACAGGCCGATGACCTCTTCAACCAGGCAGAGACCAAACAGCTCTACGATTTGCTCGCCTGGTCCAAAGACTGCGGCGAAGGCTCCCTGGCCGAGCTGCCGGCAGAGCTGAGCATCTCCCCGAAAGTATGGGCGCAGGTATGCAGCGAAAACCACGTCTGCACCCCGCGCAACTGCGGCTACGACTGCCCCTACCAGGCCGCCCGCCGCCGGGTGCAGGAAGCCCAGGTGGTGGTACTCAACCACACCTTGTTCTTCGGGCTGCTCTCGCTGGCCGATGAGATGATGGCAGTGGACCCCGAAGGGCCACCCGGCTTCATCTTCCCGAATGATTTTGTGATTCTGGACGAAGCGCACACCATCGAAAACGTCGCAGCCAACCAGCTGGGGCTTTCACTCAGCGAGGCTGAAATAAAATACGAACTACTGCGCCTCTATAACCCGCACACCCACAAGGGAAGCCTGCGCCACAACGCCTCGCCCGCCGTGCTCCAACTCATCGAGGAAGCCCAGGCCGCAGTGGGCGAGTTCTTCACCGCAGCGCGCGCCGATTGCCAGCTGGAGGCCCACCACGGCACCGTGCGTCTGCGCCAGCCGGAATGGACGGAAAATCTGCTTTCCCCCGTGCTGCACCAGCTCTTTGCCGAAATCAAGGATATGGCCAGCCTGGAGGAAAATGACCTGACCAAGGCCGAGCTGCTCGACACCGCCGCCCGCATCCTGGCCTACGATGAAGCCGCCACCGAAATGGTCAAACTCACCAATGCCGACACCACCGTCTACTGGGTCGAAAGCCATGGGCTGGAGGGGCAGTTCACCACGATGCGCGGTGCCCTCATCAATGTAGCCCCCGTGCTGCGCGAAAAACTCTTCGAGGCAGGCCGCAGCTGCATCTGCACCAGCGCCACCCTCTCCACCGGCGAGCGAGGCATGGGCTACTTCGCCGGCCGCGTAGGAGCCGAAAGCGCACGCCCGCTCCAGATCGGCAGTCCCTTCGACTTTGAAAAGCAGATGCGTATCATGGTCGCGCGCAGCATGCCCCCGCCCCCGCCTGCCAGCGAGGACGCGGAATACCAACCCGCCCTGGCCGACTGGATTATGCGCTCGCTGGATGAATCGCAGGGCCGTGCCTTCGTGCTCTTCACCAGCTACAACCTCATGCGAGCCATGGCCGTGCGCCTGCGTCCCTTCTGCCAGGAGCGCGGCTGGCCCCTTCTCGTGCAGGGCGATGAGCTGAACCGCAGCCAGATGGTCCACCACTTCCGCGAGCATATCGGCAGCGTCCTTTTCGGCACCGATAGCTTCTGGACCGGTGTCGATGTCCCCGGCGAAGCCCTCTCCAACGTCATCGTCACCAAAATCCCCTTTGAATCCCCCGGTAACCCGCTGGTGGAAGCCCGCATCGAAGACATCACCGCCCGTGGTGGCAATGCCTTCCGCGACTACTCCCTGCCCGAAGCCGTACTCAAATTCCGCCAGGGTATCGGCCGCCTCATCCGCTCCAAGACCGATACCGGCCTCGTCACCATCCTGGATTCCCGCGTGACCAACAAGTTCTACGGAGCCAGGTTCATGTATGCCCTGCCCGCTACTGCACCACGCGAATTTCTTTAGGCGGGACTAAAGTCCCGCGCTTCGAAGCATAATCCACCCGGCATTATCGGGCATTCGGCTCCACCGGAGCATCCGGCCATTTGAATGTGCGGTTGCGAATTTGCTCTACCGCTTCGGGATAAGGAACACCGTTAAGATACAGCATGCGCGGCACAGGGGCAGCCTTCTCGCGGATGACAATATCCACCGTGCGGCGAATACTATTGAAAGGAACCTTGTCCTTATCCTCCCCCCCATACACCCAGAGACGGCGTATATCGCCAGTCCCCTCCTTCACATAGAAGCGCATTCCCCGCCAGCTCCGATTCGAGAAAGAAAGCACCAGTTTAACCTGTTGCTTCACCGAAACAATCCTTTCTGCCTCGCGCACCACATCGTAATCCCCCGACAGATGCCCCCACATCAGGGCGCGGATTTCATCCCCAACCGGAGCATCCTGCACCGCGCCGGGAACTTCCACCCGGCAGACATGGTGCAACCCATCGGCCCCCTTCTTCCAGAAAACAGCCAGGCGCTCAACGGTAGCAGGCACAAGCTCCTGCGCATGCCCATCCTCTTTCTCTACCACCTCCGGAGCCGGGCGGGGTTGCAAAGGATTGCTCACCTGGTACTCCTCATCCTGCTTCGTCTCATCATTCCGATAAGAATACACATTCACCCTCTGGCAAGTCGCCTCCCCCCAATACAGGGAAGCGCCTGCCAACTCCAGCGGCACTTCCTGCCGGGTCTGAATACTCACATAATCTCCGCGAACTAAATCACGCGGGTCGTAGTCCGTGCAAGCAATGCGAATCACGGGAGCCTGCGCCAGCTCACGGGAACGCTCAACATAATTCCACCCCAGCCAGGCCAACTGGGCCGCCACCACCACAAACAACAAGCAAACTCGTTTCATCTCAGGTCAACAGGTTATGCATTCTCCTTGATAGACTTCACCAGTAAGCGGCGCTGTTTCTCCAGCATCCACACCAGCCCCAGCATCAGCAAACCGGTCATAATCAGCACCAACCCCGAGCCCGTCAGCGATTCCAGTACATTTGCAATCAGCGCAATACCCGCAAAAAACACCATCAGCGAGCCATAATTCAGCCAGGATATGCGCTTCGCGGCGTAGCCCAGGTACATCAACCCGCCACCCATGGCAAAACCGCAAAGCACACCCAGGAACGCCCCGCCTGCATCGTCGCCCAGCATCAGCCCCATGGGATAAGGCAACGAAAGGAGCGCCATCATCAGCCCCCAGTGGGGCCATATCACATCCTTCGGCTTCCACAGCAACAACAGCGGCACTGCCAGCAAAAGCAGCGTCACCACCGTCATACTCCCCTCAGCTATCCATATTGCCTGATACAGCAGGGGAACCTGCACAATGCACAAGAAATGCAGAATAGCAACTATCCCTATCCACGCATAGCTGCGGCAGAACCCAGTGGACGTGCGCCAATGCTCACCCAGCAGCCACCAGACCAAGCAAAGCAGAACCCAGCATGCCACCACCGCCGAATCATCCGAAATCCAGGGCCAAAGGCTAAGCCACGACTCCCGGTTATCCATCAACGCCCCCAGCAGCACCGCGCTCGCCACCGCCACCAGGACCACCAGCATGCGCTGCCTCACAATGAACGGAATCGCGCACACCCCCAGGAAAAACAACATGCACCCCTCCGCAAAGGGATTCTGCAGCTGGAAAATCTGCCCGTAGAGCGCAATGCACCCCAGCCACATGCCGCCGCCCACCAGGCCCAGCCCCTCCGAAATCCAGGGATACACCACCCGCGTGCGCGCCCACGCAATCCAGAACCCCAGCAACAGCAGCATCGCCACCGACATCTTTACCACATCCGGAATCGCCTCCCAATTTGCCGAAATCAGCATGATAATGCCCCCCAGAATCAACCCACCTGCCAGGGTAGACATGCTCAGCACCAGCCAATTCCAGCCGCGACCTGCATTCAGATGAAAAAACTCCGCAATCGCCACCGCCTGTTCCCCCGAAATCAGCCCAGCCTCCTGCAATTGATCTATTTCCTTGCGTTTCATGGCAATACTACCTTAAATCACCTCCATTCTAGCATTTTTATGCACCGATGCAACAAATTTCTCAAAAAAGGGCTTGCAATGTACCCCCGTCCTCTGTATAATGCGCCGCGTTCCCGCTGCAAAGCGGTGAACTCGGTAAAACCGACGGAGCGGTAGCTCAGTTTGGTTAGAGCGCAGCCCTGTCACGGCTGAGGTCGCGGGTTCGAGCCCCGTCCGCTTCGTTTAACAAAAAAAGACACACCTTCACGGTGTGTCTTTTTTTGTTACTACGCGCCGGGTCTCTCACCCGCAACCTCGTCAAGTGACCCGGGTTTCCCGGCTGCACGGATGAGGCTGGAAAGCCCGGTGGGCTTTCCAGCCCCGAGCTCGCCAGACACCTCTGGCGAGTTTACCCCTTGCGCCAGCAAGGGGCGAGGGGGCGGACGCGGGTTCTTTGCACCCCTTCAAGGGGTGCAACCAACGCTCTATCTACCCGCATCGCTACACCTTCACGGTGTGTCTTTTTTGTTACTACGCGCCGGGTCTCTCACCCGCAACCTCGTCAAGTGACCCGGGTTCACCCGGCTGCACGGATGAGGCTGGAAAGCCCAGTGGGCTTTCCAGCCCCGAGCTCGCCAGACACCTCTGGCGAGTTTACCCCTTGCGCCAGCAAGGGGCCGGGGGGCGGACGCGGGTTCTTTGCACCCCGCCATGGGGTGCAACCTGCTCCATATGCCTGCCACGCCCCCTCGTCCTCCCCCCTTCACACCTTCATGGTGTGTCTTTTTTTGTGTAATTACGCGCCATGCTCCACCACTACAGCATTTGGAATGCTGAATTCTTTCTTGCTTAAGATTTATCAATATCCTATAAAAAAGAAAACATAAACTCTTCCATCATAGTAAGGGGTATCAACTCATTGAAGTTCATTGAGTTTGAACAAATTTCGTTATTTATGCATTTTTGTTTGACATCAGCATTCCAAATGCTGTACACTATCGGTAGTGACCTCAAGTAGGTCTCTCAGATTCCCATCACCCGTAGGAGAGGGCATCCCAGCAACAAACCATCCAATCGACTTATTCTTCAAATGATTAGAAAAATTTCCATTTTGAATCTTTTGGTGACTTGTGCCGGCATAGTTAATGCCGACACCTACACCTGGAGTGGTGCCGCAGGTGACAACATGTGGGGCAACTCGCAAAACTGGACTAACCAAAACGGGTATTACCCCCAGAGCAATCAAGACTCAGCCGTCATCAATCCCGGTAACGAAGTGATTATATGGTCCTCAACCCAGGGTTATCATGGAGCAACAAACTCCATTGAACTCGGCGCAGGAAACACCATCATATTTGAAGCAAACGACGGATCATCAGACCTTAAAGTCAGCGCTATTACATTAGGAGGTGGTGCAAAATTCGAGTTAACCGGCACAAACACTATCGGTTATAATAGAGATTTCACTATCAACTACGGCACCTTTACCGCAGATTCATACGGTCAGTTCGATGTCAACATGACTGCCGGAACCTTATGGACAAATGGTAAAACCATCACCCTCACGGGTAACTTTGACACATCAGACCTCACAGGTTCGGGCGAAATTGTTCTCTACGATGCATCCGGACTTTCATACGCTGGAGGAGATACCACTTTTAATGTCAGCGGAATTACCCTAAATACTTCTGAAAAAGTGACAGCAGAGATTATCACCAGAGACAACAAGGTTGCCATCAGCTACCAAGTTGTTCCCGAGCCCGCCACGGCCACGCTTTCCCTGCTGGCCCTCTGCGGTCTGGCCGCACGCCGCCGCCGCAAGTAATCCTGCCTGGGATGCGGCTGTTGGCCGACTCCTATTTGATAACAGCCCCATTGCCCCACACCGGGCAATGGGGCTGTTGTTGTCACAAGTAACCTCAGATTAAGCCCCAGAATCAATCCTGCGGTCAGAATTGCATACTGAAGCCCGCAGGGATTTTCTATTTGAGCGATTCCGGCTGTTTTTTTCTGTTCATCAGACGTAGAGCATGCTACAATACCCCCAGCCATGAGTGCAGGTGACGGCAGAGAGGGCAAAATCCGCGTAGCCCTGGCCAAGGGTCAGTTAGGCGGAAGGCTGGCAGGCATGACCCTGCCCCGCCAGATTGTGTCTATTGCTCTCTGGCCGCTGCTGGAGCAGGTAATGAGCTTCATCTGCGCCTCGACCTCGCTGGTACTGGCCACGCACATGGGCGACCACGGTGAGAAAACCGCACAGATTGCCTCCGGCATCGGGGTGACTTCCTTTGTGATGTGGCTGGGCTTTGTGATGCAGGGAGCGGTAGGCATGGGTGCTACCGCCATCGTAAGCCGCATGACCGGCGCCCGCAAGTACGCCGATGCCAATTATGCCGCCAACCAGGCGGCAGTGCTGGGACTCATCGCGGGGTTCCTATCGGCCCTGCTGATGTATGGCACGGCAGATTTCCTGGTAACGGAGGTACTGAGTCTGAGCGAATTTGCTCGCGAAGTGGCGCTGCGCTACATGTATACCGGCTGCTGGGTAGCCGTATTCTCCGGCGTGGTCTTTGCCTTAAATGCCGCGCTGCGTGGCGCTGGCGATACACGCACCCCCTTCATCATCATGCTGGTGGTGGATGGGCTCAACATCGTCTTCAGCCTCTTCCTGGTGCAGGTGTGCGGCATGTTTGTGGAGGGTCTGGCGCTGGGTATGATTGGCGGCATGGCGGCGGCAGCCGCGGTGCTGCTGGGCATCCTGCTCAAACGCACCCTTTCCCTGCGCCGCGCCATGAAAGGGCAGGCGCTGGATGATTACTGCGCCGCACAAGGCCCCGCCTACGCCCCGCCGCTGTTTCTGGAGCGCAGGAGCCTGCGTCTGGACTGGGGGATGATGTACCGCATCCTCAGCATCGGTGTGCCGCAGGCGGTTGAAGTAGGCGGCATCTGGGTCATCCAGATTTTCGTGCTCCGCATCATTTCCTCACTAGGCGATGCTGCCGTGGGTGCACACAATATCGCCATCCGCATCGAATCGCTCAGCTTCCTGCCCGGCTTCGCCATCGGCATGGCAGGAGCCACGCTGGTGGGTCAGTACCTGGGTGCCCGCAGCGTGCGTCTTGCGCTCGAAACCGCTCGCAAATGTGTGCGCTACAGCGTGCTCTTCATGGGCTGCATGGGGGTGGTCTTTGCCCTGTGGCCGGATATCTTTGTGGAAATCTTTGCAGCGGGTTCCCCGGAGCTCCGCGAAGCCACGCGCCCGGTGGTGCAGGCCTTCCTCATCATCGAACCCTTCTATGCCGCCATGCTCATCTGCAAGATGTGCCTGCGCGGCGCAGGCGACACGCGCCGCGTGATGTGGGTTTCCTACGGCGGCATGGGCTTCTTCCGCGTGCTCTGCCTGCTGGTGTGGTACTGGCTGTGGCCGGAGTCGCTCTCGCTGGTGGGCATCTGGATGCTGATTGCCTGTGATATGCTGGTGGAGTACCTGATTCTGCGCAAGATGCTCTTCGGGCTGCGCTGGGCGCGCAAGAAAGTGTGATGATATGAAGCAGACCTGGCTCTATCAGAATCCGGAAAACAAATCCCTCATCCTCTTCATGCTGGGGTGGGGTGCCACGCCCAATGCCGTGCAGCACCTGCCTTTCCCGGCGGGGTACGATGTGCTCTGCTGCTACGACCACCGCAGCCTTACCCCCCTGAAGGCTGCCGATTTTGCGCGCTACGAGCGCATCTGCCTCTTTGCCTGGTCCTTCGGCGTGTGGGTGGCAGAGCAGAGCTGCCAGGAACTCCCGCTGTACCGGGCCATCGCCATCAACGGCACTCCCTACCCGGCCAGCGCGCAATACGGGCTGCGGCTCAAAGTACTGCAACGCACCATCCGCTCCGTAGCCACGCTAGGCGGTAATGCCTTCAAGGACGAATCAACCCCGGAAAAATACGCCCCGGCGGGCGATTTTGAAGAACCCACCGCCCAGCAGCAAGTGGAGGAACTGGATTTCCTGGCCGAAGCCTGCCAGACGCTCCCCGAGCAGCCCCACCTCCCCTGGCACCGCGCCTATATCGCCACCCGGGACGAAATTTTCCCACCAGACCGCATGCGCGCCTACTGGGGCGAGCGGGGGCAGGATTTCGAAAGCTACCACTTCCCGTTCTACACGCCGGAAATCGTGCTGGGAGAATTGTGATGTATGGGAGATTGCTCCAACAAACAGCAGCGCATCGTTTTTTGAGTGCGATTTGCTCTAAAGCTATTTAGTTGAATGAATTGTGTTTTGTTTTGCTGGATTTCTCGGTAGCATTTTGCATGCTTCATGCAATGATAAACATGTTTTTATCAAAGAATTGCACCATTTGGTCTTGTAATC
>JAFWYD010000061.1 GCA_017517805.1 Akkermansia sp.
ATCTATCGAGTATATCACACTTATGTGATAACTGCAAGAAAACTAGATTTTTACGATAATTCTTTCAGTGTAAATTCAAAGTAAATTTTCGCAAGCGGAATAACGAGTTTGTATGACACTTCTCAAATGCGTTTGCCCTGGTGCGAGATTCAGAGAGCAGGGGAAAGAAGCCGGCAGAAATTGGCAATGAGGCGGGTGGCTGGTGAAACCTTGAGCCAGACATCGTGCGAAACCGGGCGGGAATCGGCCATATCCTCCTCCAGCATGGAGGCCACTTCTGCCGTGATTTTCGCGTCTTCCATGAGCAGGGTGAGTTCAAAGTTCAGCCGCAGGGAGCGTTCGTCCAGGTTTGCGGTGCCGATGCTGCATGTATGCGAGTCGACCACGCAGACTTTCTCATGCAGCACGCCTGGTTCATAGGCATACATCTGCACCCCGCTGTCTTGCATGTGCTGCAGGTAGGTGAACATGGCGAGCTGGGCTGCCAGGTGATCGCCTCGCCGGGGGATGATGATGCGAACATCTACCCCGCGTATAGCGGCGGCACAGAGAGCTGCCTTTACGGCCTCGGTCGGGACGAAATACGGGCTTGCCAGCCAGAGACGCTCGCGGGCAGTAGCAGCCAGTTCCAGCAGGATGAGCTGCCAGGTATTCATGGGCGAATCATCCGGCCCGCTGGGGATCAGCTGGCACTGGGTGTTGCCAGCGTATTCCTTCCGGCGTGTCAGCCCCTGCAGAATGTCGCCCGTGGCACGCAGCCAGTCATCCATGAAACTCAGGATGCACTGGGCCACTACCGGCCCTCGGAGACTCACGAATGTATCGCGCCAGTAGGTGCGCCTGGGGCTGCGGGTGTATTCCAGACCAATGTTGAGGCTTCCCAGGTAGGCCAGTTCTCCATCAATGACGACCAGTTTGCGGTGGTTGCGGTAGTTGATTCGCAGAATGGAACTCAGCCAGAAGCGTTTGCCGTTGAACGAAGCAACCATCACTCCTGCCTTGCGCAGGCTTCGCAGGTAACCAGCCGGGAGCTTGTGACAGCCGACTTCATCGTAGATGACATAGACCCGTACCCCGGCACGGGCTCGTTCTTCCAGAGTTTGGCGCAGGTAGATGCCAACCGGGTCATTGCGGATGATGAAGAACTCCAGCAGGATGGATTCCCGGGCCTGCCGGATGGCTTGCAGTAAATCCCGGTAGGTGTCATTCCCATCGCGCAAAAGACGCGCATGGTTGCCGGAGCAGGGGGCGTATCCGGTGCTTCGGGTGAGCAGGCTGCTCAGCCGGGTTGCTGATTCCTGCCATGCATCATTAGTTTTGAGGAAGGATTCTATCAACTCCCTGCTTTTTCTCATTGAAGTATGTCGGCGAATGCGGGCTGCTCCCAGCAGCAGATAAAGAGGAACTCCGACCCAGGGCAGAAGAAGAAGAACCAGTATCCAGGCAATGGTTCCCTGGGGGGAGTGCCTCTGGCCCAGGGCGTGGATAGCCATGGAAGCACCTGCCAGATGGATGAGGATAATGATTCCGAAAAATATGTGGGGAACGAGGGGCATGTTCAGGAAAGGTTCCCACCTCAGTTACATTTAATTTTTTGGGGCGGCGCTTTTTTTGCTCTCTGCTGCCGGTGTCGGTTCATTCATTTTCATAAAGACGACCTTCCATTGGGGAGAAAGGACATCGCCATGAACTTTGATATCAATCAGGAAGTTGGAAAGTAAGGTAATGGGGGCTGTAATGATTGTGGGTATGCTGGCAATCTGTGGCCACATGTCACCCTGGAGTGTAAGCTCGTGCAGGTTGATGTCCAGTTCTGCCCCGATTTCGAGGTTATAGCCTTCGGCTTTCATGTTTCGTGTGGTCAAGTGCCCGTTCTGGATATCGAATTCTGCGTGGGCCGAGTCAATGCCATAGCGAAGGAAATGATTGGCGAAGGGAACCTTGTATGTATAATTTTGTACGAAATCCATTACAGGACGACTGGTGCTGGCCTCAAACTGAACCTTCTCTGCTTTTGCTTTTGTTGAAATCTTGTCCTTCAATTTGACCAGGTATGATGGCAAATCGGTGATGAATTCTGCAATAGGACGGAAGAGCCCAATCTGCATCAAATCGCCATCCTTCAATTTTAACTCTCCATATGCGCGTAGCTCATCCAGCTCAGGCTTTGCTGCCTGGAATCGTATGGCTCCACTGCAGAGAGCCGGGGTGAACTTGCCTCCATATGAGGCCACAATGTCTTTGAGATTAAGGTTGTCTGCCTTGACTAAACCATCAAGTGTCGTGTGCTTGCCGGAGAATCCAATTCTCAGATTGGCGTTCATGACTCCACCCCAACATTGCGCGTTCATGCGGTCCAGGTACACATCTTTATCGCTGATGTTGATGAATCCGCTGAAATTGGTGAAGGGAATAGTTGTCCCCAGAAAGCGAAAACCCGTGCCGGTAGTGCCTACTGCTTTGATGAGGCCCTTCATGGGAACCTTGCACCGGGATGAAAGAGGGAAGCAGCAGTAATCTGTTTCAATAGTTACAGGCTCTTTGAGAATGATATCCTCCATGAAATGCTGGATGGGGGCATAATACATTCCTATGGAATATGCTGGGTAGCACTTGCCCTTGAGGTTATGAAGAGTTATGGTCAGGTCTTCAATATTGAAGCGTACTGCTTCGCCGGAAATGATACTGGTTTCACGGCCTTTCGGGAAGCCCATGCGTTTCAGCCAGGGGGTGTTGTCGTACACCAGGTGAGGCTTTGTCAGGTTGATGCGGATTTTCTCAGGGCGTGTTTTCCCCTTGGTATCCTTGCAGTTGACTTGTACGATGACCTCCACATGGCAGGTGCCTTTTCTAACCAGTGTGTAAGGATTCGGGCTTAAGTCTGTTCTCAGGTATTCCTTGCCCGTTTCCTTGCCCTGTGCATCGTATTCATCGCGGAGTGCGCCCAGGATGAACTCGAGGTTGTGCAGTTCTGCATCGCAGTTGACCAGGGCATTGACCCCATTATCGTAGCGGATGGTTGCATCAATGTTGGTGATGATGTTGCGGGTTTTACCTGGAGTGCAGCGGAAATCTCGCATGACCCAGTGGGCGGAGGCATTGTCAAGGAGAGCATTGACGATATCCACAGGAATCGTATTAGAACCGGTGATGTGGCAGTCTTTGAGCGGGTTGCCCGATACCCGGACTTTGAGGCTCTCTTTCTCGTGGTGGATTTCCACGTTGGCTGCGTAACTCATAGTTCCACTATTCAGGGTGCTGAAATCTCCTTTGATTTGTACCCCCAGCGGAATTTCTCTCCCTCTGTATGCTGCGATGTTGTTGCAGACTCGTTTCAGTTCGGGAATGTGGATATCATAATGAGCTTTGGAAATCCGCTTTGCTTTTGTGTTGATAAGAGCGTCTCCCCGCAGGCTGAGCTTTTTGGGCATCTTTATTTCGTCAAATGGTTCTCCTCCGAAAAATGGTACCAAGGATGAAAGCGGGAGATTTGCTGTCAGATCATTAATCAGCAGGAGACTACCATGTTGTATATGGGCGGTCGCACTCAGATTCAGTTCATCTTCGCCGCAGAGACCTGTCAGTATGATTCGGGTGGTATCCGATTCCTGGTTCTGAATGGAAAGCTGGATGGCAGATGCGGAGGTCCCGTTGTTGTGAACCAGTTTCTGCAGACTGGCCTGAGCAGAGAAGTCCTGGATGAGCCTGGTCCAGTCGTTCGGGTCCTTCTTCCATTCCGGCAGGCTGGCATTGAGCGCTATACCAGTGATGGTGCTCCTTGCATCGGCGTAGGCATCGGCCGTTAGCGATACATCGGAGGCTCCCATCTTAATATCGGAGAAATCTGTTGCAGCCTGTAAATCATGCAATGATGCATTGCATGCAAGCTTACTGGTTTCCATCTTGAGACATGGGCTTGCCGCATTGTCGATAAGGAGGCTCAGTCCTGCTTTCCCAATGCTGAGTTTATCTTTCTGAATCAGGAGACCTTGCGTGCTCAGGTCAATATCCGCGTTGACCAGTTGAAACTGAGGAGCCTGAACTCTTCCTGCAAGAAAACGCATGCTGTAGTGATCAAAATGAACACTTTGTTCTGTTGCATCATGGCAAATGCCCTGACAGTTCAGAGAGAGATCTGCTTTTTCCAGCTCATATCCTTTTCCCTGCAGCTTCTCTGCGACAAGCCGTGCTTCGCATGCTGTGAAAAATGGCTGCTTATTTTTGATATCGAAGAGAATGTTTCCCAGCGTGAGTGAGCATACTGCTTTTTCTGCGTTGACACCCTCCCCGGTAAGTTCACCCGCAGTGATGGTCAGCTCGCAGTTTTGCAAAGTTGGCGCTTCGATTTTGTCGAGATACTCGAGTCCGGTAAATTTCAGCGTCAGGGCGGCGTTGCGGAGCCTGACTCCCTTTCCCTCAGCTAAACTTGTTGATACCTTGATTTCTGCTTCTTCCAGAACCGGAATGAAATCCTCAATACGAGTGGTTCCTGGTTCAAAAACCGGAATTCGTGCTTTGCAGCTCAGGTGGCCGCTGAGCTTATCGGTGAGCTGAATATCATCAGGTATGGATAAACCGGGTGTATTACTGAAATCACGCGCGAGTTGCAGGATTGTTTCGGGCAGCAGCTGGAAGTCGGCCTCGAGAGTTCCTTGCCCATCAGCGGCTTTCCCGGTGATGTTGAGGTGGCCATCCTGTGTGTTAATGATGAAATTGTTGATAGATATACAACCATTTTTCATGAAGAAACTCATGTTGAGTTTCTCCACCAGGGTCTGACCGAACATAACATCTTCATGTTCAATACTACCGCGCAGGGTAATATTGTCCAAGGCATGCTCTTCGGTAAATTTGGCGCTGCCGTTCAGTTTTATCTCCGGCGTTTTGCCGTCCAGCGAGTTGATTTTTTCCAGTATGCTACTGGAATCTTTTACAATGTACTTCTTCACCATGTTGATGAGAGGTGCATTGCTGCTGGTGTGGAACTCGATTTCTCTCGAGCTGAGGTCATACGCACCCTGAAGTGAAATCCTGGTGTCAGGATTGTATGTCTTTAAATTGAGTTTATTGATGGTTATCGTCTTATGATCAAATATAGCATCGAGCTCAGCATCTTTAACCTGTACTGAATCAATCTCGTACTCGGGAATCCAGGCGGTCAGTCTGGCTTTCAGTTCCTCTTCCCAGGAAAGGAGGAAATTGATTTTTGGCCGGTTTGCAGAACCCCATTTCTGGCGTTCCAGCTCTTTGTGTAATTCCTGTATGTAGGGCTTGTTTTCTGCAAGCAGCGTGCTGAGCTTGTCAATGAGCGGAATCTGCTCGATTTTCGGAGCTGTCGAGCTCTCTGTCTTCGTTGCCTGCTGAGGGAAGAGTATGTGGACTTTGTTGTCAAAATCAATGCCATGCAGATTAGCTTTAACCAAGGCATCGAAACCACTCATCCGCGGAAAGAAGATGCAATAGGAATCGATGTTGCTGATGGTGATTTCATCTTCTTTTCCACATTTATCCGGAATGCGGATGCACCCGCCTTTCAGGCGGAGTTTGCTGGGAATACAATCCCCAGTCAGGAGCTGGAATAAATTGAATCCAAGCTCCACTTTGCGCAAATAAAGTTCTGCGGGCTTCTCATTCGGTTGCGCTACCTTGAGAGAAATCTGCTCAATTTTGATGGCAAGGCCTTTTCGGGGAATAAATTTGATATCTTTGAGCGTGATGGGAAGTCCTGCATCGGCGGCCTGTCGTTCTATAAAACGCTCAGCACTACTGGGTAATCCAACAGTGCTGAGCCAGATGATGAGCGCGACCAGCACGAGAACGCATGCCAGACACAGGTGAGGGAAAAGGTTACCAACGCGTCTGATGATGAGTTTGCCGGCCATGATGTGCAGAGGGTAGAATCAGATTTCAGGGTCGAACTCTCCCTCTGGCAGTGGTGGTGCCTTCGGCAGGTTCATTTCGATGTCGTCCAGAAGATTCACCAGATCTACGCCACGCTGGGCTGAGTTATCGTGCTTGAACGTGAGCTTCGGGGTGTTGCGCAGCACCACCCGCTTGCTTACTGCCCGTTGAATCTCGCCGCGCTTGCGGCTGAGCTTCTCGATAACCTGGGCGGGGGCCATGCGGCCCACTACGCCCACCCACACGCGGCCTTCCTTGAGGTCTTCTGTGATTTCGACATCCAGAATCGAGACGATGGTGCCAGGCCATTCGAATTCCTTCTGAATGAAGGTCCCGATTTCCCGCTTCATCAGCTCGTTTACTTTGTCTAGACGCCGCGTTGCCATGATTTTTACAATGTTTGTTTGATTTTTTCCAGGGAGTAGCATTCAATGATGTCTCCCTCCTCATAATCGTTGTAGTCAGCGAGGCGGATACCGCATTCCAGACCAGCCTTGACTTCTTCCACTTCGTCCTGGAAGCGGCGGAGGGTCGACATCTTGCCATCGAACACCACCTGGCCATCGCGCAGAACGCGGGCTTCTGCGGTGCGGAGCATCTTGCCATCGGAGACATACGAACCGGCAGCCTTGCCCTTGTTGAGCTTGAATACCTGCTTGATTTCGGCGTGGCCAAGCACGGTTTCGCGCGTTTCGGGTTCGAGCAGACCCAGCATGGCATCCTTCACCTGGTCGATGAGCTCGTACACGATGGAGAATATCTTCACCTGCACGCCTTCGCGCTTCACGGCCTTCACGGCGTTGCTTTCCACCTTCACGTTGAAGCCCAGGATGACGGCATCGGAAGAGGAGGCCAGGAGTACATCGCTCTCAGAAATGGGGCCGGCTGCGGCTCCGATGAACTGGCATTCCACCTTCTCGCTTTCGATATCCATGATGGCCTTCTTGATGGCCTCCACAGAACCCTGCACGTCGCCCTTCAGGTAGAGCTTCAGTACGGCTTTCTGGGTGCCATCGCCCATCATGGCCAGGATATCTTCCATGCGGGAGCGCCGGGGGGCTGTAAGGCGCTGCTGGCGCAGCTCTTCCAGTCGCTCATCGGAGAGTTTGCGCGCGGCTCGTTCATTTTCCATTTCCACGAGCTCATCGCCCACATTCGGGGTTTCGAGGAAACCGGAAACTTCGGCGGGCATACCCGGAGTTGCCTTCTTGATTCGCTGGCCCTTGTCATCGAGCATGGTCTTCACCTTGCCGGAGTAGGGACCGCAGATGAAGGGCATACCCACCTTGAGGGTGCCGCTCTGCACAATGACCGTGGCGGAGCTACCCTTGCCTTGTTCCATGCGCGCTTCGATGATGGAGGCGCGGCAGTTGGCTTTCGGGTTGGCTTTGAGTTCCAGTACCTCAGCCTGCAGGCAGAGCAGGTCGAGCAGGTCATCTATGCCGGACCCGGTGTGGGCCGATACGTCCACACACTCGATTTCACCACCGAAATCGGTGGGCATCAGGTCATTTTCCATCAGCTGCGTGCGCACGCGGATCGGGTCTGCAGCAGGGAGGTCGCACTTGTTGACCGCCACGATGATGGTCTTACCGGCCGCCTTGGCGTGCATGATGGCCTCCTTTGTCTGGGGCATGATACCGTCATTTGCGGCCACCACCAGCACTACGATATCGGTCACGTCGGCACCGCGGGCGCGCATCTCGGTGAAGATGGCGTGGCCGGGGGTGTCGATGAAGGTGAGTGTGTTACCACCGTGTTCCACCGTGTAGGCTCCGATGTGCTGGGTGATACCGCCAGCTTCTCCGGCAGTCACCTTGGTGCGGCGGATGTAGTCGAGCAGGGAGGTCTTGCCGTGGTCCACGTGGCCCATCACCGTGATGATGGGGGTGCGGACTTTCAGCGCATCTTCGGGTTCTTCCTCTACCGCGACGGCTTCAGGTTCCTTGATTTCTTCCACCGGGGCCTTTACCCCTGCGCCTTTTTCGCGACGCACGCGTTCGTAGGTGAAACCGTGCTTCTCGCAAAGGGCTGCCACCTGGTCGCTGTCGAGTGTGGTTCCGGGGTTGGCAAACACGCCCATGGGAAGCAGCTCTGCAATGAGCTTGAAGGGCTTCATGCCCATCAGGGTAGCCAGGTCTGCCACCGAGATGGGGGCTTTGATGTTCATGACCTTGGCATCATCGCCGACTGCGGGAGCCGGGGCAGGAGCGGGCTCTGCCTTAGGGGCGGGTTTCGGTGCCGGAGTTGGTGTAGGAGCGGGAGCCGGTGCCGGCGTGGCGACCGGAGTGGGGCTTGCCTTTTTCTTCTTCGGTGCGCTCAGCAGGTCCAGCGCTTCTTTCCGGGGCTTGGCTTCCTGGGGGGCGGCAGCGGGTACCGGAGCCGTCTGCTGGGGGGCAGGGGCTGCTTTCTTCTTTTTGGTGCCGCCGATGAGGTCAAGCACGGGGCCCTTGGTGTTTTCGTTCTTTGCCATTGTGTAGGAAAAATCTGATTCTTTTAGTTATACTGCCTCTCAGCAGCTTGCTTTGGCTTTGTTCAGGATATCCTGAGCTTCTTCGGCCGAGATGCCAAGAGCTTCCATGAGACTCTCTTCATCGGCATATTCGGCAATGCCTTCCACCGTTGTGAACCCGGAGGCCACCATGGCTGCTGCCATGCTGTTGGAGATACCCAGGGTTGAGGCCAGTTCGCTGGCACCTTCGTTTGCCAGGCTCTTGGCCTGGGCTTTTTCATCGTAAGCTTCTACGCGCACATCCCAGCGCTCGTCCGGGGTGGAGATGAGGCGGGCGGTGAGCCGCACATTCTGCCCCTTGCGTCCCTTGGCCTTGGCTGCGGCCTTATCATCCTCCACGATGACGGTCACAACGCGGGCGGCCTTGTCGACATTCACCTTCAGTGGTTCAATCGGAGCCAGGGATTCTGTCACCATGGAGGCCTTGTTGTCTGTGTACTCAAGGATGTCGACCTTCTCGTGGTTGAGTTCATTGACCACGTTCTTGACGCGGGCTCCTCGCATGCCGACACAGGCACCGATGGGATCCACGTTCGGGTCGTTGCTGCGCACCACCATCTTGGTGCGGTAGCCGGCTTCGCGCACGATGGTCAGAATCTCCACGGTGTGCTCGGCAATCTCGAGCACCTCGTTTTCGAAGAGACGGCGTACCAGGTTGGGGTGGCTGCGGGAGAGGATGAGTTCGTGGCCGCGCACGCCATCGCGCACTTCCACCACGTAGAAACGCATCTTGTCACCGCTGTTGTACTCCTCGCCGGGGATGCGTTGCTTCAGCGGCACCAGACCTTCAAACTTTTCAACCTCCACAATCACGTCACCTTTGTCGTAGCGCTTCACGGTGCCGGTCACCACTTCACCGGCGCGGTCGCGGAAGGCATCTGCCAGCATTTCCTGCTCAGCCTTGCGGATACGCTGCTGCATGGTCTGGCGTGCCGTCTGCACGGCAATGCGGCCGAAGTCCTTCGGGGTGATATTCACGCTGATGGTGTCGCCGGGCTGGTACTCCTTGCCTTTTTTGGCACCTGCGGCCTGGGCTACGGAGAGCTTGACTTCGTTGAAGGCATCAACCAGCTCCTCATCTTCCACCACAATCATGTCGGCCTTGATTTTGACCGTCCCCTTCTGCGGGTTAACCACGGCGCGGATATTGTTGATACGGTCTGCCCCCGGCACCATCTTGGAGTAAGCGGTGATGAAGGAAGCTTCGAGCGCCTGAAGGACGCGTTCGCGGGTCAGTTCCTTTTCGCGGACATAGTAATCAATCAGGGCGGAGATGTCTGTAGTGGCCATTGCTGTTGTGTCGTTGTGTCTAGTGGTTGGTTGTGTGCCGTGTACAAAAAAAGAGCGGGTCGCAGACCCGCCCCAATCTCATAACGGACCGGAACTTGTACGCGCGTATTATATGGATGATGGGCAGTTGTGTCAAGTGCAAATCGCGTGTGCCAGGTAAACGAAATTTGAAATTCTTGACATGAGGTGACAATTGCTGTATGGTAACGCGCGTTATGGCAGGTCTCATCATAGCGCCCAAGGCGCGCATTTTTCATGGTCACGATTGGGTGTACGGCACTGAGGTGCGCACCGTTTTTGGTAATCCTCAGCCTGGTGATGTGGTGTTGCTTAAAGATCAGCGTGATCACTATCTCGGCTCTGCCATGTATAATCCTCATTCCCAGATTGTGGCGCGTCGTTTTTCCCGACGCAAGCAGGACCTCGACCGAGATTTCTTTGCCCGCCGCATTTCCCAGGCAGCTGTGCTGCGCGAGCGTTGGCTGCCGGGAGAGGAAATGATGCGCCTGGTGTGGAGTGAGAGCGATGGCCTGCCCGGCCTTATTGTGGATCGCTACGCCGATGTACTCGTGGTGCAGACTCTCACCATGGCCATGTACCAGCGCCTGGGGTTGATAAAAGATATCCTGGGAGATTTGTTCAATCCGCGCAGCATTATCGTGCGCAACGATTCTCCCATGCTGGTGGCAGAAGGGATTGAACAGAAAACCTATGTGGCGCTGGGTGAGCAGCCGGAACCCTTTGTGGCTGAAGGCAGGGGAATCAAATTTATGGTTGACCTCGCCACCGGTCAGAAAACCGGCCTGTATCTCGACCAGCTTCAGAATTACCAGGAGGTGGCCCGCCTGGCGCGTGGTCGCCGCGTGCTGGATTGCTTCTGCAACCAGGGCGGTTTTGCCCTGGCATGTGCCAAGGCTGGCGCTGCCAGCGTGACCGCTGTCGATATTTCGGAAGATGCCATTGCCTCGGTGCGCCAGAATGCTGCGCTGAATGGGGTGCAGGTAGAGGCGATTGCAGAAAACGCCTTCGATTTCCTGAAGCGCGAAAGCGATAAGGTGCGCAACGGGGCTGACCCGAAGTGGGACCTTATCATACTGGACCCTCCCAGCTTTACCCGCAATAAGAAGAGCCTGAATGGAGCCTTGCGCGGCTATAAGGAGATTCACCTGCGAGCCATGCAGATGCTGCCGGTGGGTGGTGTGCTTTCTACCTTCAGCTGCTCGCACCATATCAGCGCCAACTTATTCAAGCAGACCATCTGCGATGCTGCGGTAGATGGTCACTGCACCCTGCGCCAGACTCATGTGCACGGGCAGAGTCCGGACCACCCTGTGCTGCTGAATATCCCCGAAACGGAATACCTGAAGGGATTCAGTTTCGAAATGGTACCCGGAAGATAAGGAAAAGCCTTGCAAAAACTCTGGTGTGTGCTACTCTTGATTCTGCATGACACGGTACCAATCAGGGTTGCTTGTTCTTTCTCTGGCGCTGGTGGGCGGCGGCTTGCAAGCCCGGCAGCCTGAGGCTCCCGCGGCCGCAGTTTCTCAGCATCCGGCAGAAGCCGGGCAGGAGTCTGCCTCCCTGGTTTCTGTGCTGGGGTACGGCAGTTTTTCTGCAGCTGAAGGGATGCCCGGTATTACTGCTACCACCTTCCGGGCGCAGATGATGTATCTGAAGGAGCAGGGAATCACCCCGGTTACCTTGCAGCAATTCATCGACTGGCACCGCGGCGGTGCAGAGTTGCCGCAGCGTGCGGTACTGCTGACACTGGATGAAGCGGATATCACCGCTTATTCTGTGGCCTTCCCGGTATTGCAGGAGTTCGGGTTTCCCTTTGTGGTGTTTGCGGATGGTCGCAATTTCCAGGATAACGCCAGCTATCTCGACCGCCGCAAATTGCAGGAAATGCGGCGTAGCGGTGCCAGTATAGGCAGCCGCAGTATGTCTCGCCCGCTTGCCTGCGATTGGCAGCTGGCCGCAGAGCGTGGCCCGGAGGCCGCCTTCAAGCTGGCTGAGCGTGAACTTGGCGTTTCTGCCCAGCGTATTACTTCTATTTTCGGAAGTTGCGATGCCTTTTCCTACCCCCGTGGCTATGCCAATGAAAACATGGTGGAGAATCTGGCGGTTTATGGGTATAGGGTGGCGTTCAGCCGCCAGGCGGGTAAAGTGCAGAAATCTACCCCGGCATATATGCTCAACCGCAACATGGTTCAGGATATGCCAAGCTTTGCCAGAGCGGTCAATTTTACCGGAGCTGAGAATGATGAGCAAGTGCTGCAGAAGGTGCGTGATGTCGCCGCCTCCGGAATGCCCGTTTCCCAACCTCTGATTGTGGAATCTTCCCAGCATGCAGCGGCCTCTTTCCCTTCATTTATTGAAAATGCCGCTGCCGGGGATGCCGTGCAACCCCAGTTGCCGCCCACCCTTGACCCTGTGTTGGAACAGCCGGCTCCTGCGCTCGCGGATAAACCGGTTCCTGTAGAGGAGGAACAGCCTGTCCCCGGCCTTAAGGACCCGGTTCTGGAGCCTCGCCCGGTGAGTGACCAGCCGGCTGCCGGTACCCTGGTGAAACGCACAGTAGGCGGCGATTGGGTGACTCGCGAGTTCCCCAGACCTGTTGTGCCACGCGAGCAGACTCGTGTGGCCGTGCTCGGGTACCACGATTTCAGCAATACACGCCCCGTCAGCGAAATGTGTCTGCGCACGGCTGAGTTCTGCCAGCAGATGCAGTATATCAAGGATGCCGGCCTCACTGTCATCACGATGCAGGATTTCCAGGAGTGGCTCCTGGGCGACCGCTGCCTACCCGAGCGCTGCGTGCTCATCACGATTGACGATGGCTGGCGAAGCGTTTATACGGAGGCTTTCCCGGTGCTGAAGGCCTATGGTTATCCCTTTACGCTGTATCTGTATACTGATTTCATCAGCGGCAGGGGGCTTTCGATGTCGCAGGAGATGATTCGCGAGATGATGGCGGGCGGGGCTTCCATCGGCTCCCATTCAGCTTCTCATCCTTACCCGAGCGAGTGGAAGGCTCTTGCGCCCGATTCCCAGGAGCATGCAGCCTTCCTGCAGAAAGAACTCGTGCAGTCGGTCGCGTCACTCAAGGCAAAGTTTGGTAATTGCGCCACGTTCTGTTACCCGGGTGGTTTCCATACCCCCCAGATGCTGGAAACTCTCACGGCCCATGGCGTATCGCTCGCGTTCACGGTGCTCGAAAAGAAGGTGACGACTCTGGAAAATCCTTTGCTCGTGCATCGTTACATGGTTTTTGGTACCGACCCCCGCATTTTCAGACGCGCGGTGAACTTTGATGATGTCGCTGGCGTGAAAACGACTGCCCAGGGAATTACCGAGGCGCGTGCCAGGGCCCAGGAGTTCTTCCCCTCTGCCTTCGAGAATCTCGGTGATACTGAACTTGAACCCTCTCTGGAACCTTCTTCTGCTGCACAGCTTCCCCCTCTGCCTGGCAGAAAATTGCAGCCTGAGCCTGCCAAGCCGGTTCTTGAGGATATTCCTGCCCCTGTCTATTCATCCCCCGAAGCAGGAAAATAAAAAAAGTTGAAAACTTCAAATAAAACAACCGTGTAGATGCGCTTAGTTCATGAACAGGCACAACCCCCTGTGACCCATGACCATGAACAAGAACTTCTACAAAATGTTACTGATATCAGCAGGGGCACTCCTCTGCCTCTCGAGTTGCGAGCATCTGGCACTTCATCTGAGCCATGTTCACCATAGCGCCATGGCGTGCCATGCACCGCATCGCCCGGTCGTTCATCACTACCATGCGCACCGCCCGGTGGTGCACCGCGCACATGTTCACCATTGCCATTGAGTAGTGTGCGTGTGCCGGGCATCAGAAAAGCCGCTTTCCCAGGGAGGAAAGCGGCTTTTGAAATACTGGCAGGCAAAGCGGGTTACTTCACCAGGCTGTGGCCGGTCATCTCAGCCGGCTGCTCGATACCGAGCAGGTGCAGCAGCGTGGGGGAGATATCTGCCAGGATACCATCGCTCAGGGTGATGGAGTCCTGGTCCGGGCCGCAGTAGATGAGGTCCACCAGGTTGGTGGTGTGGGCGGTGTTGGGCGAGCCATCCGGGTTGAGCATGTTCTCGCAGTTACCGTGGTCGGCGCAGATAAGGCAGCAGCCGCCAAGCTCGAGAATCCTGTTCACACTCTTTTCCAGCGCAGCATCCACAGCCTCGCAGGCTGCAATACCAGCTTCGAGGTAGCCGGTGTGGCCCACCATATCGGGGTTGGCAAAGTTCATGATGGCGATGTCGTAGTTGCCGATGGCTTCCACGAACTTATCGGCCACTTCGCCCACACTCATCTGGGGTTTCAGGTCGTAGGTAGCCACTTCGCGGGGAGAGGGCACCAGAATACGGTCCTCCCCCTCGAACTGGGTTTCCACGCCACCATTGAAGAAGAAGGTCACATGGGCATACTTCTCGGTTTCTGCAATGCGGAGCTGCTTGAGCCCGGCCTTGGCGATGACTTCACCCAGGATGTTGGAGAGCTGCTCCTGCTCGAACACAATCGGAGTCGGGTAGCAGGCCTCGTATTCGGACATGGTTACATAGTGAACCTTAGGCTGCACGGTGCGGTCGAAACCATCGAAGTCCTCGTAGATGAAGGCGCGGGAAAGCTCGCGGGCACGGTCGGCGCGGAAATTGAAGAAGTACACCACATCGCCATCGCGCACGCGCTGCTGGTCGGCTTCTACGAATACGGCAGGCTTCATGAACTCATCTGTCACGCCGTCCTCGTAGCTCTTGCGGGCGTAGTCGGCGGGGGCGCAGGTGCAGGATTCACCCTTGCCCAGCACGATGGCATCCCAGCCAATCTGCACACGGTCCCAGCGCTTGTCGCGGTCCATGGCGTAGAATCGGCCTACCACGGTGGCAATCCTGGCACCGTAGGGAGCCACGGCATTTTCCAGCTGCTGCAGGAAACCGGCACCACTCTTCGGGTCGGTGTCTCGGCCGTCCATGATGGCGTGGATGAAGATATCTTTCACGCCGGCTTCTGCGGCAATCTTCACCAGACCGATGAGGTGGTCGATGTGGGAGTGCACACCGCCATCCGACACCAGGCCCATGAGGTGAAGGCGGCTGGCGGCTGCTTTGGCATAAGCATCCACAATCACCGGGTTCTTAGCCAGCGAGCCATCGTTGATGGCATTGGTGATGCGGCAGAGATCCTGGAACACCACGCGGCCGGCTCCCAGATTCAGGTGGCCCACCTCGGAGTTGCCCATCTGCCCATCGGGCAGCCCCACATCCTGGCCGGAGGCACCCAGCATCATGTGCGGGCAGGTGGCCAGCAGTTTGTCGGTGAAAGGAGTCTTGGCGAGAACGGTAGCATCGCCTGTCTGATTTGCGGCTTCCGGGCCCTGCGGGTTGCGGCCCCAGCCATCGCGGATGATAAGTACTACAGGTTTATTTGCCATGCGCGTATTTTAGCATCTTTCTAATCGGTTGTGAAGCTAAATCATGCAGATGTACCCGGGAAAAAGCTCATGCGCACGATAAATTGACGCATTGTTCGCTTGCCCGTGCGGGGCGATGTGGTAGAATAGGGCGCGTGAAAATGCTGCCGTCCATCTGCGTTACCATAGTCGCCATGCTGCTGACTGGCTGTGGGGATGCTCGCAGTTCGGCAGAGAAGGCAGCGGAGCAGGGGGTCCTCATCGTCGGCAATAATCAGGAGCCGCTCAGCCTTGACCCTCATAAAGCTACCGCCGTGGCTGATGGTAAGATTATTGCGGCCTTGCTGGAAGGACTGGTGCGCCCGGATGCGCAGGATGAAACGCGCATCCTCCCTGGCATGGCCGAGCGGTGGGAGCACAACGCCGATGCTACGGAATGGACATTCCACCTGCGCGATGCCCAGTGGAGCGATGGTCAACCCGTTACCGCGCAAGATTTTGTATATGCTTACAAACGCTTGCTGCATCCTCAGTTCGGTGGTAAGTATGCCGAGATGCTTTACCCTCTGAAGAATGCTGAAGCGTACAATCGCGGCCAGTGCAGCTGGGAAGAAGTGGGCGTATGCGCGCCGGATGCCCGGACGCTGAAGCTGCAGCTGGCCGGTCCCACGCCGCACTTGCTGCACCTGCTGCTGCATTTCACCTGGAGCCCGGTACCGGCACACGCGGTAGAAGCCCACGGGGGCATGCTCGACCGCCGCAGTTTGTGGAGCCGCGTGGGCAACTGGGTGGGCAATGGTGCCTATGTGCTGGAATCGCACCATTTCAACGATTACCTGTTTGCTGCGGCCAACCCGCGCTATTGGCGGGCCGGCGAGGTGCGCAACCGGGGTATCCGCTTCCTGCCCATTGTGAACGGCTACACCGAAACCCGTATGTTCATGGATGGCAAGCTGCACATCACCAACAATGTGCCGCCGGAGCTCCTCAGCGTGGCCCGGCGCCGCTGCCCGGCTGCCTACTGCCAGGACCCTTATTACTGCACGATTTTCTACCGCCTGAATACCGCACGCCCCCCGCTCGATGATGTGCGTGTGCGCCGCGCGCTTTCGCTGGCTGTTGACCGGGATTCTCTGGTCAACGATGTCGTCCGGGGTGCCGGTCGGCCTGCTACTACGTTCACGCCGCCAGGTGCCGGTTATGCTGTGGAAAACGCGGTTGCTTACAAGAGGCATCTGGAGGCAGAGCAGGCCCGCAGCCTGCTCGCAGAGGCTGGCTATCCGGCAGGCAGGGGCTTCCCCACGCTGGAAATCATGACCACCAGCCGGGATGTGCAGCGCGTGATGGCTGAAACCATCCAGGCTATGTGGCAGAAGGAACTGGGTATCCATGTCGAGATTCGCGCCTGCGAATGGACTGCCTACAAGGCCGCCCAGCAGAACGGTGATTACGATATATCCTCCTCCTCCTGGAGTGGCGATTTTCTGGACCCGGCCACTTTTGTTGAACTCTGGCGCAGCGGTGGCGGCAATAACTGCACCGGCTGGGGAAGCCAGGAATGCGATGCTTCCCTGGCAGCAGCGCGCAATAGTCGCTCCGCAGAAGAGCGCCGCACTCACCTTCGCGAAGCAGAGCAGATCATGCTCGAAGCTCAGCCTGTCATCCCGCTCTACTGGAGCGAGCGTACCTATCTCAAATCTCCCCTCGTGAGCGGCTGGTATCCGCTCTTGCTCGATAATCATCCGCTCGATGCCGTGCAAGTGACTCCAAGATAGAATGTTCAGACTCCTTTTCAAACGACTCGGGCAGGGTGTCCTCGTGATTTTTGTGCTCCAGACCATCACGTTCTTTCTGGTGCGCCTGCTGCCGGGCAATCCCTTCCTGGGTGAGCGCAAACTGCCCGGGCATATTATGGCTCAGCTCAACTCGCTATACGGACTGGACCAGAGCCCGTTGCTGCAATATCTGAACTACTGGAAAGGAATCCTCTGCCACGGGGATTTCGGCCCATCGCTCGTGCGGGAAGGGGTGCAGGTGAGTGATATCATTGCACAGGCCTTTCCGGTATCGCTCTGGCTTGGTGTGCTGGGCATGGGGATAGCCATCGTGCTGGGTATCCCGGCTGGTATGCTGGCGGCCTATTGGCGCAACCGCTGGCCGGATTCTCTCTTCATGCTGCTGGCCATGGCTGGTATCTGCATTCCTGCCTTTGTGATAGCGCCGCTGTTCGGGCTATCTCTGGGTATGAGCGTGCCTGGGCTCAGCGTGGCCGGGTGGGATGACCCCCTTTGCGTTGTTCTGCCGGCGCTCACGCTGGGGCTCATCAATGCGGCGTATATTGCCCGCCTTACGCGCGGCGGCATGGTCGAGGTACTTACTGCTGATTTCATCCGCACCGCCCGGGCCAAGGGGGTGCGGGCTGGTCGCCTGCTGTTTGTGCATGCTTTGCGAAGCGGGCTGCTGCCGGCTGTGTCGTACCTGGGGCCTGCATTTGCTGCGCTCATTACCGGTTCCTTCGTGGTGGAGACCTGTTTCCAGGTGCCGGGCATGGGGTTGCATTTTGTGAATGCTACCACCGACCGTGATTACTTCCTTATCCAGGGCCTGGTCTTCTGCTATGGTGTACTCATCGTAATCGCCAACCTGGTGGTTGACCTCGTGCTGGTTGCTCTCAATCCGCGACTGCGCTCCCAGGGTACTGCCTGATTCATCTCCCCCCGCCATGAAGAAAAACTACGAACAAGGGAACTCGCTCTGGAAGGATGCACGCCTGCGTCTCATGCGCAACCGCGCTGCTATGGCCGCGCTCATCTTCCTGCTGCTCATGGTGCTGGCCTGTTTCGTGCTGCCGCTCTTCCCTTGCATAGCCAATCCGAATGCCACCAACCTGGCCGCTATTGCCGCCGATTGCAGCTGGGCTCACCCTTTCGGTACCGACCAACTGGGGCGTGACCTCCTGGCGCGCGTCCTTTATGGCGGGCGAATTTCGCTGCTGGTGGGGCTCGTGGCCACAGCTGTTTCCTTTGTCATCGGCCTTTCTTACGGTCTTGTCTCCGGTTATGTCGGCGGACCGACAGATGCGTTCATGATGCGCACGGTCGATGTGCTTTTTGCGCTGCCCTTCATCGTGCTGGTGATTGTCTTTTCTCTGAGTATCGAAGAACCCAGTCGCGAACTCACCAATTGGGTAGTGGCGCACACCGGCTGGAGCCGCGAAAGTGTGGCCCCCATCCTCGGGCTTGTGCCGCTCTTCATCGCCATCGGAGCCCTGGGGTGGTTGACTCTGGCGCGTATCGTGCGCACCCAGACTCTCGAAATCAAATCGCAGGAATATGTGCTGGCTGCCCGCTCCCTGGGGCTGGGGCACCTCCGCATCCTGTTCTGCCACATTGCGCCCAATCTGCTGGGTACCGTCGTGGTCTATACCACGCTCGCCGTTCCCGGTATCATGCTGACTGAGAGCACGCTCTCCTTCATCGGGCTCGGGGTGCGCGCCCCTAATTCCTCCTGGGGTACCCTTATCAAGGAAGGTGCAGACCGCATGGAGGCGACCCCTGAACTCCTCTTTTTCCCGGCTCTTTTCTTCTGCCTTACGCTACTTGCCCTCAATTTTCTTGGCGATGGCCTCCGCGATGCTCTGGACCCTAAATCAGCAAAGGGTTGATGTTGGTCCTCTTTCTTCAGATTCCTTTGTTTGAGTACGGACTCATTTATTAATTCATTAATTTGTTATTTTTTACTGTACATCAGTAGAAAAATACGATAGTATCCCGTCACCGGGAGGGGATAATGGTTAGACCCTCCCGATTTTAACGTCCTATAATCCTAAATTACATGAAACATCTCATCGCAATCGCCTTTATTGCTATGGCTTCTTTCGTGTATGCGCAGGAGGATGCAGCTGATGCTACCCAGCCTCAGACTGTTATCCACCACGTGCATCACGTTCAGCGCCCCGGCCATGGTCCGCACCATGCCCACCATCCTGGTCGCCCCGGCCATGGTCCGCACCATGCCCATCATCCCGGTCGCCCCGGCCATGGTCCGCACCATGCCCATCATCCCGGTCGCCCCGGCTATGGTCCTCACCATCCCGGTCGCCCCGGCTATGGTCCTCACCATCCCGGCCGTCCCGGCTATGGTCCTCACCATCCCGGCCGTCCCGGTCATGGTCCCCGTCACGGTCACCACGGCCACCATCGCGGTCATTAATTGAGTATTTAGAAATCTCTACCAGCATTCTGCGTGAGGTAGTTCTTTGCGCAGAATGCCCTTTTTGGTTATGAAGAAATTTGTCTCTATTTTACTGGCAATGGCAGCAACGCTGATGCTGCCGTCGATGACTTCTTGCGAAACTCTTACGAATGAGCTGGTTACAATGGCAGAGGAGCTGGAGGCCGCTCAGGCCGGCTTGGCCGCTGATGACTCAGAGTCGGCTGATTCGGAAGGCTACTATGACGCAGAGGGTAACCCCATTTACGGTTATGACGGCGAGCAGGCTGTTTACGGCTACGAATCGAATGGTTCTCCCGTCTACGACGTAGCCAGCCTGTCTTCCTCCTCGACTGTGCCAACGTGGTCCCCGCTGGCAGGTGCCCGTCCACAGCCTGCCGGTGTCCGTCGTGGTGATATCCCCCAGAATGCATCATTTACCCACGGTCGTAGTTTGCACAGACCGGCGGTTTCTCGCGTCGGTCATGGCCGCCGTCATTATCGCCATGTCGGCGCTCCTCGCGGTGCTCACCGTGATTTCCGTAACCGTCATCACGGTAACCATACTGTCGGAGCTCCCAACCGTCATCACGGTAACCGCACTATCGGAGCTCCCGACCGTCATCACGGTAACCGCACTATCGGTGCTCCCAACCGTCATCACGGTAACCGCACTATCGGTGCTCCCAACCGTCATCACGGTAACCGCACTATCGGTGCTCCCAACCGTCATCACGGTAATCGCACCATCGGAGCTCCCAACCGTCATCACGGTAATCGCACCATCGGTGCCCGCCCTGCTCAGCGCCATGCTGGTCGTCCTACTCTTAACCGAGCTAAGGATCAGAAAAAGGTTGATACCTCTAAGACGACGCGCCCGGCTGGTCGCAGAAATCCCCGTGGCTGAGGCCTCCGCTAAGGAATATCTAATCTTTGCAGCTGTGTAAGGATAGCCCGATACTGGCTGCTTGTATAAGCATCTGTCTGGTCCAGAACCTGGCAGATGCTTTTTTTGTAAGAGCTAGAGAAAACCGGGAGAGGCCACACACTTGCCTCCCCCGGTCACTTTCTCTCTCTATCGGGTTTTGTCTTCTGTTTGTCAGTCTCAGGACTTTATTCTGTCCATGTCCAGGAAATGTTTTTTTCAACTGTCGCCGCGATGGCTGCTCCGACCGGGCAGTTCTTGACGGCTGCTTCCAGTACGCTTCGTTCTGCTGCGCTCGTGGGATGCGGCACTGTAATGTGGAAATTCAGGGCTGTAATGCCGTTCTTTCCCTCCTCGTAGCCCGCGTCAATGCTGATGCCTTCGGTGTTGATATTGCGTCGTGCTCCCAGGAATGCCATCATGCTGCTCATGCAAGATGCTACTGCAGCTGCCAGCAGCTGAGCGGGCGAGGGCTGTTCTCCTCTTCCTCCCAAGGGACTTCCTACATCTGTGGTAAATGTGGCACTCCCTTGCGGGAAGCTGGTGCGGCAGCGCATGTTTCCTTCGTGTACGGTGGTTGATGTGTATTCGCTCATTTACTGGCTCCTTTCTATCTTGTTGCTTGGAACGTTTCTAAATTAGCATGCTTTTTGTGATGTGTCAATGATAAATTCTATCAAAGTGATAGAATTTGTAAATTTGATTGAATTTCATGACAGAATGGAACAATCGGTCAAAAAACGACTTGACAATAAAGAAAAGCGTAGTAAAATCTCAGCGCGCTGCGACGGTAACGCAGCCTGAAAGACTATGAAAGCAGATATTCATCCTAAGTACAATCCGGTAGTGTTCGTGGACATCACCACGGGCCGTCGCTTCATCACCCGCTCCACCGCCACTTCTGCAAAGAAGGAAGAGATTGATGGTGTAGAGCACTATGTGATTTCCTGCGGTATCACCTCTGACTCCCACCCCTTCTTCACGGGTAAGAACCAGTTTGTGGACACCGAGGGTCGTATCGACAAGTTCCAGAAGCGCTTCGGTGCTGTGCGTCGTGCCAAGAAGCCGACCTTGGGCTAAGGAAAATCTGCTACGGAAGATTTCTTTCTATTGGTTTGGAAACCCTGGAACTTCTGTTCCGGGGTTTTCTGTTGAATACCGGACACGCAGTTACAGGTGCTGCCATTTCCAATTGTAACGGCTCAGCGGATTCGGAGATGCAGGCGGTGTTCGATGATAAAAAATCGGCATGCCGTGTTTTTCTACTTTCTTTGTGCGAAAAAGGGCGTATAATGCTCCCGTTCACACGAATTTTTTATCAATCATGAAAATCTGGTTTGATGGCAAGCTGGTTGACCGGGACGAGGCTAAGGTCTCCGTCTTTGATCATGGTGTTCTGTATGGAGATGGCTGCTTTGAGGGTATCCGTTTCTATTCCGGCAAGGTGTTCCGCCTGGAGGAGCACATCGTGCGTCTCTTCAATTCCATGCGCTATCTCATGATTGACCTTCCCTGGAGCTTCGAGGAAGTGTGCGCCGCTACGAATGAGACCGTGGCAGCCAGCGGCATGGAGGATGGCTACATCCGCCTCGTGGTGACCCGCGGTGTGGGTGATCTGGGGCTGAATCCCCGCAACTGCCCGAAGGCCAGCATGTTCATCATCGTGCAGAATATCTCCCTGTATCCCAAGGAAATGTATGAGAAGGGCCTGAGCTTGATCACTTCATCCTTCCGCCGTCCGAATCCGGATATCCTGTGCCCGCAGGTGAAGAGTCTGAACTACCTCAACGGTATTTCCGCCAAGATTGAGGCTGTGGCGGCTGGTGCTGGCGAGGCTCTCATGCTCAACCAGCGTGGCAATGTGGCTGAGTGCACCGGCGACAATATCTTCATCGTTGTGAATGGCGAGGTGCAGACACCTCCGCTGACAGAGGGTGGCCTGGGTGGTATCACTCGCCACGCAGTCATGGATATCTGCGCCGAGCTCGGGATCCCCTGCGTGGAGAAGGTGATGAACCGCTTCGATATCCTCTGTGCCGATGAGTGTTTCCTGACTGGTTCTGCTGCCGAGGTGATTGCCGCGACCTCCCTGGATGGTCGCCAGATCGGCAGTGGTGTGGCCGGCCCCGTGACGAAGCGCATTCTGGCCCGCTTCCAGCAGTTGGTGCGCGAGTAATACCGCGCTGGTGAGAATTTAAACTCGGGGCGGCAGGTGTACGCACTTACCGCCCCATTTTATTTTTTGAAGATGGAGACGCTGTATCAGGGGAAGTTCCTCAACATGGTTCGAGAGGGGCGCTGGGAGTATTGTGAGCGCGTGAACCAGACCGGGGCGGTCATGGTCTTTGCCTGTACCCCGGAGAATAAGGTGCTGCTTGTGGAGGAGTTCCGCCCACCTATAGGCCGTCGCTGCCTGTGCTTCCCGGCTGGTCTCAGCGGCGATGAGGGGCCTGAGAGCGATACCACCGCCGCCCGCCGCGAATTGCTGGAGGAAACCGGGTATGAGGCTGATGAAATGACCTTTCTCTTCCATGGCCCTTCATCTCCTGGGCTGACCTCCGAGAGCCTCTCTTTCTACCTGGCCACGGGGCTGCACCGTGTGGCAGACGGTGGCGGGGTGGAAAATGAGTCCATCACCGTGCGTGAGGCTCCTCTGGAGTCAATTGATTCCTGGCTAGCGGCACAGGTTGAGCAGGGAATCGCCCTGGATCCCCGCATTTACACCGGGCTCTATTTCCTGCAACAGCGCCGGTGAGAACTGGCGCTTTCAGCGCGAACGCATTGACTCTGTGCTGCCGTCGTAACTGATGGTGACTCCGCGGAGAATATTTTTATGCACCTCGTATCGCTATACCGGAGGCAGCGGTGCTGAGCCATAACGGCAGCTGCCTGATCTGCTTTTCTTCAAGCAGAGGACGGGCAGGAGCAGAGGGAGCAACAGAACCCACACTCCACTCTGGTTGATATCATGCAGGCGTCTGATGGCGGCTGTCGCAAGCGGAATTACTACGAAAATCAGGATAATGAGGCTCATCTGTTTATAATTCTCCCATTCGGATTCCGGCATAATACCCTGGATTGCATGCAGCGTGAAGAAGAGCAAACTGACGGCCAGGAAAAAGTAATTGAACTCTGAGCGGCAGGCTCTCCCGCGCAGTAGGAAATAGCGGGTCAGACAGGCACAGATGGCTGATCTCAGATTCCAGTTCTGCTCTTCAATCTCGTTTTCGAGCATGATGGCCTGCAGCTTACGCCGCCATGCTTTTGCCGATTTCCATCGCCTGGCCGGTGCGGTCATCATGGCCTTATCGATGCTTTCCAGAAAAGCTTCGCTGTATGGGCATGTATCTGAGCCTGCGTATCTCTGGCAGAGCGGTATGGGATGCTCCTGCGGCTTTTCTCCGGTGATGATGTGGTAGAATGTGGCTCCAAGGGCATACAAATCGGACTGTGGTCCGATTTCCTTTTCGCGTCCCGGGGTGACCTGCTCGGGCGGGGCGTAGCCTTGGGACCAGATGCGTTCCCTGGCCTCTCCCGTTTGGGAAGCTCCGAAGTCAATGAGGATAGGTTCTCCTTCATCACTGATGATGATGTTGCCGGGTTTGATGTCCAGGTGCAGAATCTTTTTCTTGTGAATGCACTCCAGGCCGTTGAGCAAGCGGGTCAGCAGGGAGAGCAGCTCCTCTTCATGATACTCCTTTTCCTGCATTTCCTGAGCGAGTGAGTTTCCCGGCACATGGGGCATGACGAAATAGGCCGTGTTGTTCTCCTTGAAGAATACGTCTATTTTCACCACATTGCTGTGGTGTACTTTTGCGAGGTTCTTCGCTTCGCTGTAAAAGCGATTCAAGGACCATGTGTAGGTGTCCTTGCCGTGCTCATGGCTGATTTTGGGATGCACCGTGGATTCGGTGGAATTCCTGCCTGCCAGAGCACTCGGAAAATGCTCTTTGATGATGATGGTGCGTTCCAGAACGGTATCGATGGCATTGTAGGTGATACCGAAACTCCCCTGGCCGATGGTGGCGACTATCATGTATTTGCCGTGCTGGAGCGTATCGCCAGCCTCCAGGGGTAGATTATGCAGGTTTGCAGCTTGCCCGGTCGGCTCGCCAAAGGTCTGCTGCGTGGTCGTGAATCGTGATTGGTCGTCTACCTGCAAATCGGGTTGCAAGGGGTGTTTGCCGGGGGTATAGATGGATTGGTCTGCATCCGGGATGCTGACAGCGGCAGCGTCTCCGGAGACGTAGCTGGTCCCTTCCGGGCGGGGCATGGGAGGCGCTTTTCTCGCGGGGGCTTCTGGAGCTGTGTGACTGAACATCGTGCCTGTAAAAACAGTCCCGCCCGCCCTTTGCTGCTCTCTCTCTCTGCTTGTCATGTGTGGAATGTTTATTTGCGTGTTCTCTTTTTCTTCTTGGGGTGTATGCCAAAAAAGTAGAAGATGATGATGCAGATGATGATACCTGCAATGGGCCCCCAGTTGCCTGGGCTCTTATCTTCTTCTAAGGGGGGGCTTTTTGTGGGCTCCTGGGGAGAACCAGGCGGTCGCACTGGCTTAATCTCCCGCTGTTTCTTCTCCGGCGCAGGCTGGGGGGGCGGCTCTTCCTCCTGCTGGGGAAGCGCTGGTACCGACTGGGGGGGCGGCTCCTCCATCTGCCGGGGGAGGGCTGGCGCAGGCTGGGGGGGCGACTCCTCCATCTGCCGGGGGAGGGCTGGCGCAGGCTGGGGGGGCGGCTCCTCCATCTGCCGGGGGAGGGCTGGCGCAGGTTGGGGGTGTGGCTCTTCTTCCTGGGGCGGGGTAGACGGAATTTCTCCGGGGTAACTTATCGTGACTCCTTGCGGTATCACGTCACATTTGATACCAAGCTGCAGGCCTACCAGATTCAATATATCTTCGATGGAGACATCATCAAGTTGCAGCGTGACTGGCTGCGACATCACGTAGCGGTATTTCTCAGAATCTGCATGACCAAGTAGAGGAATGAAATTAACAGATTTTCCGTTTTTTCGAAGCTCTGTTCGTATCAGGTCGAGCAGGCCCTCCAGCGGGGCGTGTTCTACATGAAAGCGCAGTAATTTGGTGTCACGCAGCGCGTCCTGAATGAATAGTCGCTTTTCGGTCTCCGGGGCAGCGGGTGGAGGCGGAGGAAGCGGCTCATCATCGCGTATGGTCGACACTACGTCCTGCGGCTGGGGCTGAGGCACGGCGGCTTTCTCCTTCGGCTTCTCCTTCGGCTTCTTTTTCTTCTTTATACCATAGTTTTCCAAGAGTGATTGACTGGCTCCGGTATGGCCTTTGGCCGCCGCCTTCAGGAGCCATTCCTTCCCCGTTTCCTTGTTGACAGGCAGGTGGTTTTTGCCTAGCCTGTGGGCTTCACCGACGATAAACATGGCATTTACATGCCCCATCCTGGCGGCTTTCATCAGGTAGTCGAAGCCCAGCTTCTTCTTGCTCCCGTATTCATAGAATCCGAGCCAGAGATTCCTGCCAAGTTCATAACAGGCCTCTGCATCCCCGCGTTTGGCCTGAATCAGCAACGCTCGTTTTTCGGCATTGGAGTCTGCCGAAACCGGAGCCGCACAAAGTGCACAGAGCAATGCTGTGGAGATAGCAAGACTAAGCGAGCGATTGTGGGGCATGAAGTCAGTTTAACAGAATGGTAAATTGCTGACAAGGGGAATTTCCTCTCTGAAATGAAAGCAGCAGATGCGAGAAGGAAAACATACCTGAACGTCGCCTGTGGGAAACGCCTCTTATGACTTGACAAGATAAGGCAGCTGGTGTATACGCTGCTCATGATTATCGATACGCATTGCCACCTGGTGCATGATAAGTATGAGGATATGGAACAGCTGCGGGCTGATTCGCTCGCGCTGGGAGTGGGGCATTGTATTTCTCAGGGAACCCACCCGCAGGACTGGCTGCCGCAGCTGGAGCTCGCCCGCCGTATGCCGGATTTCATGACCTCCTGCCTGGCTGCGCACCCCTCGGAGGTCACCAACGTGAGCGATGCGGATTTTGAGTTCATGGCCGACCTCTGTCGCAAGCATCCGCAGGCGGCTATTGGTGAAACCGGTCTGGATTATTTCTGGGATGCTCCCGATGGCTGGGAGGAAAGTGTGTACCATGCCCGCCAGAAGGTGCTGCTGGAGAAACATTTTGCGCTGGCTGAGGAGCTGGGGCTCAATATCTCACTGCACACCCGCGATAAGGAGGGGACCGCATGCTTCGATGATGCCTTTGCCATTGCCCGCAATTTTCCGAAGGTGCGCCCGGTGTTTCATTGCTTCATCGGCACCCGGGAGCAGGCCGATGCCATCTTCGAGCAGCTGGATGGTATGGTGTCGTTCACCGGTATCATCACCTTCAAGAAAACGACCGCAGTGCAGGAGGTTGCAGCCTGGGCACCGCTGGATCGCGTGATGGTTGAGACGGATTCTCCCTTCCTCTCTCCCGAACCCCACCGTGGCAAGCTCAATATCCCCGGTCGCACCCGCTTCGTGGCGGAAAAACTGGCGACCCTCCGTGGGCTGAGCCTTGAGGAGGTGGCTGCTGCCACCACGGCTAATGCCTGCCGCTTCTTCCGCCTCCCGGCACTGGGTTAATCCCCGTAAATCTGGCGGCGGCGGTAGAAGAGGTAGAACGCCGTGCAGTTCACGCCGCTGAGCATGCCGCAGCAGAGCCCCAGGAACATGCCTGCCTGCTGCACGTGCTTGATGGCTATCGCCCAGAATGAATTCTGCCAGAGTCCCACGAGCTCCAGGCATTGGGGGGTGGGTTGGGTGCTTTCAATCAGGGTGATGCCAAAAAGCACCAGGCAGGAGATGAGAATCAGGATATTGGCAGTGAGCAGTCCTCCGCGGAACCAGCGGAGTACCTTGGGGCGGCGCAGGAAGAACAGGCTGACGAAAGCTGCTGCAAGCGCTGCTCCGGCAAGTACGATGTTGAGCGTACCGGTGCCGCTGTTAAAACTCTGCTGGCTGAGCAGAAGTGCTTCTGCCTCCTTAGGATTAACTACTTGCGAAAACGCTGCTTCGCTCGGGGGGAGCGGTGCTCCGGTCTGGATGAGCTGGTAGGAAAAGAAAACCAGGCAGAGCAGGGAACAGATGAAGAGCAGGGTGGATTTCATGTGCGTTCGACAGAGTTTACCCTGCCATCCTACACGATGCCTCAATCCTTGTCAATCTCTCTGCGCTGTCACTCTTGTGTCATGAAGTGAAAACGTCACATAACCTACTGATCATGTGACGTTCTTATCTGTTCCGGAGAGAGTGGGATTATATGCTTTTAGACGCAATGAGTAATGCGTATCTGTAACAAATCTGTAATGTTGTATGACACTATCCCTTACGCGGGATGGAGCTAGTTCGGCCAGGAGAATCTTATGGGCTTAGAGGCTTCTTCGGCTGCTATGTCATCGAAGTGTTGTAGGAGGCTTTTCTTTCGGTGTGTCTAGGGAGTTCGCCGCTTGTCTAGGGAGTTCGCCGCTTGTCTAGGGAGTTCGCCGCTTGTCTAGGGGTGAAGGTGGTCAGGATAAAATTCCTCTGAGAAGACACAGCAGGCAGAAAACAAGGATAGGAAAGCCTATTGCCATACAGGTGAGGGCTATGAGAGGCGTGAGTGCGTCAGTTGACCAGCCGTGTTCGATGATTCCACCGATGAGACAGATGGGGCCAAGGTAGAGCATGCCATATCCCACAAAGTATGTATATACTTCAAGATATGGATGTTTTTTCCAGAATGCGCTGTTTTTTCTTTCAGTATCCGACATTGCTTAGTCTTCGGTGCGGTGGCTGTGGGTAAGATAGGTGCTCAGAAGGATGCAGGGGATGCTTCCCAGATTGAGTATGGTCCAGATATCTTTGGTGAGGTGTACCGGGATGAGCGGATTGTACAGGATAGCGATGCCCCCGGAGATGATGGCTATGAGGCTGAAGTTCGGATTCTTCGGGCTTTGGTCGCAGGTTACGCAAAGGCTGGTTATTCCCCATATGGTGGTAGCTATGCGGAGAAATTGGTAGTAGCCATATGGCAGCGGGCAGATAGCCAGTACAAGTAAAGCGGAGATAATGAGAGGAAAGGGACGCAGGCAGTGGCTCATTGCTTGGTAGATGATGTGGCGCTTCTTGTGGATTATGCTCAGCATGATGAGAAGGGGGAGGCTTGCGGCTATGATGATGCTAGCTTTTTTTTGCTTTTTCTGCTTCTTTCTTTTGAGGTATTGTTCATGGCGTTTTTTTTGCTCTTCCTGTTCTTCTATGGATTGCTGCCATGAGCTGTATATGTTTTTTTTCTGGTTGTATGTGAGTTTCTGACCAAGTGTTTTTTCTTGGTTTTGAGCAACATGAAAGAATTCTTTCCATGTTATTTTTGTTGATTGTGGGAGCGCTGCGGTTATTGCCTCCTCCAACGCCTCCTGCCTGGCCTTGTTCGTGCGGTATTGCTCCACCACCCCATTGCGGAACATCTCGCCCACCAGCGCCTGTCCGTCAGACTGGGTATGGCAATGATTCAGCTTATCACGCCACGCCTGCTGTTGCTCCCGGGGCAGAGCCCCTATAAATCGCTGTGCGGTTTCGTACACATCGCCACCGGCATACATATCGGCCAGTTCCACGCCTATCAGCATGTTCTGGCCAAACACATCACCACGGGCTGTTTCCGTTACCAGCACATCATCCTTCACACGCCCCGCGGCATCCTCATCCTCGTTGTACAGGCACACGTCGGCCAGGCGCTGCATCGGGTTCACCACCGGCTCCAGCTGGCGCGGCGCGTCCTGGTTAATATCGGTAGCATCTATTGCCGTATCCAGGAATGAACGGTCAGGTTTCGGTCGCCCGGATGCCTCCAGCGCAGCATTAAAATCCAACACGCCAAGCGAAAGTGCGCTTTCTAGTGGTGTATGGCTTACGGTGATAGCTAGACATAGTGGCAGGAGTAAAGCGGGGATGCTTTTTGTGATTTGCATATGTAAAGAGATAATAGGGGAGATTTCATAGCTTATTGCTTTTTGAGTTGGGCGAGGATGGCTTCGAGGCCGGCGGTGGCGATGGCGAGTTTTTCTGTGAGTTTCGCCTCGCGGGCGGTTGGCGCGAGCGGTGAAGTGGATGAATCGGTCGGAGAATTGATTCCGAGTAGCCAGTCAATGGATACTCCGAGTGCTATCGCGATTCGGTAGAGTTCATAGGTGTCGGGTATTCTTTCACCTGTTTTGTATCTGGAAAGTGTTTGTTCTCTGATGTTTGTGTGTTCTGCTAGGTCTTTTTGACGGAGACCTGATGAACCGAGCGCTTCAGTGAAGCGTATAGAAAATTGCTCGCAAAGTGCATTTTTTTCTTGCATTGTAATGAATCGTGCGGTTAAATAAAGCCGTAACCGCAAGACTGGTGACGCAGGAGGCGCGGTTATGGTAACGGAATGTTAACAAAAATGAATCAGATAGACAACAATAATGTTGCGGTTACGGCGCAGTACCTCGCGGATAAGGGGTACAGTATTACGCGCGCTGCGCAGAATGTGGGGTGCAGCCCTGCGCATTTAACCAGGGTGCTGCAGGGTGACAGGGAGCCGAGCGCTGCTTTGCTGGAGAGGCTGCGCGCGCTGCCGAGACTGATGCCGGTGTTGTGCCGGGTGGATTATTAAGGAGCTAAAGAAGAAAGGAGAGCTGAGTTATGAGTGAAGATAAGGAGAAAACAAACACCGCGGCTTGCTGCAACAAGCGCGCGGCGGATAGGGCGAAGGAGCTGGCCTGGTTGGATTCAGCTCTCCTGGTTGAGTTTGAGAAGAAGCTGGCGCAGGATGCTGATGGTTTGTTCGGCTTCCTGCGGGGTGAGGAGGATGGCGTCGTCCTCTCCTTGCGAGATTATGATGTTTCCTTCGTTGTTGATTCTGAATTCCGCCCCCAGAGATGGTTGAATGGTGAATGTGGTATCCATGCGTTTACTATACAGGTTTGCGTGCGCGGTGGCAAGATTGTTTCGTATGCGGTGCGTGGAAAAGGACCGCGCCAGGTTTATGGCAGGGTGTTTCCTAATCGCTGATTGATCACTATGATTTACCCGGAGAGCGAGTTCCTGGATTGTGTGACGCTGGCGCGGCAGTATGATACGAGCCGTGATGTGATTAAGTCTACTCTGTTTCAGTTGCGCGAGAAAGGGTACCTTATTGAGTGCCTGACGTGGGGGAAGCAGGGGAAGTTGAAGATTCATGGTAAGCAGTTCCGTAAGGCGTTGCTGAAGGAGTTTGGTAATTGATTTTTTCGTTTTATGTTCTGGTATTGTGTAGTTGTTGTTTTTCGAGCGCTCTGGCTGCTGCTGGTGGCGCTGCTGATGGTGGTGCTGGTGGCGACGATGTTGTCGGCTGCCTGCCAGCAGGCAGGAGGTCAGGGCTTGCCGGAGGGCGCTTTTGGGCGTTCTCTGGTGGAGCTGGTGGGCGAGTTGAGGAATTCTTTACCTCCGTGTATTGAGCAATGAAAGGTTTTATGAATCATGGCTAGAAAAGTGACATTTCAGGGAGATGAGAGGCGCACGGCTGCTGTGTTCGGTATTCCGGATTCCGCCGTGGGGCGCGAGGTGGTTAAACTGCCGCTTGCTTGGGCATGGGTCAATAACCATTTCCAGCCGATCATTTATTGCCGCGAGCTGCAGTACCCGCATTGCGAGCTGGCGACCGCAAGGGAGATTGAGCTTATGGTAGGAGGTGCGAGATGAGCGGAGGTTTACGGCGGTTTATCGGCATGGCCCGGCCTGGGTCTGAGGCTGACTTGCAGCCGAGGGTGCCTGCTGGCTGGGTGTCTGCGGGTGAGGCGGGGAGGCTGCTGGGGTTGTCGCGGGGTGGGGCTCGCAAGGCGCTGGTGGCGGCGGGGGTGAGGTCGCGGTCGTATGTGTTGCCGGGGTGTTCGATGCCGAGGATGATGTGGAGTCGGACGGAGCTGGAACGGTTTGCTGAGCGGCGTGCTGCGGAGGTGCGTGCGGTTTCGCATGTGGAGGCTGGTATGTGCACGGTCGCGGAGGCGTGCGAGATTCTCGGGGTGTCGGAGTCGTCTGTTGATCGTTATATGAAGCGCGGTATGCTGGAGGGTGAGAGGGTGCGCGTGTGGCGGGGGAGTCGGAGGGTTGTTATATGGGTGTTCCGGCGGACTCATGTGAGGGCGCTGGCACGGAGGAGGTGCGCTGGCATGGAGGAGGTGCGCCGACGGGTGTTCCGTCGTAATGGCGCGGCGTTTGCTCGGTCGCGTGCGCTGGCTGGTGGGTCTGGCTGAGTTGGTTTCCCATAGGTGCCTGATTCATAGGTAGGGTTAGTGGGCAGGTGCCGCGTGCGCGCCGCGGGGGGCGCGATAGAAGAAGTTCCCCGAGTTGCCACAGTATGATGATAATGGAGGTAATGGGCGCGGTGCGCCGGCGGGGTAGCAGCTGCACCGCTGATTCTTTCCGGGTTCGAGTCCCGGCTGTGGCTTGCTAACGCTGGGAAGCGTGGGCACTAGGGTTTCATACAGAGATAAGAAAGGGAAAATACAGTAGTGCGCCTTGCCGGGCGGGCGATAGAAAATGCCCGGCGACTTGATTGACGATTGTCTATTGACGATTGATTTCAGGGGCTGGCAGGGCTCCTTGTTGTAAAAAGTTCTCTGCTTCCAGGTGTGTATCGTCATGCTTGGGTTCCATGGTTAATGGCCTGGTGGGGGACGGGCTTGAAATGTCCCCCGGTTTAAAACGTTAGAAAAGATACTGTTATGTCTGAAAATAATAATGAGAAGTCGGCGCAGCAGGGTTCCTGCTGCGGGAAGTTGAAGTTCAGCGAGCTGTTCAAGATGGTTCAGTCTGGCGCGCTCGAGATGGATATGCCTGGTGTGATTGTTGCGGTGAACCAGGAGTATAGCCTGGGGCGTGTGGAGACGAAGGGGCTGTCTGAAAAGCACAAGCTTAATGTGATTTTCCCGATTATGATGGGCGGTCTTTCGCAGATTGCCAAGGAGTCGGTGGAGTATAAGCCGGATGCTCTGGGTACGATTGCCAAGTGGTGGGGCCGTGATTGCCAGAAGGATGAGGTGAAGGGCTTGCTGGGCGGTTTTCTGGGTAGTCTGTAAGAAAGGAGGTGCAGAGTGAGTCACGATATAGCACCGACTGACGGGCCGGCGGGGGAGCGTTACTTCCAGGCGCTGCGTGATTTGCATGACCCGGAGTTGCTGCGGCAGCTGGATGCCACGGTGACAGAACTGACGTCTGCCGTGATGGAGACGGGCGGCCGGGGTCACATGACGCTGAAGGTGGCTGTGGTTAAGAAGGGTAAGGACCGGCAGGTGGCAGTGAAGCCGACGCTGACGCGCTCTATTCCGCAGGAGGAGACGCGCGAGCGGTTGCTTTATGCTGACGAGACGGGGCGGTTCTGCCTGGATGATCCGGCGCAGAGGACGTTTGATTTCGATGCGCCGAAGCGTGTGGAGAATCCGCAACGCCGGGTTTCGGATGATGCGCCGAAGCGTGTGGAGGTGAAGGGGAATTGACGATTGACTGTTGACGATTGATTATTATGGAAAAGGATAATGCTATTAGTTGCGAGGTGACGAAGAATCTGCTGACGCCGGGTATGAGCAAGGAGCTTGTGCCGGGGCGTGTGGCGGTGACGCACGAGGATTGCCGGACGGTTCGCACGTTTCTTGCGGCGGATGTTCCGTACCGCCGCGCGGGTCATGTGCATCTGCTGACGCTGGATTCGTTTGTTGCCCACTGCGTTGAGCGGATGCAGAGAACGCCGGCGATTGCGGTGTATGTGAGCAGCACGACTGCTGCGGCGGTGTTCAATCATGAGGGCTGGCAGGATGACCTGGCTACATTTGACTTGCAGAGTACTCAGGATTGGAAAAGCTGGCAGAATAATAACGGAGTGTGGATGAACCAGGAGAAGCTTTGTGATTTTCTGGAGGATCAGGAGGAGGTTATTGTGCAGCCGTGTGGGGTTGACCTGCTGCGTCTGGTGGGCGATTTCCGTCAGAATACCCAGGTTACTTACGGCAGCAGCTACCGCGGCAAGGATGGCCAGATTTCGCTGACTTACCACGAGGAAAAGAGCGGGGCGAGCCGCGAGATGGAGTTGCCGGAGGTGTTTCTGCTGCATTTACCGGTTATCAAGGGCGCTGAAGCTCTGACTACTTACGAGATTAAGGCGCGGTTGCGCGTGCGGGTGGATAAGGAAAGTCACGAGCTGCGGCTGCGATATGACCTGGTGAAGCCAGAGGTGCCGCGGGATAACGCTATGAGCGACATGGCGAAGTATCTGCGCGAGAAGCTGGGGCAGAACGCAAGCGTGTTCGAGGGGCGTGTGGTCGCGGCGCCGGCCGAGGCGCTGGGTCGCGGCGCGTGTGCTTTAATGTAAATGTTTACCGCGTGCATGTTGCCTGAGACTAAAAGTGGTAACTGGTCTCTGCCCGGTTCGTAACCGGGGCGCGGTTTGCCGGAGCTGCGCGAATGCTGCAAGGGAGTGCAGCTCCGGGTTTCAATCATGGCATCCCTGCTCCGCCCAGGGCTTGCGGCAGGCGGAAACAATTTCAACCTATTAAGCTACTATGAGTAACGAATTAACAGTACAGAGGAATGCGCTGAGCGCATTGACAGAGCAGCTGGGCATGACGGATTATGAGGAGCTTTACGGCATTCTCAAGAATACTATCATGCCCAAGGCTACGAATGAAGAGATGGCGGCTTTTGCGCTGGTGTGCTCGACGTACAAGCTGAACCCGCTGACACGCGAGGTGTATGCTTTTCCGACCAAGGCAGGTGGCATCATGCCTATGATTGGTATTGACGGCTGGCTTAAGATTGCGCACAAGCACGCTGATTATGCAGGTATGGCATGGGCCGATGGATCAGACGGTGATGACCGCTGGTGCGAGTGCACGGTGTGGCTGAAGAGCACGCCGGAGCACCCGGTGACCATACGGGAATATTTGTCGGAGTGCCGGCAGAATACGCCGGTGTGGAACCAGCGGCCGAAGCGGATGCTGCGCCACCGTGCGACGATTCAGGCTATCCGCTACGCGCTGGGTATTTCCGGTGTATCGGACAGTGACGATTACGACGAGCAAGGGCTTGACGGAAGTATGCAGATGCGCAAGGTGGAGAGCAAAGTGGATGAGCCGAGCTTCCTTGGCGGTGCCCGGCCTGCGGTTGTGAAGCAGCTTGCGCCCGCTCAGGTGGCGGTAGGGACGGTCGCGGACTTTGGCCCGATAGGGTTGCCGGGGGTGAGGGACGACCGCATGGGTGATTCTTTCGAGTCTACAGGTGCGCCGATGTTTGGTGAAGAATGCTAACAAAGAGGAGTGGCTATGAATGAGCAAACAGGTTATACCGGATTGGCGGCTGGACTGGCTGCGAGGGAGGGTGAACACGATTGCCGCGGCGGGAAGCCGTCTGCTAGTGGCATGCAGCGGTTATCGCTTTGTCCTGGCAGTTGGCTGGCAGAGAGGGCTTACGCCGATGAGACGAGTGCTGCGGCCGAGATGGGGACGCGATTGCACAAGCACATGGAGGACGGAACGACGCCGGATGATGCAACCGAGGCCGAGGCTGTAGAGTGGTGCCGCGGTCAGGAGGAGTGGCTGGCGACGAAGTATGCCGGTCCTGCTGCGGCTGAGTGCGTGACGCGTGAGAATCGGTGGTGGGACGCCAAGGGCAAGTTCAGCGGGCAGGCCGATGTGGTTTTTGCTGCTGGCGGGATAGCGCTTGTGCTGGATTACAAGTTCGGCCGGGTGCCGGTGGCGGCGGCGGCTAACAATATGCAGCTGGCGGCGCTGGCTTTGCTGGCGTTTGATAACATGGAGGGGCTGGAGGTGGTATTCTGCGGGATTTTGCAGCCGTTTGCCAGCCGGAAGGAGCCGCGGGTGGTGCGCTACCGCCGCGAGAGTGTGGAGGAGCTACGGGGGTATTTCTACCGATTGCTGGCCGAGGTGGAGGAGCCGGGTGCGCGGCGCGTGCCGGGTGAGGAGCAGTGCCGGTACTGCAAGGCGAAGGTGGAGTGCCCGGCGTGCGGCGGGATGGTGAAGAGCCATGCAACGCCGGCGGTATCGGAGCTCTGGCCGGACTGGACGCCGGAGAAGAAAGCAGAAGCTCTGCGGCTGGCCAGCATGGCAAAGAAGTGGGCTGAGGCTGTGGAGCGCAAGGCTAAGGGCGACCTGCAGAGCGGGGCGGAGATTCCGGGCTGGTGTTTGTCGGCGGGTAAGAGTTCGTTCAAGATTAACGATACGCAGGGGGCTTTCGGGCAGCTGAACGCGCTGATTGGCCTGACTGGTGAGGAGTTTGCCGGTTGCTGCACAGTGAAGATTTCGGCCTTGGACAAGGTGGTGCACAAGCGGCTGGCTGAACTGGCTCCGGAGGGGGTGAAGCAGCTGGTGAAGAAGAGCGCGGAGTGGCTGCGCTCGGCGCTGGAAGACTACGGTTCGGTTTCTACTACTGACGGATCACTCAAAGAATGCTGATACCATGAATGATTATATGCGGTTCAGTGTGTACGGCACGGTGACGCAGGTGCAGGAGATGACTACCTTAAAGGGCGGCCGTTTTGCGCAGGTGTACGTGGCCAAGGATGTGGCTAACGGTAAGGCCGGCAGTGTGAGCCGGGTGCAGTTCTACGACGAGGGGCAGCTGGAGCTGGCCTTGAAGTTGAAGCGCGGCGACCGGGTGTTTATCAGCGGCCGGTTCCACGGCTGGATGAACGAGGGGTATCTGAATACGACGTTCTACGGCGATTTGCTGGTTTTGTCGGAGACGACCCTGGAGCGTGTGGCCCGCGAGCATCCGTCCGTGCAGACTAAGGCTCTTGTCCCCCGCTATGCGGGGGACGCGGCCGGGCGTGAGGTGCGGCGAGGGGCTGGCAGCCTGTCGGAGGATGATGATTTAGGTTTTTAATTGCTATGGTCAGGAAGCAAACTATCAGCGCAACCGGGATACGGCCGCTCTATGCCGACATGGTGGTGCGGGTTCACGAGCTCTGTCTTGTGTTGATTGGTCAGGCGCAGGCTGGGAATGAGCAAGGCGTGTTGACGTCTGCCGAGCAGCTGCAAGCGCAGACCGGTGCGCTGGTGGATTTGCTGAGTAGAAAACATACCAGAAATAGAGAAAACAATGACTAACAAGATGTCGGATGACCTGAAGAGGGAAATTTTTAATGGTGTGCAGAGCATTATGCACAGGTGCGAGACGGTTATGACCCACATTGCCAAGGATCGGCACCAGTCTGTTATCTGGGATTCTGTCAGGTGGGTAAAGAAGGAAACGGACTCTGTGTTCAGACATGCAAAAGATGAGTACCGCAAGGAATGCTATGGCATTAAAGAAGGAGGTAAGGATGAATAACGGTGAACCATGGAACAATCTGCTGGCTTGTTCGCGCGTATTCGTGGAGGTTCAGGCTATGGAGCCGCTGCTGCGTGGCGGGTATGGCATGACCATCACGCGGAGCGGCGACCATGTGATCAGTCTCAAAGTGTATGCGTGGGGCGATAGTAAGGCTATGCACCGGCACAAGGTGCGGGCCAAGGATGTGACCAATGAGCAGGAGCTCCAGCGAGAGATGGATGCTCTGTGGCGCGAGCTGGTGACGAAGCGCTTGGTTGACCTGGATGCGTTAGGAAAGGGGGCCGCCAATGGCTGATATTGTTTTAGCGTTGCGACCTGAATGGCTGGACTTGATTTTAAGAGATAAGAAAACGGTAGAGTTTCGCCGCTCGATGCCAAAGGATCTGAAACCTGGTGACAAGGTGTACTTGTACTGTCGGCGGTATATTCACGGTGTTGCTACGGTTAAGGATGTGCATTATGGTACTTCCGGCCAGCTTGCTACTGAATATGCGCACCAAGGGTGCATTGACCGGAATGTAGCGCAGTTGTACCTGAACGGCGGCAAACGCCCTGGGGTGATTGAGCTGGAGGATGCGTACTATGACCGTTTTTTCTGGGCTGGCCCGGTGGTGCAGAATTTTGTTTATTTCAACGGCAAGGGAACAAAGGACTGGCTGAATTATGAGGCAGGAGAGGTCGGGACTGAAGTCCCGTGCTCCGAGGATGGAAAGGAGCAGAACAATGACTGAGCTTCCTGAATACTTGAAAAAACTGTGCGAATACTGCGGGTGGGAATATAGCCATATCAAAATCGTTGACGGCGTGCCGAGATGCTGTGATACCTGCAAGCACTCCCGCGATGATGGATTCACGCAGCGCGTTCGCTGCACACTTGATGATATCTATTTTCACCGCATTTCAATATGCAGCTACTACGAAAGAAAGGAGGCGGGCTGTGAGCATTGAGTGCGCTGTTTTGTACATTGCGGTGAGCGTGTCTGGCGCGTATGCTGCGTACCAGTTGGGGCGGGCTCAGGTCTTAGGCGAGTGGAGGCTATGGCTGGAGGAGGTATACAAGAAGCTGGGAGATGATTGAGTCTTGCGTGATGATAGGTTTGTTGCTGGCCATTTTGTTAGAAAGGACGGAATGATGGATGTTTGTTTACGAGTTGAGCTGCCGTTACCGCTGGCTAAGGGGCTGAATCCGAACGGTAGCATGGTGAGCCGGTGGTCGGTTGCAAAAGACCGAGCGGCGGCTCGGGAGCTGGCGCTACGGGAGACAAGGTATATGCTGGAAGCTTACGGCATGACAGCGGCAGATTGCGCGGGGTTTAACCGGTACACGCTGATGTGGTGCTGGTGCGGGCATTGCTGCGATGATGATAATGCGCTGGCCCGGTGCAAGAGCTACAAGGATGGGTGCTGCGACGCTATGGGTATTAACGACCGACAGCTGAGCTGCGCGGGCATCCGGCTGCAGGAGGTGCCGCACATGAAGGAGCGCAAGGTGGTGCTGCGTTTCTGGCGCGAGGAGGAAAAGCCTGACGACTTTGAGCTGGTGGCGCAATAATTTTCTGATCCACGGGATGAGTGATTTTAACACACAGAAGACAAAGGACACGACAACTACCTGGCTGACTCCGCCATGGATGCTGGAGATGCTAGGGCCGTTTGATCTTGACCCTTGCGCGGCTGTGGGGAGGCCTTGGGACTGCGCGACTATCAATTATACGGTGGAGGATAATGGGCTGGCCCTGCCTTGGGGTGACCGGGTATGGTGCAATCCGCCTTATGGCAAGGAGGCGGAGGCTTTCATGGCTCGCATGGCAGCGCATAATGGCCCGGGGTTGGCGCTGGTGTTCATGCGGACTGATACGCGGTGGTTCCAGGACACGGTGCTGGGGACGGCGCGGTATTTGTTCATGCTTCGGGGACGCGTGCGGTTCTGCTATCTGGACGGCCGGCCGGGGCAAGCGCCTAATGCGGCCAGCTGCCTGGTGGCGTGGGACAGGAGCGAGCGGAAGCTGCTGCGTGAGCTGGAGCGCGGCGGCAAGGGTAAACTGGCAATTTTATAGACTGGAGGTTAATATGGCTGGTTCAAGGATGGTGCGAAAGGGTTTTGTGGATTCTGACCGGGTTTCCCGGCTGGAGTCGTGGTTTACTGAGTGTTTTTACCACCGGTTGCTGCTGGTGGCAGACGATTTTGGTTTCTATGATGCGCGACCTGCTTACTTGCGGGCGCAGTTGTTCTGTACGAAGCTGGATAAGGTTCGAGAGGCCGATGTGTCACGTGCGCTCCTTGAATGCGAGCGCGCCGGGCTCATACGTTTCTACGAGGTTGACAGCAAGCCGTATCTGGAGATTCTGCGCTATGGTCAGCGGTGCGATAAGACGAAGCCAAAATGGCCGACTCCGCCAGATTTTGCGGAAGTTTCCGGGAAGTTCCGGGAAATTCCTGCTACAGCCGGAGCCGGAGTCGGAGACGTAAAAGAAAAAAGTGGGAAAAAAGAAAGTGCCGGTTTGCGGGGTGGCCCGGATGAACCTGCCCCCTCCCCCGATGGATTCGATTCCTGGGTGGAGGTGATGCGGGCGGTGCACCCCAGCGCGAAGCGCAGTCGCCGGATGGCGGCTGATGTGCGGCTGGCGGCTCTGGATGCTTTCATCCGCTTCCCGGATGCTGTGGAGTACGTGGAGCTGCTGACTGCGTACTTCAAGGATTCGCGCTTGGAGGACAATGGTTTCTATGCCCCGCGGGGGCAGAGGAAGTTCTTTGAGGACCTGGAGGACACGGTGAGTCACGCGGAGCGCTGGCGCAAGTGGGCGGGCTGGAAGCCGAAGAAGAAGGCTGATGCATCGGAGAAGCGCCAGCCGGTGAAGACTAAGGGCTGCGAGGTGAAGCGATGTGCCGGTGTGATTAGCGACGCGGAGCGAGAGGCGTTTTTTGAGGACCTGAAGCAGGATTGATTATGAGTGAGCATTTGGATTTTCTGAGTATGGCGACGGTGCTGCTACGAGTGCGGTTGCACCCGGCGGCGGTGGTGGCGCTGATGGTGTTACGCCGGGCCCCGGAGGGAATGGAGGTTTACGAGCTGCAGCAGATGGGTGGTTTGAGCCAGACGGTGGCGTATCGGACGTTGCGGTATATGGCGGGTAAGGACTTGGTGCGGGATGAGGTGCGCAAGGATGCGTATCGGCGACGGGTGCAGGTGTGGCGGCTGACGGGGCGAGGGCGGCGACTGGTGGATGGCCTGGAGGTGATGTATCGCAAGGTGGTGGAGGCTTGGCAGCGCCGGTGGAGTGTGCAGCAGGGAGGAAGGTTGTGAAGTCCGAAGTCCGAAGTGTGAAGTACGAAGTTTTTATGGAAACTGGAATTTTTGATTTAATCAGCGGTGGAATGCTAGGCCAGCGATACGTTACGGTGCGTGATAGCGTGCCGGAGATGCCGCAGCTTAACCTGAGGTGCGCATCGTGCCGTTTATGGCGGCCGGTGAATGTAGGCCTGGCTGAACTGGTGGCAAAAATGATAGCGGAACTGGATGATGATTCTCTGATGCGCGTGATTCATTTGCTGCAGAAGGAGCATTGCCGGCGGCACAATTTACCAATACCGTTGGGAACGGATGGCAAGATGGGGCGTCCGGTAACATGGGAGTATACGGCGCCGAGTTGGAAAAATCAGAAAGGAGAGCAGGATGAGCGAGAATACAGATAACCTGAATGAGCAGCAGCGGGAGTTCTGCCGATTGGTGGTGCGTGGCCTGCCTGGGTCGGAGGCGTACCGCAAGGCGTATGGTTGCGGCGAGAAAAGCGCGGAGAGTGGTGCTAGCCGGCTGTTAAGAAATGCTAAGGTGCAGGAGGAGATTGCGCGGTTGCGGTCTGCTGCGGACCGGCGTGCGGTGATGGATAGGCAGGAGCGTATGGAGCGGTTGAGCAAGGCGGCGGAGGATTGCCAGCGTGAGGGTAAGTACGGCGATATGGTGCGCAACATAGCGGAGCTGAACAAGATGGATGGTGCGTATGAGCCTGAAAGGGTTGAGGTGAGTGGCTGTCTTGGGGTGGGGGCTGTGGTGGCGGCGTTGCAGGCGCGCGGGCAGAGGCCGCCGGTGCATTGAAGATTTTGTATGTTGTTTGGGGTGAGTGTGTTGTGATTTCGTTTGTGGGAATAGCTTTTTTGAGGTCTTTTGTGGTAGGATGAGGGCATGGTTTACCAGACAGAAGAGCAGGTGATGGAGGTTCAGCGCAGGGTGGTGGAGCGCCGCCGTCTGTTTAAGCGTGTGTTCACTCCGGAGGTGCTGGATGCGCTGGGTGAGTTCCTGGGCGTGAAGGATCAGATTTTTGCTTTCCAGGGTGATATGGATCCTTACAAAGCTTGCCAGCTGGATGCTAAGGCCGGCGTACTGCGCGGTATTGCGTGGGAGGTGGAGCATCTGGGGGAGGCTGAGGCTGTTCTGACGGCTATGCTGGACGAAATGAAGAAGGGTTAATTCTTATGGATAACGACGATTCGACTGATACTGATGTGCAGGTGGAGCCGGATGTGCTCCAGGGTGGTTCTGAGGCAACAACTGATGCGGCTGATACTGATGATGGTGAGCTGGATTTCTCCTGGTCTGAGAATGAGGACCAGGAGGTGTCTGAGCAGTCTGAGGAGGCTACTGATACCGATGCTGATGCTGCGGGCTATGTGTTCGAGCTGGGTGAGGAGTCGCAGATTCCGAGCGAGATTCATGGTGAGCTGGGGAGTTTGGCGCAGGCGCTTGGGCTTCCTGGTGATAAGGCGGCCCAGTTGCTGAATAAGGCTGTGGAGGTTTACAATGGCCAGTTGCAGCAGGCTTCTCGCGCGCTTGGCCAGAAGTTGAAGAGGGAGTGGGGGCGCGATTTTGAGGAGCGGCTGAAGGCTACTAAATCGTTTGCCGCTCGCCTGGGCCGAGAGGCGGGACTTAAGGCTGAGGATATGCAGCCGCTGATGAGTCCGCACGGGGTTCGACTGCTTGATGCTATGCGGCGCATGGTGAGTGAGGGTGGAGGTTTTGCAGGGCGGGCCAATTCGGTGGCGCCTCTGACTCCCCAGCAGAGGCTTGATGCGTTTTATGCTGACGGGGCGAAGCTGGCGGCTGTGCTGGACCCGTCTCACCCGTTGCATGAGTCGGTTAATGCGGAGCTGAATGCGCTATATGGAATAGATTAGAGTTTTTCCAGCCAGAACATAACAGGGCATCTCCGGGGCTTCGGCCCCGGGGGTGTTTTGATTTTGGGAAAAGCTTTTTCGCTTGTGGGAATAGGTTTTTTGGGGGCTTTTGTGTGATAACATGGGTATGGCTATTGATCCTAATTTGACTATTGAACAGAAGTATGGTGTGAAGTACACCGATGTGGTGGCCCGCCAGTTGCAGCAGGAGCGTTCGGTGCTGGAGCCGTATGTGAAGCATGTGGGTAATTGCACGGGGAAGTCGGTGCAGATTGATATTACGTCGCAGAGCGAGATGCAGCGCATCACGAGCGCGTACCAGGATGTGAAGAATCCTATCATTGATACGTTTACTTGCAGGCAAATGTTTGCGGTGCCGTTTTATGCGGCGCATAAGTTTACCTGCGATGCGCGCACTTATTCCAACCGACTGAAGCATGCTGTGCCTAATATCATCACGGAAATTGTTTCTGAGGCGGGGCGCAAGAAGGATGATACCATCGTTGGTATGTACGAGGATGCTGAGGGGATTCTGCGCAAGATTAAGGTGGGATCTGCTCCTGCCTCCGGGCCGTATACTCAGCAGCTCGGCGGTGGTATTCTGGGGACAAATTACCTGGGTGAGACGGGGACATACCTGGAGGATCTGAGCGAGGATAAGAGTGTCGTGCACGAGGATTTCGTGGCAAGCGGGTCGACTATTGAGAGCAATATGACGCTGGATAAGTTCCGTGAGGCTGTGGGGCGCTTGAAGCGTTGTCGTGCGTTTGTGCCTGGTAAGACCAGGGCGGTGTGTGTGATGTCTGACTCTCAGATAACGTCACTCACGCAACAACTACAGGTGAGTGACCCAGGCTGGGGGGTGTACAACATGAAAGAGGGCAAACTGATGCGCCTGTACGGGGTGGATATTGTTGAAACCGAGCGTCTGCCATACATGGATGGCACAACGGATGTTCGTCTGTGCCCGATGTTTGTGCCGGAATATATTTACTACGGGCTGTGGAAGGAGCTGGATGTGCATATTGACGGGCCTGGTAACGGACGCGTGAATTATGGCCAGGTGGTCGCGCAGATGTCTATGGGTGCAACGCGTAAGTATCTCGAGGCCGTGCAGGAGATTCGTTGCGTGGAGTAAGTTTGTTTGTTGGTATGTGAAGAATGCGCAGGGTCGGGAGGTTTCTCCCGGCCCTGTTGTTCTTGCGTTTGCGGGAATAGCTTTTTTCTGCGCGGCTGTGGTATAGAGGTGGTATGTTTAATTTTCTTGGTGTTTCGTGCAATCTTAGCGTGCTGGCAGGGGTACCGGCGAAGAGTACGTTCCGTTTTGTGAAGGAGAGTGGTGAGGCGGCTAGTCTGGATGGGGTGACTTTCCTGGGGCGTGTGCATTGCGGGGAGCTGGATTTTGATGTTGAGCTGACATTGAGTGAGGCTGATGCTTCGCGTAACACGGTGCTGGTTTCGATTCCTCCGCTGCCGGAGGGGAGATGGGAATACGAAATATGGCTGTCGGTTGATACGGGGGAGGTTGTGCGGTTGTTGGAGGGGAGAATTTCGGCGTTGGGTAAGTTTGTGCCGGTGGAGGGGGGGCCGTATGCTCAGCGGACGCTGAGTGTGTTGCTGCCTGGGGATGTGACCAGGCGTGTGCAGCTGGTATGGAGTGCTACGACAGTTGCGGAGGAGTTGATTGAGGAGGCTCGAAGGGTCGCGCGTAATGTGAGGGATGCATCGGCTCATATCGATGCGGTGATGCCGCTTTTGGATGGTGTGGTCGAGAGGGTTGACGTGGCCCGAGATGAGGCTAAGCAGGCTGCGGAGGATTGCCGGAAGATGGTGGCCACTTGCCGGATGGTGAGTGTCGGGCATTTGCCGGCGGTGGAGGAGGCTGAGTCTGGTGTGGTTTATTTCCTTGATGGGCAACCGTGGATTGCTGCGGATGGTGTGTGGGTGCAGGTGCCGTTTGTGTATGGGGCTGCGCGGCCTGGCGGGTCGTATGGGTTGCTGCAGGTGGAGCATTTCAGCGAGCCTGGCCGGCCGTGGCTGGAAGTGCGATTTGATGAGGATTCGGAGGTGTATGGTGTCGACCCTGGCTATGATTTTATGTGGGGAGTGGAGGGTCGTGTGTTGGTGAAGCGTGCGCGTGCGGACATCGCCGGTCTGGTGAGGGCTGAGGGGACAGAGGAGGAACAGGCTGCGTTGAGTGACGATGTTGAGCGGGTGCTGAGTGTGCCGTCGGTCGAGCTGGTGAATACCAGGATAAGGGAGGCTAAAGAGGCGATCGAGGCGGGGCAGCAGGAGAAACTGGAGGCGGATTTGTCGAATTTAGCTCCAGAGGTTGACGTTGTAGTTGGTTTTGAGGCATGGGAGGATGGCTCGTGGTGCCGGCGCTGGAGGAGTGGTTGGGTCGAGCAGGGTGGTGAGGTGACTGCGGAGGAGGCGAATCCAATTGTGACCTTGCCGGTGGCGATGGCGAGTGTGTCGTACCATCTGCTGCTGACGACGAGGAGTAATACGCTGCAGGGGGCTCATTACGGGGCGGAGATGCCGCAAGGGCGTAGCGCTGACCGGTTCCAGGCGCGTTGTGAGGCCGGTGGGCAGTTTACCTGGCGTGTTGAGGGTGTCGGCGCTGTAGCAAGTTGATTTTTTTGTTATGAACATGAATATGAAAGAGAAACAATACAGTTGGCTGGCTGGTCTGTTGACTGGCTGGGGTATCAAGGAGTCCTGGGCTAAGCTGATTGCTGGTGCGATTATTGGTGCGCTGGCGGCTGCTGGTCTGCTGACGAGTTGCGGCGGGGCTCCCACGGCGGAACAGCTGGATTTGCTGGGGGCTGTATATGAGGCATACACAGGGAAGGTACCGGAGTACCGAGTGATTAAGGTGAAGGAGGTGCAGAAGTGAATGCGGATGAGTTGAAGCCGGGGGAGGACTGCCTGGTACGTGTGCAGGTGTTGCAGCGTATGTTGGGCGGGGTGGTTGTGCGTATACCGGAGGGACCGAAGGTGCTGATTAAGCAGCGGTACATGGGTCTGGTGAGTCCGGTTGAGCCGGAGAAGGAGCCGGAGAAGGAGCCGGAGAAGGAAAAGGTATCCAGGAAGAAAGCAGAGCGATGACTAATCATTTTGCTGTGGCTCTGGGCGCGGTGTTGACGACCGCGCTCATACCCGGCGCCGAGGATATAGCGCAGGTGGGCATGACGCTGACCGGTGGCGGTTTGCTTACATGGATTGCGATTATGCAGGGGAGAGAGATTAAGACCTTGCGCGGCGAGAACCGCGACCTGAATCGCGAGCTGGGGAAGCGATGCAGTACGTGCAAGCTGGTTAAGGCTGCTAATGAGAGTTTTATTCATGACCGAATAGAAGAGTGATATGAAGGTTGTATTGTTACCAGGGCATGCAAAGAGCCGCGAGGGTGCGGCGGTGTGTGCGGGTTCGCATGTGGGTGTGGGTGAGTTTGAGCTTGCTCGCCAGTATTTGCCGCAGCTGGGGGCTTACCTGGAGGCGGCTGGGTATGAGGTGGCGCAGACTAACCGGGAGAGTGCCGGGGGTGCTTCGCCGGTTTACTCCGCGAAGGCGGCGAATGCTACCAGGGCAGATGTGGCGCTGGAGTGGCATTTTAATAGCGCCGGGCCGGAGGTGAGTGGCTGCGAGGTGCTGTACTGGGGGCCGTCATCCAAGGGCCGTTGGGTTGCGGCGCGTATTTCGCGTGCGATTTCGCGGATCCTGGGTTTGAAAGACCGGGGCGCTAAGCCTGTATGGGGGCCAGATGACCGCGGGTATCATGCTTTCAAGCGCAGCGAGATGCCGTTTTTCATGGTTGAGCCGTGCTTTGCTGGCTCGAATGAGAAGGATGCGCGTGTGTTCTGCGAGGCGATAGATAGTGAGCGCTGGCAGGCTGAGATGGCTGCTGCGCTGGTTAAAATTTTGAAGACAGCATACGGAAAGGAGAATTAAGGGTATGGGAGGTGCGATAGGTATTGGTTTGAGCGCGTTGGCCGGTTACGCCGGACATAAGAGCCAGAAGAAGATGGCGAAGGCGCAGACGCAGGCGGCTGAGCGATATGCGATGGCGCAGGAGAATACGGCGAAGGCCATTGCGAGTAGTGCCGCTGCGGCACCAGGTGCTGTGCAGGCTCCTACAGCTTCGACTCAGGAGGCTGCTGAGGCCGATGTGTACAAGGCACAGAAGCGGAAGCGCACTACGGCGAGTACGGTGAATGCGCGGTTCCGTGGTTTGGGTGCTGGTGGTGGTAAGAGCAACTTGGGGGAGGGCTGATATGGAGGGTTTGCAGGAGGAGTTGAGGTTGTTGTCGGAGGGGCTCTGGTCGCGTTATGAAGCCGAGACGGCACCGATGGTGCGGGAGCTCAAATCGCTTATGGAGAAGTGCGATTGTGCTGCTGCGGCGGCTGCGACGCTGACGAATACGCATAGTAGCTACATAACCCCTGCGGGGCGGCGGTGGTTCAAGTTGCAGCCGCGGGGTAAGTCGAAGGCTGCTAAGGTGGAGGACCGGGTGGCCAGGTTTTTCCGGCACCTGACGAATACGGTTGCGGAGCGGCTGGCAGAGAGTAATTTTTACACGGCGACTCATGAGGTCTACGAGGATCGAGTTGAGGGTGGGACTGGTGCGTGTTACATCGGCGGATCGGATACGGAACCGCTGTATTTTACGCATTTGCCGCTGGGAACGTTTGTGGTCGACGATGATGCGCGGGGGCGGGTGCATACGCTGGTGCGGAAGTTTGTGTATACGCCGGCGCAGGCTGAGATGGAGTGGGGGCGGGAGTGTTTGTCTGAGCGGGTACGCGCCTGGTGTGCCGATCCGCGGATGCGGCATAGTCAGAAGGTGGAGTTCCAGCAGATTGTGAGGCCGAATATGAAGCAGGTGAAGGCCGGGTGGCGCGATATTCCGGAGGAGTTGCGTGCGTATGAGGGTTATTATGTTGAGTCGGAGGGGTATCATGTGGTGAAGCGGGAGGGTTTTTTCGAGTTCCCGTTTTTGGTGACGCGGTATTTGCGCGCGGCGGGGTCGCCTTATGGGGTGCCGCCTGGCAAGAAGGTGTTGCCGGCTATACGTCAGTTGGTGAAGCTGGAGAGACTCATGGATTCTCTGGCTGAGGTGCAGGCTTTTCCGCGCATATTGCAGCTGGCCGGTCAGAATAAGCAGGTGGATATGAAGGCTGGTGGCATAACGACCATCTCCGAAGATGAGGCTCGGTTGAATATGCCGCGCGAGTGGGGGACCGGCGGGCGATATGATATCGGTCTGGACCGAATTCGCGACAAGGAGCAGGCTATCCGGCGGGCGTACCACGAGGATATGCTGTTGTCTGTAACGGCTCAGGATAAGCAGATGACCGCGCGTGAGGTGGAGGAACGTGTGGCGGAGAAGATTCTGGCGTTTATTCCCTCTTTTACGCTGTTTATAGCCGATAACGCGGTGGCGATGCGGCGTGTGCTGGGGGTGCTGATGCGGCGCAATGAGCTGGCTTTGGAGGATGCTCCTGCGGAGTTGTTGCAAGAGTCGCCCGAGGGGCATGGGCCGGAGGTGCTGAATCCTCAGGTCGCGTACCTGGGACGTATAGCTCAGGCTCTGGAGTTGCTGGTGGCGCGCGGGGACCAGCGCGTGATTGATAAGGTGCTGGTCTGGGTGCAGGGATCGGGTCGGACGGACATGCTTGAGTGGATTGATGAGGAAGCTCTTCTCCACGGATGGGTTGACCAGGAGGGGGCCTCTGACCATATTGTTTTGCCAGGGGGCGATATTGAGAGAAAGAAGATGATGAAGGAGACGGCGCAGATGGTGCAGGAGTCGGCTATGATGCAGGGTGATGCTCTGGCTGCGGCTGGCCAGGTGGCAGATATTAAGAGAAAGATGGGAGGCCAGTAATATGATTCGGGTGTCGTTTAATGGAGGGGAGTTGAGTCCCCAAGTCCAGATGAGGGCTGACCTGGATGTGTTTGCCCGGGGGTGCAGCGTGGTTGAGAATTTTGATATTGACCAGGCTGGTGGTGTGAGTCGCCGGCGGGGGTTCCGGCGGTTTGCGCAGTCTCAGGGTGGTGCATCGCGGTTGTTTGCGCACCGGTACACGAATTCGGAGGCGTGTCTGGTGGAGGTAGGGGAGTGGGAGGTGCGTGTGTATGCCGCAGATGGTGGGCTGTTGTACCGGACCTCATCGCCGTACGCGGCGGGGGAGATAAGAGCTCTGCGTACGGTGCAGCTGAATGCGCTGCTGATTTTTGTGTGTGCTGCGCATGAGCCGATGCAGCTGCGCTGCGATGCGGATGGTGCATGGTCGTTTGAGGCTATGCGGTTCAAGCATCTGCCTTGGCGGCATAGTGGGTTGAGGGATTGGCCGCTGCGGGTGTTGCGTGTGGCTGGCTCTGAGTATGAGGTGGAGTTTCCTGAGGCTGCTGAGTACAGAGAGAGAGAAATTTTGTCGGCTGATACGCTGCGTGTGAGTTATTACACCGAAGCTGTGGAGGTGAAGCGGTCGCGAGCGGAGGTGTATGCAGCGGTTGGTGCCGAGACGTATGCGGAGGGCTTCATGAGTGCCGAGTCGGTGTTTGCTGAGGGGACGGTGTTTGCGGTGCGCCGAAAACCGGAGCGTATAGCGTATACGGCTCTGGCGGCGTGGAAGGGGAGCGAGAAGTTTGTGTCTGGGCTGATTGATCCGGCAAATTACAAGGCTGATTTCCAGGAGGCGAGTGAGGTGCCGGTGGATGCTGAGGTGGTGGCAGAGTTGACCAAGAGCGATACTTACACGAAGGGGGAGGTGTTTTGGTATGATTCCGGTTACTGGGATATTTTTACGTGTATCCAGGCGTTTGACGGAGGAGAGCATTTCCGCGCGGACGCGGTTAACCCCGAGGATTACCCCGGGCATTTTGTGCGCGGGTTCATGGTGGGGAGTGCGCCGTGCAAGGGTCGATGGAAGCTTCACCTGAGCGGAACCTGGTATGGCAGCTATGAGGTGCGCGCGTGCTATGAGGGGACTGGTGCTGCTGGTGATGATTGGGAGTATCGCGCGGAGGCGTGGAGCCGGAATGCTGCACCTGTTAATGAGCCTGTGGCGGGTGACGAGGGCGGAGAGGAGTGCTATATTTCGCTGTGGCTGACTCGTGTGCGTGCGTATGGAGAGGTGTTGGCTGAGCGGTGTTTCCCGGCTGACAGTTGTGGTAATGAGCTGGTCGTGTGCTCGTATAAGCACGATATGCTGCTGCGGGCTGTGCCGGAGAGAACGGTGGTTACTCCTGCGACTGCTAAGACGTTTTTTCTAACGTTGCGAGCAACGTCTACCACGACTCAAGTGAGTGGGTCGCTTTTCTGGACCGGGCCTGGCGGGGTGCAGGAGCGAGCAATGGTCCGTGTGCGGGGGACTGAGTCGTTACCGGCGGTTGTGGCGGCAATAAACGCCGTGAGCAGCTGCTGCGTGGCAGAGTTGGTTAACCCTGGTTGTGTGGGGTTGCGGTGCTCTACTCTGGGTACGGCTGGTAATGCGTTTTCCGTGACGCTGGGGGCTTTGTCTGAGTGTTTTTTTGTCCGCGCGGAAGCGGGTGCGGATGCGGTGACGGTGGTGGAGCGTAATCGTTTTGAGCGGGTTGATCGGGTGCAGCCCCCGGTGAGCGGGGTGGTTGAGAGTGAGGACTGGAGCTGGTGCGCGTGGGGGCAGCGGTACGGTTATCCGCGGCTGGCGGCTATCTTTAATCAGCGTCTGGTTTTTTGCGGGACTGATGCTCAGCCTTTGACGATATGGATGAGTCAGACAGATGACCTGGATAATTTCGACATCACAGACGAAGCCTCGAGCGCAATGGCTCTGACGGTTGCGGCACAGACGCAGGATCCTATCAGATGGTTGGTGGTGTCTCGGGGTCGCATCATGCTGGGGACTTCCGAGGGGGAGTATGTTGCTCAGTCTGGCGATGGAGGAGTGTTGACTAATGCTAATGCTGTGGTGGGAGCGCATGGGTACAACGGCTCAGCCGACGTGGCGGCAATCTGCGGCTGCGATAGGATTATTTATTTTGAGAGAGGCGGCGGGAGAGTGATGCAATATGGTTACGATCAGAATCAGGATGCGTATATCAGCGAGGATTTGACGGTGTACGCGGAGCATGTGCTGCCTGATGGTGGAGGGGTTGTGGAGGGGTGTTTCCTGCGCAAGCCAAATACTCGGGCGGTTATCGTTATGGCTAATGGGCAGTTGGCGCTAATGACGTATAATGCGCACCACCGCGTGCATGCGTGGCACCGGTATGTGACGGAGGGTCGGTTTCTATCTGTGACGATGTTGCCGAATGGAGATCGTGCCGATCGTTTGTTTGCGGTGGTGGAGAGGCAGGGCAGCTACGCTATTGAGGTGATGGATTCGGAGTCTCCGTACCAGGATGCAGGCGGGGTGGATTATACATCGACGCTGTTGACTAATGCGCTGAGTGTGACTCGGTTGGGGGCCGCGAAGTCTGCGTCGGCAGAGTTGTGGCTTTACCTGCACGAGCCTTGCCAGGTGAAGGGGGTGGAGTTGACTGTCGATGGCGGCGAAACGTGGAGCCGGGTTCCGCGGCAGCCTAATAAGGTGATGGAGAGGGGCTGGCATAAGTTGAGTGCTGTGCCTAATGTGGGTATGGAGCGGTGTGTGGGGTTCCGCTGCCATGGTAATCGGGGGTTGCAGGTGGGGGCTTTGCAGGCATGAAGCTGGAGGAGGTGCATCCTGAGTTGCGGGCTATGGTTGAGAGTCAGGAATGGCGGCTCAATCACCTGTATTGGATTGAGGATAAGGAGGGCAATCTGGTGAGGTTTCGAATGAAGCCTGCTCAGCGGAAGTTTTACCACCGGATGCACTATCGGAATGAGATTCTGAAGGCGCGACAGTTGGGGCTTTCCACCTTCGTGGAGCTGCTGATATTGGATTGCTGCCTGTTCAATAGGCGATGGCATGCCGGGATCATAGACAAGAGCGAGAAGGAGGCGTGGAAGAAGCTGGAGAAGATTGTGCTGGCTTACCGGTGTCTGGATTATGTTCCGGATGATCCGACTGATGAGGATCGGGCGCTGGCCCAGATTGGGGCGGAGATTAAGCAGGAGGTGCCGTACCTGGGGAAGCCGAAGGCTGGTGAGGTGCGGTGGGTGAACGGGTCTATAGTGGAGGCGAAGGCTACGGTGCGTGGTGGTACGCTGCAATTCCTGCATGTGTCGGAGATGGCGTATGTGTCGGCGCGCATGCCCCAACGAGCGAAGGAGGTGAAGAATGGTGCGCTGAACACGGTGAAGGCGGGAATGTATATCGTGAAGGAGAGTACCCATGAGGGCGGGCGCTCCGGCGATAATTATGTGATGGTGCGCCAAGCGATGGCGAATGAGGCGAAGGCTGAGCTGAGTCCGCTGGATTACCGGTTTCACTTTCTGAACTGGCTGGAGGATCCGGAGTATACCCTGGATGCGAAGTTCTGGGATACTCCACCTGAGCGTGATGATAAGGCGGGGTGGGCGGAGCGTGAGTATTTGGAGGGGTATTTTGCGCAGGTGGAGAAGTTTGTGGGGAAGTTGACCAGTGGGCAGAAGGCTTGGTATGCTTCCCAGTACAGAGCGTTGGGGCCGGCGGGGATTCGCCAGGAGTATCCGACAACCCCGGATGAAGCCTTTGATGTGATGCCGGAGTCTACGGTCTTCGGCAGGGAGATGGAGTGGTTGCAGAGTGCGGGGCGCGTGGGGGTGGAGTTTGAGCCCCAGCGGCGCAGACCGGTGTATGTGAGCTGGGACTTGGGGTTATCGGACTATACGTGTCTGTGGTTATTCCAGGTGGGGGCTGATGGTAAGTTTTACGCGCTGGATTTTTACGCTGCTAAAGGCGAGCAGGTGGACCACTATGTGGGGGTGGTGCGGGCCTGGGAGAGTAAGTATGCGCTGCGGGTGACGCGGCATTTGCTTCCTCATGATGCCAGGCACCAGCAGTGGCAGGGGCTGAGTGTGGAGGGCCAGTTGAAGGAGGCCGGGTTCACGGTGAAGAGTCTGCCGGTGACGAGTTCGTTGCAGACGAGTTTGCAGGCGTGCCGTGAGGTGCTGGTGAGTTGTGTGTTTCATGAGCGCTTGCTGTATAATTTGAAGTGGAAGACGGAGGAGTTGCCGGGTGGTGTGCGCTGCCTCCAGAATTATGCGTGGCAGCCGGAGTCGATGAAGACGGGGAGGCAGGAGCCGTTGCATGACCGGCATTCTCACGGGGCTGATGCGTTCCGGTATTTTTGTGAGGGGTACAAGCTGGGGTATGTGGGCAAGGAGTTGCTGTATGATGCTGAGGTGGAGCGCGGGGCTGAACCCAGAGTGGCGCTGGGGGCTGAGTGGCTCAGATGAGTGATTAGTGACTAGTGATTAGTGGCTAGTGATTAGTGGCTAGTGATTAGTGAATGGTGATTGGTGGGGTGATTTGCGTTTGTGGGAATAGGTTGTTTGGGTGGGGGTGTGGTAGGATGAGGCCATGGATAAGAGTGAAGTGTGCCAGATGGCGCTGCATGAGCTTGGAGAGCATGAGTATGTGACCGGTACACCCGGATACGATGCTTGCGAGCTGTATTTCCGCCAGACTTTTTTGTGTCTGCTAAAGCGGCATGATTGGAGTTTTGCGCGAAAGGTTGCGAAGTTGAATCAGGTGCCGGCCGGGTGGTTGCTGCCAGAGGATTGTCTGCATGTGGTGGAGTTGAGGGGACTGATGCATTGGCGTAAGTATGGGAGGGTGATTGTACCGGAGAATTGCTCGCCGGATGAGCCGGTGACGGTGGTGTATACGGGGGCGGAGCCGGTGATGCAGGGGATTGTGCCGGATGATATGCCTGATTTTGCGCAGGTGCTGGTGCTGCATCTGGCGGCGGCCATCTGCGGGTGTGTGAGTGGGGATGAGCATAAGCGCCAGGAGTTGCTTTCTAAGGCTGAGGTCTTGCTGAGGGAGGCTAGGCTGAGGGATGCGCGCCAGGATGCGAGCAATGACCAGCACCCTCTGGAGAGTTTGCTTAATAATTCGATTACTGCGTGAGGTTATGGGTGGGCAGGTTTTTGGTAATTTCGGCATGGCGGCTTCGCATAAGAGTGCTTCGGCTGTGTCTCAGTCAAATGCGCGTGTCGCGCTGGCTCAGGGGCGGGCAAAGCGTGGCCAGGCTTATGGCCACGCTGCACGGGTTGAGTTGGAGAATGAGGTGGCCGGGGAGCAGGCGGCTGAGAATATGAGCCGGTTGCGCAAGGCGCAACGCCAGGCTGGTGCTGCGGCTCGTGTGTCGAGGGCTGCGAGTGGTTTTTCTACTGAGGGGAGTGGGAGCCAGGCTGAGGTGAGTGTGCTGAGTCGGTATGAGCAGGCTGCAGCGGATATGGTGCATGCGCGGTCGCTGGCGGATGTGAGTGCGCGGTTTAATGCGACCATGCAGCGGCGCGCGGGAGATATTGCGTTGCAGGGTGCTGCGGCGGAGGCTGAACACGATATGTACGAGGCTCGCATTGCGCGGATGAAGGCTCATAATGCTCAGCAGGCTGCGTGGGTGAGTCTGGGAGCTCAGGCTGTGGGGGCTGTTGTGGGTGGTATCGCTGGTGGCTGGGAGGGGGCTATGCAGGGATTTAAGGCTGGGGAGGGCGTGGGTAGCATTTATGGCGCGGCCCTCCCTGGTACGGTGGAGAGCCAGGGCGGACGGAATAAGCAGAGTGAGGCTGATTTTTCGGCAATTTTGTCGAAGGGGCTGGAGATGTGGCTGGGGAAATGAATGCGGTTGAACAGGCTTATGGGTTACTGGGTGCGGAGAGGTTTGAGGGTTTGTGCATGGAGGTGCTTTGCGCGGGGGGAACCTTGGTGCAGGATTCGGAGTTTATGATTGGGTTTGTTGTGCAGGACCGGGTGGCTCATGTGTTGTTTGCGTGCGGCGATTTGCGCAGGATTATCCGGTTTGCGAAGACGAACAAGTGTGTATTTGGATACGATCGTGCGTGCTGGGTGCGTAGCCTGGTGGGTAAGCATGAGGACATGAGAATTTACGATATTGATAGGTTATGAATGAGGAGTATTATAATGGGCCTGGATTGAGTATCAGCCAGGCGGCTCATGGTGAGTTGAGGGCGCGCCGGTTGGCTCCCCTGGCTCAGGGGGATATTCAGCATGCGGTGATGAGCGGGAGTGCTGCGCTGACGGATTACGAGAACGAGTTTCAGCGGCTGGATGATTATCGAGAGGGGGCTGAGGCGATGCGGATGCTCCGGGAGTCGCGAGCGCGTCATGAAGGTCGCTTAAAAGAAGGACTTGCTGCGGCCCCTGGGACGAAGTTGAGTTTGTACCGTGCTGATGGGGAGTTGGATGAGTCGAAGTTGGAGCAATTACAGTTACGTGCGCAGGATGAGGAGGATAAGATTCGGCCTAAGTTCTGGAGCGCGCAGCGCCTGGCGAAGTATGAGCAGCAGTATGCTGATTTTGAGAGTACGTCTCGGGTTCATGAACAGGGACTTATCCGGGCGCACAGGCTGGAAGCGGTCCGGCGTGCCGGTGAGGCTGCGCTGGATGAGGCAGAAAAGGCCGGTGATTTGCAGGGCTACCAGGCGGAGTTGCGCAACCAGGTGGAGGCTGGTGTGCTCATGGAGCGTGAGGCGCACGTGAAGATGCTGGAGTTTAATAAGCGCCTTGAGCGCAAAAGACTGGAGGCGTTGAAAGCGGCCGGACGAGCCGGAGATGGGCGTGTTATCTCGCATGAGTTGATGCAGAGTTTGAAGCACTTGCCGGTGCAATCCCAGGAGTCTGATGTTTCCGGGCTGGTGAGTACAAGCGGAACCCTGGATGATACGAAGGATTCTATGCTGACAATGAAGAATACCGGGCTGGCGGCGCTGCCCTCGGACGAGCTGTTGGCAGGGTTTAGTGTGGCTCAGCGTCTGGCAGATTCCGGCGCGGTGACTTTGGGCTCGGGTGTGGGGCGTCTGGCATTTGAGCTTCCTGAGTCTCCTGGAGAGTCTACACAGAAGGTGGCTGGTGTGGCTCAGTCGTTTGATGGGTATTCGCTGGCAGATTACCGCAACTCTGTTGCCAAGGTGGCAGCTGGGTATTTCAGCGATGAGAGCATGAGCGGCATGACGGATGCACAGCTGGTGGATGCCTTGGTAGACGAGGTGCAGATGGATGGTGCAGCTGATGCCTGGTTTGATGGCGATGCCCTGGCTTACAAGGGCTGGTTGAAGACGGAGCTTTCCAGGCTTTCGGTGACGCGTGGCTCCGGAGCAGTACGGGCTGCTGACCGCATGCTTGTTGGTGCGGAAGGTCGGGCCGGTCTTAACGATTTGCTGGCACAGGAAGTGACCCGGGAGGAAATTGCTTCGCTGGGGTATGGGTTTAATGCGGTGGCCGCGATTACCAGGAGTGGGCTTCGCGATAAGAACGATGTGCTGGCACCGGGGTTCCGGCAGGCTGTGCAGGAGTATGAGCGCTACCGCGAGCGCTGGGCTCAGGAGCTGGCTGCTGCTGATAGTAAGTACACGCCAAGTGACGAGGATACACCCGGAAAGCGTTATAAAGAGGACTGGCAGGAGTTCGGCAAGTGGTACATGAAGCAGGCTGATTTGTATAAATCACGCGTTGAAGCACTGGAGGAAGGTGTGCGCGATGTGTACCGCCAGCGTGCTATTGATGCAGTGGCTACGCTGCGCGAGACTGGCAGCTTTAAGCTGGGCACTGAGGTGGTACAGCTGGATGGAAAGAGTGACTGGGCGCAGGAGGAAAAAGTACTGCGGTATGTGCTGCGGCAGCCTCTGACGAACAGCGAGCTTGGATCAGCCCAGGCTTTGGCTGCTACAAAGGAGAAGCTGTACCATGAACGCAAGAACAGGGCGGCAACGTATGCACAGGCTTACGCGGAGCACAAGGCGCTGCTGAAAAGCAAACAGTCGGCTATTGCTGAAGAAAAGGCCCGCGACAAACAGGAGAAGAAAGAATCGGAAGATCTGGAGAAGGTGCTGAAGCAGGCGGATGATGAGCGCATCGCCGGGTATGGTCGAAAGGTGGAACGTAAGGTGATTTATAGCAGCATGTCCAAGGAAAATGGGGCTGCTGAGCCTGCCGTGGTGGTGATTCCGCGCAAGATGTATGTTGAGGCGGCTGGTGCGTTGGGTGCCGGAGCTGGCGGTTTTTATGCATTTTTGCCAGGGGTGAATGATGGCATCCCGGTGATGGCCGGAGATGTGGATGCTATTCAGGTTAACGCGCCAGTGCTGAACCTGATAGATGGTAAGAAGAATAAGCTGACCGGACAGCAGTTGCGCGCGCTGGCCAATGAGGGGCTGATGGTTCCTGTGCAGTTCAGCGCTTTTCAAAAGTTTTAATTTTCACTACAACGATTTTTATGATTCATTCTGATGACATGTTGGGCAATGGCGTACTGACGCTGGGCAATCTGGATTTTAATGCAGCGCTGGAGGCTTCCGGGCGCCCTGCACCTGATCGATCATTCCTGGATACGGCAATAGATGCTACCGATATTAACCAGAAAAGGCCAAACCAGAATGAGCCTGTGGTAAATCCGATGCAGCGCCTGACGGACGTGTGCCTGTACAACGAAGATGAGGATGCCGCGGAGCGTGTGAAGGACGATGTGCTAGTGACCGAGACTGCGCAGGGAGATGTATTTGGTCAGAATATGCTCATCGGGGTGGAACTGGCCGATATGTATGCCGGTGGCGATGTGTACGAAACCGCACAGCGATTTATAGGGGCTCTGCCCCGGGAGCAGCAGCAGTCGTGGCGAGACAAGCTGAACCATTGCCACACGCAGTCAGACGGGCAGGCGCTGGTGGGCGAACTTTTCCGGCAGCAGGTGCGCTCCAATTATGTAGAGCAGCAGAAACAAGCTGCGAAAGTATCGCTCATCCTCAACAAAATGACCAGCTATGTTGCGGGCGATGCAATGGATACTGATGACAACGACCTCACAAACGGAGCAATGAGCGATGCTGAACTGGCTCAGCTCCGTGGTGTGGTAGATGCCAGCAAGCTTGATGACGCGCTCGCCGTGCGCGAGTGGATGCGCACCTACATCCGCCCGCTCGATGGAGCAAAAGATGCGGAGGCGGTTCTCCGTCAGGTCGACTCCCTGGAAGACGAACTTTACGAGCTTATTGGCCAGCACCCTGACCGTGCTGGCATGGCATATGAAGCACTCATGCATTGGGCTCAGAAACTCTCAGAAAGCAACAAGGTCGATATGACCGATGAGCTGGTCATTTCCCTGGGCAAGAAGCTGAGCAACTGGAGCCAGGTTGAAGCACCGGATTTATACAGCTGGCAGCCTGTTGGCATGCCGGACTCCACAATTGCCAACCAGATGATGCTGCGCTCCGGCGAGTATGACCGCCAGCGGATGGCTCGCGATGAGCGAGAGGATACCCGCAATAAGCACCAGAATGCGCGTGCTATTTTGCGCGCGGCGATTAACCGGAGTACAGAGCTGGGCAGCAGTGAGGGCTGGTGGCGTGGTGCTGGGCGCAGTGTTTCAAAGATGGTAGGCGATACTCTGCCATACCTCATTCCCGGCGGATTTGGTACAATGGCGGGTACTGCTGACCTGGCTGTGAGCGGGATGACGGAACGGATGGATTCTCTTCAGTTGAGCGGCCTGAGTGGCCAGGAGGCAGCGGGACAAACTGCAATTGAAACGGTGGCCCAAGGCACAGCGGAACTCCTCCCTTGGGGCCGTGTCGGCGGCAGCGGCTTGAGCGCATTTCTGCGCAAGATGTCTGGACGCGCCGCAGGTCGCGGCTCTACTGGCAGCATCAGTAAGTGGCTCATCAACTACACTCAGAAAAGCGTACCACGCGCGCTTGTGGCTGAAGCAAGCGCCAACCTGTTTGATGAAGCTGTGCTCGAGCCTATAGCCAGCGGCATCATGCAGTATGGCGCAGAGCGTGCGTTCGATATCCTGGGGGTCCCTCATGGTGAAAGTCGTAGCTGGCTCGAAAGCTTCGACGAACTAGGGCAGATTTGGGAAGATTCCCGTCAGCTCGCGGCTATAGCTATGTTCTCGGCTGCCCTTAGTGGAGCAGGGACACGCGGCATCATGAAAAATGTCCGCTGGTTTGCCGATAACCGCAACATGTGGCTGGCTCAGGGCTTTACTGAAAAGCAGGTGGATGAGATTATGGCGAGCCCTGACCGTTGGGAGACGGGGCTTGCTATGAAGAATGCGGAATGGGCTGACGCGGAGAAGCGTGAGGCGATGAAGCAGCGCCGCCTGGTGAACAATAAGAAGCTAGCGGAGCGCGGCGAGGTGTTGTTCATGTCGGGTGCCGGTGCTGTTGATTCCGGCTTGACCAATGATAATCTGGCGGTAGCTTATGCCGGGGTCTGGAATACGTATGCAGACAAGGGGTATCTTCCGCATGTGGAGGCGGCAGAAAATGGCATGGTGCATGTATTCAAGAATGGTAAGGATGGCGAGATGGCAGTGGATTTGACATTGACGCCGGAGGATGCCGACGCCTATTTGCAGGGAGAGTTTGATTTGGTCGAGCAGAAGTTGCTGCGCAGAGTGCAGCAGGAGGAAGGATCTAATGCCGAGCCGGTGAATTTGAAGGGGCTGCTGCTGGAGGGTGTTGACCAGGTGGCAGGTGAAGCATTGCTCCGCGAGGCTGAGAAGTCTGGCGTGGTGCGCGTGGAAAATCTTCTGAAGCAGTTGCCGCCTGATTTGTCTGACCGCGTAGGAAAGCTGGTCAAGAAAGCAGGCGGTGTCACAGCTCCTATCGCCGCGCAGATTTCAGATTGGGCGCAGGGCATGATTGATGGTCTGGTGGCAGATGGTGTGAGCCCCGAGAAAGCACGCAGCAGCAGAGATTATGCCGAGGGTGCCGTGATGAGTCTGGGCAGCTGGGCTGCATTTGCAGATAGTTTTGCCGAACGCGGCGACATGGTGGCTCCTGGGAGCGGTGCGGTGCGCACCACCCTGTTCCGCTCCAGAGGTGGCAAGCATAGCATCATAGATAATCGCAAGGTGCTGGGCAGCACCTTGTTTGGCGTGGCTGGTCATGCTACATCCGGCAACACGGTGGAGGATGTCACGGAATCTGTGTTTGATGAGATGGTGCAGGTGCGTGCGCAGGGGCTGGCAGAGCAATCCGGCATGGCGTACGCAGACGCTGAATCCCAGGCCTGGAACGAGCTGGCTGATATCGTTGGTCGCGCTCGCGAAACCATACTCAAAGCCGACCCGAAACTTCACATTCCTCTTCCAAGAGGTTCCAGCCCACTCAGCGTCATTGAAGCATTCAGCCAAATCGCCGGAAGCGAGTTTATCCTGAGCGCCGCAACCCCAGGCTGGCTGAATCCTATGGTGGAAGCGGCCAAGGGCGTACTCACCACCGCATCCGCCGTCGGCGCGATGAAGCGCGCCTGGTCTGCTGCGATTGAGCATGACCCGCAGGCGGCAGGCGATCTGGTGAAGCTGCTGGGTAAGGTAGGCGTGCGCGTAGGCGAAGCGCTTTCCGGTGCCCGCATTGAGCAGGCTGATGTGGTTGCGTGGCGCGTGGCTCATGGTATCGTGATGAGCAAGGCTAACGGTCCTGATGGTGCTGGTGGCTTGCCAGTGAGCAAGGCTGTGGCTGATGCAGAAGAGGAGGAACAGGCGATTCTGCACCGCGAGGCTGCTGCCCCGGAGGAACGCGTGGAAGAGGTAAAGCAGGAACAGGAACGTGCCCAGGAGTATGCGGAGCGTGTCTCGCAGGTGGGTGAGCCGGAAGCAAGTGCTCCGGCGCATCTGAAGGGCATTTTTGTGGGCGATAATTGCAACTACAATCCGGCGGGCGGGTATTATTTCGGGCTGATTGAGAAGGGCAAGCTGAAGCATGCTACTGAGCAGGTGAAGGTGGGAACCAAGGGCGCGCATGGCGTGATTGCCGGGCGTGAGCTCACCGGCAATTTCCAGGCATCTGCTGCTCCGCTGTACGTGTGGCTTCGTAAGGACGGCTCGCTGTGGCTTATTTCTGGCCGCCACCGTTATGAGCTGATGATGCGAGATGAGAATATGCCGGCGCATACGTGTTATGTGTTCCTGGAGGATGCGGAGCATGATGAGAAGTGGGCCCGCATGATGGATTATGAGAACAATATGCGCGATGACCAGGCGGACGAAGTGACCGCAGGCACTTACGTGCGCGAAACAGGGCTTTCTGATGCAGAGCTGGAGCAGCGCGGGCTGATGCGCAAGGCCAGCCGAAGCAAGCGCGGTGCGCTGATTGGGCGGCATGCGCGTGAGGAGTTGTGGACTCGGTTCAGCAACGGCAAGATTAAGCCGAAGGATGCAGAGACTGTATGCGAGCTGACGCGCTATATCAAGGACCAGAGCCGGGTGGATGAGATTCAGCGCCGGTGCTGTATGCTGCTGGATAATGGCAAGAGCTGGGATTATATTGGCGGAATGGTGCAGCTGATGGTGCAGGCGGAGCTGGAGCAGGGCCAGCAGGGGTGGTTTAATTTCGGCGCGGATTTTGAGGCTGCGCTGGAGCGGGCTGCTACCTGGATTGAGAAGGCGCTGAAGGCTGTGAATGAGAATATCGAGCTGGCGAAGCGTGGCCGCGATATGAGCGGCAAGAAGGCTGACAAGGCGGCGAGACTGGGTATTGTGACAAGTGCCGGCGAGGATGTGCAGCAGACGCTGCAGGATTTGCAGGTGCTGAAGGGCAAGCTGGAGCTGATTGGCAGTTACCCGGAGCTGCGGCAGCAGGCGGAGATGTGGGATGGCGAGAGTGAGGTGGACCCTGTGGGCTGGATGCTGCAGCAGCAGGCGCTGGAGAATGATCGCATGGCGGCTGAGAAGGAGATGGAGGCTGAGGAGTATCTTTCGCAGCAGCAGGCGGAGGCTACGGGGACGCTGTTTAGTATGAGCATGGGGGCAGCTGTGGATTTGCAGACTGTTACAAACGCCTGGCAAAACACTTTGCGGCGTTTTGTGGTAATGCCTCCGGCGGCAGGTACTGCCCCTTACCGAAAAGATATTGTCGTATGCCCAACGCCCGCGGTTATGCAAATGGTGGGTGTGACGGCATGGGATATTGTAATTTCACCCAATATTCTTGTGAAATGTCTTCATAAGAATACGGTTCTTGGCAACAAAAAGAAACTGCTGGAGTATTACCCAAAGGAGAAACATGAACATGATATTGAATTGTCGGAAATGATGCAGCTGCCTGCTGCTTTGGCTGACCCTGTGTGTATTGTTGTTTCTGATACTCCCGGATGTGTTGAGGTTATTACCGAATTAAAGGAGGGAAACAAGAATGTTCTTGTCGCGGTGCAGTTGAATGGCTTTAAGGAAGGCTCACGTACGCAACGCGTCAATCGTATAGCAAGCCTGTATGGAAAAGATAAGATAGAGGCAATACTGACTCACCCTCGCCTGTATTGGAATAAAGCAAAAGCACGCATCTGGACTGGGGGCGGGAGGCTCCAATTGCCAACGGCGCCATATCCAAAGCGTGCTCCTAAGCACAAGGTACTAAAACCGGAGGATTTAGTCAAGTATAAATCGGAAAATAATTTAAGTTTTTCGATGGAGCGCAACCTGGCGGCGGTGCATACGCTGAGCCCGGAGAAGTTTCTGAGTGCGCTGGAGCTGGGCGGGATGCCGATGCCGAGTGTGGCGGTGACGCGGCTTGATAAGCCGTATGGCTGGGGCGGTGCTGGTAATATCATGCTGGTGGGTCGGCCAGCGATGGTGGACCCGAAGGAGGGGACTGAGGTGTACAGCGCTGATGCGTGGACGGGTAAGTTCCCGCGTATTATCCATAAGCATCAGGAAAATGCAGATTTCAAGGAAGCAGCAAAGGCTGCCGGTGAAATGGAGGACAAGTATGGTTATGTGTTTTACCAGCTCGCGGATAAGCTGCGACAGGCTGATACAAAAAGCGACCTGCAGTATTTACTGGAGACGGATAACGGCAAGGCGTTGTTTGCGTATATGCATGGGTATGAGCCGAAGGCCAGGACAATAGCAAAGCAGATGGATTATCAATTCCTGGATAAGCAGTTTGCCAAGGAGACACGCAACATGTGGGAGAATGGCGAAGCTATCAAGGAAGGGCAGGAGCTTGCGTTTGCTGATGCTGTGGAGGCGAGTCTGAACAGATGGCTGGGAGGTCAGGATGAAAAGTATCGTAAGCTGTATGGTCGGTTGTACGGAGACTTGCTGAGCGATTTGCGCAGCGGGCGGCCGTATGGCGTGTGGTTCCGGTTGAAGATGTCTCTGAATAACATGGGCAAGCGTGAGCTGGATGCGCATGGTAACCGGGAGATGCTGGCGAAGTATGCCGACAAGCACAAGAAGGCGTTTGCTGCGTGGGTGAATGAGAAGGTGGATAAGTGGCGCAGTAAGGACGGGTATATTCGAGAGACTGGCAAGGTTGCTACGCTTGACAATGTATTGAATTTCATGCTGAGTAAGAAGGGTCTGAACAATGAGGATTTCATGGGATTCAGCCCCGGCAAACTGCGTGCGGCGTTGTCTGATAAGATGCGGTCGCTTGATGATATCAAGGGGCGGCGTGAGCGGCTGAGTGATAGCGATACGAGCAAGGAGAGTAAAAAGCAGAGCGAGGAGCTGATGATGGAGTACACGCGGATGGTGCGTGGGCATCTGGCTGAGGCTGGTGCTGATTCTTTCTATGCGATAGATTATGGTCTGGAGTCTCTTTCTCTGGTGAAGGGTAAGCCTACGGTGGAGAAGGTGCAGCGTGCGGTGCGCAAGGTGTTCAGCTATACGAAGGCAGCAGAAGCAATGGCGAAGGACAATGAGCTGCTGCAGGCCGGTGTGGATGCTGTGACTTCTGTGCGCGCTGAGATTGAGGACTACATGGAGGCTGTGCCGCAGCGTGCGGTGCGGATGAATGAGTGGGAATATGCGGTGCTGCCGGAGAGTCTGAAGAAGAATAAGGCTGTGATGGCAGGGCTGCGGGAGATTGGTATTCGTCCGCGATTCCACGATGGTACAGAGGAAGGCCGCAAGGCGGCGCTGGCCGGGCTGGTGAATGATGCTAAGGTGAGCTTCAGCATGACCCGCGCCGCCCAGCGCAGCCTGGAACTCCTGGAGAGCCGGAGTGAAGAAGAGGTGGCGCAGCAGATAATGGACGATTTACGCAAGGCATGTGAGCGCCTGGCTGTCGTGCTGGCAGATGACGGGGCAGATTCCCAGCGCGGCACAGGCCTCCGAATCTATGCCGAGATGCAGGCCCTTTTATCCTCCGTGCGCCAGGCGCTGCCGGAGAAGTACCTCAAGCAGGGAAACCTCGAAATGATGCTCCGCTGGGCAGCCATGTACGCACGCATGGCTCAGGACGGCCAGGTCCCCGCAAAAGGTACGATAAAAGGCGAGGCTTTCGAAAAATTCGTCACCTCTCTTGCTCGCCAGACGCAGCGCGATGTGCTGCAAGGCATGAGCGAGGAGGAAGTGCGCGACGCGCTGATGGAAATGGCCGGGCAGAAGATGGAGGTGTATTTCCAGAAGGTGGCGCGCGATTCTGTGCAGCGTATAGACCGCTTCCTGAAGGACCGCGCCCTGGAACGCATAGAGTGGGTGTATAAGCACGCCTACCCGACCCGCGAGGAAGGAAAGGCATGGAGCCGTGGCAAAATGGCAACGGCAGATTACCTGCTGGCAGACAAAGCGTGGCAGCTGGTGCAAAGCAGCCTGGGGCAGCGCAAGGAGGCCGAAAAAGAAATGACTGTCCTTCGCCGGGCCATGCGCTCCGTACGCGAAGAGATGAAGAATGGCACCGTCTCAGAAGCAGACGGCAAGAGGCGGCTGGTGAAGCTACAGGAGCAGCTCGCACAGAAAGAGCTGGAGGCTATGCAAGCGGCAGCAGAGCATCAGGCCGGAATGATTGAGGCTATCAGCAAGGAGCTGGAAGGACTTGATACGGCGGCAGCCGACTTTGAGGATTCTGAGGCCAAGGCAAACGAAGCAATGGCCCTCCAACAGACATTCGGCAACTGGTACTACAAAGACGCTCTGGAAGCCAGACGGGCTGCCAGAGTCTTTGAAGATATGGTGCTGCGTGGCAGGAAGGCATGGGCCGAGAAGCTGCAAAACGAGCGCGAGCACATCGCCTGGCAGCGTGAGCAGATTCTGGCCGGTTTTGAGGTAAGCCGTGAGGAAGCCACCAATACGCGCATGGAGAAGCGCAACGAGTACCGCACCGCTCTGAATAGGCAGGTGGTGGCCATGGGTAAGGGTCTCATGAATTTCGGACACCTGATGATTGCGCTGCGCCCGCTGCTGGGCAAGTCTTTCTGCGATAAAAAGCGCGAGCAGATATCGCGGATGCATGTCAACACGATGGCGTTTAACACAGAGTTGAAACACTGGATGTTTGAGACGCTGCGCGATATTACAGGCTTGCAGACGGAAGAGGAGCAGCAGCTGTGGCTGCAGAAGCAGAACATGAAGGCAAAGACAGGAATCCGCGTCCGTGAGCGAGAGGTTAAAAAGGCAACGCTGACTTATGCCGAAGCAAAAAAATGGCTGGCAATGACCGAAGATCAGGCGGCTCAGGAACGCGTGCGTATACTTGCAGAAGCTGCCGGGCTGCATCGGGTGCCGGGCAATGTGCCGACAAGTTCCATGATGGAAGACCTCCGCAAGCTGGTAGCTCTGTATGAAGCTGATAAACACGGCGTATCTGAAGCCGATAAGAAGTTCAGGCTGGAGTCTGAGGAATGGTGGGAAATTGAGCTCAACACAACAAAGGATGCTGTGCTGTTCGGCATACTGACTTTCGAGCAGCCAGATTATGAACACCTGATGCACGTGAACGGCATTACGCCAGAAACGCTGGACCAGATGCGGCGCTACGTAGGCCCGCAGATGCTGAGCTGGGGATATGCCATGCGCGAGAAGTTGAGCGAGCATGGCATGAACGTAGCGCAGGTGTTCGAGGCATACACCGGCATCCCCTTCAATGCGCGCGAGAGTTATTTCAAGGGCGTGTTTGACCAGGGCGCCATGAAAGAGCAGACTCTGGACCAGGCTGTGGCGGCCGCCTCCGGAGCATCGGGCACCGGTAGCAAGTTCGGATCACTGATTCCGCGCCGCTATCATCAGAGCAAGATTAACTGGGATACCTCTGCCGCCGGCGTGTTTGTAACCACAATGCAGCAGCAGAACAACTATGTGCAGACCAGCGATATGATACGCAGCTGGCGGGCTCTGCTGGCGGATAAGAACTTCTCCGCACGCGTCGAAGCGGAAATCGGAGCTGGGACTATGCAGCAGGTCCGCGGCTGGATTGAGCTGATAGAGGGCGCTGTGGCAGCCGATGTGAAGATGGCAGAGCTTAGCCGGCGAATGATGCGCCGCCTGATGGGCGGCTATGCCAAGGCGCGTCTGGGCGGTAATATCCGAACGCTGATAAAGCAGGTGAGCGCGCTGCTGAACGGCTATGCCGGTGGCTACGTGCCCGATAGCTGGATGCTCAATAATGAACTGTGCCAGGAGATGACTTACCGGAAGATTGGTTTTGGTGAGTACATGCAGGCCTTGGCACGTGTTTTGCTGAAGCGCGGCAGCTTGAAACGCGCGGAAGTCAAGGACCAGGCTTATATCTACGCCCGCAAGGCGGTGGAAGGAGACGGGCTGATTCACGTTGCCCACCTGGCGGCCAACCAGAAGCTGCCGGGGCAGCAGAGCGCAGATACCGTGCTGGGCATGAAGGAAGTGCCGGGTGGTATCATTGACTGGCTGAGCAGAAAGGCAGAGAAAGCAACAGAGCGCATGATGAACTGGATTGCTGTGGTAGATGCCGAAATGTGTACGGCATCTGCGCTGGCCGTGGCTGATGTGGCATACCGGAATGCAGTAGAACAGGATAAACAGGGAGTCATACCGGATGAGGTGAAGCGTGCCGAAGCGCTGCGTATTGCAGGCATGGCGCTGGATGTAGCCGCGCAGCCGCAGCTGCGGACGCAGAAAGGCTACTGGGCTGCATCCGGCGCTTTTGGTGCCATGGGCGATTTCCTGTTCATGTTCCGCTCCGATACGCTGAGCAAGGCGGGGCTCTGGATAGCACAGATGACCTCCGCCGAAAAGATGCCGGCAGTAGGCGGCTGGCTGGCTTTCGGCGTGATGAACAGCCTGGTGCTGGCTATGCTGGAAGGTCTGCGCGGCAATCTGGGAGACGATGACGACGAGTGGTGGCAGTATGCGCTGGTGTTCGGCGCAGATGTGCTTACTAATGATGTGTCTGCGCTGCCGTTTGTGGGCGATATTGTACGCAAGGGCCGCAGTATTATCATGGGAGAGCGTTATTTCTCTGGCGGTGAGATAGCCCAGATCCTGCCGTTTGCGGAGGTGTTTGAGTACGGCAAGCGTGAGTTCAAGTATATCAAGAACGGGGCCAGCTGGGATAAGCATTGGAATGCCACTGCAGGCATGCTTTCCGCTCTCGGCAGCAGCTGCTCGGTGTGTCAGGAAAGCACCATTGGCCCGCTGGCCAATGTCAGCAGCCTGACCATGGCTGCAGGCATGCTGGCCAATACCACAAAATTTGTGCAGGGCCTCATCAAACTCGCCGAAGAACTCACCGACTAACTTTCGACTAACCTCCGGCTAACACCGGCTAATCTGGCGCTGAACGTGATGTGTGCAAGGTGGCTGTACGAGTAGGTCAGATGGATGGTAAAGCATTGGCTGCATCACGCAGCTGGTCTGAGGTGGGGCGGATGTAGACGGAATGCACATCCTGGGAATCGTGCCCCACCAGCTCCATTGCCATACCCTGAGACACGCCGGAGGCATGCAGCAGGGTGGCGCAGGTGGCGCGAATGCTGTGGAATGATTTGCTGTTCATGACGCGGCGGCGGCCACCAAATGAGCCGTGAAGCAGACCGATGCCGTGAGTGCGGAGCAGAGTGCCAAACTGGTAGCTGGCCCCATCTCCCAGGGGAAGAAGGTCGGGGTGGAGCAGACCTGATTCCGGACAACCGGCTTTCTGCCATTCTGCATAGGCCCAGGTGTAGAATCCATCCCTCATAGGCTGGGCGAGTACGCGTCCGGTTTTGCCGGTGACAAAGCGCACCACGCGGGCGTTCCAGTCAAACTGTGACCAGTCCAGACGCAGGATATCGCCAAGGCGCTGGCCAAAGGTCTCGAAAGAGCAACGAACAGCGGATGACCATTGGGGCGGGAATTTGTCTATCATGTATCGGATCTCTTCCAGGGTGAACGCTTCCTTGATGCGTTTCTCTCCGGCGCGATCCGCAGGAATTGATACGCCCTGGCACGGGTTCTTGTCGATGATTTCAGCATCGACTGCATCCTTGCATGCCTGGGATATAGCGGCCAGGTCTTTCTTTACTGTTTCGGCCCGCACCTGTTCTCGGCGGGTTGCTACGAAGTTTTTTATATCGGCCTTCGTGAGTAGGCGCATGGGAGCGCTGGCGCGGCTGCCCAAGAAGGTGTAGAGGAACTTGTATGCGGTGCGGGCGTTGTTGACGGTGCGGGCAGAGATGCGTCCGGCATTGCGCGATATGTACCCCTCGCACCAGTCGCGGACGCTGATGTTGTTGTGGGATTCATACTCTGTTTCAGCGGCACATGCCATTTGAACGCCGCGCTGGTACGCGAGCTTTTCTGCCAGCTTAGCGGTGATTTTGACACCCTCGAACATGCCTCCGGCCACCGGCACCTTGGTGGAGCGGCGCCGCATTTTTCCATCTGGCCCCTGGAACGAAACCATCCAGTAAGGGGATGTTTTTTCCTTGTTGATAGATAGCCGCCCCTTGTAGAAATCCTTGCTCATAGCTGTAAAATTTTCTGTAATGTTTCTGTACTATGGAAAGTGTAAGTTTTCCTACACGGACTATACACTAAAACCCGCGTAAAATCAAGGTTTACGCGGGTTTTCTTACTTTTACTTAGAGCGGAGAGAGTGGGATTCGAACCCACGGTGACATCTCTGCCACGCTCGATTTCGAGTCGAGTGCCTTAGACCAACTCAGCCATCTCTCCTTGTGCGCTGTGCGGGGAGTATTCTGCCCGTTCCTGCCCCTGGTGTCAAGATTTATCTTGAATGCTGACACTCGGCTGACGAATTTTATGCCCCGCTGAACTATTTTATTCTTGTGGCAGGGCTGCAGAAAATGGTAGAGTATAGATGTATCCGCGCATGAGACGATATTTGCACTACCTGGTAACCGTTCTGCTGGCCCTGCTGTTGAGCCTGTCGGGTGTGGTGTGCGCCCAGGGAGTCTGGGTGGTGACAGATATCCAGGGGGTTGATTATGTGAAGTTAAGCGATGTGTGGAAGTTTTACCGTTTTACTCCTAGAATGGGCCGCCCCGGGTGTGTTTCCTATGGGAGCGGCAGGCACGTGGTCTCCTTGAAGGCGAATCAGCAGGATTTTTACGTGAACAACTACCGCTACGTGCTCTCACACCCGGTGCGGGAGCATGGGGCCGAGCTGATGATTTCGGCCATTGATATGCGCAAACTGGTGGATCCGGTGCTGCGTCCCCGTTTTTCGCCGAATGCGCGGCTCCGCACGGTGGTGCTGGACCCCGGGCATGGCGGGCACGATGCTGGTGCAGTGAGTGCCTATGCCAAGGAGAAGGATTTGAACCTGGCGGTGGCGCGCAAGCTGCGCCGCATGCTGGAGAATCAGGGATACAAGGTGGTGATGACCCGCGACGGTGATTATTTCCTCACGCTGCAACAGCGTGTAGCTATTGCCAATAGTGTGCCAGATTCCATCTTTATCAGCATTCACCATAACTCTGGCCGCAAGGCTGCTGCCGGTATTGAGACCTTTACGCTGGCACCGCAGGGAACCACCTCTCCTTTTGCCCGCACCCGCCGCAATGCCGACCTGGCTGGCAACAACCAGGATAGCGAGAATATCGCCCTTGCTACGGCCGTGCACAGCCGTGCCATCCGCAGTTCCGGTGCCATTGACCGCGGGATTCAGCGTGCGCGCTTTTCGGTACTGTGCACCATTCGCCGCCCGGCCATTCTGTTTGAGGGTGGTTTTGTTTCCAATCCGGCAGAATGCCGGAAGATGGCTACATCTGCATACCAGAATATGCTCGCTCATAGTATCTGCCAGGGCGTTGTGGCATATAATAACACCGTTTGCCGCCCCGCCCGGTCGGTGGCGGCCAGCAATACTGGTGCCGGAAGGGTGCGCACCAGTATTTCCGGTTCGCGAGTCGGTACGTATTCCCGCAAGAAGTGATGAGGTTGAAGATGGCAGGGTGTAGTGGTGTGCTGGTGTTGCCGCTTATGCTGGCAATGGCACCCGTTGTGATGGCTCAGGAGACAGCTGCCGCCAAGGCTGCTGAGACTGCCGAGGCAGAATCAGCCAAGGTGATGCCGGAAGCCCCCGCCGCGGCTCCGTCCAGGGTGGGGACCTGGCATGCGCGTGTGGTCGATGGAGTGGAGTATGTCCCCCTGGAGGATATCCGCAGTTTTTACAAGTTGATGCCCATGCAGCCCAAAGGCCGCAAGGTGGCGGGCCAGCGTATGGTGGGTAATGGCGAGGTGACTCTTTGTTTCGGCCCTGCTCCACGCGAGCTCCGGATTCAGGAGCGGCTTTGTTTCCTCTCGCATCCTGTGCAGGAGGATGCCACCGGTGATTTGCTCGTTTCCCGGCTGGATGTGCAGCAGGTGATTGAGCCGGTGCTGCGGCCTACCTATATACTCAATCGGCGCGCGGTGCGCACCGTGGTGATTGACCCGGGCCATGGAGGGCATGATACCGGGACGGTGACTCCCTATGTGCGCGAGGCAGATGTGACCCTGAGTGTTGCCACCAGGCTGGGAAGTGAGCTCAAAAAACGCGGCTACGAGGTGCGGTTCACTCAGGAGCAGAATCAGTACCAGTCGCCCCAGGGCCGCGTGGATAAGGCAAATGCCGCTCCGGCTGCCATCTTCATCAGCCTGCATCTCAACAGCGGGCGGAGTGATATGCACGGTGCCCAGATGTATACGGTGGCTCCTGCCGGAAAAAATGAGAAACGCCTGCCCGGGCATGAATTCAGCCAGGCCAGCATGGCGCTGGCTATGGCTTTGCAATCTGCTCTTGTCGAAAAGGCCGAAACGGAAGATGGCGGCTGCCGCAGGGCTCATTACAGCCCTCTCAATTCGGTGAACTGCCCGTCGGTCATGGCCGAACTGGGATTTGCCACTCATCCTGCGGAGGGAACACGACTGAACACGGAGGAGTACCAGCTCAAGCTTGCTGCTGCCCTGGCAGATGGTGTGGATGCTTTCGCCAGGGTGATGAATCCTGCTTCTAATCTGCAGGTGCAGAAAGCTCCGGTGGTGGAGCCCCCCCCGACCCCGGTCAAAGTGGATGCCCCGCCGGTGAAGGCTAAAACCGAACCCAGAAAGACGCAGTCCCGCAAAAAGGCGCAGCGCCGCCGGGCTCCTGCGCGCAACAACAAGCGTCGGAATCGCAGAAGATGATGATAAAAAGGGAGGGCAACTACTGGTTGCCCTCCCTTTTTATCAGATTTCAACTCAGCCTTGCGGCTGGGAGTGTGAACATCAGTCTACGTTGTCGAAAATTTCCTCCGGCTTGAAGAAACGCTTGATTTCCGCTTCGGCACTTTCGGGGGAATCGGAAGCATGGCAGATGTTGAGCATGCTGTTGGTGCCATAGTCACCGCGGATGGTGCCCTTATCAGCCTTCATGGAATTGGTCGGCCCCAGGATGCTGCGCACCCGGGTGATGACTCCGGGACCAGAGAGCACCAGGGCTATCACCGGGCTGGTCTGCATGAAGTAGGAGAGCGTCGGGAACAGGGGCTTGTCATCAATCACCAGGTCGATGATGTGGGCGTAGTGTTCACGCAGGATGGCATCATCCAGCTGCATCATCTTCATGCCGCGCAGGCGGAAACCTTCGCCCAGCAGGCGCTGCAGGATGATACCGGAAAGATTCTTGCGGACGCAGTCCGGCTTGAAGAGAATGAGGGTTTTTTCGTCGCGATCCATAATGTATAATCAAGTGTGTGCCGTTTTTCTTACTCTTCCGCGGGCGTTCTGTCAAGGAAATTCCGGAATGGGTACATGATTTCGCATTGAATGCGAGACGGGGAAAGGGTATACTCTTGCCCAGCAAGATATGAAACATACACTCCGCTACGAACCTATACCCGCTTCGTTTTACAAGACCAACCGCGATAAGCTGGCCACCAGGCTCCCGGCAGGGGCGCTGGTCATTGTGCATGCGAATGATATTTACCCCACCAATGCAGATGGTACACTGGCTCACCACCAGAATGCCAACTTGTTTTACCTGACTGGTATTGACCAGGAGGAAACGATTCTGCTCATGCAGATTGGCGAAAATGGTGAGCATACCGATACCTTGCTGCTGCGCGAGACGAATGAACAGATAGTCATCTGGGAAGGAGCCCGCCTGACCAAGGCCGATGCCACCGGACTGAGCGGGGTGGAGGATGTCCGCTGGACCGATGCCTACAACGCCCTGCTGGCAGAGTGGATTCCGGCGGCCTCCAGCATCTGGCTGGAGACGGATAATCACCCGCGCCGCTTCACTTATGTGCAGACTCGCAATGAACGCATGGCCCAGGCACTGCGTGCCTCATACCCCGATGCCCGCGTAGAGTCCCTGTACCCCTTGCTGGCAGAGATGCGCCTCATCAAGAGCCCGGAGGAGATGGTGCAGCTGCGCCGGGCCTGTGATATCACCGGTGCCGGATTCGCAGAGATTCTGCCGCAGGTGAAACCCGGCATGGGTGAGTGGGAGATTGAGGCTGCCCTCAGCGCGGCCTACATCCGCCGCCGTGCCCGCAAGTTCTCGTTCCTGCCCATCATTGCCAGCGGGGCAGATACCTGCGTGCTTCATTATATCTCCAACCATAAGGAGGTGGAGGAGGGGGACCTCATCCTGCTCGATATCGGTGCTGAATATGGCGGCTATGCAGGTGATATGACCCGCACCATCCCGGCCAATGGCAAGTTCTCTCCCCGCCAGCGGGCGGTCTATGAGGCGGTGCTTCGCGTGCAGCGCTATGCCATGAGCATCATGCGCCCTGGATTGGAAAAAGCCGAATATGAGCGTCTGGTGCGCGTGAATATGGCGGCAGAGCTGGTGCAGCTGGGGCTCCTCACGCAGGAAGAGGTCGATGCCCAGGGCTCCAACCCGCTTTGTGTCCGCAAGTACTACATGCACGGCACTTCCCATTCGCTGGGTATTGATGTGCACGATGTCGGCTCCGATACCAAATGCTTTGCCGCAGGTCAGGTCTGGACGGTGGAGCCGGGTATCTACATCCCCGCAGAGAAAATCGGAATCCGCCTGGAGACCGATGTGCTCATCACGGAAGATGGCGTGGAAGATCTCATTCCCAATGCTCCCATTGAGCCGGATGCGATAGAAGCCGCCATGGCTCGCTGAATCAACAAAAAAGGCCGCGTGAAGCGGCCTTTTTTGTTGATATGCTAAAAATCTTCAAACTCGTATTTCCGGAGCTTCATGAAGGTGGGGGCCGGACGTCGGGAATCCCAGAATAGCAGCAGCATGGCTCCCAGCAGCAGTAGCCGCATACCGGTGTCCAGCGGGTAATTCGTAATTTCGTGCATGGAGCCCAGGCAGTTGCAGCTCAACTCCAGCCCCCGCATCCATGCCTGCAGGTAGAGCAGCAGGAAGGTGCCGCACATCACCACACCCCATACAGTCGCCCCGCGGTAGCTGCGCCTGGCCAGCAGGCAGATGCCCACCACCAGCTCCATCGCCAGCCCCACGCAGGCCAGAGGAAATGAGAAGAACGCCGGCAGAATCCGGCTGCGGGTCAGAAAATCTGCCGTTTCGTTGATTCCGGTGACCTTCATGAGTGCTGTAGCCAGAAAAAAGCCGCCCAGTCCCACGCGCAGGATGGTCAGCAGCAGATTGATGAAACGATTGTATTTCACGCGCAGCAGTCTACACCACTCCCCCTCTCTCATCAAGCTTTAACTTTTTCCCCGGTATTTTGTTGACTTGGCATAGTGGAAATAATAGATTAGGGATGGTTCTGTTAACAGGTGTTTGAATAAATCATGTTATGGCTGCCATGAAAATAAGTTTTTCTTCATTGCTGATTCTTGCGTTCCTTTCGGTTTCAGCCATGGCTGCTACCACCACCATCAATAAAAATGATGCTGAAGTTCAGGACTATGGTGGTCCCATGAATGAGTATGTCTTTACGTATGGCGATACTAATCTTAAGCTGAATTCCAAGATATCTTTCGGGGGCGATGTCATGGTGACGCTCAGGTGGGAGGGTAAGTCTGCCGGAAGCTACACCCTGACGGGGAAGGGCTCGATGCCGTACCGGACGGTATGGAACCTTGATTCCGGCACCTATGAGTTCAAGGCAAATCCCGGTAATTGGGCAATTATCACTGGTTCAGGCCTGTGGGGAGATTCCACGCACCTGATTCTCGATACTGCTGCCAATATTGAACGTCTTGCGGACTTTGAAAGAATTGAGATTCAAAATGCGGGTGTGAAGATTGCGAATATTGATAATACTGGTACAATCAGTAGTTCTCACACCTTGAGCAGTAAAAATATCTGTGACCTCATCGGTTATGTCCGCAGGGTGGAGGCCGATGTGTTGCTCAATGGGGGGGAATTGGCGATGACTGACCGAGATGAAGTCAAGACCCATGTGGATGGCAAGGTTTCCTTCAAGGGTAAGAATTTGTTGACGTACAATCTGCGTCCTGACCATTTTGATCCGAACGGGAGGGATGGCTACGCCTGGATTAATGAACCGACTCATCAGGATATAGCCGAGGCTTTGGATGGTATGACTCTGTTTACCTGCAAGAGCTATTCCGGTTCCGCCAGCTCGCTGTGCCTGACTGTCAAATACTATACGGTTGAAAATGTCTTCGGTGATAGCTATAACGGTGGCTATTCGCTTGGAAAGGGCTCGTGCAATGCCTCCGCTCTGGGGACTTTCATCCCCCTCTATGATGCCGATGAAGGCTGCTATCGTTTTGTCTTTTTCTCCTACGAGAGGACAACAGAAATTAACGCCCGCGATCTTTACGATAATGCTTACTGGGCTGGAGCTGAAAATCTGTACATCAAAAAGGCCGTCACATTCGGCACGAAAGAGGAGGTCACCTTTACCTGGTCTGGAGGTGGTGAATCGTATGCCTTGATAGGCAAGGGAATGGTAGCATCAAAGGGCAAACTCAATGTGCTTATATCCAACGGTGCATTTACCTTGTCTTCGGGCTGCGGGTTCAAGAATGCATCTTACACGCTGAGCGATGCCAAGGTGTCCTCCATGGGGGCATTGAATGCCGCGAACCTGAAATTTACAGATTCTTCGTGGGATGTTTCCGGTGGAAAGATGGTCGCCAAGGGGGCTGTTTCGCTGGTGGATTCCAGCATCGTGACCGATTCGGCTGTGACGGTGGCCGCTCTCGACATGAAGGACGGTTCTTCCATCGAGCTGGAATCCTCAAAGGCTCAGAGTGTCACTATCAATGGCAAAAATTCCGATAATCGCCTGGATGCATCCTACCTGGATGTCGCGGGCAAGATGAGTGTGGCTGGTAACCTGGAGCTGGCGGGGTCGGCCTCGATCCGCCTCTACGACCCCAGCGGCAAGAACAAGGCCATGCCGCTGGCGGTGAAGGGGAGCCTCACCCTGGGCAGCGGCAGCACCCTCACCCTCAGCGGGGCGCTCAGCGCCAAGGATATGGTGCTTGAGGGCGGTACCATCAACATGACCGGCACCAAGCTGGCAACCATCAAGGTGGGCAATAGCCTGACGCTCAATGCTGCCACGGATATCAACTACAACTTTGCCGTGACGCAGAAGGATGTGGATAAGGGCAAGGCGTTCAAGATTCTGACCTTCAAGTCGAGCAACCTCCAGGGGCAGGATGTGGAGAGTCTCTACAATCTGCTGGGCCTGAGTGAGGAGTACTGCACGCTGGTGTGGGATAAGAAGCAGACATCGCTTTCGCTGAAAGTGACGGATCTGGAGGGCTGGAATGAGGCGAAGGTATCGGATGAAGATGCGGAAGCCACCGCTCCCGCCGCTGTCGCGGCGCTGGTGAATCCCGCGCTGCCGGATTACAGCGGGGTGGCCGATGCGCTGGTGCAGGCCAACTGGGGGCTCGTGGAAAGCAGCCGCGCCTTTGTGAATACCATTGCCAACCGCAGCATGGCGGTGCAGCTGGGCAGCGGCGAGCGCGCGGTGTGGGC
>JAFWYD010000062.1 GCA_017517805.1 Akkermansia sp.
GACTCCTTAAAATTCTTTGACGTTTGATAGTTATTGGCAAATGGTCGGTGAAGGGGGCGTAGATTACGCGGCCTTCTTTTCTTCGATAGCCTTGAGGGCGTACAGAAGAGGACGAACCATATTGGCCATGAGAGACACGAAGTTGGTGGGCACGGCGTTCATGGTAGCCAGAGCCTGAGCAAGCAGCTGTTCCTTCGAAGGGAGCTTGGCGAGTTCGCCAACCTGAGCGGCGGTCATAGCCTTACCGTCAAGGGCACCCATACGAATTTCGAGCTTATTGTTCGTCTTGGCAAAATCAGAAAGAGCCTTGGCCACACCAACGGGATCCTGGAATCCAAGGGCGATAGCGCTGTTGTTCTTCAGAGCGGGAGAAACGGCGCTATGGTCAGTGTCTGCAAGTGCGATACGAGCGAGCGTGTTCTTGACGACGTGATATTCGCCGCCAGCAGCGCGAAGCGCCACACGAAGCCCGGTCAGCTCTTCCACAGACATACCCTTGAAGTCGGTCACAACCGCAAAAGAAGCGCGACCAGCGGCTTCCTTGATCTGTTCGATCAGTACGGCTTTTTCAGACCTGTTCTTCACGAGATACTCCTCACGATGGTGGGGTTTCATTCTGTGGAATGCCGAGCCAAAGAATCTGTCTGAGCAGGATGATTAAGGCTTTCGCCCCCTGCCTTCTTCGACCCGAAATTCCTTCCCTAGCCTAAATATTCTTCAAAGGTGGGGCTCCCCGGAGGGAGCCGCCTAATTAGCCTTCGATGAACTTCTTGATCTGGGACATATCCACCTTGAAGCCAGCGCCCATAGTGGTGGAAATGGCCATGGAAACCATGTACTGGCCCTTAGCCGCAGAGGGCTTGAGGCGCTGCACGGCTTCGAGGAGAGCCTTCAGGTTGCCCAGGATCTTCTCGGGGCCGAAGGAGACCTTACCGAGAGGAGCGTGGAGCACACCAGCCTTGTCGACCTTGAAGTCAACGCGGCCGGCCTTGAGTTCCTGAACAGCCTTGGCAACGTCGAAGGTGACGGTGCCGGTCTTGGCGTTAGGCATCAGACCGCGGGGGCCGAGCACACGGCCGACCTGGCCGACGAGAGCCATAACGTCGGGAGCAGCAACAGCGGCGTCGAATTCGAGCCAGCCGCCCTTGATCTGAGCCACGAGGTCTTCAGCACCCACAACGTCGGCGCCGGCGGCAGTGGCTTCAGCCTGCTTTTCACCCTTACAGAAAACAGCCACGCGAACGGTCTTGCCCAGGCCGTGAGGCAGAGAGACAGCACCGCGGACCATCTGGTCAGAGTACTTGGGATCGACGCCCAGGCGAAGGGCGACGTCCACAGTTTCGTCAAACTTGGCGAAGGAAGCGCCAAGGGACTTGGCAACAGCGTCCTCCACGGAAAAACGCTGGGTCAGATCAACGCCTTCCAGCGATTTGCGGTAATTCTTTCCATGCGTAGGCATGATAATTTCCTTTCTAAGCGCTTGTCGTCTCGAATCTCCTGCCAAGCTCGTGGCCTGGCAGTACGGCCGAATCCAACGAAATAGGCGCGGCGCGAATAACGCGCCCACATATCAGTACGTACGGACGCCGTTTTTGCCGCCCGGAAGTCTTACTTAACTTCCAGTCCCATGCTACGCGCAGTGCCGGTGATGTTACGCACAGCGCCTTCGAGATCCTTGCAGTTCAGGTCAGGCATCTTCAGCTTGGCGATCTCTTCGATCTGAGCCATGGTGACGGAACCGACCTTGTTCTTGTTGGGCTCGCCGGAACCCTTTTCCACCTTAGCGGCCTTCTTGAGAAGGACGGGGGCGGGAGGGGTCTTGGTGATGAAGGTGAAGGAACGGTCAGCGTAGACCGTGATGATCACGGGAATGATCATGCCCTTCTGATCCTGAGTACGAGCGTTGAATTCCTTGCAGAACCCCATGATGTTCACGCCGTGCTGACCGAGAGCGGGACCGACGGGCGGGGAGGGGTTAGCAGCACCAGCAGGAATCTGCAGTTTGATCTTGGCAACTTCTTTCTTGGCCATTGTCGTTAATCCTTATTTTGCGGTCTCAGGCTTATGACCTGACTGCTGTCGATGAAATGATCCGGAGCAGAAATATCTCGGTGCCGGGCTCAGCCCTTGGACACCTGAATGAAATCGAGTTCCACAGGAGTCTGGCGGCCGAAGATGGACACGGACACTTTGAGCTTGCCCTTGTCGTAATTGACCTCTTCCACGACACCGTTGAAACCGCCGAACGGGCCATCAATGACCCTGACCTCGTCGCCACGATCGAAGTTGAACTTGGGACGGGGCTGTTCCTGACGGGTTTCCATCAACGAAAGAATGCGTTCCGCTTCACCAGGACCCATTGGTGCAGGACGATTTTTCCCACCCACAAAGCCGGTGACCTTGGGGATATTCTGAACCTGATGCCAGGAAAGGTCGGTCATCGTCATGCGAACCATGACATAGCCGGGGTAGAACTTTCTGGTGGTAGTGCGCTTCTGGCCGCCCTTGCCGAGTTCGATGACCTTTTCGGTGGGAACGACTACATCGTGGATGCAGCCCTGATCCTGACCGGAACGCATCAGCTCGCGGATCATCTGCTCAACTCTCTGTTCGAATCCAGAGTAGGTGTGCAGGATGTACCAGTGGCCGGCTTCCTTGGAAGCGGATTCAGAATTTACGGGGAATTCGGTGATGCCTTCTTGCTCAGCCATAGTAATATCCCTTAAAGTGGAGGTACGTGTGAACGAAATCGTTCCTTAAGAAAGGATCAGGCGAACCACACTGGAAAGGATAAGATCCACCACTCCGAGAAGGATGGCCATGACAGCAACAAAGCCGAGCACCACCATGCTGGTGGCACGGGTTTCTTTCCAGCTAGGCCAGCTGACCTTACGCAGCTCAACGCGAGAAAGGAGGAGATATTCCTTGAACGCGGCAAAGCGAGCCATAAGGCCACGATCTTCGGCAGCGGACTGGCCCTTAGCGGCAGCAGCCGGCTTAGCCTGATTCGTTTCCACGGCGTCACTCTGTTTCTTGCTCATTGATAGCCTCAAAACTGAAAAGACAAAAGAAATGGCAGGCCAGGAGGGATTCGAACCCCCAACATGCGGTTTTGGAGACCGCCGCTCTGCCGTTGGAGCTACTGGCCTGCGCTATGAAGCACTACTTGGTTTCGCGATGAGTCGTATGCTTCTTGTCCCAGGGACAATACTTCTTGACTTCAAGACGACCAGTGGTGTTCTTCTTGTTCTTAACCGTGGCGTAGTTGCGACGCTTGCACTCGGTGCAAGCGAGCAGGATGTTCACGCGCATGGTACTACTCCACGATTTCGGTCACCACGCCGGAACCCACGGTGCGGCCGCCTTCGCGGATAGCGAAGCGTTCGCCGGGAGCCATAGCGATGGGGTTGATGAGTTCAACGTTGAAGGTAGCGTTGTCGCCAGGCATAACCATTTCCACACCTTCGTTCAGCTTGATAACGCCGGTGATGTCAGTGGTGCGGAAGTAGAACTGAGGACGGTAGCCGGTGAAGAAGGGAGTGTGGCGGCCGCCTTCGTCCTTACCGAGAACGTACACTTCGGACTTGAACTTGGTGTGAGGAGTGATGGACTTGGGAGCGGCGAGAACCTGACCGCGTTCCACGTCTTCACGCTTCACGCCACGGAGGAGGGCGCCGATGTTGTCGCCAGCCTGGCCCTGATCGAGCAGCTTGCGGAACATTTCAACGCCGGTAACGGTGGTGGAGGTGGTGGGACGGATACCCACGATTTCGACCACGTCGCCAACCTTCACGATACCGCGTTCGACGCGGTCGGTAACCACGGTGCCACGACCGGAGATGGAGAACACGTCTTCGATGGGCATGAGGAAGGGCTTTTCGGTTTCACGAACGGGATCGGGGATGTAGGAGTCGCAAGCGTCGAGGAGTTCGAGGATGCACTTGGCATCTTCAGACTGCCAGTCGTCGCTCTGGAGAGCGTTCAGAGCGGAACCGCGAACCACGGGGAGTTCGTCGCCGGGGAAGCCGTTGGCGGACAGGAGTTCGCGCATTTCCATTTCGACGAGGTCGAGGAGTTCGGGGTCGTCAACCTGGTCGCACTTGTTCATGAACACAATGATGTGGGGCACGCCGACCTGACGAGCGAGCAGGATGTGTTCGCGGGTCTGAGGCATGGGACCGTCGGTAGCAGCCACAACGATGATAGCGCCGTCCATCTGGTCAGCACCGGTGATCATGTTATTGATGTAGTCAGCGTGACCGGGGCAGTCAACGTGTGCATAGTGACGCTGCTCGGTCTCGTACTCAACGTGAGCGGTGGAAATAGTAATACCGCGCTCGCGTTCCTCGGGAGCACCGTCAATCTGGTCGTAAGCACGAGCCTCAGCCATACCCTTATCTGCAAGAACCTTGGTAATTGCAGCGGTGAGGGAAGTCTTGCCATGGTCAACGTGACCGATCGTACCCACGTTCACGTGGGGCTTGGTGCGCTGGAATGATTCTTTGGCCATAATATGTATTTAATTTAGAGCTGCTATTCTTGCAAGAAATCAAAAAGCTTCTGGCGGGATTTGAACCCGCGACCTCATCCTTACCAAGGATGCGCTCTACCACTGAGCTACAGAAGCGACTTGACTCCGGGCGTCCCACAGGGGTGAGACGTGAAAGCGGGGCGAGTATACACGCTCTCGGCACCCAAGTCAATGATTATTTCTAATTTTTTTCAAAAAAAGTCAAAAAACGGCTAAATTCGGTCGATTTGGGGTACTAAACAGGTGGATTGTTGGGTTGAAAGTTGCGAAAGTTGGGTCCAGAATGAGGGCCTATGAAGAAATTCGCATTCACAACCACCGCCATTCTGCTTGGTTTCACCCAGTGGGCCACAGCAGCCGAGTCCGATACCGCCACCCAGGCTTCTGCCGCTTCGCCTGCAGCCTGCTGCAGCAGCGAGGGCAGCTGCTGCAAGAAGGATCCTTCTGCCGCAAGCGGCGAGCAGGCCTGGCTGGATATCGAAACCATTACCGTTGAAGCAGAAAATGGTAACCCCATCGCCCAGTATACTGTGGCTTATCTGATGGAGACGGCAGATGATGCCACCCCAGAATCCACAGAGAAGTCTAAGGAATGGTACGCCAAGGCCCTGCCTGGCCTGGAAAAGGCTGCTGCGGAGGGCAAGCCTGCCGCCTGCAAGGCCCTGGCTCACATGTATGCCGAGGGCAAGGGGGTAGAAAAGAACCCCGAGCTTGCGGCAAAGTACGAGAAGATGTACAAGGAATGCTGCAAGAAGATGAGCAAGGACGGCAAGCACCACAAGAAGGAATGCTGCCCCGAAGGTCCTGGCCCGGTGCAGCCTGAAGCCCAGCAGAACTGATACTGAACCACGCCCCGCCCTTCCCTGCAAAGCGAAGGGCGGGGATTTTTTTCATTCATAAAAGACGCGCTTCAAATAAAGCCCGGCGGCGGGTGCGCAATAGCGGGTCTTGGCACCGGATGTATCGCTGAGCATCGCCGCGAGCTGAGCCACCCCCATGCGGCGGCGTGCCACCTGGTGCGCCGTGCCGACAAGCAGGCGAACCATGCGGTACATAAAACCATTGCCATGGAACCGCAAGCTCAGCGTGTCTCCCTCTTCCTCCAGGCTGGCGCGGTAAATCGTACGCAGGTAAAAATCCGCAGGCGGATCAGCAGGTTCATTGCCCCGGTTTGCAGCAAAGCGCCGGAAATCGTGCGTCCCTTCGTACACCCGCAAAGCTTCTGCCAGTAAATCTGCATCGAACTCATGCGGCACATGCCACACTCGCCCTGTCATGAATGGCGAGAGCACCGCCGCGCGGCAGATCAGGTATTCATACTCCTTCCCCACCGCATCGAAGCGGGCGTGAAAACTATCTGCTACCGGCTGCACCTTCAGAATCCGTATACTAGCCGGCAGGTGCGCGTTCAACGCAGCGCGCCAATTATCCGCTGTCATGCGGCAGGCTGCTGGAATATCCGCATGAAAACACTGCGCGTGAGCATGCACTCCGGCATCAGTTCGCCCGCTCGCCGCAATCCGGACCGAACTTTTCAAAATACCCGCCATGGCGGTCTCCAGCGTATCCTGAATAGAATTTCCGCCACGCTGACTCTGCCAGCCGCAGTAGGAGGCTCCATCGTAAGCACAGGTAAACAGAAAGCGGGGCATAAGCAGAGCTGGGATAAATCAAACGCCGCAGCCCTCTTTTCAGAGAACTGCGGCGGACATCATCAAAACGTGATAATCAAGGTGAAAATGGTTTACAGCTCAATATCGATATCACCACCCAAGTCATCATCACCGGCCTCTTCATCGGTGATTTCTTCATCGGCGGCATCATCTGCCGGCTCCTCATCGGCGGCGGGTTCTTCATCAGCAGCGGGTTCTTCTTCCTCTGCTGCAGGCTCCTCATCGACAGAAATATCGTCCTCTGCAGCGGGTTCTTCATCGGCTGCGGGTTCTTCATCAGCGGCAGGCTCTTCCTCTGCTGCAGGCTCTTCCTCTGCTGCAGGCTCAGCATCGGCGGCAGGCTCTTCCTCTGCGGGGGTCATATCCATGGGTTCCACTTCTTCGGCCTCCACCTCAACAGCGGCGGGGATGGCGGGTACATCTTCCTCAGAAGCGAACTTGAAAGCCCCGTTATCCTCGCAGGATGCCACATAGGAGAGAGCAGAGGCAAGCTTATCGGAGCCGTAGTAGGCAACGAAGGCAGGAGGATTGTTGTTGCTTTCAGAATCAGCATTGTAGATGTAGAGCTGTCCCTTGGTGAACTGGTCCTTGGCGGGAGCCTCGGAAGGTGCTCCAGCCCCCACACCCACAGCACGCACAAGTGCTGTATCATCCACATCGCCATCTGCCTCGGTCACGGGCTTGCTGGCCTGCACACGGCCCATTTCGCGAACCAGGCGGCACACGGCATCTGCATAGGCATTGACTTCGCTGCCGGCAAGTGCGTTGGCATCACCGCTGAACACGCGCACGCTGGCATTCTGGAAGCGCTTGTTGAGAACCTCTACGCGCGGAGCAACAGCCTCGGCTGTCTTGTAGTCGGTCACTTTCTGCAGTTCAGCAGTCAATTCTTCGGCCAGTTGCTGGGCTGTCTTTTCTTCTTTCTGGCAGGAGGTGAGCATGCCGAAAGCCAGCAGGGCGCAGGAGGGAATGAAGAGAAAACGTTTCATGGAGGGAATAAGATAATCTACGTTTCAAAAATTAGCAGGATTTGCACCAAGTGTCAAGGTAAAGTGTAACGATTCAGAAAAAAATAGCAGATTTTTCAGTATTTCGGCGGGGAATATCCCAGGTATCGCAAACGATGGAAAAATTTATTTTGGTTCCGGGAGGATATCCGCATAAATTCCGGGGTCAGAATCTTCGATGACCGTGGCCCCGACGCAGCGGGTATAGAACTCCTGCGGCCCGGTTCCACCGATGACAGCATAGCCATACCCCATGGAGCGCATCTGCTCCAGCGCGGTTACCAGCAGAGCCTTTCCTACCCCCCCCATCCGCAGTCCGGGGTCAACCCCCATGGGGCCGAGAAATCCGCGCATTGTCGCATCGTAACAGGCAAAGCCGACCACCTTGTGGTCCTGAGTGGCAATCACGCAGCCACAGGGCTGGTGAGCCATTGCCACGGTAAACTCGGCCACCCAGCGTGTGCTGAAAGTGCGGGCAATCCATTCCTGCACGGCATGCATCTCATACGGGCGGCAGACTCGCACTTGCACACCCTGCTCTCCGATAGCCTGGCGCAGCGGTGCCCCATCGGGCAACGCATACAGGCGGACCAACATATCAACCATAGTTCCTGATTATTCGTTACTGGATGAATAAAACGAAAAAACCGCGGGGCAAACGCCCCGCGGTAAAAAGATTCCAAGGTTTCTTTAGTCACCTTTCTTGGTGCCTTGCTTCATGTTGAAGAAGTAGGCATCCAACTTATCAGCCAAGGCATTGGGAGTCTCGGCCGGGGCCGGATACATCGTCTTCAGATAGTGAGCCATGGCAACGGCCTCGCGGAAATCAGCCGGGGCGGCATTCCACACTTCCTTGCGCATGGGGAGAGTCACCTTAGCGGCATATTCCTGCACACCCGGCATAGCCCAGAGCAGAGCCATAGCGCGGTTGAGTGCATCCGCCGGCAGCTGCTTCTGCATACCGTGCATGCTCATCACAGCCTGGCAGTATAAGTCGACAGCAACACTCGCAGCCTTCACCTTATCGGCAGCGATGGTAGCCTGCACCTGCTCGGCAGGCACCATAGCGGCAGCGCCACGGGCCAGAGCATAGCGCAGCCATGCATTGCTTTCGCTATCCAGGTTGCGGCCATGCGCCTTGAGGGTGGCTTCCACAGCAGTCTTGATATCTGCGAATGATTCGGGCTTATCCGTAATCATCCCCACTACCTTGGCAGCAGCTACCCGGGCAGCATCCGAGCCATTCAGCACGGAAGCGCCCGGAAGATCTGCCGAAAGAGTCTTGGCGGCAGCCACATCAAGCAGGCGCACAGCACAGGTCAGCTCATACAGGGCAGACATGGTGCAGGGAGAGCCAGGCAGACCAGCAAAGGCAGCATATTTTTTCTTGACGGAGGCAAACCCCTTGCGGGCATCTGCCAGCTCGCCACCGTAGTAGTCGCGCAGGGCAGAGGCCATATCGTTCGGGGTCTGGATGTAGAACATCTTGCAGGTGGAGGCCTTGGCCTGCATCAGCTGGTCTGTTCCCTTCTGCATGTAGAAGAAGGTACCATTGCCATCCCCTCGCTCCAACTCAATCAGGGCGGGTTTATCACCAGGCATCTGCACATAGGCGCTCAGCTTGGGTGCCTGCTGAGCCTCAGCAAAATGCACACACGAGAGGGCTGCAAGTGCAAATCCGATATTTTTAAGCGATTTCATATTTATGGAATAGGGGTGTATATGTTACTTCTTCTTGCTGCTCTGAAGATTGCGCTGGAATTCCTTATTAGCCTTATCTTCCTTCATCACAGCGGGGTCGGTACCGTAGTTATGCACAGCGGAAAGCACCTTGTTGAACTCGTCTCGCTCCTCGGGGGTAAGCTTGGCTTCCACACCACTGCGGCGGATGAGGTTCACATAGAGCTGACCCGTGTTCCAGGCCGTCCAGCGGTCGGAGTTCTGGAATCCCTTCTGCAGGCGGTCACCCTGGGCAGGATTGTTACGCTTCCAGAAGATTTCCATGATAGCCAGACATGCCTTGGCAGAGTAACCCACCTTGCCCTTGTACTGGTTGAACAGGTTCATGTAGGCCAGAAGGGCGTTCTTCGGGTCGTTGGCCAGTGTGTAGGCCTCGCCCTGCATGAGCATCACATCCAGTCGGTCGCGCTGGTTCTGGCGGTTCTTCATGTACTTGTTCGTCGTCTCCACGGCTGCCGCGGCATTGCCGGTGCGCAGGTGCAGCTTGGTCAGGCCCACAAGGGCCGGGCCACCCACGTTCGGATCCGGGTTGGACGACACCTCGGTGTAGAGGTCTGCCGAGCGCTTCTGCTTGGCAGCATCCTTAGAGAAGGCCAGGGCATTGGCCATACCAAGCTTGGCATCGGCCACCAGATCGCTGTTGCGGCCAATCACAGCCTCATAGTAGGCCTCAGCCTGACCGAGTTCTTCAGTACGGGCAGAGGGATCCGGGAACTTGGAAACATACTTCACGAGGTAATCACCCACCTGCACGCAGATGTAGTTGGTGAGGTCCTCCGGCTTGAAGGTATTGGTCATATCGCGGAATACCCCAAGGATCTGCTCTTCCATCTTCTCCTTAGCAGCCTTATCTTCCTTCAGCCCGGCCAGCTCCTGGTTCATGGAGTTAATCTGAGCCATGCGGAAGATAGCGTTGGCATACTTATCGTTCGGGTCGATACCGGGGAAGCTGGTGAAATGAGCAGTCTTCTCCTCCAGGGTCAGCGTCTTGCCCAGGTAGTTCTTGTTACCATCCACATAGGCAGCCACGTACGAATTGATGGTCTTTTCCAGCTCGGGGTCAGACTTCTCATTCTTGAACATATAGGTGGCTTCGCGGGCAATAATGGTCTGAGCACGCTGGATGGCGTTCTCAAAGTCGGCCTTGTCCTTCACCATGGTCAGGTACAGGGAAACCATCGGCAACGAGAAAGGATCACCCTCGGCATCGCCTTCCTTCCAGAAGCGCTCTGCGTACTCGCGGCAACGAGCCTTGGCGGCCTCTTCGCTCTCACCCTCATTCGGATACTCGCCAGCATAAGAAGCCAGCCAGAACAGGGCATTGGCGGCCGTGGAGCGACCACTCTTTGTACCCAGCTTCACACCACCGGCTGCTGCACGCTCGAGGCGGGGCATCGAGGTAGCCTTCACGGCATCATCCGTATGGTTAAGCAGCATGCCGGCAGCAAGCAGTTCCGCGGTGGGATACAGGTCGCTCTCCGGCCAGTTCTTGCAGATGTGATCGCAGTACTTGATGGCGGCTTTCTTATCCTCCTCTGCGCTCTTATCATCGGGAGCAGCAGCGCTACGCTTCATGAGCTGATCTATGGCACCGTAGTACATCTTATCAGCCAGCGGCGCATTCTTCAGATCCGGGTCGGTGTACTTGGCAGCGTACTTCTCGAAGGTGCTGATGGCATTGTCGCGCTGGGCCGGGTCCTTGGCAGCCAGGCGGGCATACGCATCCATCAGGAAGAAGTAGGTGTAGTTATCGTAGTTGGCAGCCTGCTCCGGCTTGAGGGCATCCTTGCCTTCAGCAGCCTTCATCTCATCGCTCTCGATGAGCTCAGTAGCAGTCTTGACCACATCTTCCCAGGCACCGAGCTGGTAGTGGGAAGCCACAATCATGTAACGGGCCGTGAGGTACAGCTTGTTGGTCTTATCATCCTTGAAGTGCTCAAGCACCTCCTGAGCACAGGGAATCACATTCTGCCAGTCCTTGTCGTCCACAGCGCGAGTCATCTTCTGGAACACAAGAATCTTGGTCTGGTCGCCCATATCCTCGCCTTCCAGCATCTTCTCATACTTCAGGGCGGCATCATCATCACCAGTCATGCGGCAAAGCGCACCCAGCTGCATGATGACCATGTTGCGGAGCGGAGCCGGCTCAGCCCCTTCACCCTTAGCCGGGCGGGCCAGCTTACCAAAGCGGTCATAAAGCAGCTGGAACCCGCCCTTGGCCAGGCGGTTCGAGCCGAAATCCTTGGCAATCGTTGCAGTGGAGAGGATGGAGAAGCCATCGAACAAAGCCCCCTGCTCCTCCAGCTTCTTATAGCTGGCATAAAGCTTGCGGCTACTCTCAGAGGACATGCGGACACCCGTGCCGCGGTCCACCAGCGGCTTCTTGTATGCACCAAGTCCCTTGATGAGATTGGCCAGAGAAGTGCGGGCGGCAGGCATATCAGTCACCAGGCCGAACAGAGTGTTAGCCGTGCGGGCAGCTTCAACCGCCTGTTCATTGTTACCGGCACGCAAGGCATCATCCATCACCTTGTAGGCGCGCTGGCCCAGATTGTAGAACTTATTCGAGTTGCGGGCCGCGCGAGCCGGATCCAGATTGTAGCTGGCGGGGCTCGACTCAATCAGCTTGTACACCCAGCCGACATTCTCAGGGTTGGAGATAGCCACATTCACGATGGTGTTCAGACCCTCCATAGCCATTTCATCAGGCACGCGGCCCTTCACCTTGCGGCTCATCTCCAGATACTCGGCTGCCTTCTTGAAATCAGGCTTTTCCTTCAGGATGTTGGCCTGCACCAGGATGAAGCAAATCTGACCTTCCATCTTCTGCTTCTTTTCCGTGGCACTCACCTTGCCGCTCTGCACCAGGCCCAGGTACTTCTCGAAGCAGGCAATGGCATCCTCGAACTTACTCTTATCGCCATTGTCCTTACCCGCCTCGCCGACACCCTGCTTGTAGCGGCAATTGCCCATCTGGAACAGAGCATAGGTGAAGAACGGCTCATAAGCCTCTGGCTGACCGGGGATATTCTCCTTTGCCTTGGCCAGCAGAGCGGGGGCCTTCCACTTCGGCTCATCCATGAAAGCCTTGAAGGCATTGTACGCTTCTTCATACATGCCAGCGTTGAAATAAACAACGGCCTTTTCCCAGGCATAGTAAGGCAGCACATAGGAGAACTGCTTAGCCGTAGCACCATTGCCACTAAAGCGCTTGATCACCATGTCGCAGAGCTTCACGGCATCCTCGGTCTTCTTCTGCTTCGACAAAGCCTTCACCTTGTTCAGAGAAGCCAGCGGATCCTGCGCCTGACATACCATGGGCATGCTCAGTGCCAAAGCGGCCATCACAGATACTGCTGTGGTATAAGTATTCATAAATATATCTCTTTTGGTTGAAAATTTTCGGGAGTTTCAAGGACAAAGAAGGGGAGCACGCGGATTCTGTTTCCGTCACGCCCCCCTTCTATCCCTGATTTGAGGGTTACTCCTGGGCGGCTGTATTCAGACCCACAGTCGAAATACCGGCTTCGGAAAGCGCGGCCATCACGTCCACGATGCGCTGGTGCGGCGTTGCCGGAGCACCTTCCACCATGACGATGGGATTCGTATCTGCAGCCTTGGCAGCTTCTGCCAGGTTCTTGAGAGCTTCCACCAACTCTCCCAGTTCGCGTTCCTCACGATACTCAGGAGAACGGGGATCCAGCCCGGGATTAATGGCACCGCCCATGGGCATGTCGCCATTCCAGTAAATTGCACCAGAGGCCTCTACCTTGATGCGTCCGGGTTCCAGGGGCGGCGGGGTACCGCTGCCGGTGGAGTTGCCGGGCAGAGAAACGCTCAGGCGTTTCTCACTCACCAGTGAAGTTGCCACAATGAAGTAGATGAGCAGAAGGAAGCAGGCATCCATCATTGAGGACATGTTCATCTGCGGCTCCTCCTCAGGTTCTGCCTCGCGCTGTTTGCGTCTTGCCATAATTCAGTAATCTTTCTTGTTAATGATTATCTAGCCGGCAGGGTACCGAACACCACATTGGACAAACCAGCCGCTGCAGCGCAACGGATAACCGTAGCAGAACGCTCCCAGGGAGCATTCTGGTCACCACGCACGTAGAGACGAATCATGTTCGGATCGATGTTCTTGGCCTTCCACATCTCAATCTGCTTGGTGATGAAGTCGGTCAGGTCCTGAGTCTGCTGAGCCTGGTAGCCGATGGTCTTGGCACCATCGGACACGCTCCACACAGTACCGGGAGCATAGCTTTCGCCGAACTTGGTAGCGGTGCGCTCATCCATCTTCTCCACATCGGGGAACACGTTGACCACCACGCAACCCTTGGCCTCCTTCATCTCTGAGCAAGTGACCGCATTGGGCATCTTGACGCAGGGATCCTTAGCCACCGTAATCTGAGAGGCGTTCACCACGAAGAAAATAATCAGCAGGAAGCAGGCATCCATCATCGAGGACATGTTCAGCTCTGCCTTCGTATCATCTTCGGCTCGTGCTTTTTTCTTTGCCATATAAAATTTGACAGGGATTCTATGTTACGCCGGCCTTGAGCTACTCGCAGGCATCAAGACCGGCCCGGAATACTGGGAGGAATCAGGCTTCCTCCTCTTCCTCTGCTTCTTCCTCGTATTCCTCCTCTTCGGCTTCTTCGTCATCGCCACCGAAGCCTTCGGGGATACGGGCAAGCATAGCCTCGCCATTCAGCGTGTTGATGGCAGCATTCATCATATCCTCAACGGCATTGATGCATTCTGCCTCACGAGCCTTGGCGCTCTTGTTGAGGAAGTAGAACACCGGAAGAGCGATAAGGGAGATAATCAGACCCCAGAAGGTGGTAAGAAGTGCCACGGAGATGGAGCCTGCAAGCGTGGTCGGGTCAGCCTGGCCGGTTTCAGCCAGCACGGCGAAGGCTTCCACCATACCCTGAATCGTACCGAACAGACCGATGGTCGGAGCGGTGGAACCGCAAAGGGCGAGCAGATCCACGAAGCGCATCAGAGCCGGACGCTCATTGGCAGTAAAATCAGCCACGGCATCGGACACAGCATCCTTGCCCAGGTCTTCGGGGCGGTTGGCATCAACATTCGGCAGAGCATAAGCCACCAGACGGCCCAGGTAGGTGGGACTTTCGGTAGCAAGCTTGATGGCAGACTGCACGCGGCACTCGCTCATGAGGGCAACGAGTTCATCTCGCAGAGCGGCAGGAGCAAAGTGCTTCTTGTTGAGCTGCATGACGGTGTACACCACCAGCATCAGGGTGATGAAGAACAGAATCACCAGGGGAATCATGGTCCAACCACCATCAATGACCCACTTCTGGAGCATGTTGGTCTGCTTGGCGGCAGCTTCGCCTTCTTCCTGTGCAAGCACAAGGCCGGGGAGAGTAATCATTGCAGCAGTCATCAGGGACAGCGCACGAACACTAAAACGAGTAATCATGGATTTCATAGCTTGGTAATGCAGAATTGACCCCTCTATTTAATCACATTCTCCCAACTAAGCAAGAAAGAAGTTCAAATTCGTCTTTTTTTCATGAAAAAAAATCTGATTTTCCGCGTATGAGTCAGGGCCTCACGGCCGCGGCTGCGCGGATTTTGGCAGCAAGGCCGGCATTTTCCTGCACTCCGGCAAACACCCCTGCCCCGGCTCCGCATGCATAAACCGGAACCGCCACACCGCTGTGGTCAAACGTGCTGAAATGCCCTTTCACCGTGCCTTTTTCCTTGTCTCCACCCAGAATAGACAGACCGCCGGTCTGGTGATCAGCAGTCACGACCAGCAGGGTATCCGGGTGTTTCCTCATCCATTGGAGCACCACACCCACCGCCTGGTCAAAGTCCAGCGTCTCACGTACCGTCTCGGGCAGGTCCTTCACATGGGCTGACACATCTATCTTCGAGCCTTCCACCATCAGGAAAAAGCCCTGTTCATCCTGCTCCAACACACAGAGCGCTTTCGCTACCATCTGCGGCAGCCAGGTGCCACGCTGGCTGGCTGGCGGGCATTCGCCATCGGCCACCAGCTCCAGCAATCGGCAGTTTTTCTGCAAACGCTCTTTCTGTTCAGTTGAAAAATCTGCCGCGCCACCACCCGCCACTACATCGAACCCCGCCCCGACCAGAGCCTCAGCTATGGCCGGCGTATCCTTCCGTCTTTTCACATGGGCATAAAAGGCTGCAGGTGTGGCATCAGTCACCGATTTAGTCACCACGATTCCTGTTGCTTTACCGACCCGCTGCATCTGAACAGCCAACGAGTCTACGGGCACCCCGTGCGTATCAACACCTACCTGCCCATTGCGGGTCTTGCAGCCGCATGCAATCGCGGTGCCTCCGGCTGCGGAATCAGTAATGGTATGCGAGGCCGAAGTAGTGATGGAAAAACCAGTCACCGGCAGGGAGGTGATATTCAACTTCCCCTGGTTGCAGAGCCAGGCCGCCCACACATGCTCCGCCCCCATACCATCCCCAATCATCAGAATCACATTACGCGCGGGGTGTTTTGTCGCCGCAGGCATGGCAGACGGAGACTCCACCTCGTGCGCGCGCGCATGCGTATAGGTATGACTTGAGCACGAAGCAAGACAACTCGCCAACAAGGCCACTATCAATACAATGTTCTTCATGCAAAGGAGGGTAGCACAATTTTACCCCTCGGGCAAGAACACAAAAAGCCCGCCGATGCATCAACATCGGCGGGACAGTGCAAAAACTATTTCGCGGCTCACTTGTTCAGGCCATCGAGCACCTTGACAGGTTCCGTGGGGGCACCGGGCTGCTCGCCGGGAGCGCCGGGCATTTCCTCAGGAACGAGGTCGGTGGGCATCTTGCGAAGCTTGGGCATAGCCTGAGTCTGGCAGCAGCAGGAAGTAAGAGCCACTGCAGAGACAACGGAAAGGATGAGGGCGGTGAATTTCATAAAAGAATATGGTTAGATGATTCCGATGTGTATTCAAGCAAATTCGCTCAAAATAGTCAATACAAATTTTATCAATCCAACACTTTTTGAGCGATTCCGGGCAAGCGGCAGCATTAAACGCTTGAAAAATGAGGGGCAGCCTGATATAAGAGGAACCGACTTATGGCAAGACACGGCAAAGGGAAGTTGTTTTCATCGCATGGCAGAGGCGCAAAGAAACCGCTGGCAAAGCGCCTCATCATTGCGGGAGCCGCCGTGCTCATCCTGCTCATCGTCCTGCTCATAGCGGGTTACTACCAACTTATGGCCTATCTGCAAGGGGATAGTTTCCGGCAGAGCCTGGCAGACCAGGCACGCCAGGCCCTCCGGGCAGAACAGCTTGAAATTCTCAGCAATCTGAGCATCAAGAGCAGCCGCGTGGCAGTAGATGGAATCCAACTGGCAAAGGCCGGCGGCATCGAGCAGGCCAGAGCCTCCCGTATCAGCGCCGATATCAACCGCACTGCCCTGCTCAGCCGCAAACTCCACCTGCGCAAGCTCAGCATGGAAGAAGCCTCCATCACCTGCCACTCCGGAACCAGCGGAGCTGCCCCCGCCACGCAGTCTGAACCAGCCACCAGAAAGAGCAAAGCAGCCAGGCCGCCCAAAGCAGAAGCCAGCGCTGTTGCGCTTGCTCCCATCAGCAAAAATCCGATTCAGCTGGATTTATTCGAATGCAAGGATACAGATGCACACCTGATTCATCATGGTCGCATGTTCCAGCTTCTTGGTGCCAATATCTCTGCCACCCCCGCCCCCAGAATCGGTACCGGTGCCTGGCAGATCAATGCCGAAAATGCCCGTTTTCATACCCCCTTCACCTATCTGCGCGACAGCAGCATCAAATCGGCCACAGTCGTCTGCCACGGCAGTAACCTCGACCTGACCGAATGCCGCATCATGCTCACCCCTGGCGAGATGCGCACCAAGGCACACTACGACTTGAAGCGCCAGCGATGGACAGCAGACCTGCAGGTCAACAAGGGCGATGTGCGCCGCATCCTCAACGAAGACTGGAAACGCCGCCTGAGCGGTGAGCTATATGGCCGCATGGTGCTCACAGGCAGCAACTCCGGCGTAGCCACAGCAAGCGGTAACCTTTCCCTGCAAAACGGAATCCTCGAAGGGCTTCCCTTCCTCTCGCAGATTCCCGTCGGCAATACTTACCCCTACCGCTCAGTCGAGCTCGACAAGGGCGAATGCCAGATTCTCTATCCCTATAACAGCGCCCAGCTGGAAAACGCCTGGCTGTTCGATAAGATTTCCCTTAGTGCCAAGGGTGGCCTGCTGCTCGTTCACGGGCATATCATAGTGGGCGAAGGAGGACGCCTCGGGGGCACCCTCACCATCGGCGTTCCGGAGCACATCATCGAATCCATGCCCATCTCCCAGAGCGAACTATCAGAAAAGCTCTTCACGGCAGATGGCGAGGAAGAAGGCTACATGTGGGTCAACATGAACCTGAGCGGCACCGTTGACTCCCCGAAAGAAGACCTCAGCATCCGCATTGCCACCCTCATCGGTGCCAATCTCGGGGATATCGCCGTCAAAGGCACAGCTTCCATGCTCCTCAACACCTTGCTGAAGAACACCTCGCCCGCCAGACCGGCAGAATCAGCCGATGAGGAGGTCGATCTGGAAGATGATTCTGACAACGATTCCCCCGCACCAGCCCCATCCCCCATCAGGGAGGCGACCGATGCTGCCGGCTCCCTCCTCCGCTCACTTTTCTGAAACATGGCCATCCCCCAGTATCCCTCACAATACATCGACTGCGTCTGCACCATCTGCGAACGCTTCGCCCCCACCGCCTTCCATGCCACCCTGCCCAACGGCAAATCCACGGTCGCCTTTGTGCAGCGCAAGGAGGCCCACCTGCTGGATATCATCCGCCCCGGCGACAAGGTGAACGTGACCATCTGCCCAGCCGATTTTGAGCGGGCGCGCATCCGCAGCATGGCCTGAACGATATATCAGTACACCCCATGCAACGAAAGCCGGAAGTACTTGCACCAGCAGGCAATTGGGACTGCGTGCGCGCCGCTGTAGCCAACGGCGCAGATGCCATCTACTTCGGGCTCGACCAGTTCAACGCGCGCATGCGCGCCGACAACTTCACCCAGGAGGATCTCAGCGCCCTCATGCCCTTTCTGCATAGCCACGGAGTGCGTGGCTACGTGACCATGAACGTGCTCATCTTCCCGGCAGAGTTCGAGCAGGCCTTCGCCTATCTCGATGCGCTTGATGCCGCCGGGGTGGACGGTGTGATCGTGCAGGATACAGGCCTGGCGCACCTCATCTCGCAGCAGCGCAAGGCAGGCCGCTGGAGCATCGAGCTGCATATCTCCACCCAGATGACAGTGAGCAGCCCGGAGGCCGTGCGACTGGTCGATGAACTCTTTGACCCGCAACAGATTGTCCTCTCTCGAGAACTTTCCCTGCGCGAGATTGAAGCCTGTGCCAAAGCCACCACCAAGCCCATCGAGGTATTCTGCCACGGAGCCCTCTGCGTGGCCTACTCCGGCCAGTGCCTCACCAGCGAAACCCTGGGCCAGCGCAGCGCCAACCGCGGCGAGTGCGCTCAGGCATGCCGCATGCCGTACAAACTCGAAGTCGATGGCCGCCTTCGCGACCTCGGGGAACGCCGCTACATCTTTTCCCCCCAGGATCTTTGCGCGCTCGACCGCGTGCCGCAGATGCTTGCTGCCGGAGTGCATAGTTTCAAGATTGAAGGCCGCCTGAAAAGCCCCGAATACGTGGCTGCCACCACACGCGCCTACCGTCGCGCAATCGATGCCGCCATGGCAGGCCACCCCCTGCAAGCGGAAAAACGCAGCCGCGACCTCTACGCCATGCAAATGGCCTTCTCTCGCGGATTCTCCACAGGGTGGCTCGATGGCACTGACCACCCGCTACTCACCCACGGGCGATTCGGTAAGAAACGCGGCGCACTCGCAGGCCGCATCGTGCGCTGCGGCGAAGGCTGGGTGGAACTCGATTCCCTTCCCGCCATGCCCATTTCACCCGGCGATGGCTTTGTGATTGATGCCGGCCAGGATCGCAATGAGGAACAAGGAGGCCGCATCTGGCGCGTGCAAGGCTGCCGACTCTTCTTCCACGGCAAAGGCAGCCGCATCGACTGGCGACGCGTCCACCCCGGCGACCTGCTCTGGAAAACAGCCGACCCTGCTCTCGATAAACACCTGCACAGCACCTGGGCCAACTTTGCACGCAATGCCGCCACCGCCCCCGCACGCGAGCTCGATATTCACTTCGAAGGCCGCCTCGGCAGCCAGCTCACTGCTACCTGCCAAGGCATCACCGTGGGCAGCGGAATCCCCCTGGAACCCGCTGAAAAGCGACCGCTCTCACCGCAGAGCATCGAAAACCAATTCTCCCGACTCGGCGGTACAAGCTATACCCTCGGCAAGTGTACTTACACCATAGACGATAATGTAATCCTGCCGGTATCAGCACTTAACAAAATGCGCCGCGAGCTGGTAGAACGGCTTCCTGAAGCAGCAGAAACACCCCGCCGCCCCCAGGTCTGGCAGGGTTGGAGCCACTCGCATCCTGCCCTTGCACCGGCAAAAGGCTACAAGCTCTTTGTGCTCTGCCGAGAACCTGAACAGGCCATGGCTGCTGCCGCTGCTGGCATCAAGCGCATCTACCTCGATTTCAAGGATATCCGCCAGTACGCGGAGGTGGCTAAACAACTCCGGACACAATATCCTGAGCTCAAAGTATGGATAGCCACCATGCGCATCATGAAACCGCACGAGGGCGGATATTTCAAATACATCACCGCCGCGGAACCGGATGGCGTACTGGTGAGGAATCTTGGAGCCGCGCTCTGGTTCCGGAACAAAGGTATACCGCTGGTGGGAGATTTCTCGCTGAACACAGCCAACCCTGAAAGCGTAGGCGTGTGGCAGGAGTTCGGAATGCGTAGCCTCACGGTATCCTATGACCTGAACGCAGCGCAACTGGCCGATTTACTGGCCAGCGGATGCGGCCCCGCGCTGGAGCTCACGCTGCACCAGCACATCCCGATGTTCCACACCGAGCATTGCGTCTTCTGCACCTTCCTGAGCCAGGGGCATAGTTTCAAGGACTGTGGTCAGCCCTGCGACCACCACCGGGTGCGCATCATGGACCGCACCCACGCCATGCACTATCTTCGCAGCGATGAAGGCTGCCGCAACACCATGTTCAACGGCCAGGCGCAATCTGCTGCCCGCTACGTGGAAGGCATGCGGCGTTGTGGGTTGAACCGCTTCCGCATCGAGCTGCTCGAAGAAAGCCCTGAAAAGACGGCCGAGCTCATCGGCCAATACCGCGCACTACTCCAGGGACGCACCACCGCAGAGCAACTTATGCAACGGCTCAATCTCCTCGACCGTATCGGTGTAACCGACATGAAATAAGAAAACTCCCCGCCTTGCAGAAAAAGGGGGGAGTTTTTCGTCTTGAAATGCGCCCGGTTACTTACTTGGCTTTCGCAGGCTTGGTTTTCAGCGGAACCGCGTGGAACGGCTGGGGTACCTTACCCGCAAACCGCGGGTTCATGGAAGCAATGATTTCGTTCGAGATTTCGAAGGTGTACTCACCGCCCTTGGCCACATCGCTGGCATCCAGGATGTGGTCGAACACACAGACCGGATGGTTTCCCGGAGTCTCAGGCATCACAAAAAGCCCAATAGCCATGGTGGGGTGGGGCAACTTCTCGCTGGTGGCAATCGTGTAACTGATGGTGTTCTTGCCGCGGCGCAGACCGCCGGAGATGACATCGGCCCGGCGCTCATCCGCGAACTCGTGCACAGAGATGCCATTAATCCGCATCCCGATGCTGCGGCCAGGAGCGTCCACAAACACCTTGCCAATCAGCTGCGGGCGACCACAGGCCGCTGGTACCGCCGGGAGCTCCGCGTAGGGATGGAACCCATCCTGCTCCTTAAGCACACTCAAATCCCCCTTGTGCAGACGCTCCTTCACCTTCGGCAACCGGGCGAGGTCGAACATGCGGCTCTGGTCGAACTTCCACTTGCCATTCTCCAGCACAAAAAGAAGTACAAAGGCATTCTCGCTGGCCTTGGCATCCCCCAGCTGCACATTGCCCACATAAGTAGCTGCCAGGCTCTGCCTGTTGCTGCTGGCGATAGTGCCAATGTAGCGGAATTTGTCCAGGCTGGGCGGTTCGGGCTGGTTGTGGAAGAAATCGTGCGGGAAATCCCCCTTCTGGGAAACGATAAGGTTGCGCACCTTCATCTGGCGGGATTGCGAGGTGGCACTACGCCAGGCAGTTTCATCCGCACGCATCATGCCGATGCGCCAGGTGCTGTACACACTCTCCACGATACCGCGCGCCACCTTCTGGTCGGGCATGCTGAAGGACTCAGCTGCCTTCACCGCGCAAAGGCTGACCGCAAACAGGCATATCGTTAAAAAAATAGCTCTCATAACGTGTTAAAACCTACAACAGGCTTGCTTTTCTGGCAAGAAAATTGCATACTAAGCGGCATATTATGACGTCATTTTCACGCAATGCCCGCAGCGAGGGAGAAGCCCGGTACCGCCGGATGCTCGACCAGGCCCCCTCGTTCATCTGGAAGCGCTTTGCGGATGGCGTGTCCCTGCGCATGCACATGTTTGCCCCCAAGGGGCACCGGCCCGAACACTTCGCCCCGGCGGTCATGTTTTTCTGCGGCGGCATGTGGTCGCTGGATTTCAGCACCGAATTCGTCTCCTGGGCGGTGCACCTGGCGCACCGGGGCATCGTGTGCCTGCTGCCCGAATACCGCACACACGCCCGCTTCAGCGTGCGCGCCGATGATATCATCGCCGATGGGCTCGATGCCTGGCACTGGCTGCACCACAACGCCGCCGGCCTGGGTATCGATGTGGCGCGCATCACCCTGGCCGGGGCCGATGCAGGCGGCCTCATGGCGTTGAACTGCGCCATGCAACCCATGGTGCACGAAAAGAAGTGGTGGCAGTTCAACAAGGAAGATATCCTGCCTCTGCAGCCCGCCTGCGTGGCCATCTTCCGCGGCGTGGTCGATACCGATGCGCCCGAAGCCCGGCAGCTGAACATACCAGCCGAGGTGCCGGAGCCCGATTCCGTGAACCCCTGCGCGCTGCTGCGGCGCAAGCTGCCTGCCCTGTTCTGCGCGCACGGCATGCTCGACCCCCTGCTCGATTTTGAAATGCGCCGCTGGTTCTGCGGTGAGTGGGAGCGCCTGGGCAACAAGGTGGAGCTCATCCTCTCCCCCACGGCAGACCACACCATCACCCAGTTCGATGTGAGCCCCGCCACCTTTGAGCAGCTCCTGCTCGGGTGGGAGGATTTCATGGTGCGCGAAGCCATCTGGCCGGAGCCGGATGTCGAAACCGATGCTCTGATGGTTTAGCCGCGCGCAATGCTGCCCAGGGTATCCCCCATGCGGGCAAATGTCTCGATGCAATTGGCCGTATTGCTCAGGATATCCTCAGCCAGCTGCACACGCCCCGGTTCAAAGAAGGTCATGACCGTGGAGCCTCCGAAGCCGAAATAGCCGTGCTCATCCCCCTTGGCAACCGCCTTGCCGGGCTCATAGGTCTGGTATATGGCACCCACACCCGTGGCACCCACTGCGAGACAGAGCACATCGCCCAGCTCCTCGGTATGCAGCACCGTCAGCTCGCGCTTATTCGTCCACAACCAGGCCAGGTTCCGCCGCAGGCAATACGGCGATACACTCGCCAGCGGCCCCGGAATACGCACCGGAGCCTCCGGCACACCAGCCGCCGGGAAATGGAAGCGGTGGTAATCCACCGGGCACAGGCGCGAGAGCACCACCGCGCCGCGCGCATACTTCGCGGCCAGCTCGGCGCTACCCAGAAGCGCAGGCAGGTCAAAGCGCTGGTTCTTCACAAAAGCACTGGTCATCTGCGAGGCATCCTGCCAACCGCTATGGCGGCCATCTGCCGGGAGTGCCACCAGCCCCTCTGCGCAGACAGGGCGCGCACCCGGGGCCAATTTGCGGTAGAAGAAATCATTGAAACTCGAGTACTGGTCGACCGGGCGCTCAAAATCGGCCATGTTGATATTGTACTCCTCCACGAACGCACGCAGCTTCTCCGGGCTGCCGCTGCTGCGGGTATCCTTCATCCACCCCATCAGGCGCGAAAAGAAGGCACGCTTGATCAACAGGTGCAGACTCAGCCGCCCCAGCGGTGTGCCGTACACCCAGCGCAAGGCCCCCTCGCCCAGCACCTTTTCCTGCTCCATCTGCCCGGTGTAACGATTGTAGAATGTGATACCCTGTGTTTCCATGCGGGAAGCAGTATAACACATAAAAAAAGGCAAGACAAGGAAGAAGCTTCCCGTCTTGCCCGAATTGAAAACGCAAACAGCCTCAACCGCCGGGGAAGATATCGGTCATATCATTGAAACCCAGCGGGCTGCGGCGAGGAATCGAACGGGGAGCCGCCTGAGTCTTGAAGGAATCATCCTCATCATCGAACATGCTGCGCACACGGGCCGAGAGAGCCTCCTCTGCATCCACCTCTGCCTTTTTGGGGAACACGTTGATATTCCGGGCCGAGCGGGCCGTCTTCTGAGCATGGCTCGCCATCATGCGCTGCAGGTCATCATCATCATCCCCGAACATATCTGCCACGCGATCCATGGAATCTGCCGGGCTCTCATCTGCAGCGCTGCCAAATGCGGCATCCAGATTAAACTCGCCCTGGCGGGCTTCGCGCGGAGCCGGCGCAGGCGCAGGAGCGGGAACCGGAGTAGGCGTAACGGCCCAGATGGGGGCAGGCTCGGGTTCAGGCAAAGGTGCAGGCGAAGCCGGAGCAGGAGCCGGGGCGGTGTCTTCTCCAGGAGCCTCAACTTCCTCCTCCGGTGCATCCTCCTCTGCTGCCAGCAGCTCGGTGGATTCCTCCTCCTCTTCATCATCGAACACATCTTCCCCGGCATAGGGCTCCACCTCCTCCAGCTCAGGCAAGGGAGCTTCCTCCGGCTCCGGTTCTGCGGGAGCGGCCGGTTCCTCCTCAGCCCGGGCAGCATCGGCCAGCGCAGCGGCCTGCATCTCGTGATAATCCACGGAGGCTATGATGCTCACGCGCAGTTCCTCTCCCAGGCGGGCTTTCACCGCAGCCCCAAAGAAGATGTTGACATCATCGCTCCCGAGGCCGGCGCGCACCGTTTCCATCGCCACGCGCAGCTCTGCAAGGGACATATTGTTGCCACCGGCGATATGCACAATCACCGTGCGGGCGTAGCGCAGCGCGCCGTGATAGGCCACCAGGGGGGATTCGAGGGCAGCCCGGGCAGCATCCTCAGCACGGTTGGCACCATAGCCCTTGCCTGCACCGTAGATACAGCGGGAATCATTATTATCCAGAGCGGTCACCAGTTCATCGAGGCCGATGTTGATGATACCGGGAGAATTGGCCAGCAGCGGCACCGAAGCCGTGGCCTGCGAAAGCAGCGCATTGGCCTCCTCGAAGACAGCCTGCGCACCGGTGCGACTGCGGAAGAGGTCCTCCATGTAATCGTTCTCAAAGCAGAACACGATATCGGAAATCGCGGAGATAGCCTCCAGCGCCTTATCTGCCTGACTACGGCGGCGGGCTCCCTCGAAACCGAAGGGCATCACCACGACAGACACCAGGAAAATTCCCTTCTCGCGTGCCTTCTGCGCCAGCACCGGTGCCACACCGGAGCCGGTACCGCCACCCAGCCCCACTACCATGACCAGCAGGCGGGAGCCACGCAGCAGCTCATCCACCTGGGCAGCGCTCTCCTCGATAGCCATACGGCCCACCTCGGGATCGCCACCAGAACCCAGGCCATGATTCAGCCCGGCGCCAAGCTGCACAAACTCAACATTGCCGCACTCGCGCCCCAGGCGTTCATCGAGCGACATGATACACAAGCGCACATTCTCAGCGCTGGAGCCGCTGAAACGCTGCAAAATACTGGCACCGGCACCACCGAGGCCGACGATGACGATACCGTCCTCTTTCCGGGAAATTGACTGATAGGGGAGCATAGCTGGTAGAAATCTGGAGTAGGCAAAGCCGCATCAGCCGCGGCGCAGGCTCTTGAGGAAGCGGGAGAACCAACCGGCCTTCTTCGGGTTGATGGCATCATCATCGTAGCGCTGGGCAAAGCGTATGAGGCCGATGGCAGTGCAGTAGCGCGGGTCTGCCAGGTAGGAATGATTCGGGCCCGGGGGCAGCGGCGCAGGCTGGTGCACCGGCATACCGCCAAAGATATAGTGGCAGAGGTCATCGAGCCCGCGCATGAAGCTGGTGCCACCGCTCAGGTAGATGCCCATGCCGGAGTTGAGCAGCTCGGCAGGTATACGGTCGCGCACCTGCAGCAACATGGCAGCCAGGCTGTTGCGGATGATGCGGTTGAGCTGGCCGCGCTCAATGGTTACATCGTGCATCCCCAGGTCGCTCTTATACTGGGCAAGGGAGTGATCCTTGATATCACCATAGGCATTGCCCTCAGTGCGTTTGAGCACCTCTGCCGCCTTGAAGCTGACGCGCTGGTCCGTGAGGCGCACTATCTCCTGGTTGATATTGTTGCCACCCATGGGGATGCAGCCGGAAGCCACGACATCACCACCCTTGTAGCAAATGAAATCCGTCGTACCACCACCGATATCAATCAGCAGAGCACCGCTATCCTTCTGCTGGCGGTTGAGCACCATCTGCGCCGTGGCCAGCGGTGCAAAGACCAGGTCTTCCACCTCCAGCGGCACCTGGCGCACGCACAGCAGCGAATTCTGCAAGCGAGTGCGGATACCATGCATGATGTGGCAATTCACATCCAGTGTACGCCCTGTAAGGCCTGCCGGGTGGCGGGTCGGCTCGCCACCATCAATCGAGAAGCCACCCAGCTCGCGGTTCACCACAAAGCGGTCGGAGGAAAGCTCGAGCTTCTCGGCCTTCTCCTTGGCCACATCAGCGTGCTCATCATCGATGATATCCTCATTATCATGCAGGCGGAAAGAGCCCACATTGTTCTCACCCACAATGTGCTCACCCGTCACAGAAAGGAACACGTTGAGGATATCGACATCCGCATGGTCCTGGGCAAGCTGCCAGGCATCGCATACGCACTGGCGGGCCATGCTCTGCTCCACCACCTCACCCTTGCGCACACCGGCGCTCTTCACCTCACCGATACCGATGATGGTTGCCGTGGCATCGGGGCGGATTTCGCCCACCACCATGCAGGTTTTGGTGGTACCTATTTCCAGACCTACGAGGATTTTGGATTGAGCCATAAGAAAATTGAAAAAATTACGTAGTAAAAGATAAAAAAGCGTCCTTAAGCTGAGTATAACACAAAGCCGGGGTACATGCGCGGGAAATACGCGTCATATTCAAGGCTTGGCCAGCTCCTGCCGGCAGACCTCAGGCTCAGGTATCAGCACGGGCCGCAGGCTCACATAATTCTCCGAATAATCCTCCGACGGCACAAAGAGGAAGCCGGGCTCGGCGTTGCGCACCTCATATGAAGTGGCGCGAAACATCGGCAACACCTGGTTCGTGCTGGGGTCATAGGCATTTCGCCCCGTATACTCCCCCTTCACGATGTATTCCACATTCTGGTCTTTGCCAAACACAGCATTGGGCAAGGGCTCCTCCGGCCCTCGGTCCGGAGTATGCACCACGGATTCATCCATCATCACCAATTTTGCGGTGCGCCAGCTCTGCCCCGGCTCGCGCAGATACCCCCAGAAGCGACACAGGGGAATATAGTAGCGGCGACCGATGAAATATGCCCCCTTCTCCTCCTGGGCAATAACGGCTTCCCGCTCCCGCAGAGCCTCGCAATCCGACCGCAGGGTGTGGCATTGAGTCAGCGCCATGCACGCTATCACCGCTATGATGCATTTCCTTCTCATAATCGCTGTACTTCTACCCCATTCCCTCCCCGGGGTCAAGACTAATCTACGCCTTCAACCTCCTGCATTCAGCACCCGGCACCCGCATAAAACAAAATAGCAACTCCCGCACGCAGTATCGGGCATGATACGCCTTTTTTTGCTGTACAAGCCACGCAAGAAAGGTTAGAATGTCCCGCGTGGCGTGTCCTGTTATCAGGCGTATCCAAACTCTCTCATCATGAAACATCACCTCCAACTGTTGCTACTTATCTTTGTGGCATACCTGGTATGCATGCCCTGCGTGGGACAAACCGCCAGCGAACAAGCCGGCATCATCCAGCTCTCGAATACATACAGGGAGATTGCGAAAAGCATCAAGGAGATTGAAACGAGCCTGAAAACCGATCAGACTCCTCAACCCCAGAAATATAAGATTTATCTGAGTGAAATCGCCCGCAAGTTCCACACCTTGCGAGACACCGGAAGCGTCACCCCGGCTGACAAGAATGCTCGCACCAGAATCAACACCGCCGCTTACGAGGCATTGCTGAAAGACAAGGAGTTCGGGGGGTATGCCGACACCATCGACCAGCTTAGAAAGGCAAGCCTCCAGACATACCCACTTCCCATCCCCTACATCGCCAACTGCATCGACCCGGCGCTCGTCCCCCACGTCAGATCGCAAAAGAAAAACCGGAGTTCAGAGAAGGAAGATGCAGAAGAAACCGGCACCAATACAGCAGGCGGAAAAGTATTCGCTATGGTCTTGGCCGGAGCAGCCGTCCTTATCGCCCTGGGGCTCGCCCTGTATTTCCGCTCCGCGAAGGCCGCCGCAGCCAGAAAAGCCCTGGCCGCAAAAAAAGCCAGAGCTCAGCGCATCATCGAGGAATCCCTGGCTATCATCGAAGAGCAACACAAAATCATCAAAGAAACCTATACCCGTATTGACCAGGAAAGCATCGTCAGCGAAGCAGAGCGCAAGATCAGACAAGCCAGGCAGAAAATTGATGAAGCCTGCGCCATCACAGGCACCACGGTGAAGATTCCGGAGCTGCCCCCGCCCCCGCCTCCGCCCACCAACTCCTACGGAATCGAAAACTACACCTGCAGCGAAGACCTGCCCTCCGACACTCCCCCCTTGCAAAAGCCTGAGCGAGTGTTTCCTGGCAGCGAGTGCTCGCCCGAGCGCACCTTTACGCTGGTCATCCACCACCAGGGGCAATCCCCCAGGCGATTCCCGCTGACCAAACCGGTCGTATCAGTCGGCCGCAAGAGCACGCACACCCAGCAGGGGCCGGATATCTGCATCGACACCGAGGACAAGGGCATCTCGCGCGTCCACGCGGTGCTCTCGTACAAATCCTTCCCGGAGGAAAACTCCTATTTCTGGATACTGGCCATCAACCAGTTCAGCGATAAGAACCCTGGGCTTGAGCATGTGCGCACAGCCGAGATGGAAACCGGCGATGGCAAGCGACTCCGGCACATTGCCTTCATCATGGAGCGCAACAGGAAAGTGCATCTTTCACCGTCCATCTACCTCTGCATCGAATAAAATCCCCCATCTCTCCCATCAACCATGGCAACGACAGTAGACATCGGCGGCAACAGCTACCAGGGTGCCCGCGCACGGCAGGAAGACTGCTTCATGGCCTACCGGCTCACCGAAACCAAGCCCAAAGCCAGCGCCCGCTACACCACCAGCAACGAACGGCAGGTGAACCTGGGCATCCTCTGCGATGGCATGGGGGGCGAGGGCAACGGCAGCATCTGCTCCAGGCAGGCGGTTCAGGCATTTGCGGAGGCATTTGCCGAAACGGGGTCCTTCGACACCGCGTGGTACCAGCGTCTTCGCATGGCGCTCTATGCCGCCAACGCAGCCATCCTCGAATACAAAATCAACACCAACACGGAAAACACCAATTCCGGCACCACCCTCATCGGCGCGGTCATCAGCGAGGAAAAGCTCCACTACGTCTCGGTGGGGGATTCCCCCATGTACCTCTTCCGCAAGCAGCGCAATACAGGGGAATATACCGCCAGCCGCATCAACGCTTCTCATTCGCACTGGTTCCACTACTTCACCGAAAACGGCGTGAAGTATAAGAAGGAAGTCAGCAAGGATGAGGCTGACACCATCAACCAGCACCCCTCAGCAGACTCCTACTGCAAGCCCGTCGGGCTGTACAGCGCGGTCTGCGGCAGCGCAATCGGCTACATGGATGCTTCGGGGGAGAGCGGGATCGACCTGCTGGATGGTGATATCATCATGCTGTGCTCCGACGGTGTCTCCGGCACCCTGGATGAAAGCGACATGACCAACATCATCCGGAATTACAGCGCCCCCCATCACCCGGCGAAAGAAGCCGCCTACCAGATGATTCAGGCCGTCAAGGCAAACGCCCAGGCCAGGCAGGACAACGCCTCCTGCATCATCCTCAAAGTACACATCGACTAATCCGCAAATTTCTTACCAAACCTACTAAACCAATCCACCATTATGCAATACATAACCAACATCACATTCTGGCTCACCTCCGCGATGGAATCCCTCGTGGTCGCGATTTGCGTTGCCGTGCTCATCCTCCTTGTCAGCCTGTTCGGCTTCGGCTTCGGAGTCGGGCGCATCTGGAACAAGAAATGGTCGCTCAATGCACCCTGCCTGCTTGTTTCGCTGCCCATCGCCCTGCTCACCGCAACCCTGGGTGCCACTTACGTCGGCATGAACTTCATCGATAAGACCATCCTCTCCAAGGAAGCCAACCCGCGCGTCCTGCAGGAAATCGAAACCGTACTGAGCGGCAGCACCTCCCTCATGCAACTGGCCTTCCACAGCGGCATCAAGGAAATGACCAGCAAGAACAGCAGTATCAATTCTGCCCTCTACGACGAAAATTCAACCGAACTCAACATCCCCGGCGATACGCCTGAGGAACGCCTCGGAAATGAACAAGCCTTCCTCTCCGGAGCCATCAATGCCATCGCAAAAGGCAAGAAAGCAGGCAAGAGTGCCCGCACGGCCGTGCAGGGGCTGGCCGACATGCCCCCCTTCAGCTACGGCTACACCCCCGCCTCCCGCGATGACAACAACGGAAGCATCCAGGCAGCCTACACGGAAGCCATGAGCGCAGCAGGCCAGATGGGCACCCCCATCACCCTCGACAATGACCTCTGGTTCAGAAACCTGGTCAACCCCATGGTGAAGAACAACATGGAGCGTTTCTCCAAGAGTGTCGGCAAAGACCTCGATGGCCAGCGCACCAGTCTGATTATCCTGATGATTGCCCTGCTCATTGCCCAGGGCGCGCTGATTTCCTGGCTGGCCTTCATCGATATCAAGCCCCTCTCCAACGAACAGTAATTCATCTCTCAACCTTTATATCTGACACAATTTTATGAAAAAACAAATTTACATCGGTCTGGGTGGTCAGGGTGGCAAAACCATTTGCGAGCTCCGCAAGCAGATTCACCAGCTGCAATTGTACAAGAAAGCCAACGAAAACTCCGCAGGCTTCAACGCGGACCACGCCTTCCTTTCCATCGACAGCAGCCCTGATATCTGGAACACAGGTGAAGCATGGTTCCACATGGGTGAGGATTTATCCCTGAAGGAAAACGAAAAATGCGAGCTTTCCAAGGATTTAATCAACACCAGCGCCCCCAATATCGTACCCTGGCTGTTCAGCGATGACTACGAAACGGCTATGGCGCAGAAATCTGCCCTCGGCACGATTGACAAGGGAGCCCCTGGTGCCCAGCAGCGCCGCCGCTACGGCCGACTCCTTTTCGCCGCCAATGCGGACAGGGTGCGCGATGCCATCGAAAACACCATGGTCCGGGCCAGCCAGAACAACCGCGAGGCCTCCGCGGTATTCCACGTATTCTGCTCCCTGGGTGGTGGCACCGGCTCCGGCGGCATTGTCGACCTCATCACCACACTCCGAGTGATGTATCCGAGCCGCAGAACCCACAACATCAACCTCTATGTCTACATGGCGGATGAGCGCGGTGTCAAAGCAGCCTCGGTCTACGACTACTTCTACGTCAACCAGTATGCGACCCTGCGCGACCTGGACAACCTCTCCACGCATATCTTCCGGCCGCATGCCATGATCAACCGCGAAGCAACCCAGGTCAGACTCGGCAGCCGGGTCTCGAAACTGGATTCCCCGATTGACTGCCTCTTCATTTCCACCAACGTCAACAGCGTCAACCAGGCCGTGCACATCAATGAGCAAATCAAGCGCACGGCCAGCTGGGTTATCAGCCGCGCCTCCCTGGAGGAAGGCTGCTTAGACCACGACATCCACAAGCTCGCCACCGGTGAAGACCTCACGGCTTCGGTAAGGGGTGAGCCCGACGATGAGACCAACACCTTCATTGCCCGCTCCTACCGCTGCGGCAATCTGGGGGCAGCCCGCTGGGCAGCACCGGTGGATGAACTGGCCCTCATGTCTGCCTACAGCATCCAGATGAACTCCTACCGCCAGATGCTGTACAACAACCTGCAGCGCAACCGTGGCTATGTTGAAGAGGAAGCAGAACTCAACCTGAACGATAAGGCCGCCTACAACAAGGTCTTCAAAAATAACTTCCTGCTGGCCCAGGAAGTGCAGGCGGGCTGGCAGCAGTGGATAGCCAGCGACCCCGGCATCCAGGGCATCATGCAAGGCAAGCAGGACGCAGCCGCCCTGCTCAAGCTCAGCAAGCTGTTTGAAAGCTACTTCCAGGATTCCGTGCTCAGCAAGAATACTTCGTGCAGCATCTCCCTGCCAAACCGCCACGGCATGATTCTGGGGCAGATGCGTGCCCTTCTCGGGCTCGGCGACACAGACACAACTGCCACCGGACTTTCCCTGCTTATCATGGAGCAACTGAAGCTGGCCATAACCCAGGCCTGGGACAATGGCTCCATCGGTCTGAAACAAGCCTTGCAGATTATCGAATTCTGCATCGAAACGACCTCGGAATGCCATGAGCAACTCTGCCAGGAGCACGATGCCATGGGCGATAAGGGCGCACTCATCACCACCGTGCAGGAACGCATTGCGCAGCGCCAGGCCGAGTGGGAGAAGCTCACCGCCCTCTCCTACGCCACCATGGGCAAAGGCAAGAGCTTCCTGAAAGCCCACATGGCCGATCTTGTTGCCATCTATACCGCCAAGACCCAGCGTCAGCACATCGCAGACATCATCCAGGAACTCGAAACTCACAAGGACCGTCTCCGTTCCCTCAAGGACAGCATCCAGCGCCCCATCACCGCCATCACGCGCAAACTTGATGACATCAAGGATAAATACCATGCCATCACACTGCGCCGATTCATCGAGGAAGGAGTCCGCCCGGGAGAAGACCTCGTGCTCATGTACGACTTCAACTACGCAGACCCTGCCCTCATCGGCCTGGTCTCGCATGTGCAGACCAACACAGATGCCGGTCAAGGGCAGACGATTATCAAGAACGCGGAAGCTATCCGCCAGCTTGCCACCGCTTCCCGAATCGTGGATCCGGCGCTTCCCGGCTTGTTCGACCGCGCCGAAAACATCGATGCCAGGACGGATGGTTCTATCACCGTCAAATCCTTCGAACTGGCTGGCACCATGATGAGAGATTCCGACCGCCGCTATGCCTCCAACATCATGGGCGGCATCAAGACGGTCACAGCCAATATGACCACGGCAGACTTCAAGTCGAAGTTCCGCAAGCTCATCAACTCGGCCGCCTTCAGCTACGATACGGATGACACAACCCCCTCCCCGACCATTGCCTATGCCTTCCAAAACATCTATAAGAAGGCCTGGGTCATCAGCTTCCCGATTGGCTTCAGGCTCGATGGGCAGGAAAAAATGCCTGACGAACTCAAGGCAGAAGTTCAAAGCGTCATCGGCAACGAAGCCACCGACGACTCCGTCTATGTGCGCATGAGTGCAGACACCACGCAGATTTCCCTGTGGGAGATGGAATACGCGCGCCCCGCCAGAACGGCCAGAATTGTGACAACCCACAGCAACTCCCACAGGAGCATGGAAGCCAGGGGGAAAATCCGCGACCTGTTCTGGATGAACATCGATGAGGAATCCACGCGCCTGATGTGCCCGCTCACCTTCCCGAACTACGATGAGACGGAGTATATGCGCCAGGGTGCCATGTGGTTTGCCAAGCAGATGCCCGGCTACTTCCTCATTAAAGAAGAGGGCGGCCGCGTCATCCGCAAGGGTTCCGGCACAAACCGCGATGTTGAAATTCACCGCACCAAGGGCCAGAACCCCATCACGAACGACACCTTGTTCGCCTTTGAGGTCCAGACAGCATTGAGGCTGTGTATCTGCCAGAAGCGTGAGTTCACCACCGCCGACTTCCGCACCAAGTACCAGGCAGAGCTGGATGCCATCACCAATTACGATGAGCGCGAAGCCTTCCGCACCATCGGTGATGAGTTCATCCTCAAGACTCTCGCCCGCATCGACCTGACACAGCACGACATGCAGGACTAATCCTACCCCAGGAATCAGCAAACCATGAATCTCCCATTCAACCGGTTTACAAAGCTTATCATGCTTACGGCTGCCACAGCCGTAAGCATGGTATCATGTTCTCCCCCTGAAGAAATCCAGGAAGCGGAAGCACTCTCTCTGGACTACCGCAACAAGGCCAGCAAGCTGAACACCGATTTTTTCCGCACGACCCGCATTTCGCTGGAAAACGACCCGGGTGTGGACCTCAGCCCCTACACGCAACTGCGCGATAAGGTAGTGAACGACAAGACCCAGTTCATGACCAAACTGGCCAAGTGCGAAACCCAGGCTGAGGCCGATGCCTTGTTCAAGGAACAAGTGGACTACACCACCGAGAACGACCAGCAGAAAGCCACCATGCATGAAGTGGTGAACAACAACAAGGTGCTGGTCGAACTCAGAAAGTTCAAAACCAAGGCCAACAATGCTGAAAACATCAAGAAATCGACGCTGGATATCGTGCAGGCCTTCCAGGATGAAGAAGGTGAAGACGAATGCGTTGAAGAAATCGACCGGATTAACACCAATCTGGACGAAGGCAACGCCAAGCTCCGCTCCATCAACTCCTCCTCCACCGGCTTCAACAGCAAGCTGGATGCCAAACGCGGCGAAATCGATGACCTGCACGCAGAAATCACGCGCTTGATGGAAGAACGAGCAACAGCATACCGCAACTGGGCACCGAGGCCCCCTGACCCGGAACTCCCGGAAAAGGTGCTCTTCACCATCAAGACCACCCCGGCCATGTATGAGCAACTGCTGGCACCGCTGGCCCAGCAGTACAAGAACTACACACTCATGTACACCGGTCCCAAGACCGGCAACCGCTGCATAGCCGATGCCCAGAACAAGGAAGGTATCGTCTTCCGCATCGTCAAACCCGCCGAGCTGGGGCTTTCGCTCGATAAACTCGAGCAGAACATGGCCGATGCGGTCATCAGTTTCCGCAATGCCTTCCCGGAGGAGCATTATGCGCAGTTCGAGGAACGAGCCGCCGCAAACGACCAGGATCTGAACTCCATTATCGTCTCGGGCATGGCCTACAACGCTCTGGTCATCAAGACCGGCAACGAGAACCAGCTTGTGCAGGCGACAACCGCCGCACTTGAACGAGAACTGGGTAGCTGTGAGCTCTACATCGGCGAGGAAGGTACGCTGGATAAAGAGCTCTTCGATATCATCCTCCCCGGAAGCACACTCCCGGCACAGCCGGTAGTTTCACCCATCAAATCGGGTACCGCAGCGGCCAACGGGGCAGCCCTCGTCGCTTTCCGCCGCGAAGCCACAGGGGGGAAAGACCTGCGCATCGCCCGCACGGTTTCTGATGACTCGGTGTATTTCTTCCCCACCGTCGGCAACATCGCCACCGGTCGCTATGCCTACGGGGCCTCTGTCAATGCAGTCCTGAATCCGGCCAGCACCGGTTACGATAACATCCGCGAGTTCCTGGACTTTGTTCTCAGCGCCCAGGGGCAGAACGTGGTGAAATCTGCAGGGTTCATCTCGCGCGATGAATACGATGAGGACAACGTGGAGCTGAAGCGGCTCAAGAAACTCTTCCTGAAGCAGGGGTACACAATCGGGCGTATCATCACGCACGATACCTTCCTGTTCCCCAAGAATGATACCCGCATCAGCAAGAACCCGGTAGTCAGCGACCGGAAAGCGGATTTCCGCGAGTTTGACTCCAATATCCGCAGCAATTTCGGCCACATTACCAACGTGCTCAACAGCATCACCAGTAACGCGGGTATCATTGCCGTGGGTATCATCGGCCATGCCAGTTCCGAAGGCGGTGCAGCCATTAACCTGCCGCTGTCGATGAATCGTGCCAAATACACAGGTGCCCATATCAAGGACCGCACCAAGGTGCAGCTGCTGCTTACCGATGGCATGAGCTCAGAGGTACCGGTAGATACGAATAAGGAAGAAAGCGGCCGCATCCGCAACCGCCGCGCTACCGCCTACGTGCTCGAGGTCTTCGAAATCGGCACTTCCGGCAAATAATTCCGGATTTCCACACGAATCCCTCCCCTGACAAACGCTGCTTTAGTGATACTCACGGCAGCGTTTGTCTTTTTTTACAACGGAGTCAAGCTCACCATTTCCAGCGGTTTTTCAGCGAGGTAATAACCGTCCGGGCGAGCGTAGAGGCCTCGCGCCCGGCTTCTTCCAGCCGGCAGGCAGCCTCGCTTGCACCCGCCTTCAACTGAGTCACCTTCTGCCTGATCTGCCATTGCACATCCGGATCATTGATGAACGCCCGGCAGGCATCCGCCGTCTGATTCAGCGATGATTGGAGGCGGCGCAGCTGAACCTGCACCTGTTTTTTTACAAAGGGGATACCGATATCAATCAGGTGGTTTATCTGCTCGGTCAATCTGCGCATACGAGGCATCAATTCACCGCGCAAGCGCTCGATTTCAGCCAGCAACTCCACAGAGCGGGGATATGCCTGAGGGTTGAAGTCCGGCGGACAAACCGGCACCGGCAGCAGCGTCTTTTCCTCCAGGTCGCAAACTTCAAGTTCCAGCACCTGGGGAGGCTCCTCCTGGTCCTCGAGCTTCTGCAGCCGCCGCTGCATATCCTCCACCTGGCGTTTCTGCTCCTCCAGCTGTTTCTTGTAATCCTCCAGCTGGCGCAGATAGGCTTCCTCAGCCTCCTTCATGCGGGCTTCCTGCTCAGCCTCAGCCTTCATCTCATCGAGCCGGCGAAGTTCAGCAAGCCACTCACGGGCACTTTGCCAGCGGGCTGCAGGCTCCAGCGCCAATGCCTTATTGACAGCGGCAAGAAAGGCCTCCCCATAGCGGGGAAAATCCCCCGGCAGGAGTGGCGCAGGAGCATCGCAGGCCTTTTTTCCGCTTATCATGTGGTACACTGTGGCACCGAGGGCATAAATATCTGACCATGGGCCAATCTGCGCCGCCCTGGAGTAGTCGCGCTGTTCCGGCGGTGCATAGCCTTTCGAAAATATCACCCCCGCACCGGAATCTGCATTCAACTGGCGGGAAGCGCCGAAATCAATCAGCATCGGCGTGTTGCCCTCCTGCATCATGATATTGGAAGGCTTGATATCCAGATGCAGAATACCATTGTCATGCAGATACTCCAGTCCTCCGAGCAGCCCCGCCAGCACCGGCAGCAGGCGGGATTCATCCCACGAGCCTGCCGCAAGGTCTGTGTCGAGAGTACGGCCCTGCACATAGCGCATCACGTAATAGGCCGTGTTGTTCTCCACAAACAACCTGGATACACCCACAATGTTGGGGTGCTGTTTGTAGCGGCCTGCGGCCGCAATCATGCGGGCTTCGCGCACAAAGTTTTCAAGCACGACCGGGTAGGAATCTGTCTCCTGACCCAGCTGGTATGAATGCACGGAAATGGAATCTTCGCAACTACGCCCTGCCAGCTGACGGGGAAAATTCTCCTTGATAACACAATCCACCTTCAGGGAATGGTCGTATGCCAGATAGGTAATACCGAAGCCCCCCTGCCCCAGCACCTCCTTTACCGTATAGGTTCCCATATCCAGCTGCGTTCCAGCAGGCAACGGCTCCACGCTCAGCTGGCGGGAGCACACAGATCGCGCTATGGCTCCGGATAAAATCGTTTCCTCATCCTCTACCCGCACTTGTTCCACAGCACCGTGCTCCCCAGTTGAGGGATGCTCCACTATTCGGGTAAACTGAGTCTGGGCATCATCCGGTGGGCAAAGCTCCACCCGGGGGACAGGCTGCACCGCATCCCCTGATGCGGAAAACTCCGTTTCATCACCAGCTACCGCAGCTGGCCTGCGTGATTCTACCGGCATGTAAACCGTTTCCTCTTCAGAAGATTCCATGAAGCACCCGCCCCTTCCTGCTGCTTGTGTTAGTCTGTCATCGGTATCAGATGAGGCGCTTGGATTCACGCGTAATCTCATCCATCTGCTGGTAGAGCTCCAGCCACTCACGGGCAGATTGCCAGCGGTGCCTGATTTCTGGATGCATCGCCTTATCGATGGAGGCCAGGAAAGCCCGGCTGAATCCCGGGTAGGATTTCACTTGCTCTGAAAGCGGGCGACTCTGCGGATTGGGGCGAGTCCCGGTAATGATATGGTGCATCGTAGCCCCCAGGGCGTAAAGGTCCGTCCAGGGTCCCAGTTCGCTGAGGCGCTCATAGGCGCACTGCTCAGGCGGTGCATAACCTGCAGAAAACGCCATCGCCCCATTCGGGAGCAATGTGCTGAGCGAGGCCCCGAAATCAATCAGCACCGGCACGATTCCCTTATTCATGAGGATATTATCCGGCTTGATATCCAGGTGCAACACCCCGAGCTCATGCAGATAAGCCACACCACCCAGCAGACCTTCGAGCAATTCGCGAGCCGATGCTTCATCCCAGCCGCGACCCTCCAGACACTTCCGGAGCGATTCTCCCTCGATATATGGCATCACGAAATAGGAGGTATTGAAATCCTCAAAAAAGGTAACCACATCCACTATGTTGGGATGCCTCTCCTTGACCGCAGCGATGATTTTCGCTTCTTTGAGGAAATTATCACGCAACGTTCCATAGGGATCATCCGGCCTTCCCTGCTTGCGGGAAACCACATTCAGATTCCGGAGGCGCACTACGAAGTCCTTGGGGAAGTTCTCCTTGATGATGACCTTCCGGTTCAATTTCACATCCTCTGCCAGGTAGGTGATACCGAATCCCCCCTGCCCTATAGGTTTCTTCCTGGGGCTGCCATCCGGCTTCCGCTCATCATCCCGGACTTCTAGGATGATTCTGTATGTACCGCGGTTCAGCAATGTACCATCCGGCAGGAATTGCTCATCGGCCAGCTCCTCTAGTCCCGTCTCCTGCCGCAAAAGCACAGATGCGGGTACTACCGGCATACTCTCCAACCCATGTCGCGATGGCACATACGCAGGCATTCCTGAACCAGACGGCAATGGCTGTGCATCAGCTGCCGGCAGCACCGAAAACCCTTCAGGCCGGGGGCTTTCGTCTGTTGCAACCGCAGCCTTTTCGCCGGAAGGCTCCGGCTTGGTCGCATCCACAGACTGGGAGCATATCGGTCTATCCATATCTACCGGGCAGGCCTCCCGGGGCAACAATGATGAAACCTCATCCTCCCCTGCCGGCACAGCCACAGCTTCCCCCGGCGGTGAAACGACTGCTCCCACAGGGGCTTTCCCCAACCCCAGCAGCGTGGATACCTCATCCTCCTCTGCCGGCACAGCCACGGCTTCCCCCTGCGGTGAAACGACTGCCCCCACAGGGGCTTTCCCCAGCCCCAGCAGGGTGGATACCTCATCCTCCTCTGCCGGCACAGCCACGGCTTCCCCCGGCGGTGAAACGACTGCCC
>JAFWYD010000005.1 GCA_017517805.1 Akkermansia sp.
CTGCCCGAACAGCAGTACCTGCAGCAGGTGCTCCGCTCCGGCGAGGAAATCCGCTGGTCGGGGCGCCCCGTGCCGCAGCTCTGGACGGTGGATGCCGTGATGGCTCTGATGGGTGGAGTGGTGTCATTGGGGGTAGCCATTGGCTGGCTGTGTTTTGCATGGCCCCGTAGCTGGGAACTGGCGCTGTGTTCGCTGCCCGTCTGGGCTGGAAGCTTCACGTTGTTATCTGCTCCGTGGCGGTGGTACCACCGGCAGAAGCGAAGCCTGCTGCTGCTCACGAACCAGCGCGTGATGGTGGTGGCTCCCGGTTGGTCAGGACGCTTGCAGATGGATGGCTGGACGCTGAAACCCGGTTTGCTGAAGCGCTATACGGTGCAGGAGGATGGCAGCGGCGATTTGATTTTTGGGTACAATGCTCAGTTCCGTAGCCGATGGGGTAAGGTGCCTTTCGGTTTGCAATCCGTGCCGGATATTGAGTACGTAGCCCGGTTGATTCAGGACTCATGATGACAGAACAGGAACAGACGCGACTGCAGGCAGAGCTGCTGCCGGGGGAAAGGGTGCTGTGGCATGGCCGCCCGCAGCTGCCGGTGGTGAACAGTGCCACTCTGCCGCTTTTCCTGCTGGCGCTAATCTGCCCGCTGCTGCTGGTGTTCCCCCTCATGCAGCAGCGGCGCTTGCGCCGCACGCTTTATCTGCTTACCGACCGCCGCATCCTGGTCTACCGCGCCAACTGGTGGCGCGGGGTGCAGCGCCATGCCTGGCCGCTGGAGCCCGGCATCATTACCTCCCGCGTACACCGCCCCGGTGGCAGGGGTGACCTCATCATGGAATATACCTACGGCCGCCGTGTTTCGGAAGATAAGGGTTTTCTCCATGTGCCCGATGCCCTGCGCATTGCCCGCCTGATTGACGATGCGGAGAAGAAATTGAACTGCCCCTGACCGAAGACAATGCGAGTGGATGATTTAAAGCCCGTGGATCAGGAGATGCTGAGCCGGACCTTGCTGCCGGGGGAGGAATGCCGCTACATGGAGCGCGCGCGTGTGAGCCGCTGGGGCTGGATTACCTGCCTGGAAAAACTGCTGGAACAGGGCTTCGTCCTGACCTTGTTCTTCTTCATCACTGCGTTCAGCGCCCTGGTGCTCCTGGGCTGGCTGCGTGGGAGTACATCGACGGCATCGCTGCTGGTGGCATATACATTTCTGCTGCTGTTCTCTCTGCTTGGCTGGATGATGTCGACCTCTGGTGCCAGGCGGCGGCAGAGGAAGCAGGTGTACCTGCTCACAACCCACCGCGCTATGATTCTGCAACCGGGCGAATGCATCACCGCCTACCCGCTGCTCCCCGGCATGGTTCAGCACCTGGAGCAGCGCCCCGATGGCACCGGACACCTCTTTTTCCAGTTGCCGGAAAAGGAGGACGGATTTGAGGAGGCCTGCTTCGCCTTTGTGCCGGAACCCCGGCGGGTGGAAGCCTTGCTCAACGAACTGGCTGCCCAGGTGCCGCCGCTGCCAGATACCCCCTCCACACCGGTCGATTGGGAGATGCTGCCGCCGCGGCTGCGGGAGCGCATGCAGCAGGAACTACGTGCCGATGAGCAGGTGCAATGGCTGGGAAAAACAGCAACGGCCCGGCAACTACAATCACCCCGCCAGCGCCGTAAGACCCTGCTGGTACTGCTCCTGGCCTTGTCTGCCCTGGGGGCTGGTGGCGCGGCCTGCTGGCTGGATGCCGGGACGCTCCCCGCTGCCTGTTTCCTGGGCGCGATTTATCTGGTTATTGCTGCGTTTTGTGTGCTGATACTCGTGCCCACGGAGAAGGATGCCTGCGTCATCACCAGTCGCCGTGTGTGCCATGTTACTTCTCGCAAGGTATTCTCCTACGGAGGCAGGCTGAGGCGCAGCGTGCATTATCCCGGTGGGGCCGCCTCCCTTTACCTGAGTGCCCATGATACCGATTCTGTCTCCGTAACGTCTTCTCAACCCTTGCTGATTCTGCTGCGTAAGTTGTTTGAGAAGAACGACATGTGAATCCTTGTGCGCGCGTTCCCGAAGTCTGGATACAGAGCCCGATAAATTGATGTTTGTCGTTGTCGGGGCACGGGACTTCAGTCCCGAAATAACGGTGCTTCCAATCGGGACTGAAGTCCCGTGCTCCGACAGAGTTCCCCGCCAAATTCCCATTTATCGAGCAGGGAGAATCTCGTTGTTGAAAGAGAATGAATGGATTGTATTTGCTTGTGTAAGATTCAGGATTAAATCCTGAATCTTACACAAGTGTATATAACTTGTTAACTGGCAAGTTGTTGCTGAGAGGCAAGGAAGGCGTTGAGCTCATCGAGCATGCGGCGCTGGGTGGGGCAGGCGCGCTGGCGGTCGCCCAGGAGTTTGCTGCATGATTCGGCTCCGGCGAATTCATAGGTAGTGAGCCCCAGGCGGCGCAGGTGGTCGAGTTGTTGTTCGAGTTCCTGATAGAAGAAGAGGGGCAGGGGGCTTTGCGTGGCAATCTGGTGCAGGTCGATGATGACGGGCGGTGTCTGTACGCGCAGGTGGTCGGCAATGCGTGGCAGTCCAGCCTGGCGCAGCATGCCCGCGATGCGCTGGAAGAGGTAATCCAGCGGCACGGCATGCAGCGGGCATTTTTCCTCCAGGTACATCAGGATGGCTTTGGCAATCTCGCTGCGGAAGGGCAGGCTGGCCCCGGCGGCATTGGCCGCCTGTTGCAGCACATCCTCCAGCCAGCCGGTGTCGTAGTCGGAAATCACGCAATGCCCGGTCTGCAGCAGCGGTCGCTTGTTCTTGAAGGCTATCATCGTTATTCCAGGTCGAGTTTGCGTTGCAGCGGGTCCTGCACCGTCTTGATTTCCATGCGCCGCACCAGTTCGATGAATTCATCCACCGTGCGGAACTGGCGGTAGACGGAAACGTAGCGGATATAGGCTACCGGGTCGATGGTCTGCAACTTTTCAATCACCTTCATGCCAATGACCGAGGAGGGAACTTCGCGCTGGTGGTCGCGGTGCAGGTCGGCCACGATTTCATCGACCGCAATATCCAGCTGGTCCATGCTCACCGGGCGCTTCTCGCAGGCTTTCACCATGCCGCGCAGAATCTTTTCGCGGTTCAGCGCTTCATGCAGATTATCGCGCTTGACTACGCGCAACTCCGTGCGCTCAATCTGCTCGTAGGTTGTGTAGCGGTAGTTGCACCGCAGGCATTCGCGGCGGCGGCGTATACACGTCCCGTCTTTCGACATGCGAGAGTCGATCACTTTGTCATCCATGTATCCGCACTGTATGCATCGCATGCGCTCAGATTAACACAATTTGTTGTACCGTCAAGCATGAAATGGTGCCATATATGGATTATCAAGGCTTTACGCGGAGAGTCATTTCTTCAGGTTTCCGTAGTATTTGCCCCAGTTGAAATATTTTTAGAATAATTCTAAAAAGTTGTTGACATACCGGAATGGTAGTGATATATTGGCCGTGTTCCCGGCTAACGGGTAACCTATACACGACACGAACAACACAACAACACGAAAGGAAAACGACAAATGAAGAAGTACCAGTGCACCGTCTGTGGCGAAGTCATCGAGAGCGACACCATGCCGGAAGTCTGCCCCGTGTGCGGGGTGGATACCTTTGTGGAGCTTGACGAAGCTGCCGAGAAGATCTATGCCGATGAGCACCGCGTGGGCGTGGCCCAGGGGCTTGATGAAGAGGTGGTGAAGGGGCTGCGCGACCACTTCCAGGGCGAATGCTGCGAGGTGGGTATGTACCTGGCCATGAGCCGCCAGGCAGAGCGCGAGGGCTATCCCGAGGTGGCCGAGGCATTCCGCCGCTACGCCTGGGAGGAAGCCGAGCACGCCGCCAAGTTTGCCGAGCTGCTGGGCGAAGTGCTGACCGACAGCACGGAGAAGAACGTGGCCATGCGCGCCGATGCTGAGTTCGGAGCCTGCAACAGCAAGCTGGCTATTGCCAAGCGTGCCAAGCAGCTGGGCTACGATGCCGTGCATGATACCGTGCACGAGATGTGCAAGGACGAAGCCCGCCATGGCAAAGGCTTTGATGGCCTCCTGAAGCGCTACTTCGGCAAGTAAGTCAAGTTTACAGAATTGCATCAAACCGCCTGATGTCCAGTCAGGCGGTTTTTATTATTTTGCATTCTGCGTACCGTTGTGTTATATTCGCCGCATGCAGAGAGACCAGCTTATTGCCGCCGCAAAGGAATTGAGCCGTGAGGTGAGTGCCCTGGAGTTTGCCGCCCCGGTGGCCTATACCTATAACCCGCTGGATTACGCCTGGGAGGGACACGAAGCCTATATCCGCAAGTTCGGGGCAGGGCAGAAGGATGTGCTTTATCTGGGAATGAACCCCGGGCCATTCGGAATGGCTCAGACCGGAGTCCCTTTTGGAGAGATAGCGGCAGTCACTCTGTGGATGGGGATTACCGCCTCGGTGGGTAGTCCGGCAAAGACGCACCCGAAGCGTCCTGTGCAGGGCTTTTCCTGCCCGAGGTCGGAGGTGAGTGGGCGGCGCCTGTGGGGGCTATTCGAGGAGATGTACGGCACGGCTGAAAACTTTTTCAAACGGGCATATGTGGCGAATTACTGCCCGCTTATCTGGATGGGGGAGAGCGGAGCCAATATCACCCCCACGCAGTTGCCCAAGGCGCAGGTGGAGGCACTGGATGCTGCTTGCCAGCGCCACCTGGTGCGGTTGATTGAGATTCTGCAGCCCCGGGTGCTCATCGGTGTGGGCGGCTATGCGCTCAAGCAGCTCGAAATAGCGGCAGCAGCCCTGCCCGGGAAGGAATTTGTGCTGGGAACCATGCTGCATCCCAGCCCGGCCAGTCCCATTGCCAACAAGCATTGGCCCGCCCGCCCGAAGGAACAGATTCAGCAGATTCTGGCTCAGGCCGGAGTTTGAGGCTCCCGGTTCACCAGACATTCTGCACACCGAGGCCGATAAGCAGGATTCCTGCGAGGGTTTCCAGCCAGCGGGTGGGCAGGTGGTGCAGCAGGCGGGCGCTGTGGAAGGAACTCAGCGCGCAGATGAAGGTGATGAGGCCGATGATGCAGACGGCCTGCCCCAGATGGAGCTGGGGGCCACCGATGCCGCCCAGGGCCATGCAGGCACCCACGGCAAGGGCATCGATGCTGGTGGCGACTCCCACCACGAACAGGCCGGTCAGACCGAGCGCGGTGGCCGGTGCCTGCTCTTCCTCTTCATGCTTCTGCCAGGCTTTGCAGATGATGCTGCCACCCAGCAGCCCGAATACCACCAGTACAACCCAGGGGGCCCAGGTGCTGACGATGCTGCGCAGGGCTTCGCCACTCCAGTATCCCAGCAGCGGCATACCTGCCTGGAAGCCACCTACGGTCAGCGCCAGCCAGAGCGCAGCCATGCCGCGCCCCTGCCGCAGCAGCAGCCCGTACGAAAACGCATAGACTGTTGCATCGACCGAAAGCGCCAGGGCTATGAGAGCGATTTCCAGGTAATTCATGACAGCGGCGGCGATGATAGCAGAGCCTTTCCCTGGTGTCAAGTGATGTAGAACTTTCATCTGTCCGCGATTCACTTCCTGCATGTACTGTGTCTGCATTCAAAATACCGCTTGAAAAAGCAGGGCGTGTCCGGTAGAATGCGGGGCGTGAAAGTCATAGCCATAGCGAACCAGAAGGGCGGGGTAGGTAAAACGACGACAGCGGTGAATCTCTCTGCTGCCCTGGCAGCGCGTGGAAAGCGCGTGCTGCTTATCGATATGGATTCCCAGGCGAATGCCAGCACTATGCTCGGCGTTGAGGTGGGGAGCGAGGAAAGCCTGTATCCCGCGCTCATTGGCGATGCCTTGCTGGAGGACTTGATTCGCACGACCCGCCGCCGTAATCTCTCCATCGTGCCGGCGCATGTGGACCTTTCCGGTGTGGAGGTGGAGCTCACGCAGACAGAGTCGCACCTTACCTGCATGTATGATGCGATGGCCGGCCTGCGGCAGGCCGATTATTTTGACTATGTGTTTCTGGATACCCCGCCATCGCTGGGGGTGCTGATGACCTCGGCCCTGTGTGCCTGCGATGAGGTGATTACGCCGATGCAGTGCGAGTTCCTGAGTCTGGAGGGCCTTTCCAAGATTTTGTTTGTGATGGACCAGATCCGCGAGAACGGGGTGAACTCCCGGCTTACGCACGAGGGTATCATCATGACGATGTACAACAACACCAAGCTCGCCAACGAGGTGATCCGCCAGGTGCAGCAGGAATTGCCGGATAAGTTGTACAAGAACTACATCCCCCGCTCGGTGCGCGTGGCGGAGTCTCCTAGTTTCGGACGCACGATTATGGAGCACGACCGCTTCGGCGCTGCCTCCATGGCATACCAGGCGGTGGCCCGGGAGTTTATTTCCCGCCACCGCAACTGAGATGAGACTTCATGCTCAGCTGGCTCTTTCCCAGCACCTGTGAGCTTTGTGGTGAAACCGCAGATCTGACTATCTGCCCGGATTGCCTGCGAAAGCTTCCGCGTATCCCGGTGCCTGTCTGCCTGCATTGCGGGGCTCCTACTGCCGGGCTGCAGGTGGATGCCGACCGCTGTGACCATTGCTCAGGGCATGCCCGACCATTCGCCATGGCCCGCCAGGCTCTCCGGCAGTCGGAGGAGGCCATGCAGCTCATCTATGCCTTCAAATACCACGGGGCGTTGCATCTGGCACGCCCGCTGGCAGGCTTGCTCCATGAGTTGTGGGAGAAGACCCCGCGCCTTGCCCGCCATAGCGACTGGCTGCTGGTGCCGGTTCCGGTCACCCTCCAGAAACTCTACACGCGCGGCTACAACCAGGCAGGGGAACTGGCCCGCCACCTGGCAACGATGCGTGGCCTGCGGTATGCGGAGCTGCTCGAACGCCGCGATACGGGGGTGCTGAGCCAGACTCGCCTGACTGCCCGGGCCCGGCGATTGAATGCCATGCGGGCGTATCATCTCAAACCTCCGGGCTTTTTCTCACGCCACCGCAGCTTCCCATCTCGCCTGGTGCTGGTGGATGATGTGTTTACAACGGGGGCAACGGCGCGGGCCTGTGCCACACAGTTGCGCAAGCTGCCCGGGGTGAAGGAGGTGGTCTCCCTCTCCCTTGTGCGCATTGGCACCTGAGGCGGAATGCTGTCTGCCCCCGTCAATCAAAAAAGCCTGAGAAAACTCTCAGGCTTTTCCTTCATTGGCATGCTGCGCTCACATCAGTTCAGGCGGAAGGTGATGCGGGCTTTGCTCATATCGTAGGGCGAAACCTCAATGCGGACACGGTCGCCCACCACGAGGCGGATGAAGCGCTTGCGCATCTTGCCGGAGATATGGGCCAGGAACTCATGGCCATTGGCCACCTTCACGCGGAACATCGTGCCGGCGAGCACGGCAGAAACCACGCCTTCGAGCTCAATCTCACCCTCGCCGTCATCATCAACCTTCTTGGGCTTGGGGGCGGTGGTGGTGGGGCGTGCATTGCCTGCGGGACGCGGGCTGTTGTTGTTGCGCTGCTGCGGCTTGCCGCCGCGATTATTGGGGGGATTTGCCATTATGTCGTTCTTAATTGGTTGCTCTGCGCGGCCGCGTATGCCACCTGCGCGCGCTCAGTTTAATGCCGAAAGCCCCACATGGCAAGCACTTTTTCACGAAAAGTAAAAAAAAGTTCAGGCAAGTCACAAAATGCGGTTGACATTAAAATTGTGCTGTGCTACCCTCTGCGAGCTGACCTGTTTATGGGTCGTTATATGGCGAAAGCCAAAACTGGAATAAGAAATACGATAAATATGAAAACCTTCTCTGCCAAGCCTCAGGATATTGAGCGTAAGTGGTATGTGATCGATGCAGCCGGTAAGGTGCTCGGTCAGGTTGCAGTTGAAGCAGCTAACCTGCTTCGCGGTAAGAACAAGACTATCTTCACCCCCCACGTGGACTGCGGTGATTATGTTATCATCGTGAATGCCGATAAGGTCGTGCTCACGGGTAACAAGGAGCGTGCCAAGATTTACACCCGTTACACCGGCTATGTGGGTAACCAGGTGGTGACTACCCCCGCCAAGCTGCGTAAGACTCATCCTGAGATGATTGTGGAACTCGCCGTGAAGGGCATGATTCCCCACACCCGCCAGGGTCGCGCCCAGGGTGGCCGTCTCAAGGTTTATGTCGGCGCTGAGCACCCCCACACCGCTCAGACCCCGGAAGCTGTAACCATCGCCTAATTTCATTCTGACTATGTCTACTACTCCCTACAACGCTACTGGCCGTCGCAAGGAAGCCATCGCTCACGCCTGGCTCACCCCCGCCGAGGAAGGCAAGTCCGGCAAGATTACCATCAACCGTCGTTCCTTCGAGGAGTACCTTCCCACGGATGCCCTCCAGAACGCCGTTCTGCAGCCCTTCTATGCCACCAACACCATGAAGAAGTTCGACGTGCGCGTCGTTTGCCGCGGTGGTGGTGTGCACGGCCAGACGGGTGCTATCTCCCTGGCTATCGCCCGCTCCCTTGTCATGATTGACGAGGAGTACCGCTCCGCTCTCCGCGAGCAGGGCCTGCTGACCCGCGATTCCCGCATGAAGGAACGCAAGAAGGCTGGTCGTCCCGGTGCCCGCAAGCGTTTCCAGTTCAGCAAGCGCTAAAGAGCCCCCAACACCAGGTTTTGGTTTTCAAAAAGAGCTTTTCTCCGCAAGGAGGAAAGCTCTTTGCTATGTGCCGCTGGCAAAAAATGGAGTTTCCCCAGGCCGGGTGGAGCAATGGGGGGATAGCGAGCGAGAGGGGGGGGCGATACTTGCAATGCTGCGCCCTCTGCCTTTTACCGGGTCAGGAGGTTGCGCTGCCAGTTCATCAGGGCTGCGAGCCCCTTATCCTCGTGGGCGGCGATGGATTCAATCTGGCTGCGCGTGGCAATGAGGGAGGGTTCGAGGGCAAGTTCTTCGGCAATGGAATTGCGGCGGGCAGACCATTGCTCCACGCGGAAATCAAAGTGGCTGTCTGTCTCGTGGTGCACGCGTTTGAGAAGCTCGGGGTATTCCTCTTCATCCATGAGCTGGAAGTGCTCCACCGCCTTGCGGAAACGCGCGGCCCGGTGGGTGTGCATGTTGCGGTTGGGGAATACCGGTCGGAATTCCTGCAGGGCAAAGCTCCAGCGGAGGAGCTCATCGTTGCCGCTGACCATGAAGGCCGGGCGGTCGATGGTGGCGGCTTCGCGGTCGCGCCAGAGCCAGAGGGTTTTGAGGGCCGCGAGCCCGCGGCGGGTGAGCTTTCCGCTGCCTTTGATGCGCCAGGGATCGGAACCCGTGCTGGCGTGGCGCTCTCGGCCATGCTCCAGATTGCAGGCGCAGCTTTCGAGGAACCATTCATAGCGGCCCAGATGCTGGAGTTCAGCTACGAGCTTATCGGCCATTTCCAGCATGAATTTCACATCGCCCTGGGCGTATTCCTTCATATCTGCCGGCATGGGGCGCAGCCCCCAGTTGGCGCGCTGGTTCTTCTTGCTGAGCACGATGCCATAGTAGTGCTCCACCAGGGCGGCCAGCCCGAATTGCTGGAACCCGAGCAGGCGGGCCGCAATCTGCGTGTCGAGTATCATGTGCGGCAAAACCCCGAAGGCATTCTGCAGCAAGCTCATGTCGTAATCAGCCCCGTGCATCCACACATCGGCTTCCTGCAGCCAGAGGGTGAAAAGCTTCATATCCTCGATAGCCAGCGGGTCAATAATCACCACACCTTCGGCATCGGCATACTGGATGAGGCAGAGCTTTTCGCGGTGGCGGTGCAGGCTGTCGGCCTCCAGGTCAAGCACCGTGCGCCCCTGCGGCTGGGCAGAGGCGCGGATTTTCCATTGGAAGAGTGCTTCGGGGTCGGTAATCATGAACGCGCGATATGCTACCATATAGAGGCATTGATTGCAAGCCGATAATGAATATTGTGGAAGTCCGTCTGCCGGTAGAAATGCTGAATGCGGCAGAATTACTGGGTTTCGGGGGCTGCGGTGCCGTAAAATCGGGTGGCATGATGACACATCATCATCGTATTCGATATGAAATTTTGTGTGGGGGTACCACATGCCTCTCCATTGGCCGTAAATCGCTAAAATCCAAATAGCCCATCGTCCATCCAAGTGTCCCAAATCATTGGGACACATGTGCAGCGGGGCAGGTCCTGGGAAATTGGGCTTGCCCAAAGGAGAAGAGGGGGGTATAATGCGCCGCGTTATGAAACAGTACGCCTCACAGCTTCTGCGTTACCCCGAAATGGGGATTTCCCTCGACCTTTCCAAGCTGCCGCTCACGCCTGAGTTCCTGGCGGAGATGAAGCCGCTCATCGACCGCGCCTATGCGGATATTGCGGCTCTGGAAAGCGGCGTGATTGCCAATCCGGACGAAAACCGCATGGTGGGTCACTACTGGCTGCGCAACAGCGCCATTGCCCCCACGGCGGAACTGCGCGCCAAGATTGATGAGCCCCTGGCCGACCTCAAGGCCTTTGCTGCTGATGTGCTGAGCGGCAAGATTCTTGCCCCGAACGGCAGGAAGTACACCACCTGCCTTGTGATTGGTATTGGTGGTTCTGCGCTGGGGCCGGAGCTGGTGGCAGATGCTTTGCCGGCCGATGGCCTGGCTATGGCATTCCTTGATAACACCGACCCGGATGGCATGTACAAGGTGCTTGATACCCTGCCGCTGAGCGAGACGCTCGCCGTGGTTATCTCGAAGAGTGGTGGCACCCCGGAAACCCGCAATGGCATGGTCTGCGCCCAGCAGTATTTTGCCGGCAAGGGGCTCTGCTTTGCCAAGCAGGCCGTAGCTGTTACCGGCGTGGGCTCCACGCTCGATAAAGTGGCTGTGAGCGAAGGCTGGGTGAAGCGCTTCCCCATGGAAGACTGGGTGGGTGGCCGCACCTCTGAGACCTCGGTGGTGGGGCTGGTGCCTGCTGCCCTGCAGGGGGTGGATATCGATAGCCTGCTGGCTGGTGCCGCCGCGATGGATGCCCACACCCGCGTGGCCGATACGGCCAGCAACATGGCCATGAAGCTGGCACTCGCCTGGTATGAGGCTGGTGAGGGCAAGGGAAAGAAGGATATGGTGGTGCTGCCCTACAAGGACAGTCTGGTGCTCTTCTCCAAATACCTCCAGCAGCTTATCATGGAATCCCTGGGCAAGGAGCTCGATCTGGATGGCAACACTGTCAACCAGGGCATTTCCGTGTACGGCAACAAGGGCTCGACTGACCAGCATGCCTACGTGCAGCAGCTGCGCGATGGTATCAACAACTTCTTTGTGACCTTTATCGAGGTTCGCCAGGCTCCCACCGATACGGTCAAGGTCGAGGATTCCTTCACCGCCGGTGATTATCTGCAGGGCTTCCTGCGCGGTACCCGCAAGGCGCTTTCCGAGAGCGGCCGCAAGAATATCACCATCTCCATCCCCGTGGTGAATGCCTACACGCTGGGTATGCTCATCGCCCTCTTTGAGCGCACCGTGAGCTTCTATGCCAGCCTTATTCACATCAATGCCTACCACCAGCCTGGTGTGCAGGCCGGCAAGCTGGCTGCCAATGTGTTCCTGAAGCTTCTGGCTGCTGCCGAGGGAGCCCTCACCACCACCCCGGCTACTGCTGGGGAGATTGCCGCCGCCCTCGGCACGGATGAGGAAGATACCTACCACGCCCTGGTGCACATTGCAGAAAGCGGCAAGGCTGCCTGGACTCTGGCAGATTGCCCCTGCCGTGATCAGTTCGCCGCCAGGAACTGATACCGGGTTTCCTGCCTCCTGTAGATAGAGAAGAGCCTGGGGTGTGCAACCCCAGGCTCTTCTGCATTGGCGTAAAAAACGCTAGTGAGAGGTCAGTGGCGGCGCTTGCCGAAAAGCCCCTTTTCATGGGTGCGGTGCAGCAGGAAAACCAGGGCCAGCACCAGCCACCAGGCCAGTAGCGGAGCCGCTGCAAACCAATACCCCTGCTGCACTTGCCCGGCTGCGGCCCACACCACGGCACAAGGCAGCCCCAGCAGGATGAGCCAGCGCAGGAATCCTGGCACAAAGGGCATCACCCACAGGAAGATGAGCAGGCATACGCAGGCCAGCGAGCGGCTTTGCCAGCCGGGCAGCACGGGCTGCTGGCGCAGCACCCGGCCACCCACCGGGCGTTCGCTGGTGTGAGTGATGACTTTTTCCGTGCCGGCCAGCTGGGAGAGCGTGCGTGCCAGCCGCTCCAGGCGCAACGGTGTGTGCTGCCCGGCGGCGGGTTGCTCCAGCATGATGCAGGGGCGTTTGCCCAGTCGGGTAGTCAGGTCTGCACCGCTCACCACATCGGCCAGCGGCAGGGAAAGCACCTTCGCATCGGTCAGGCGTGTGCGGCTGTTGGCATCAATCGGCAGAGTGAACCCACCGTAGGAAATCTCCTGGCCGAGCTTTACTTTCACATCCTTGCCATCCAGCCCGAGCCGGGCCAGCGCCAGGCGGAAGGGCAGCGTGGGGATGGTTTCCCCATTCCAGCGCATGAGCAGGGGGAAGGAAATGCTGTCAATCGCAGAGGGATTCTGGGTGTGGGGCTCACCTTCCAGCCAGTCTGGAGCCCAGACGACGGCCAGCGCATCCGGGGTTTCCGTCAATCCGTTGGGCTGGGGACGGTTGGCGGCAGGGAGCCCCGAGGGGTCGCCCGTGATGTTTTCCGGCGGTATGGAGGAGTTGCGGAGCATGGCCGGGGTGAAATCCGGCTGCGCGGCGGTGCGCCCGCGCAGACCGACAGCCGAATGCGGGAATCCACCCAGCACGCGGCAGAGCATTTCGCGCACCATGTCGCCTTGCTCGCCTTGCCAGACCAGCGGGGCAGAGAGGCCCACCGTGGTGGCCCCTCCCTGTTGCAGCTTGTTGAGCAGCACGGCAAAATCCTGAGCCCCCAGGGGGAGCGCGGCAAATGCCGCTGCGCAGGCTTGCTCATTCAGTTCTACCATGCCCACTACCGGGCATTCGCGCAGGCGGGTTTCGCTCACCACCGGTTCCATTTTTACTGCTTCCTCCGGAGCCAGCAGTTGCGGAAAATCCTCCCCGGCCCAGGGGCAGAGTGCGTGTCCCAGGCGGTTGAAGAGCCATTGGTCATACTGGCGCAGGCGGCCATCGAGCGCAAACCATACGCCCGTGAGGACAGCAAGCCAGAAGATGACAGCCAGAAAGCTTACGTGTTTAGTAGTTGTAGGATGCATGCAGCAGCAGGGTGTGCAGGGGAATCGGCGGGGGTGTGGGCCGCAGCGTGTTGCAGAGCCGCCAGCCCGGTGGGAATAAGATTGAGGTACCAGTCGCGCTGCTGGTTGTAGCCTATGTTGGCAAAGGCACCCAGCGCCTGCATCAGGCGTTGCATCGCGCAGGCGCTGTAGATATCCTGGGAAATGCGGCTGCCGCTCATCTGCGCCCAGAGTTGCAGCAATTCATCGCGTTCTCCTTCTTTCAGTTCCATGTAGGGGTCGTACAGCAGCGAGGCCAGGTCGTATTCCTGGCGGCCGTATCGCATCCCCTGAAAATCAATGAGCCAGGCTTCGCCCTCGTGCAGCATGATATTCTGGCTCTGGCAATCGCGGTGTACCGGCACGCGGGGCAGGCTGGCGAGCCAGTCGGCCATGGCTTGCAGGGCTGGTTGAGCCAGAAAGGCCGCAGCATCGCCCCCCAGGTGGCGGCCGATGAGGTGCTCGGCAAAGTATTCCTGCTCCCAGCGGTAGAGCGGCGCATCGAACGCGGGCTGCAGCGGCCAGACCGGTCTCAGCTGGTAAAAGGGAAGCAAGGTGCGGAAAGCCTGGGCATAGGCCTCGCGGCGGCGGCTCCAGTCTGCATTCCTCAGGCTCAGGATATCTGTTTCTCCCAGATCCTGCACCAGGCAGGCACCGCAGTTGCCGGGCAGGGTCTCCTCTGCCAGGATTGCAGGAACCCGGATGCCGGCCTGGAGCAAGCCGTGAGCTGCCGGCAGGAACGAGTGATTATCGGCCCGCTGGTCGGTCCAGTAAATGCCCAGCATGCCTGCTGCGCGCATGATGCTGCGGCCGCTGGCCCCGGCGCTGACCGCCACCAGCTCCTCCGGGCTAACCGGAGTCTGGCCATACTGCTGCATCATGCGTGCCAGCGTGGGGCGGGCTTGGCGGGGGGGCTCCATACCGGGGTGTTGTTAATCGACCTTGAAGAAGCTCAGTTCCTGGTGCTCACCTTTGCGGGGGGCTCGTTTGCCGCCGGAAGGCAGTTTGTCAATACCATCGGCCTGGGGAGGTGGTGCCTGCGGCACACGTCCGCCGCCCGGAATCGGCGAATTCGGATAAAGCGGGGTCTTGCCTGCGGAAATGGGGATTGGGGCTGGTGCAGGATGCTGCGCAGCTGCTACCGGGGCCGGTGCTAAATTCGGCATGGGCACCACCGGCTTCATAGGCGGTGTACTGGTTGCTGCCGGGGTAGCATGGGTGGCGGGTATGCTTGCCGGGATGTGAACCTGGGGGGCCGTAGCGGGCATGGAGGCCGGGGCTGCGGCTCGCGCTGCCGGGGCGGGCTCTTCCTCTTCTTCCTCAACCCTGACCACTTTTTTCAGCTTTTTCTTCTTGGGCGCGGGGCGTTCATCCGGGCTGTAGCTGGCATGCAGCCGCAAATCTTCCAGCTGGCGGTTCATCTGAATCAGCAGCAGGATGATGGCCGATACCGCCATGGGCCACGCGGCTTCAATCAGTTTCTTGAAAACGAGCGCATTGGCACAGTCTGCCGGCTTGTGCTGCAAAAAATCAACGGCTCCATACAGACCGCTCACAAACATGAAAATGGCTATAAAATACCCTATGGGAATAGCAAACATCATAGCGCGGTCATTGTACCAGAATCGCTTCTTCTGTCAAGTAAAAGGGTTGACGCGCCGCTGCTTCTGTTGTACCGTTGGGGGGTAGATATGGATTTCCGGATTATAGCTGCTGCCAAGCCTTCCATCGCCTATGCCCGCGACGGTGTCCGCTTCTTCGAAGAACGCCTCCGCCCGCTGGGGCGGGTCGAGTTGCGCTATGTGAAAGCAGGTGATTCAGAGGCTGTTTCTGCCCGCCTGCTCGAAGCCAGCGAGGGCTGTCTCCGCATTGCGATGGATGAACGAGGTGAAAACTGGTCCACCCGCGAGTTCGAATCCCGTGTGCGCCGCTGGCAGCTCCAGGCGGTCAAGCATGTGGCCTTCCTCATCGGCGCGGCAGATGGGCATACCCAGGCGCTGCGCGCTGCCTGCGACCATGTGCTCTGTCTCGGCCGCCACACCATGCAGCATGAACTCGCCCTCGTCGTCCTGCTGGAGCAGGTCTACCGCGTTCACACCCTCCTCGCTGGCAGTCCTTACCACCGAGACTGACGAATGCAGATTCCATTCTGCATTCGGGATTCTGAAACCTGCATTTTATTGGGTTTTCCCCCACTTACCGGCGCGGATGTTGCTCATGTAAGCGGAAACCCCACGTACCCATCCCTGGTGGTTGGAGCAGTAGGCGCGGCTGATCTGCACCAGCGTGACGCGCCCTTTGGCCCGGTATTTGGCCAGCAGAGCGGCCAGATCCTGCACGCAGGCTTCTTTGGATTCATAGCGTCGCTGTCCGCGGCGTCCCATGATACCCGCCAGATTATTCTTGCGACGGGCAGCACTTGATGTGGCATTGGCCGATTCGTGTCGGATGATGGCCTCCATCAGCACGGGATCCACACCATGTTTGGCAGCGGCCTCCCTGATAGAGGGGCGCAGCGCAGCAACCAGTTCGGCTTGCGCTGTGAGCACCATCATCAGGCCTGTCAGTATGGTCATGGTTACTCTCATGTCGGCGGCATCTTACGGTTTTCTTAAGCACTTGTCAAGTAAAAAATGCGGCACCTACACGATTTGTGCTTGACCTCTGTTCTCCATTTTTGATAATCTTGATAAATTTTCGCGTTTGTTTTATGAGCGAATAGGTGCGAGAGCAATCTGTAAGATGCTCATCATCAATGAATGGAGGGGGTGGTTAACCGCAGATGCTGCCGTCGGGGATGAGTTCGAGCAGGGCGAAGCAATTGGCGCTCAGGGAATCGAGGATTTCGAGGTCGGCCTCGCTGCGGATAGCGTAGTATTCGGCTCCCCAGAGGCGGGCAATCTCCTGCATGCGGAAAGGCTGGGGCTGCACCAGGAGGCGTTCCAGCTCGGGGTTTCCCTCGGTATCATGCAGCGAGGCGGCGGCTCCATCATTATTCAGCACAGCCACCACGCGGGTGCCGGGCGGCAGCTGGGGCAGGATGGTGGCGGCATTGATATCGCACAGCAGGGTGAGGTCGCCGATAAGGCAGCAGGCTGTGGAAGCATCGGCTGCATTACCCAGGAAGGAACTGATGACACCATCGGCCCCGGTGCTGTGCAGGTCGCGCAGGTAATGAGTGGGGAGCTGGCTCTGGGCGTACTGGTTCCAGAGGCGCATCGTCGTGGCGCTGCCCACGCAGATGACATCGGCCAGGCAGGCATGGTGAGAGAATGCCCGCACCAGGGCCTCGGCAGATTCCGGGTAGCCGAGCAGCATTTCTTCCATCTGGTTACCAGCGCGGCGGCTGCGGGTGAGCAGACGCTCAGTATCGCCTACATGTGGCACGTCGCCCATGGCTTTCATAATCTGCTCCAGCTCACCTTCCACGACGTTGCTCTTGCGGCTCAGCCCGGAGAATCCGGTGCGGGTGATGGAGTAGACCTCGGTCTGGGGAAGGTTTTCGAGAGCTTTCCAGAAGGCACCGGTGGGTACATCGCCCACGCGCAGCACGTGGCGAGGCGGGTTCTGAATCAGCAATTCATCGCCATAGTGCAGCAGATAGGGGGCCAGTTCCTCGCGCAGGCCGCTGCTGGCCTCTGCCAGCACCGGAACCCGCAGGGTCTGGGCGAGCCAGAGCACCGGTTCCTGCTCATCCGGGTTCAGGGCTCCGATGAGCAGCACCAGCCCTTCCATGGAGCGGAAACGCAGCATCTGCGATACCGCCACCAGAGACCCCCGGAACCGCGGGGCTGGCGGGGCTTCGCCTACCTCGATGGTGCTGAAATCGCTCCGGATGGTCTGGGTGGCCTCATTCAGCCGCACATGCAGGTGCAGGGGGAATCCCTCGCTGAGGGCATCCACCAGGTTCGGCAGGTCAGAAACCGGGCAGGGGAGGTTGAGCTCCACCGTGGGGGCGTACATGCCGAAAAGGGCTTCCTGCTCCACCCGCTGGGGAGCGCCGGTGCCGCCGCAGCTGCCGGCGTTGTCTACCGTGAGCACTACCAGCGGGAAACGGTGGTAGTAGGCATTGATGAGCGCCGGGGTCATGGCCGCGGCCGAGGAGCCGCTGCCTGCCACCACGATGACCGGTCTCCCGGTGGCTTGCACCCGGCCCAGAGCAAAGAAGGCGGCAGAGCGGTCATCGGCCATGCTCCAGCGGTGAATGACCGGGCAGCCGGCCAGCGCGCGGTAGAGCGGGGCATTCAGTTCACCGGGGCAGCATACCCATTCGGCTACGCCGGCCATGGCTGTGCAGGAAACGAGAGAGAACATGGTGTGCAGTTGGTTGGTGGAGAGGATTTCAGAGGGGGAGGTCGATGCGTTCCCCCATGTGCCGGGGTTCGGTGCCGATGAGCAGATCGAAGCACATGGCAACGCGGGCGGCGCGTTCGCGCAGAAACTGCCGCAGCCAGGTGGGTCGGTTCACCGGCACAAGCGGTGCATTGTACCCCTCGGCATCGATGCCGAGCTGGCGGGCGGTGGCCACGGCGCGTTTTACATGGTATGGCTGGCTGATGATGGTGATTTTTTCTGCACCGAAGATGCGCTGGGCGCGTACCACGGAATCAAAGGTGCGGAGCCCGGCGTAGTCGCAGACAATTTTTGCCTCCGGCACCCCGAGCTTGATCAGTGCTTCCTTCATATCGCGCGGTTCGTTGTAATAAACTTCCCGGTTGTCGCCCGACACGATGATGCAGCTCAACTTGCCGCTTTTCCATAGCTCGGCAGCGGCCTGCATGCGGCCAGTGAAGTAGAAATTGGCGCGGTTGCGGCTCAGTTTCTTACTGCAGCCCAGTACCAGCCCCACATCGCCCTGGCGGCACTCCTCTGCCTGGCTGCGGCAGTAGTCATTGGCCCTGGCATTGGTGAATCCCTCAGCTGCCAGGATGATGAGCAGCAGCGAGAGCACGGCAAAACCGCCCAGCTTGGCGGCAGTACCGAGGAATTTCAGGGATTTGCGCATGGTGTTAATTGACGCCGAAAACCTGGATGCGGGTGGTCAGTTCATGCGTTTCGCCGCAGCGCAGCATGATATTTTCTGCCGGTACCACGGTGGTTTCTACTGCCAGGAACCCGCGCTCGTTGCCTTCGCCCAGGTCACCCATGCCAGCAGCCAGGGCTGCACCCGGGTTCCACACCACGGCAGAGCCGCTGCCAGCGCGGCAGATGCGGATGCTACGCCCCCAGGCCGGGTCGTGGATGGTGATTTCGGCATTTTCCGGCACCGGGTGGTAGATGCGGTCGATGTGGCCCAGCGGGATGAGCGGATCCTCCGGGTGGGGAACTGCATCATCGGCAAACTCGGTGAAATCGAGCTCCTCCAGGCCGGTTACGGCTACCTGTTCGTAATCGCTCACGGCAAAATAGGTGTGCATGGCGGCAGAGTAGGGCATGGCGCGCGGCACATCCAGCGTGACCAGACTCATAATCAGCTCGTTGCCAATCTCCATCCCCAGCGCGCCGCTCGGCATCATCTCATTCTCCGGCGGTAGCGCCAGCAGCAGGTTCACGCGGCCATCCTCACCCTCTTCCCAGCGCCCCACCTGCCAGGTGGAGATGCGGGCAATCCCATGCGCGGGCAGGGAGGCATCCTCCGTGTTCTTCCCGAACCACGGCCAGCACAGCGGAATGCCGCCGCGCAGTGCCTTCCCCTTCTTGAACACGGCCTTCGGGCTCATGTAGATGACCGGCTTGTGACCCGTCGGAGTCCAGCTGAGCACATGCCCGCCGTAGAGCGAAATCTCGGCTGTGCAAAGGGCTGTTTCTATCTTGAGAATCGGAAAATCTTCGCCGTAGGGGTATACTGTCGTGACCATGGTGCTTGTATGCGCGCGAGTGTAGCAGAATAGATTGGCGCATGCAAGTCTATAATCATGCTATCCTCATCATGCAGAAAGCATGTGTCCCGGGTGGCTGATTCGGCGCTTTCGTCTCGGAATAAGGTGCTTCCTTTCCGCAGATGAAAACCACCCCGGGACTTTATTGACCCGGGGTGGCTGTGTGGTTGAGAAAACGGGCAGAGGAGCTTCAATTGCGTCTGCGACGCATGACTACCCCAGCCAGAGCCAGTAGGCTCAATGTGGTCGTGGTGGGTTCGGGAACGCTTCCGGTGAGGATGACGTTACCAGTATTGTCGATGGCGATTTCGTTGCTCCCTCCATTAATTTTGAGGGAGGTAATAGCGTTGCCCTCATCATCGAGCAAATTATTGATTCCGCTGAAGAGCACGATATTACCATCGGTGTTTGCGATATCATCGCTCAGGATAATGGAGACATTATCTCCCATCACCAGGTCGTTGTTGCCCAGGTTTAGCGTGGTACCTGTCAATTTGAGAATGGAGTTATCTTCAAGATACAAATCGCTATTAATCGTAGTGTTGAGCAGTTCATCTGCCTGGGCATCTCCGAAGAGCATGAGTATTTCATTTTCCCGAGCCTGGGAGGTGATTTCAAGTTCGGCACCAGCCTTGACGATGAGGCCTTCGGAAATGTTGATGCTTCCTGCATCATTATGCAGGACGAGCTTGGAACCATCGTGAAGTGTGAGTGTGCCTTTCACGTTGAGGGTACCTGCGTTGTTAATCGTGGCACCGGCGTATACCTCTGTGCGGTTGAATGAGATGCTGGAACCAGTCCCGATGGTGAAATTGGCCGATTTGGTATTGTTGTATCCGTTTGCCTTGTCTAAGATGCCACCGATGTAGGTAAGCACGCTGTCAAATACGACTTGACCTCCGTTGGTAGCGCTGATATTGGTTGTACAGTCAGTTATGGCATCATAATGACAGCCGCTCTTGTCGGTTCCGCTGTCACAAAGGTAAGTAATAGTAGGTCCCTGGGTATCGTATTTGACACCTCCAAGGGTAGAATCCTTATCGTAATAACCACCAGAGCGATGAACACTTCCATCGGTCTTGTACGACTCGTCATGCCAAACCCATTCACCGCTTGAACCAATGGGGTAGTATTGTGCCTTGTATGTTGTGGCGGTTTGTGTAAAAGTTGACCCCGCACCATCAACGTTGATGTTGACGGTGCTGTTGCTGAAATAGTTGGTCACAAATTGTGAAGCGGAAGATACAAACGTGCCTCCATTTGAAACGTTGATGCTGGCAGGACCGTCATCCAGCCCCAGCAGAACCCGGTAATTCAGGGCTGAGGTACCCCGGCATACCTCTGCCGTTGAGTTGGAACCATCCACGTTTACTTCACCTTCATATAACCAGAAGTTGTTGGAGCCACCTTTGAAGGTGCCTTCGGAAACGGTCAGTTTGCCTCCTGTCTGGACTTGGAATGTGCCAGCTTCTGTCATGTCGTATACTGCCCCGCTTGTGATGGAGAGCGAGCCGCCATTTGTGATGGCCAGATTCTCAGAGGTTGTCTGAGATGTGGCGTATTCTTTGCTTGTGTTATCAATTTCAATTGTTTCTGAAAAAGAAGGCGCTGCGGAGGCGTAGGCCGCCAGGAGTGTCACAAGTAGTTTCTTAGGTAATTTTGTTTTCATTCTGCATAGAAGTGTGTGGAATGTGCTGCCTGCGTGGATGTGGTGATGAGAAGCAAAATGGTGTTGCTTTCCCACGCATACGAAGCACAGCCAGTTTATCGCATTTTGAGTGCGATTTGCTCTAAAGCTATTTAGTTGAATGAATTGTGTTTTGTTTTGCTGGATTTCTCGGTAGCATTTTGCATGCTTCATGCAATGATAAACATGTTTTTATCAAAGAATTGCACCATTTGGTCTTGTAATC
>JAFWYD010000063.1 GCA_017517805.1 Akkermansia sp.
AGCTGGGTCGTATGCTCCTGCTGGCCGGGAACTTCAATCTGACAACTAATACAGAAATGTATGAGTGGTTCCTGAACTCAGGGCATCACCCGGCCAGTCATGCGGATGGGTATTTGTTGTTGCAAACCATAGCCCACTACCTGGACCGCGAGGAGTCCCGCACCCCCGGAATGGTCAACCTTTCCGGGGTGTTGCGGGCGGCGCTGCAACCGCTTGATGGTGCTTTCACGCTATGTGGCATGACAGGTTCGGGGGATGTCTTCGCCATACGCGATGCACATGGCATCCGCCCCGGGTATTATTATTTCGATGATGAGGTATTTGTGGTAGCAAGTGAACGACCGGCCATACAGGCAGCCTTCAACTGCACGACGCGGGAGGTGATGGAACTGCCCCCCGGAAAGGCTGTTGTGATGAAGAAAGACGGCCAACTGGAGGTCGGCGATTGCCTGCCCGAAGCCGAGCCCCGGGGCTGCGTTTTTGAACGCATTTATTTCTCACGGCCAAATGATGCAGATATTCATCGGGAACGACGCGATCTCGGCCGCCACCTCATGCCGCAACTTCTGCAGGCAGTCAAGGATGACCTTGCTCATACGTTCTTCAGTTACATCCCCAACTCTGCCAGAGTCGGTTTTTTCGGCCTGCAGGAGGAGCTCATGCGCCTTGCCGCCGAACGCGGCACCTGCATACGCTCCGGGCAGATAGCCGTAAAAGATGCCAAGCTTCGCACCTTCATCGCCGATGCCGCCAGTCGCCGCGATTTATATCGGCACGTGTACGACCTGACCTACGGTCTGGTGCAACCGGGAGAAGATACGCTGGTGGTCCTGGACGATTCCATTGTGCGCGGCAACACCATGAGAGATGCCATTCTCCCCATGCTCGACCGTCTGGACCCGGTCAAAATCATCGTTGCCAGCACGGCTCCCCCCATCAAATACCCAGATTGTTATGGTATCGACATGTCCACGGCAGGCGAATTAATTGCTTTCCGGGCAGCGGTGTCCATTCTGCGCAAGAGAAATGATACCCAAACTCTGATACATGCCTACGACTGCGCCCGCGCGCAATTGCAACAAAAGCAGAGCTGTATCAATTGCCTGGCTATGGTTTATGCCGCCATCCCGGATGAGGAATTGATTGCAGAGATTGCCCGGCTCCTCACCCCGGAAGAAATGCATGCCGAAGTACAGGTTGTATTTCAGAGCTGCACCGCGCTGCGGGAATGCTGCCCGCACCACAGCGGTGACTGGTACTTTACGGGGCGGTATCCCACACCGGGCGGGTACCGGGTAGCCAATCGGGCTCTGGTGAACTTTGTAGAGAATAAGAATGAACGAACCTATTGATATGGAATACAGATGGAAAGAAAAAAGGGAACGGCGTGCCTTCCTGGCTCTGGCAGATGGTACGGTGTTCAGGGGGTACTCCGTGGGTGCCCCGGTGGATGCACCGGGAGAAGTGGTCTTCAACACCGGCATGACCGGCTACCAGGAAATCGCGACCGACCCATCCTATGCCGGGCAGATTGTGACCCTCACTTCACCGGAAATCGGAAATTACGGCTGCGCGGCGCAGGATGCTGAATCCCGGGGCTGTTTTCTGAACGGTCTCGTTGTACACGAACTCAATCCGCCTGCCAATTACAGGGCAGAGGAATCGCTGCAAAGCTATCTGCTCCGCCATGGTATACCCGCCATTGCCGGGGTGGATACGCGCGCGCTTACCCTGCACCTGCGCTCGCACGGCACCCAGCGTGCCTATCTTCATGTTAGTGAAGTTCCCATGGATGAAGCCACCGCTATAGCGCATGCTGCGGCCTGGGAAGGACTGGACGGGCAGGATTACGCCTTGCGCGTGACCACTCCGGCTGCATACGAGAGAAACCCGCAGGGGAAATACAGAATCGTGGCGTATGATTTCGGTATCAAATACAATATCCTGCGGAGCATGCAGCGGCAGGATATGCAGGTGCTGGTGGTCCCGGCTCATACTTCTGCGGCTGAGGCCCTGAGCCTGCAGCCGGATGGTGTTTTCCTCTCCAACGGCCCGGCCGATCCCTCTGCCTTGGGCTACGCGCAGCAGGCCGTCCGCGAATTGCTGGGCAGGGTGCCCCTGATGGGAATCTGCCTGGGCCACCAGCTGCTGGGGCTTGCCTGCGGTGCCAAATGCCACAGACTTACCTTCGGGCACCACGGCTGCAATCATCCGGTGCTGAATGTGCAGACCGGTCGCGTGGATATCACCAGTCAGAATCATAATTTCGCCTTGCGGGATTTGCCATCCTCTCTGGAACTTACGCATATCAACCTCAATGATAACAGCATCGAGGGCATACGCCACCGTTCGGAACCGGCCTTCAGTATTCAGTTCCACCCGGAGGCGGCTCCCGGTCCGCACGATGCTGACTCCCTCTTCCTCGATTTCCGAAACCTGATTGAACACTCATGAGCGTGTCTCCCTATTATTTTAATGCGCAGTCTGTGTTTCAGGATATTGAAGCGCATTTCCGGCTCTGGGCGGCAGAGGCCGGGGCTGAGCAGTTTGTGGTCGGGATAAGCGGAGGCAAGGATTCCGCCGTTGTGGCAGCCCTGCTGGCGCGTATCTTCGGCCCGGAACATGTGCTCGGTGTCCTTTTGCCCAATGGCTTGCAGGCAGACATCCGCGATGCCCGCGAAGTTGTGCAACTACTGGGAATCCGCAGCCTGGAGGTCAACATCCGCCCATGCGTTTCTGCCTTGCTGGACGAACTCCGCCCCCGCTGCGACATAAGCGAGTCCTGCCTTATCAACCTGCCGGCCCGCTTGCGCATGTCCGCCCTGTTTGCCATTGCCCAGTGCGAGCCCCATGCCTTTGTCGTCAACACTTCCAACTTATCAGAAGATATCGTGGGTTACGCAACCCAGTTCGGTGACAATGCCGGATGTTACGCGCCCATACAAAGCCTCACCGTCACTGAGGTCCGGGCGCTGGGCGATTGGCTGGGGCTGCCCGCCCACCTGGTTCATAAAACACCGGCCGATGGCCTGCAGCAATGCTCTGATGAGGAGCGGCTCGGGTTCTCATACGCAGAACTCGACCGCCTCATCCGCCTCGACGCGGGCAGTGCTGGGTTCCGGAAAAAGGTGCAGCACCTTTACCAGATAAACCGATTCAAGCAGGACATTGTGCAGATGCCGCACCCGCTCTTCCCATTCCCCAACTTTGTAGCATCCCCCCAAAACTGACTATTCATTCTTATGCCCAGACGAACAGATATTCACAAGATTCTCCTCATAGGCTCCGGCCCCATCATCATCGGTCAGGGCTGCGAGTTCGATTACTCCGGCACCCAGGCATGCAAGGCGCTGAGGCAGGAGGGCTATGAGGTTGTGCTGATTAATTCCAATCCGGCCACTATCATGACGGATCCGGACATGGCCGACAGAACCTACATCGAGCCCTTGACGGCCGGTATCGTGCATGAAATCATACGCCGGGAACGCCCGGATGCGCTCCTGCCCACCCTGGGCGGGCAGACGTCTCTCAATCTGGCCATGGAGCTGGAGGAAAGCGGGGTTCTGAAGCGCTACAACGTGGAGCTCATCGGTGCTTCGGCGGCGGCCATACGCCGCGCGGAAGACAGACAGCTTTTCAAGGAAACGATGAACGGGCTCGGGCTGGATATGCCCCGATCGGGTGCGGCTCATACCCTGCAGGAGGCCGAAGCCGTGGCCGGTGCCATCGGGAGCTGGCCGCTTATCATACGCCCCGGCTTCACCCTGGGCGGCACGGGTGGCGGCATCGCGCACAATCCGGAGGAGTTTGCCGATATTGTGTGCCGCGGGCTGGAGGCCAGCCTGAACAGCGAAGTGCTCATCGAAGAGTCTCTGCTGGGGTGGAAGGAGTTTGAAATGGAAGTCATGACGGATGGTGCGGGAAACAGCGTGATTGTCTGCTCCATCGAAAACCTGGATCCCATGGGGGTGCACACCGGCGATTCCATTACCATTGCGCCCATTCAGACTCTTTCCGATGCGGAGTACCAGGCCATGCGCGATGATTCGCTGCGTGTGTTGAAAGCCATCGGCGTGCAGACCGGTGGCTCTAACGTGCAGTGGGCTGTGCATCCGGAGACCGGGCGGCGCATCATCATCGAAATGAATCCGCGGGTCAGCCGCTCCAGCGCACTGGCCAGCAAGGCCACCGGGTTCCCCATTGCCAAGATTGCGGCCCTGCTGGCGGTCGGTTACAACCTGCCGGAATTGACGAATGATATTACAGGCCACACGACTTCCTGCTTTGAACCGGCACTGGATTATGTGGTTACCAAAATCCCGCGATTCACCTTTGAGAAATTCCCCAATGCGGATAGCACGCTCGGTACGCAGATGAAATCCGTGGGGGAAGTCATGGCGATAGGCCGCAACCTGAAGCAAAGTCTGCAGAAGGCCTTGCGCTCCTTGGAAACAGGCCGTTCCGGATTCGGCGCGGATGGCAAGGATGCCGCTTTTGAACAGGCTTCGGATGCGCAGTTGCAGGCCGAATTAGCCCGCCCGAATGATAGGCGGCTTTTCTACATCCGGGCGGCATTCCGACGGGGATGGTCGGTGCAGCTTGTGCAGGAACTGACCGGGATTGATTCCTATTTCCTGCGGCATCTGGCAGAGCTCGCCGCTTTTGAGGACGAAATTGCATCGGCGGGTTCACTGGCAGGATTGGAGGCAGATGTGCCGCTTTTTCTCCAGACCAAGGAGCTGGGATACAGCGACCGGCAGATAGCTTACCTTCTGAATTGCAGTGAGCCCGATGTGCGCGCGGCGCGCGGACGCATCGGCCTGCAGCCGGGTTATGCGGCTGTGGATACCTGCGCCGGTGAGTTCAAGGCGCTTACCCCCTATTACTACAGCTCCTACCACACGCAAGGGGAAGCCCCGCGCGTAGCCCCCGGTAAGAAGAGCATCATGATTATCGGCGGCGGGCCCAACCGCATCGGGCAGGGGATTGAGTTTGATTACTGCTGCTGCCAGGCTGCTGCGGCGCTGCGGCAGGCCGGCTATGAAGTAGTCATGGTCAATTCCAACCCCGAAACCGTTTCGACGGACTACGATACGTCGGATAAGCTTTATTTTGAACCCCTGACCCTGGAGGATCTGCTGCCCATTTACCGGCGAGAGCAATGCAGCGGCGCTATCGTCCAATTTGGCGGGCAGACCCCATTAAACCTTGCGCAGCAGCTCAAGGATGCCGGGGTGAATATCATCGGCACCTCGCCGGAGCACATTGCACTGGCGGAAGACAGGGACTATTTCCGTAATCTGGCCGCCCGTATCGGCATCCGGCAGCCTGAAAACGGCATTGCCTGCACGGTCGATGAGGCCTTGCGCGTGGCTCAGCGCATCGGTTACCCGGTGCTCGTCCGCCCGTCGTACGTGCTGGGTGGTCGCGGCATGGTGATTGTCTACAAGGAATCGGAACTCCGTTACTTTGTGGAGCAGGCGACCATCGTGTCCGAGGGGTCTCCCATCCTCATAGACCGCTTTCTGGAGAACGCCGTCGAGCTGGACGTGGATTGCGTGTCCGATGGAGAAGTCACCGTCATTGGAGGAATCCTGGAGCATGTGGAGCCCGCCGGCATTCACTCGGGGGATTCTGCCTCGGTGCTGCCGCCTGTCACCCTCTCGCAGGAACTTCAGGACAGGGTGCGCACCTTTGCGCATGCTTTCTCGAAGGCGCTGCATATATGCGGATTGATGAACATGCAGCTGGCTGTCAAGGATGGAGAACTCTACATGATTGAAGTGAATCCCAGGGCCTCGCGCACTATTCCCTTTGTGAGCAAGTCGATTGGCAAGCCGCTGGCCGGGCTGGCGGCCATGTGCATGGTCGGTACCCGCTTGGCACAGCTGGGGTTCACGGAGGAGGTGAAGCTTCCCTATCATGCCGTCAAGGAGGCCGTGTTCCCCTTCATCAAGTTCCCCGGGGCAGATGTGACGCTGAGCCCGGAAATGAAATCGACAGGGGAGGTCATGAGCCTGGACCGGGATTGGGAACTGGCGTATCTCAAGAGCCAGATGGCTGCCGGAACGGAGTTGCCGGACTCCGGCAGCGTCTTCATGTCTGTCAAGGATAGCGACAAGGAGCTGTTTGTGCCGCTGGCCGCCACGCTCCAGCGCCACGGTTTCACGATTTACGCCACTATCGGCACCTCAACCATGCTGTACAATGCCGGAATCAAGACCCGGGCGGTTTATCGCATATCCCAGGGCCGCCCTAACGTGCTGGATTTGATTCGGGACAGGGAAATCAACTGGATTATCAACACTTCCGAATCAGGCCCCACCCCCATGCTGGATGAAACGCAGATGCGCTCGCAGGCTGTGGCCGCCGGAATCCCCATCACGACCACGGCTCCCGGCGCGGTGGCGGCTATCGGTGGTCTGGAGGAGAAAATAGCCTTCGGGCGGTATGAGGTATACAGCATCCAGGAATACCACCGCCACCTCATCCCCGCAGCCGGCAGACAGAATGCAACTTCAACCACCAATCAGATATGATTATTCCATTCTACAAGCTGACCGGCGCCGGCAATGACTTCGTCATGGTCGATAACCGCGACGGCACCCTCAGTCCCTTGCTGACGCGCGAACACATTGCCCGGCTGTGCAACCGCCGTTTCGGCATCGGGGCAGATGGGCTCATCGCCATCGAACCGGCCCGGAATGATGGAGATGTGCGCATGCGGTATTATAATGCAGATGGCGGAGAAGCCGAAATGTGCGGCAACGGTGCCCGCTGCTTCACCGCTTTCGTAAGCCTTTTGTCAGGCGGAAGCATAACGGAGCTGTGCTTTGAAACACTGGCCGGACTTGTGCGCGGACAGGTGAATGCGGATGGAAGCGTCAGTATCTGCCTGACCGAACCGAAGGGACTAAAGCTCAACCTGCTGCCGGCGGATGACATCATTCCCTCACCGATCCATTTTCTGAACACTGGGGTGCCGCATGCTGTGGCTTTCCTGCCCGGGGTGGAGGGCCTTGATCTGCTCACGATGGGGGCGTACCTTCGCTATCACCGTGCCTTTGCACCGGCCGGCACGAATGCGGATTTTGCGACGGTGATTTCTCCTCAGCACCTCAGGCTGCGCACCTACGAACGCGGAGTCGAGGGTGAAACCCTGGCCTGCGGCACCGGAATCACGGCTACGGCCCTGTTGCATGCCGTGCTGACCGGTGCAGCGAGCCCCATCAGGGTGGACGTGGCCGGGGGAGATACCCTTTCGGTGTCGTTCATCCGAACCGGTGATGCGGGATTCACCGATGTTACGCTCACGGGCCCGGCAACCATCGTCTTCCGTGGGGAAATCTCCGTCCCTTCCTGATTTTTCATCATAACCAGACATTTATATCATGGCCAACATCAATCATCATTTTCTCAAACTTCAAAGCGGGTATCTGTTCCCGGAAATCGGTCGCCGGGTGGCTGCATTTGCCGCCGCCAATCCGGAAAAAGCACCCCACATCATCCGCTGCGGCATAGGCGATGTGACCGAGCCGCTCCCGCAAGTCGCCATTGATGCCATGCACCGGGCTGTGGATGACCAGAGCAGGCGTGAGACCTTCCATGGATACGGGCCGGAGCAGGGGTATGCGTGGCTGCGCGAAGCCATTGCCGAGGTCTCCTACCGCCAACGCGGTATTGAGGTGGAGGCTGATGAAATCTTTGTGTCGGATGGCGCCAAGTGCGATACCGGCAACATTCTGGATATCTTTGCACACAACAACAGCATCGCCATCCCGGACCCGGTCTACCCGGTGTATGTGGACACCAATGTGATGGCTGGCAACACCGGCTGCGCCCGTCCGGACGGTTCCTACGAGGGGCTGGTGTACCTGCCATGTACCCCGGAGAATGATTTTGTGCCCCGTATCCCCACGCAGCATACAGACCTCATCTACCTTTGCTTCCCGAATAATCCTACGGGCGCGGTTGCCACATTCGAGCAACTGAAAGAGTGGGTGGATTATGCGCTGGCAAACGATAGCATCCTGTTATATGACGGCGCTTACGAGGCCTTTATCACCGATGAAAGCATACCCTCCTCCATCTATGCGGTGCCGGGTGCCCGGCAGTGCGCCATCGAGTTCCGCTCGTTCTCCAAGCAGGGCGGGTTCACCGGCGTGCGCTGCGGGTATGTGGTGATACCTAAGGAGCTCATGGGCCGCGATGCCGCGGGGAACCATGTCTCCGTCTCCGCGCTCTGGAAGCGCCGCACCGGCACCAAGTTCAACGGCGCCAGCTACATCGTCCAATGCGGGGCAGCCGCTCTCTTTACCGCCGAAGGCCAGGAGCAGACCAGAGCACTCATTGATTATTACCTCGGCAATGCCGCGCTTCTTCGCTCCACCTGCATGGCTGCCGGGCTGCGGGTGTGGGGTGGCGTCAATGCCCCCTACATCTGGGTACAGACCCCGGAGGGCTGGAATAGCTGGGATTTCTTCGATAAAATGCTCCGCGAAGCGCTAGTGGTCGTAACTCCGGGCGCCGGCTTCGGGGCGCATGGAGAAGGCTTCTTCCGTATTTCCGCATTCAACAGCCGTTCCAACGTAGAGGAAGTCTGCCGCCGCATCAAACGGCTCTTGTGAAGGCGCTTGGCTGTTTTCGGAGCATGGGACTTCAGTCCCGATTCAGTGCACCGTGATTTCGGGACTGAAGTTCCGTGCTCCGAAAAGGTCCACTTTACCTCTGCGGCGCTTTGAGCTCGTTTTTCCACTCGGTGATGCTGCGGATGATTTCGGCGGAGATGTTGGCCTTGGGGGTGATGAAGCCGGGGATGAACCAGGGGAAGCCGCCCACGAGGTCGTGGAAGACGCTCACCTCGCCATGGCAGGTGCCGTGGCCGGAGCCGATGCCGATAGTCGGGATGCTGCTGGCTGCGGTGAGTGTGGCGGCCACGCTGTGGCGCGTGCATTCGATGACCACGGAGAAAGCCCCGGCGCGGGTTACGGCCTGCAAGTCGGCCATGAGGGCCTCGGCCTCGGCATCCGTCTTGCCTTTCATCTTGTAGCCTCCTTCTTCCTTGACTTTCTGGGGCAGCAGGCCGATGTGCGCCTGCACAGGGATACCTGCCTGCACAATGGCGCGGATTTCGGCTTCCTTGCTCACGCCGCCTTCGAGTTTCACGGCATCCACCCCGGTGCTCATGAGCTTGCGGGCGTTCTCCACGGCCTGTTCGGGGGTGTCAAAGGTGCCGATGGGCATATCGAGGATGACGAGGGCATTCTTTGCCCCGCGGGCCACGCATTCGCCGTGATGCAGCATGTGGGCCAGGGTCACATGGGTGGTATCCGGGTATCCCAGCATGGTCATGCCCAGGGAATCGCCCACCAGAATCATATCGAAGCCGGCTTCATCCACCATGCGGGCGGTGGGGTAATCGTAGGCGGTGAGCTCGGAAATGGGCTCCTTGCCCATCTTGGCCGTTATGGCGGCAATCTTTTCAGACGTTGTCATGTCGGAAGGGTCAATCAAAGAGGGTAAGCTGTGACCGCCGGGCCGGCGGGTAGCTCCGCCAGCAGTTGGCTCACGGTTCTGGTCTGCCCCGGCAGCACGAGCTGCGCATCAAGGTCGCAGAGCGGGCGCAGTACGAACTCGCGTTCGTGAGCGCGCGGGTGGGGCAGGGTGAGGGTGCTGGTGTGGCAGTATTCATCCCCGCAGCAGATGAGGTCGATGTCGCAGGGGCGGGGCTCGCCGTAGACCCCGCTGCGGGTGCGGCCCAGTTCCTGCTCAATGCGCAGGCAGAGCTCCAGGATCTCCCCTGCGGGCATGTCGGTTTCCACCTCCACGCAGGCATTCAGGTAGGAGGGCGACCCTGGGGGGCAGCCCACGGGCTCGGTCTCATACACCTGCGAGAGCCTTAACCCGCCAAAGACATCGGCCAGGTAATCGCAGGCCGATTCAAGCATAGCCAACCTGTCCCCCAGGTTAGACCCAAGGGCTAGGACACAGCGGCGCATGGTTGCAGGGGCAGCCATGGTCATCAATCAGCAAAACCGAGCACGTCCTGCATGCTGTACAGTCCCGCGGGCTTGTCTGCCAGCCAGAGAGCCGCGCGCACAGCACCACCGGCAAAGGTCATGCGGCTGGAGGCCTTGTGCGTCAGCTCCACTCGCTCGCCGTCCGTGGCGTACATCACGGTGTGGTCGCCCACCACATCGCCACCTCGCATGGAGTGCATGCCGATCTGGCGCTGGGGACGTGCGCCCACGAGCCCTTCGCGGCCATGCATCACGTCCTTATCGTAGCTCATGCCGGTCTCTTCGCACACCACCTCAGCCAGGGTGCGGGCGGTGCCGCTGGGGGCATCGAGCTTGTGGTGGTGGTGCATCTCGATGATTTCGATATCGTAGTCCTTGAGAATCTGGGTCGCCTTGCGGGTGAGCCAGAAGAGGGTGTTCACACCTACGGAGTAGTTGGAGGCGAACACGATGGGAATCTGCTTCGCAGCCTCGGCAATGGCGGCGCGCTCTTCATCGGTGTGGCCGGTGGTGCCGATGACAAGCGGTTTGTTCTGCGCCACGGCGGTGGCCAGCAGCTCCGGGGTGAAACCATGGAAGGAGAAGTCAATGGCGCAGTCGGCAGCGCTCATGGCGGCGGCAATGTCCTGGCCCACATCGTGCGTGGAGGCCATTTCGGTGCCTTCGTTCAGCTCCACGGCCTGCTTCACGGTCTGGCCCATGCGGCCGGAAATACCGGTTACGAGAATCTTCAGCATGGCAGTCTTACATCAGGTTGAAACGCTTGAGCAGGTCGGCCAGCTTAGCGTGCTTCTCAGCAGCCAGCGGCACCAGGGGCAGGCGGATATCCCAGCCGATATCGCCGCGCAGGGCCAGGGCGGCCTTCACGGGAACCGGGTTCACATCCAGCGACATGAGTCCCTTCATTAGCGGGTAGTACTTCTTCTGCAGTTCGAGAGCTTTTTTGCCATCGCCGCTCAGCGCGGCATCTACCAGGGCCTTCATCTCGGCGGGGGCCACATTGGAGGTCACGGAGACCAGACCCACAGCGCCGCAGGAAATGAAGGGTACGGTCAGGCCGTCATCACCACTCAGTACGGCGAAGTCGGCGGGCAGGGCCTGCACCAGCTGGTTTACGCGCTCCACGCTGCCGCCGGCTTCCTTGATAGCCACGATGGTGGGGCAGTCGGCAGCCAGACGAGCCACAGTATCCACGGCAATTTCAATACCGCTGCGGCCGGGGATGCTGTACAGGATGATGGGAAGGTCGGTGGCTTCAGCAATGGCCTTGAAATGCTGGTACACACCCTCCTGGTTGGGCTTGTTGTAGTAGGGGCAGACCTGCAGCGTGCCATCCGCCCCCATGGCGGCAGCGGCCTTGGTCATTTCGATGGCTTCTGCCGTGCAGTTGGCTCCGGTGCCGGCAATCACCTGGCAGCGGCCGGCCACGGTCTCGATGCACACGCGGATGATTTCGAGGTGCTCCTCCGTGCTCACGGTGGGGGATTCACCGGTGGTGCCCATGGGTACAATGCCATCCACACCGCCGGCAATCTGGGCCTCAATCAGTGCCTTATAGGCCTCATAATCCACCTGACCATCCTTGAAAGGGGTAACAATAGCTGTATAAAGTCCCTGGTACTTCATAATTCGGGAGTATTCTTGTCGCGGGTATTATACCACTTATCGCCTGAAAGTCACGCTTTTTTTGGATTCCGCGCGAGCGCACGCTGAAAAAGCCTCAGCGGGGAATCGGCTGCGGGCTGCTTCATTGGTGACTTGAGTGGGCAAAGGCTGGTTTCGCGGAGTCGTTTGTGGCCGCTTTTGGGCGAGCAGGTGCCTGTTACTCCGGAGAATCGTCTTTTTTGAGTCGGATGAGTAAATTGGAGATGATGGCGGCGCAGCTGCCGGTGGTGATGCCGGAGGAGAAGATTTCGCGGATGGTCTGCGGCATCTGGCAGAGGATGTCGGGCACCATTTCCACGCCGATGCCAAGGGCCAGGCTGATGGCAATCACGAGCGAAGCCTTGCGGTCTATCTCCTGAGAGACCAGGATGCGGATGCCGGCTGCGGCTACGGTGCCGAACATCAGCAGGGTAGCGCCGCCCAGCACGGGTTCCGGCATGAGGGAGAAGATAAGCCCCACATAGGGGAAAAGCCCCAGCAGCACCAGCATGGCTGCAATATAGTATCCCACGCGGCGGCTGGCAATGCCGGTGAGCAGGATGAGCCCGTTGTTCTGGGCGAAGATGGAGTTTGGAAAGGAATTCAGCATGCTTGCCAGCATGGAGTTGAAACCATCTGCCAGGATGCCGCCCTGGGCGCGTTTCATGAAATCTGTTCCTTGAACCTTCAATCCGGTAATCTGCGAGTTTGCTGTAATGTCGCCATAGGCCTCGATGGAGGTGATGACGTAGATGAGCCCCAGGGCGATGAAGGCTGACCAGCTGAAGTCGAGACCGTAGCGGAAGGGGGTGGGGAAATGGAATGCCCCATAGCCGGAGATGCTGTTGAAATCGATGAGCCCCAGGAACCAGGAAACGATATAGCCCACGATGAGCCCGATGACGATGGAGCTCATGCGCAGATATTTGTTGCCGCTCTGGTTGCTGATGACGATGCAGACGAGCACGAGCCCGGAGAGCAGGAGGCTTTGCAGGTTACCGAAGGTGCCGTTGCTCATGGCGGAGTAGCCGCCGCCGCAGGCGATGATGCCCACTTTTATCAGGCTCAGGCCGATGAGGGTCACCACGATACCGGATACCAGCGGGGTGATTATCTTCTGCAGGTAGCGCAGGGCGACACTCACCAGCATTTCCAGTGATGCCGCCGCCATGCAGGAACCGAAGATGAGAGGCAGACCGCCCAGCTGACCGGCGGCAATGATGGGGGCGATGAAGGAGTAACTGGTGCCTTGCACGCAGAGCAGCCCGGCGCCCAGTCTGCCGAAGCGGCGGCATTGGATGAAGGAGGAAACGCCGGATGCCACCAGCGACATGGATACCAGATAGCCGGTGGTGGCGGTGTCCAGTTTGAGGGCGGCGGCAATGATGAGAGGCGGCGTGACCACCGCCACGAACATGGCGAGCAGATGCTGCAGCGCAGCGAAGATGGCATCCCAGAAGGGCGGGGTGTCCTCCAATCCGTAGATGAGGTCAGGCTGGCTGGCGGCAGGTGCGGTGCTCATGTTCAGTCTCGCAGTTGAATGGTGCAGTTGTCCAGACTGTCGACAATGGCCAGCGATTCAACGTGGATACCCATGCGGCGCAATTCATTGCCGCCGTTCTGGAATGATTTTTCGATGAGGAATCCCATGCCTTCCAGCGTGGCACCGGCCTGCTTCACAAGGTCGAGAATGCCGAGGGCTGCGTTGCCATTGGCCAGGAAGTCATCGATGAAGAGTACGCGGTCATCCGGTCCCAGGTACTCGCTGCTCACGCACACGGTGTAGTCCTTGTTCTTTGTGAAGGAATGAATAGTGGTGCAGAGCATGTTTTCCATGGTGCTGGGCTTCTTTTTCTTGGCAAAGACCACGGGAAGCTCCAGCAGGTTGCCGACCATGATGGCGGGGGCGATGCCGCTGGCTTCCACGGTGATGATCTTGTTGATGCGGGCCGAGGCAAAACGGCGCACGAATTCTACGGCCATGGAGCGCATCAGACTGGCATCCATCTGGTGGTTGATGAAGCTGTCCACTTTGAGAATGCCTCCCGGGAAACATTTGCCATCTTTGATAATTCGGTCTTTCAGCGCTTTCATGAGTGGATACTGTATGTTGCGGTGCGCGGCAGGATAACAGTTTTTTTCATTTCTGGCAAGCATAATAAGCCCCCGCAGTGAATCTTGCGGGGGCTTGAATGGATGCGCTGGCGGGATGCCTCAGGCCATGCGGGCCTGGGCATCTGCTTCCACGGCGGCCCAGAGGGAGCTGATGCTGGCTTCCACCGCATCCTTGGCGGCGGCCAGGTCGGCGCTGGGGGCGCTGTGGGCAAAGAGGTAGTACTTGATCTTGGGCTCGGTGCCGCTGGGTCGCACGGCGAAGCTGCGGCCATCCACCAGGTCGATGAAGAGCATCTTTTCGGCAGGTACGGGGTCGCCCTCGGCATCCACCATGGTGCCGGCCGAGAAATCGCGCAGACCGGCCACGGCGGTACCATCCATCTCGGTGGGCGGGGTGTCGATGTAGCTCTTGGTCAGGGCGGCAATCTTGGCAGCACCGTCGGCTCCTTCCATCACCAGGCTCTTGCCGAGTTCCTTGTAGTAGCCCATCTCGGTGTAGATGTTGTTCAGGCACTCCAGCAGGCCGATACCCTTGGAGGCGAGGTAGGCGTTCATCTCAGCCAGGCAGAGGGCGGCTGCGTTGGCATCCTTGTCGCGCACGAAGTCCTGGGCCAGGTAGCCGTAGCTTTCCTCGCCGCCGAAGATGAAGTACTTGCTGTGCTCCAGGCGCAGGGCGCGGGTCTGGGCCTCGGTCATGGTGCGGTAGCCCTGGCGCAGCTCAGCGGGGATGGCCTGCTCATACTTGCCGAGCTTGGCGGCAATGTACTTGAACCCGGTGAGCACATTGACGGTGGCGATACCGAAGGAGGCGGCGATGGCATCCTGCAGCGGACTGGTCACGAAGGTCTTGACCATCACGGCGTGGTCGATGTTCTGCGGGGTGATGATACCCAGCTCGATGGCGCTCATGCAGCGGTACCAGGCCAGCAGGGAGCCGATCTGGTTGCCGGTGAGCAGCTGCATCTTGCCGGTGGCGGTGTCGCGCACGGCGATGCCCATGCGGTCGCTGTCCGGGTCGGTGGCAATCACGAGGTCGGCCTGCTCGGCATCGGCCTGGGCAATGGCCATATCCAGCGCAGGGGCGTTCTCCGGGTTCGGGCTGGCCACGGTGGGGAAGCGGCCATCGAGCGTGTCCTGCTCAGCCACGGTGCTCACATTGCAGCCCACCTGCTTGAGGATGGGGACGATGCAGCGGCCGCCGGTGCCGTGCAGGTTGGTGTAGACGACCTTGGCCGAGGCCTTGGCGAAGACATCCGGGCGCAGGACGATGCCTTTGAGTTTCTCGATGTAGATGGCATCGAACTCCGGCCCCAGGATGCGAAGTTCTCCCTGCTGGTCAGCGGGCAGAGGTTCGTAAACATCGGTGGTCAGGGCATTCACCTCGGCAATCACCGCCTTATCATGCGGGGCAATGAGTTGGGCACCGTCGTTGAAGTAGGCCTTGAAGCCGTTGTCGTGGCTGGGGTTATGGGAGGCGGTGAGCACCACGCCGGTATCGGCATTCAGCTCGCGGATGGCGAAGGAAACTTCCGGAGTGGAGCAGGGGCCGTCGAACAGGGCGCAGTTGCAGCCCAGGTCGGTGGCAATCTTAGCGCAGAACTCGGCAAAGTCGCGGGAGAAGTGGCGCGTATCGTGCCCCACCACGATGAGCGGCTTGCGGCCGCTGCCTTCGGCTTCCACAAAGCGGCGCACATAGGTGATGAGCCCGCGCATGGCACGGCCCACGTTGAAATAGTTCATGCTGGCGGTTCCCACGCAGGGGAATTCCGGGCGGCCGTTCACGCCGCCTTGGCCCTGTTCAGCCTCGGTCACTACGGTGCCGATGGTGCGGCCGCGCAGACCGCCCGTGCCGAAGGCAAGGGTCTTGTAGAATCGGTTGTTGAGCTCGGCCCATTCTCCGGCAGCCACCAGCTGTTCTATGGCGGCAGGAACGACCGGGTCCTGTGTGCCGCCAGTCAGCAGCTCAATGTTCTCCAAGGAGGATTCCAGCAGCTTGCCATCGGCTACTGCCTGCTTCAGCGCATCAAGAATCGTTGCATTCATACTTGCGCGCATTATATCGCGCACCCGCCCGCTTGGCAAGCCATTTGCTGGTCTTACTGTGCTTATGGAATCCCCCTGCTAAATCCTGCATATTACCTTGCATCGCATGGTGCTTGTTAAAATTTGCTGACTGGCACATTTTTAGCTCGCTTTTTGGTAGTAAAAGTGGCAGAGTGATGTGGAACTGAATCTGCATTGGTACCATGAGCGAACAGACACAACCTCCGTATAAACGCATCCTCTTGAAACTTAGCGGTGAAGCGCTTCGTGCCCCCGGTAGTCGCGATAATATCTCGCCGGAGATTGTCGCCCGCATTGCCCGCGAGATTGCAGAGGCCCAGCAGCAGGGGAACCTGCAGATTGCCATTGTGGTGGGGGGCGGCAACATCTGGCGCGGTGCCAAGGCCAGCGTGCGTGGCATGGACCGCCCCACGGCTGACTACGTGGGCATGCTTGCCACGGTGATGAATGCTCTTTCCATCTGCTCTGCGGTGCAGGAGGCCGGTGTGCCGGCCCATGTGCAGAGCGCTATCGAGATGAAGAATGTGGCTGAGCCCTATGTGCGCAACAAGGCCCGCATGCAGCTCCGGGCTGGTGAGGTAGTGGTCTTTGCCGCCGGCACAGGCAACCCCTTCTTCAGCACCGATACGGCAGCTGCGCTCCGCGCCTGCGAGATTAACGCAGAAGTGGTGATGAAGGCCACCTCGGTGGACGGTGTGTACACGGCAGACCCCAAGACCGACCCCTCTGCCACGCGCTTTGATGCCATTTCCTATGAGGAATGCATCTCCCGCAACCTGAAGGTGATGGATCAGACCGCCTTCACACTGTGCAAGGACAATGGCAAGCCCATCATGGTGTTCGATATGCACAAGCCCGGCAATATCACCCGAGCCCTGCTGGGTGAGAAGATTGGCACCATCATCGGCTGAGATAATTTCTAACAAACACTAACATCAGAATACGACAATGGACGAAGAGACACTCTTGCTCGAAGTAGAAACGGGAATGGAAGAAGCTGTGGAGCACATGAAGACCGGGTTCGCCGGTGTGCGCACCGGCAAGGCTTCCCCCTCCCTGGTGGACAATATGGATATCTACGTGGCTTCCTACGGCTCCAGCATGAAGCTGAAGAGCCTGGCCGTGGTTTCCACGCCTGATTCCCGTTCCATCCTCATCCAACCGTTTGATCCGGGTACCCTCAACGATATCAAGAAGGCCATTGCCGAAAGCCGTCTGGGTATTTCCCCCATCATTGATGCCCGTTCGGTGCGTCTGCCCATTCCCGAACTGACCGGCGAGCGCCGCAAGGAGCTGTGCAAGTATGTCTCCGGTCTGGGCGAAGAGACCCGCGTGCGTATCCGCGGTGTGCGCAAGACCGGCATGGACGGTATCAAGAAGCTCAAGGCAGACAACATCCTGACCGAGGACGGTGTGCGCACCGCTGAGGACAAGGTGCAGAAGCTCACCGATAAGTATGTGAAGACTGTGGGTGACCTCGTGGCTGCCAAGGAGAAGGAAATCATGACGGTGTAATTTTTCACCCAACCCCATACCCCTTAATTCAATATATGAGCACAAACACCACAAACGTTCTTTCTGCCGGTATCGAGATTATCGGCTCTATCCGCTTCCAGAACGATATGCACATTGATGGCCACATCGAAGGTGAAATCCAGTCCGACACGGGCAAGGTGACCATCGGTGAAATGGCCGATATCAAGGGTGATATCCACGCTGGCGAGGTTCGCGTCGATGGCAAGGTGGAAGGTAACATCCAGAGTAACCGCTGCCACCTCAGCGCCCAGTCCAATATCACCGGCGATATCGTTACCGGCGTGCTTTCCATGGAGGAAGGTGCCCGTCTCAGCGGTCGCGCGCAGATTGGTTAAGCCTTCACGCGCGAGAGCTTTTTCAGAATCCCGGGTGAATCCGATGTGCGGATTCACCCGGCTTTTGTCTATATGCAGCTGGAAATAGCACTTCGGTTTGTTCTTGAAAGCATGCAGCAGACGTGGTAGACTGCTCCAGGTGAGGTCTTTTCTGAAAGCGTTGGTGTTGATGTTTTGCGTGGCTGGGATGCCGGCCTCTGCAAATGAGGTGCATACCGTGGGGAGCATGGAGCAGCTGAATGATCTGCTGGCTGCCATGGCGGGGAAAATGCAGCCGTCCTTCCGCATCCGGCTGGTGGATGAGCTTTCGCGCCATAATATCCGCAAGACGATGAGTAGCAGCTCGTTTGCGGACTATTCGCGTTGCTATAATTACGTCCAGCATGGGGATACATACCTGATCCGGATTCAGTATATGGATGTAGCCCGCATGCTGGCGGCCTACAGGGAACCGGCCCTCCTTTCCAAGTTGACTCGCGATGAAAAACGAGCGCTATCCAGGGCGAAAAGACGTGTGCGCGAGCTTGTGAAGCCGGGAATGGGCCACATGGCTATCGCAAAAGTCCTGCACGATGACCTGGTGAACCGCGTTTCGTACGATAGGGCCAGCGGCCCGGGATGCACAACGATGATGCTGACCGATAAAGGCTTGTGCGATGCTTACAGCCGCTGCATGTATCTGATGCTGAATATGGCCGGGGTGCCGTGCATCCACGTGCTCGGGAGTGCAGGGGGGCCGCATGTGTGGAACATGGTGCAGATGGAGAATGGCGAGTGGTATCATCTGGATGCCACCTGGGATGACCCGAAAATGCGGGGCGGCTTACAGGTCCTGAGACATCAGTATTTCTGCCTGACGGATTCTGAAATTCGCAGGGACCACAAGTGGAACCGCAGGCAATATCCAGCCACGCCCAGGAAAGATGCCGTTTACTTCCGCCAAAATGGATTGTATTTCAAGGACTACGAAACATTCTGGAAGGCTGCGCAGCGTGCCTATATGCGCGGGGAGGTGATTTTTAATGCCTATCTGACCTGTTTCCAGAGTTCTGAGAAGTTCCAGGAAAGTCTCCGTGAGTTCCGGGGTAATGGGGGCAAGTTGGAGCTGGCAAGCTGGTCACCTCCTCGCAATAGCCAGAAAAAGGGTACAGTGGCACTCTGTTTTAACCGAACGGAAAGTGCGCCATCTCCCCCCGAAGAAGATGAAGGTACTGTGCCGGTAGAGCAGGATGCGCCCTGGCTGGACCGTGGCATTTGGAAAGATGTACATTCTCTGCTCGATGTGGATACGGTGGTGCGAGAGGGCAGCAAGCTGCTGCTCAAGGGCATCAACGCTGCCGAGGATGCGGCTGAAAACAGCGGTGAGCTGAAGAAGAAAGGGCAGGAGGCCTACGAGGGGCTCAGGAAGCTCTGGGAGTAGAGAAAAACAGGGCAGAAGGTTCGGCTTCTGCCCTTGCTTATGCGGGGAAATCAGGCCGGGCTTCAGTATCGTTTGAGGATACGGGCTGCTTCTTTGGTGACGCTGCCGCTCGGCTTGGTCATGAACTCAATTTTGGCCTGGCGGAACCCCTTTTCGACCGCATCGACCGACTGGCTGAGCTCGTAACTGGTGCTGACGGCTTCTCCGTTGTTCTCAGTAGTCTGGGAGGCAGAGCGACCACCTTCGCCTGCGAGTTTCTCGCCTTTGAGTTCGGCAAGTTTGACCTTGAAGAAGGCTTCCCATCGCTTGAGGTAGTAGTGGCTCATGAGCTCAGAGAGCTGGCGGTGGGCATAGTCGTTGAGCATGCCGTGCGTCGGTGTCCAGGTAGTGATGAGCTGGAGCATTGCCCTACGCATCTGCTGCCGGGCGGCTTTGTTCTTGCCTCCTTTGCTTTCTGCACCTTCCAGGAAGCGGCCCAGCAGGAAATCTTCTGAAGTGGCAAGTATTTTTGCCGTATCGCGTATGAGTTCCAGGTAGGCTTTGCTTTCCTTTTCAAAGGCTTCAATATTCTTGGCTTGATATGCGCTTCTAACCTTAGGGAGCTGCACGCGGGCTTCATCTGCCAGGACTTGTCGGCATAGGTCTGCCATGTCGTTGCGGTATGTGCGGAGCTTGCCCAGCTTGTGCGCCACGCCTGCTTTCAGCATGAGCTGTGCGGCTTCCCGGACTTTTGCCTTGTCGTAATAGTCTTGCGGCTTCGACCATGTGGATACCTTGTTGGCCGTGAGACTGGGGCGGGCGCATAGGATGCTTTCCTGGCAGCCCTCCTGGAGCCGCACAGGGGCATAGACGCTTTCTATCAGGAGCTCGTGAGCCCGTATGATGTCGGCATCAATGATTCCGTAGCGGGCTTCCGTATACTCACGGAGGAACTGATTGCGGTCGATGGCTTCTCTTGTGTTGATGCGTTCGGTGAGCAGGGCGTAGTACAGCGGATTGGTTTCCAACCCTTCTGAAAGGAGACCGATACCGATGGCTCCTCCTGCGTTGCCGGTCATTTGTTCCAATAGCCCGACACCGCCGTACATGCCGTGGTTACCCCCGAAGTTGAGCAGTTCGCACCACACGTGGGGACGTCCCTGGTAGTTGCGGTGTATGTTGTGCCCGGCTGACATGTTCTTATCCAGCGCGAGAATGATGGTGTGCTCAGGGGCTGTTCCTGCCAGCAGGTCACGGTGTGGGTTATGCCCCCATGCCTGGATGAGCCAGCTGGAGCCAGGGGCCGATTGGAGCATGGCCTTCTGCACAGCCTGTGCTGCAGGGGTCAGCGGGGTACCCCCGGTGCGGCCTCCTTCATGGAAAAGGTCGCCGCCAAAGTACTTGCCCTGGTAGCCATATACTTTCTTGATGTGTTTGTACCAGATCCGGGCAAGCCGGGGAAAATCCTCTGCTGTGGGTTGCAATACTGCAGGGCGGTTATAATGCGCACACCATTTGCCTTGCGGTATGATGCGCCCCTGTACTTTATTTGCCGGCATATCATGCGGCAGGAACCCCACATAGCCTTGCAGGACGGGCTCTATGCCCAGTTCCAGCATGCGTTTGACCAGGAAGCGCCCAAGACTGGCTTCGTGCTTGATGATGTCGGTATGTACCGGGCCTCCTTCTCCTTCCAGGTTGCCCATGTTCCACCATGCTGCGTATGCAGGGTTGGGAATGAACCCCGCAATCTTGTTTCTGGGATATCCGATTTCTGTCAGGAATCCTTGCCACACCTTTTCGAGCCCGGCGGTCACGAGAGCATGGGTGTAGCCATTCAGGGCAAGACGGTCAAGTTCCTGCTCCCAGCGGGGTAGATCCCAATGTGCGGAGGTGTAGCTCAGGGTGCAGTAGTTATATGCATAATTAAAGGGCAGACTTTCCGGGATGGTGACGGGCGCTTCCGGCATCTTGAAGGCGGCGGCGCTTGTGTTGTCCCCATTCCATGAAAGATGAATCTTCGCGTACTTGCGAAGGTAGTACCCGTAGCCGCGAATGCACTCGCGGAGGCTGGCTGCCGATACGAGCAGCTTGCCTCCCTCGTTGGAGAGCCGGGCCTGCTTATGCTCTGGATTGAGCTGGAATTGAACCTTGTCTGCAAAATCCGGTGTGACTCGCTGAACTAGTTTTACCGCAGGTTCGACGGATGCTGCGTAGGCTGGCTGTTGCAAAACAAGCAGCGCCGGTATGGCGCTGCTTGCTGCAAAGAAAATTGTCGCTGAATTGCAATGCATTTCTTTATAAGAATTTGATATTGGATACGTTGTCTTCGTTTTCCGCGCTTCTGGTGGTGCTGTCGCCCTGGCCGTCGGGTCCTTGTGAGAAGATATCGAAGTCAGCGTTGACACCTTCGCCGGTCTTGCCTTTATCGTCTTCAGCCTCGCAGCCCAGGCGGTAGCGGTATGGCTTGCCCCAGGGGTCAATCACGACCAGCACCTTGCGGCGGCCTTTTTCCTTGGTGCGGATGCTGACACGGAGCACCGGGATGCCCTCTCCCTGTTCTGCCGCCTTCGGGTTGCGGATGATGTTGAAGGTCGGGCAATACGGTACGCGTACCCCGTTGTCGTCATCCGGTTCTCCATCGTTGTCGTAATCGAGAGAGAGCGCGCAGTAGAGGATGTTGGAGCTTTCCTCATCGCCCCGGCCGAAGGGGAGCAGACCGCCATGGTCGGTGCGGTATTCATTCATGGCTGCTTCCAGCAGCTGAATCTCCGTCTCTGCCTTCTTGACGAGCTTCTTGTTCTGATAGCTGCCCACGGCGACCCACATGCCTGCAGCCAGCATAGCCAGGATGCCGACACCTACCAGGATTTCAACCAGGGTGAAGCCGCGGTTTGTCTTTCTGATCAGTTTCATGACCTGTCGAGGAGTCGGTGTTTACACGTTTTTGATGATTTCCATCATCGGCATGAACATGGCAAGCACGATGCTGCCGACCACGACGGCAAGGAACACAATCATGAGCGGTTCCAGCATGGCGGTGAGGGCAGTCACGGAGTTATCCACCTCTTCATCGTATACTTCGGCTACTTTCATGAGCATGTCCGGCAGCTGACCGGTTTCTTCACCCACGTCCACCATGGAAATCATCATGGGCGGGAACACGTTGCAGGTGCTCATCGGGGTGACGATGGATTCACCTTCGCGCACCGAGTCGTGAATCTTGGTCACGGCATCGGCCACCACTACGTTGCCGGCGGTGTCGCGGGTGATGAGGAGGGCCTGCAGAATCGGTACGCCGGAGGATACAAGCGTGCCGAAGGTACGGGAGAAGCGTGCCACGGCGCTCACCTTGGTCAGGTCACCCAGCTTGGGGAGTTTGAGCAGCATGGCATCCACAGCGCGGCCGCCTTTCGGGGTGCGCTTCCAGATTGAGATGCCCACAATGGCCGCAGCAACCAGGCCCAGGAAGAGCACGGCGTTCGGCACGAAGGGTATGAGTGAGTCTGCCATGCAGTTATCGGAGAAGTTGAACACAAACTGCGAGAGGGCCGGCAGTTCCATGTTCTGGCCTTCGAACATTTCCTTGAACTTGGGTACGATAACCAGCATGAGGAAGGTGAGGATACCCACGGCAATCACCAGAATGATGGTCGGGTATACCATGGCTGAGACAATCTTGGCACGCAGGCGATTGGCTTTTTCCTGGTACTCGGCCAGTCGCTTGAGCACAACTTCCAGCACACCACCGATTTCACCTGCTTTCACCATGTTGACGAAAAGCTTATTGAACAGCTTGGGGTAGGTGGAGAGAGCCTCTGAGAAGGTGGAGCCTCCCTGCACAGATTCACCCAGGGCCACGATGGTGGCGCGCAGGTTCGGGTTGGGTTCCTGCTTGCTGAGCACGTTGAGGCTCTGCAGCAGCGGCAGACCTGCGTCAATCAGCGTGGCGAGCTGGCGCGTGAACACCATGAGCTCCTTCTGCTTGACGGCGGCACCAGCCTTGCCCTTGCCGGCGGAATCCTTCTTCTTCTTTCCCTTGGCATCTTTCTTGCCACCGCTTTTCTTTGCAGCGGAGGGGCCGCCCTTGGATTCCTCGCATTCGCGGACGAGCAGCCCCTGGGCGCGCACCATTTCCATGGCGGCAATCTTGTTATCAGCTGTGACAAAGCCTGTCTTTTCAGCGCCGTTCTGATCGAGCGCGGTATATTTGAAATTAGGCATAGTGATTAGTAAGTTAAAAGGGGGATGATGTTATGGTTCAAAGATAGCAGATGTACGCTGTGCCGTCAAGTCATTAGGTGTACTTCAATACTTCTTCGATGGTGGTATTGCCTTCAAAGATGTTTTGAATGCCGTCTTCGCGCAGCGTGGTCATGCCCAGCTCAATGGCTTTCTGCTTCAGCACGATGGAGGGTACGTTCTGCGTGATGAGTTCCTTGATGGGGTCAGTCACGTTCAGCAGCTCGTGGATGCCCTTGCGGCCTTTGTAGCCGGTGTTGGAGCATTTATCGCAGCGGGCACCCGTGTAGAATTGCTGGCTGCCGATAAGCTGCGGGTTGATGCCCAGCTGGTTGAGCAGTGAGTTCGACGGCTTGTACGGGGTCTTGCAGTACGGGCAGATGGTGCGCACCAGTCGCTGCCCGAGCACGCCGAGCAGGGTGGCTGCCAGCAGGAAGGGCTGCACGCCCATATCGACAAAGCGCGTCACGGCACCGGCAGCATCGTTCGTGTGCAGGGTGGAAAGCACCAGGTGGCCCGTCAGGGCTGCCTGGATGGCAATCTGCGCGGTGTCCTTATCTCGAATTTCGCCCACCAGGATGCGGTCCGGGTCCTGACGCAGGAAGGCGCGGAGCACACGCGGGAAGGTCACGCCGATGGCTTCGTTGATGGGGACCTGCACAATGCCGTCAATATCGTATTCCACGGGGTCCTCAGCGGTGAGGAGCTTGGAATCAACGGTGTTCACCTCGCGCAGGGCTGCATAAAGGGTGGTGGTCTTACCGGAACCGGTGGGGCCGGTCACCACGAAGATGCCGTTGGGCTTGTTCACCGTGTCGATGATGTATTCGTGCAGGTGGGGGGAGAGGTTCAGGTTATCCAGGTTGAGGCTCACGCTGTTGCGGTCGAGCACACGCATTACCACGGATTCGCCGTACTGGGTGGGCAGGGAGTTCACACGCATATCCACGCCGGCATCGCCAACTTTCATCACGATTCGACCATCCTGCGGCACGCGGCGCTCGGCAATGTTCATGCCAGCCATCACTTTCACGCGGGAGATAACCGAGTTGGCCAGGTGCACGGGTGGCGGTGCCATTTCATACAAGGCTCCATCCACGCGGTAGCGAATCTTGAATTCGGTTTCGAAGGGCTCCAGGTGAATATCGGAGGCCTTCTCTTTGATGGCCTGCATGATGACCAGGTTCACAAACTTGATCACAGGGGCGGCGTTGGCTTCTTCGGCTCCGTCCTGGCTGCCCACGTTCATGGTGTCCAGCTCGGCAAGCAGGTCGCCCATGGCGGCTTCTGCGCCACCGTAGCATTCGGTGATGCGGGCGCGTACTTCATAATCTGCGGCCACATACAGGTAGATATCCATCCCGGTGGCAACGCGCAGGTCATCGACAGTCTGTGGGTTCAGCGGATCTTCCAGGCACACGTAGAGTCCTTCGCCTTCGCGGTACTCGATGGGAAGGGCGCCGTGCAGTCGCGCCAAACCGCCAGGCAGCATGTTGAGCACTTCCTGCGGCGGGGTGAAATCTGCCAGAGAGATGTACTGGGCACCGACTTCCATGGCGATGACGTTCCAGTAGTCCTCGGGGGCGCTGATGATGCCGAAATCAATCAGCGTTTCCCACAGTTCCTTACCACTGTTGGCCATTTCATCGGCAATATCCTTGGCAACGGAACGCTCCAGCATGCCGTTGTTGATGAAGACATCAATTGCAACCTCGTTGTTCATATCTGTAGTAAATTGGTATGGGGTGGGAACTTAGCTGGCATCGCCTGTGGTGACGCGGATGATTTCTTCGGCAGAGGTGAGGCCTGCCAGAACCTTGCGGATGCCGTCTTCGCGCAGGGTGCGCATGCCGAGCTCGCGGGCGCGCTTGCGCAGCTGCGCTGAGGTCAGGTCCGAGTTGATGAGACCGCGCACGTCGTCCGTGACTTCAAAGATTTCGAAAATACCCAGTCGGCCCTTCATGCCCTTGCCGCGGCAGCGGTCGCAGCCGCAGGGGTTTGGCACCTTCACCGGACGGTTGATATCGATACCCAGGGTGGTGGCCTGCTTGGGGGTGAGCTGGCCGTCCAGCTTGCAGGTGCAGAGGCTGCGGCAGAGTCGCTGGGCCATGATGGCGCGCACGGCAGATGCAATCAGGAAGCGGTCCACGCCCATATCGGCAAGTCGTGCCACAGAGGACGGTGCATCGTTGGTGTGCAGGGTGGAAAGGACGAGGTGACCAGTCATGGCGGCCTGGATGGCGATGGCTGCGGTCTCCCCGTCTCGAATTTCACCAATCATGATGATGTTCGGGGCCTGGCGGAGCATGGCTCGCAGGGCGGCGGCGAAGGTCATGCCGATTTCAGAGCGGATCATCACCTGGTTGATACCGCTCATTTCATATTCCACCGGGTCTTCAGCGGTGATAATCTTCTTATCCGGGCGGTTCAGGTAGTTCAGGCAGGCGTAAAGGGTGGTGGTCTTACCGGAACCGGTGGGGCCGGTCACCAGAATCACGCCGTCGGGCAGGGTGACCAGTCGGTCGAAGGTGGCTTCGTCATCCGAAAGGAAGCCCAGCTGCGGCAGCCCCAGCGCCAGGGCCGATTTATCCAGAATACGCATCACGACTGATTCGCCGTGGTTGGTGGGTACGGTGCTGACACGGAGGTCGATGTGGGCTCCGTCGCGCAGGTCCATTTCGATACGGCCGTCCTGCGGCACGCGCTTTTCTGCAATGCTCATGGAGGTGCTCATCACCTTCAGACGGGCAACAATCGGCCCCAGCAGTTTCTTGGGGTGGTTGGCAACCTCGACCAGGCGGCCGTCGACGCGAAACGCAGGCGCACGCGGTCTTCCATCGGTTCAATGTGGATATCCGATGCGCGCATCTCGTGGGCATCGTTGAACATGTTGTCCACCAGTTCGATAATCGGGCCTTCGGTATCGCCCTTGGCAAATTCTTTCTTCTCCGGGTAGTATTTCTCCAGAGCCTTGGTCATGAGCGGCTCGCTGGTGACAAAGAAACTCACATCGCGCCCGAGGAACTGGGGCAGACTGTCCATGGTCTGCATATCGAAGGGGTCGCAGATGGCCACCTGCAGGGAGAATCCATCGTCTCCGAGTGGCAGGAAACGCACGCGGCGAGCCAGTTCGCCCTTGACAGAGGCGATGATGCTGGGGTCAATCTCAAATGAGGTCACGTCCACGTACTCCAGACCGGAGTTTGCCGCGGCAATCTGGGCAATGTATTCGGGCGTGAGGTATTTGTTTTCAATCAGATGCTCGATGATGTTATCCAGCGGCGAAAGCTGCATGCGGATGGAATCAAGCGTCCCTTCGTCAATAGCTCCGGCTTCTACAAGGAGCTGCAAGAGAAAGTCTTCGTTCGAGTACACGGAAGTAAGGTGGTGAAGTGGTTAAAGCGTTGCAGGCTATGTCTGCGCCTGTCTTGCAGTCTACACCAAATCCCCCCGTACGTCAATCATTCAGTTCATGATTCCGCGCTTTTTTGAGATTTTGTTCCGCAATTCTGAAATCTCACTCCCTTACCAGACGCAAACACCCCGCGCCTTTCCAGAAATAGGCGCGGGGCGTTTCAACGGATGGGGTGGGATTCGAACCCACGGAAGGGATTAACCTTCGGCGGTTTTCAAGACCGCTGCATTCAACCGCTCTGCCACCCATCCGGAGGTGTTGCAGGCTTGCGCGTGCTGCGGCAGATACTATCGTATTCTCCGGGGCTGTTTCAAGTTTTTTCTGGTGCATGATGAATAAAAAGTAGTTTTTTTAGAAAAAATGCATTTTTTTTGAGTTTAATCTTGACGGGGTGGCGGCTCGTGTGTATAATGCGCCCGCAGTCAACCTGCGAGCATCATAAAAGTCCCCATCGTCTAGGGGTTAGGACATATGATTCTCAGTCATAGAACCGCGGTTCGAATCCGCGTGGGGATGCTCAGAAGCCCGAGGTTAAGCCCTCGGGCTTCTTGTTTCTACGGAAGCCACAGCTATGAAGATACGTCCAGTCACCCCGGGTGATGCACCTGCGATTGCCTCTATATACAACTACTATGTGCAGGAAACGGTGATTTCGTTTGAAACGGAGCCGCTGGGGATGGAGGAGATGCGCCGGCGTATTGGTGCAATAGCTGCAGAGTATCCGTATCTGGTGTGTGTGGATGCTCAGGGGGTGGTGCAGGGCTATGCGTGTGCGCACCGCTGGAAGGAGCGAGCGGCTTACCGCCACACCTGGGAGATTTCTATTTACCTGCACCCGGAAAAGCGGGGGCAGGGGCTGGGCAATTTGTTGATGCAGGAGTTGCTGCTTCGTTGTCGTGCTGCCGGGTGCCGGGTGCTCATAGCCTGCATCACGGAGGGCAATGAGGCGAGCCTCGCATTTCACCGCAAGTGGGGATTCCGCAAGGTTTCGCATTTCCCTCAGGTGGGGTGCAAGGGCGGTCGCTTGCTCGATGTGGTGGATATGTGCCTGCTGTTGCAATAAAAAAACAGCCCCGGCGAAACCGGGGCTGCTGGTGAGTTGAAATGGCGGGGTGGCCGTTACATGCCGACGATTTCGTAGCCGCCGTCGACGTAGAGCACCTGGCCGGTCATGGATGCTGCGCCATCGCTGGCAAGGTAAGTGGCGGTGGCACCGAGCTCTTCGAGCGTGCAGGAGCGCTGCAGAGGGCTCTTTTCTTCGTATACCTTGAACATGCCGGTGAAACCGGACACGCCACGCGCTGCCAGGGTCTGCACCGGACCGGCAGAAATGCAGTTCACGCGGATGGGTGCTTCGCGGCGGCCCAGGTCATAGGCGAGGTACTTGCAGCAGGTTTCCAGCGCTGCCTTGGAGACTGCCATGAGGTTGTAGTTCGGCACAACCTTCTGGCTGGCATAGTAGGTGAGGGCGGTGATGGAGCCGCCCTTGACCATGTAGGGAGCCACCGCGCGGGAAAGGGCAATGAGTGAATAGGCTGATACCTGCAGGGAAAGGTTCCAGGCATCGCGCGGAATGTCGGAGAAGTGGCCCTCCAAGGTGCCGGGGGCTTTCGGCGCAAAGGCTATGGCATGCAGCAGCATGTCTACATGGTCGGTGTGTTCACCCACGAAGGTGAAGAAATCGGCAATGGACTGGTCATCGGTCACATCCAGCGAGCAGACGGGGGTGTCTTCTCCAAAGTGCTCCTTCACCAGTTTGATGACACCGTCCTTGAGGCGTTCACCCTGGTAGTTGAAAATGAGCTTGGCACCGGCGGCGTGCCAGGCTTTGGCAATGCCGAATGCGATACTGCGGTGGTTGGCAACGCCGGTCACGATACCGACTTTTCCTTCTAAGGGCTTTTCGAGTGACATAATGTGTGTGTTATGTGTTATGGTTTAGTAAAGGGGGAATTCCTGCATGATGATGCGGGGGTAGGTGTGTGCCATGCCGATACCCACGTTTTCCATGTGCTTGATCTGGGCGCGGATAACTTCATCGCTGATATTCTTATCCGTTACCACATACTTGAGACGGTAGTACACGAGGCCGCTGTCCATATCGATGAGAAGCTGCCCTTCCGGCAGGTTCGCATTCAGGGTAAGCAGAAGCATGCTGACTTCTGCGCGGTCTGCGGGGGCAATACGGTAGGCAAAGTTGACATCAAACACAAGGCTGCTCGGCTCCTTCAGCTCGGTGAACATGAAGGAACAGGGAATCTCGGTGTTTGTGACGGGAACGTAGGCTAACCCGATTTTTTCGTTTTCTGCGCCCATGGTAATCCAGTGGTAGGATTCACCCAGGCTGATGAGGTGCTGGCTTACTTGTGCCAGGAGATTCGGTTGGTTCGACATATGAAGGTGGTTCTGGTGTTCGCGGAATGCGTGTGCCGGGGCTGAGACGAGCTGCCGTACAGAGAGGGAGGCCTCTGACTCCCGCGCATTGTCTGAGTAACATAGTACACATGAGCTTGAGCGAAGTCAAGCTTTTGTGTGCAAAACTACCCGCATAGGGCTGTTCTTTGCAGGATTATGCCTGCATTTTTTTCACGATGCTCGCCAGAGTCGACAATTCTTCCGGCGTGAGGCGTGCTGCGCGTTCGTCTATCACCTGGTGGAAGTGCGCGTACACGGACTCAAAAATCGAGAGCCCTTTTTCGGTCAGGGTGATGCAGACTGCCCGCCGGTCATTCGGATTCGGCGTGCGTTGGAAATACCCTTTGCTGACCAGGACCTCGACGAGAAGAGAGGTCGCTGGAACCGTCATCTGCATACGCTGGGCCAGGCTTTTGAGCGATACGCCTTCTGGTACTTCCTCCAGCATGAGTTTGAGCTGGGAGATGGCAGACCCCTGGCGCACAGTGAGCCCCAGCATCTGTTTCTTATCGGTGTCTTTGATGGCTTTGATACTGTCTCTCCGCAAGTCATCCATTATCTCAAGCAAACCACGAAATAACAAATGGGGAGGTTTATTGTTCGTCATAGGTTCATGATAATGCTAGGGTTGTGCCATGGCAAGAATAAAATTTGAACGGAATGATTTTTTTTTGTTAGGGGAAAACGGCCTTGAATGCGAGATGCCCGGGAAGCCTAGAAAAATGCGGGAGAAAACCGCCTTGCAATCCGTTTGGAAAAGGAGTAGAATAGGTGGCGTTATGACAGATGCAAAGAAAGAACTTCTGAATATCCTGCTTGCCAAATCCATCAAGACCGGGCATTTCATCCTGGCTTCTGGCAAGGAAAGTGATTTATACTGCGATTGCCGGGTCACGGCGCTGGATGCCCGCGGGGCGAACCTGATTGGCCAGGTGGGCTGGGAGCTGGTGCAGGAGGAAATCCTGCCTCAATTCCCCAGGGTGACCTCCATTGGCGGCATGACCATGGGGGCAGACCCGATTTCGCTGGCCATCGGTATGTATTCGGTGGAGGGTGAAGAACCGCTGAAGGTGTTCACCGTACGCAAGGAAGCCAAGGACCACGGTCGCGGCAAGCGCATCGAGGGTAATTTTGAGGCCGGGCAGGAAGTCATCGTGGTGGACGATGTGATTACCACCGGTGGCTCTACGCTGAAAGCAATTGATGCGATTGAGGCAGAGGGGGGCAAGGTCGTGGCTGCCCTGGTGCTGGTGGACCGCCAGGAGGGTGGTCGCGAGGCGATTGAGAGCCGCGGTATTCCGGTGTTCCCGATGTTTACGCGCGCCACTATCTTTGGCGATAAGTAAAGCGGTTGAAAGTGATGCTGCCGGTGATTGCAGGGGTGGAGGGCTGTGTGCTCAGCGAGCGCGAGCGCGAGCTGTTTACCCGTCTGCAGCCGGCGGGTTACATCCTTTTTACCCGCAACATCGCGGACTATGAGTTTGCCCGGGAGCTCACCGATGAACTGCGCCGCCTGACCACCGGGCCGGATGAACCCATCATTGCCATCGACCAGGAAGGAGGCCGCGTGGTGCGCACGGCGGAAATCGGCGTGGCTCTGCCGTCTGCCGCAGCCCTGGCCCGGGCCGGGAGCAGTCACCTGATTCGCCAGGCGGCGCTGTACAATGCCAGTTGCCTGCACACACTCGGGGTCAATACCAACTTTGCACCAGTGCTGGACCTGGCTTCGCCGCATGCCAATGCCTTGCCCAGCCGCTGCTGGGGAAGCGGTACGCAGGAGGTCATCTCGCATGCCGGGGTGTGGAACCGCACGACACTCAGCCGCGGGATTCACACCTGCGGCAAGCATTTTCCCGGGATGGGCGCGGCAGAGTGCGACCCGCACCACGATTTGCCCGTGCTGCATGGAACCCGCGAATCGTTCCTGGCAGAGGCTGCCATGCCTTTCACCGCGTTGATGCCCGAGCTGCCTTCGCTGATGGTAGCGCACCTGCTTATACCGGAGATTGATGCCACATACCCGACTTCTCTTTCCCCGGCACTGGTGCAGGGATTCCTGCGCGACCAGCTGGGCTATGAGGGGGTTGTCTTTACCGATGATTTATGCATGGGGTCCATTGCAAAGCGGTACAGCCCGGCAGAATCCGCGGAGCTTGCCTGGCGTGCCGGGTGCGACCTGCCGTTGGTGTGCCACGGTGCCGTGGAGTATCTGAGTGGGGTGGCCGCTGCCTACGCGAATCTCCCGGCGGCGATGAAGGAAGCGCTGGAGCTGCGGGTGGAGCGTTTCCGGCTTCATATTTCCACCCCTCGCCCCATGAGCTTTATCGAGTGGAATGACTATTTGAAAAACGTGGCGGCGTTCACCGCCTCTGTGGCTGAGGTGAACGCCGCTCCTGGTTCGCCGGTGCAGGGGTATTAACCTGGCTTTTCCCGGTCTGTTAATTTTTCTCAGGGGTGCCTAATTCTGCAGCGGTTTTGGCACCAGCCAGTTTCAGGAGGTGCGAGACATTGTAGTCTTTCGTGTAGGTTCGTCTGGTGGCATTGCCATGCTTGGTTGTCTTGGGATTCTTCAGGCATTTGTCAGCTTTGGCCTTGAGCCTGGCAAGCTCCTTCTTATAACTGGAAGCCGGGGCGGTGACGGGGTTGGAGTCTTTCATCGCCTTATCCAGTACGGTTTCGCCCTTCCAGATATAGTTCAGGTCAGCGTTGGCCTTAATCAGCACATCCATGGAGAGGAGATCCTTGTTGCGGGTTGCCATGAGGAGAGCCGTATCGCCAATCATCTCCTTGCGGAACTTGCCCTCGATGATATACCTGTTCTCAATGGTCGCGTTCGGGTCAACACCCTGTGAAAGCAGGAACTCTATAGCCTTGTGTCCACCCGTGCAGGCGCATTCCATAATCCACGTGGCTCCCCAGTCTCCAATGCCTTTGAAATGGGCTCCCCTGTTCTGGAGATACTGAAGCATCCGCGCGCCTTCCTTCGGGTTTCCCTTGGACATTTCGCTGAAGGTGCGCTGGATCAGGTGCTCGCCGTGGTTGTTGATGGTGCAACCGTGGGCGATGAGGGTATCCAGCGTCTTGAAATCATTGTGCCGCGCCACCAGGGCAAATGCATTCAATTCCATGCCGGAAGCATTCATCGGGAACTTGAGCTTTTCAATGAGGATGCGGGCCGTGGGGTCTGCTCCTTTCTGGAGGTATCGCTTGACGATTGCCGGTTTGTACTCAGGCGGCAGGACATACCCTGGAGCGGGTGAGGGTTTCGTCTTGATACCCGGGGGGATTTTCTCCGGGTCCAGCATGTTGCTCAGTTCGTGCGTGAGGTAGAGGTAGGCCAGCAGGGCGTGCGTGGCCTCCTCGTTGTATTTCTTCCTGATGCGCTTTATCTTACGCTCGGAATGCCCCTCCATCTTCCAGAGTTTCTCATTGGCCGATTCGCTACCCTTCTGGGCTGCAAGGGTATACCAGGTCATGGCTTCATCGTGGTCTGCCTCGACTCCATCGCCCTTGGCATAGATGTCTCCCAGCTCCTCCATGGCAGAGGCATCCTTCTGATGGGCTTTTTTCACCAGAGCCTCCGTCCTGGGGGATGTATTGGTATATTCCCCCATAGCCATGGGGGAGAGCAGAAGCCCGATGAGCATCCCCAGCGGGGTGAGTATCCTCATGTCTTTCATATGTAGCAGGTGCTTGAGAATGGTCAGCAGTTGTACATCTTCTTGTAGTATTCATCCGCCATGCGGTCGGAATCGAAGGCCGGGCAGATATCGTGGAGCCCGTTGAATACCAGATCCATCCACTTATCGCGGTTGTCGTAGTAGAGGGGCAGCACCTTGCTTTCGAGCACGCTGTAGAAGTTGTCGCGGTCGGAGCGGTCGCGGGCTTCGGGCGGCAGGCCGACCTTGGCTTCGGGGATGATGAAGCAATTTTCGCCATCGCGGGCGAACTCGCGTACCCAGCCATCGTTGGTGGAGATGCTGATGGAGCCGTTCATCGTGGCGCTCATGCCGGAGGTGCCGGAAGCTTCGCGGGTGACCACCGGGTTGTTCAGCCAGATATCGGAACCATTCTTGAGCAAACGGCTCAGGCCCAGTTCATAGCCGGTCAGTACGGCGCAGCGAGGGTATTTCTCACTCAGACGGTTGAGCTTGTTGAAGATATCCACCGCGGTGAAGTCGGTCGGGTAGGGCTTGCCGGCCCAGATCATCTGCACCGGGCGGTTGGTGCGCTGTAGCATGCGCTCAAACATGACCGGATTTTCGGTGATGAGACCGGGGCGCTTGTAGGCCGCAAAACGGCGGGCCCAGACGATGGTGAGCGTGTCCTGGTCGAAGAGGTGGCCGGTCTGCTCGCCCACCACGCGGAAGAGCTCCTTCTTGAGCGCCCGTTTGCGGTGCAGGAATGCCTTCTTATCGCGCATGGCGTAGGCTTCTGCCAGCTCAGGGTCCTGCCAGTACTCGCGGTTCTGGGCGTTGGTGACGTGGGTGATGGGGCAGATATCGCTGTATCCCTGCCACATCTGGCGCGAAACTTCGCCGTGCAGCGCCGATACACCATTGGCCATGTGCGAGAGACGCAGGGCTGCCAGGGTGTAGTTGAAGGTCTGCTCGTTCGGGTCGAGCTTGAGCATGGAGCGCACCTGGTCGAGCGAGAGCCCATCGAAGAAGGAGAAATTGGCCATGAGGTTGATATCCATCTTCTCATTGCCTGCTTCCTCCGGGGTGTGGGTGGTGAAGACAAAGCGCTTGCGGACCTCATCCACATTGCCCCCGTTGTGGGCGAGCATATTGAAGGCTGCTCCGATGGCATGAGCCTCATTCATGTGGTAGATTTCCGGCTCGACTCCGAGTTCTTCGAAGAGTCGGGCACCGCCCTGGCCCAGCACGATGTACTGGGAGATGCGCGTCATCGGGTTGGAATCATACAGACGCTGCGTGATGGAGCGAGAAACATCATCGTTTTCCGGCAGGTCTGTAGTCAGGAAGAACATGGGAGCTGTGCCGAATGTATCCGGGCGCAGGAAGTAGGCTTTCACCCAGACCGGAGCCCCGCAGATGCGGATGAGGAACTTGATGTTGTGGTCTTCCAGGAAACTGTAATCCTTGCGGAGGTATTGCACCGCCATGGAGCCATCTTCCGCACGGATCTGGTTGTAATAGCCGTAGGACCAGAGAATGCCGACACCGACTAGATTCTGGCGCAGCGCACCGGCAGAGCGCATGTGCGAACCGGCCAGGTAGCCCAGGCCTCCGGAGTAGATTTTGAATACGTTGTCGATGGCGTATTCCATGCAGAAGTAGGCGACTGATTTGCTGTACTGGTCGTCAATTTCGTACGGGTGCGCGTATTGTGCAGGCAGGAAAGACTTACTCATATGATTATTTTGTAATTTTAAAGGTGGTCATATCGGCCGGTCGGGAAATGAATATCACCGGGCGACTCTCGATGTTATACACCGAAAGAGCCATATAGGAAAGAAAAAATTGCAGTATTGACGCGGAAATTATGGCATCAATCCGGGTGCCGGCTCATGCCTGTTCGGCGAATCGGGGTCCGGTGCTGGCTGCGTCGATTCCTTGCACGAGTTCGAACAAGTCCTGGCTGCGTCTGGCATCATCGCTGGCGTAGTTGAGGAACGCATCCAGCGCGGCGCAGATGAGTTCGGTGCGGGTGCCGCCCCGGCTGAGCAGCGTGTTATTGATTCTGTTGTTTTGTGCTTCTGAGCAGCGGAAAGTAATGGATTTCAGCTTCATATTGCTGCCTATTCTAGAGCAGATCATCCTGCGGGGCGAGGATTGTTAGTCGTCATACCACTAATGGTTGAAAGATAGGCTAATCATTGTGGGTGTGACGTTCTAATATGAATCGCCAGGCTGGCCGGAGTGCGGTATGCTGGGCCTGATATGAAAACCATCCGCAACATCACCCGTTTCACCTACGAATTCACCTCATTCCAGGGCTGGAGGGTAACACTCTGCCGCAATCACATTCACTTCACCCGCTATTTTTCCGATAAGCAGTATGGTGGTGAGCAGGCAGCTCTGGATGCGGCTCTCGCTACCCGCAACCATGTGCTGGCGTGTCTGCGCCAGTATCCTGGTGAACCGGAAAAAGCCTTTGAGCTTTGCCGCGGGGAGCAGCAGCAGACCTGCTACCCCCGCGGCCTGAGACCTCGCAAGAGTATCTCCTGAGCCGGCATCAGGTGTGTTTGAATGACATGGCATCGCTCTCGCACAGGCAGGTGCCGCTGCGGTATTTCCGCAAGTGGCAGATGGCGCGCTTCATGTCCTCAAGCAGCAGGGTGGCCATATCCATGGTGAAACCCTGGCGCACCATGATCCGCATCACGACTGTATCCTGCACGTTGGCCGGCAGGGAGAAGGCCGGCACCTGCCAGCCACGCATGCGCAGCCGGTCCGAAAGCTCGTACAGGTTGTAGCCTGCGTGCGCCGGATCCTTGAAGTAGAAGCACACCGCGGGGATATCCTTCTTCGGGTCGCCGGTGGCGATGAAGTGGAAATCGCCCAGCTTCGCTATCTCCTTTGCCAGGTAGGCTGCCACATTGTAGGCTGCCATGTGGATATCTCGGTACCCTTGCATGCCCAGACGCACAAAATCATAATACTGGGCGATAATCTGGCCTGCCGGGCGCGAGAAGTTGATGGCGATGGTTGGCACGCTGCCCCCCAGGTAGTTGACGGCAAAGGTGAGTTCGCTGGGGAGGTCGGCCTTAGTGCGCCAGATGACCCAGCCGCAGCCCAGCGGGGCAAGCCCGTACTTATGACCGCTGGAGCTGATGCTCTTCACCCGGTCAAGCCGGAAGTCGAAGGGAATATCCGGTGCGCAGAACGGAGCCAGGAACCCGCCGCTGGCAGCATCGACGTGTACCTCGACATCCGGGCCGCCCGAGGCTGCCAGCTTATCCAGCACACGGCACACTTCCTCCGGGAATTCATACTGGCCGGTGTAGGTGACCCCAAAGGTGGGGACCACGCAGATGGTGTTTTCATCGACTCGTTTGAGCACTTCTTCCTCGCTCATGCAATACTGCCCCGGGGCCATGGGAATCTCGCGGATTTCCACGTCCCAGTACCGGCAGAATTTGTGCCAGCAGATCTGGACCGGGCCGCAGACCAGGTTGGGTTTATCGCAAGGCTTGCCGGCAGCTTTGCGGCGGGCTCGCCAGCGCCAGAGGGCAGCCATGCCGCCCAGCATGCAGGCCTCACTACTGCCAATAGTGGAGCAACCGATGGATTTTGCGGCATCCGGGGCGTTCCAGAGCGCGGCAATCATGCGCACGCAGCGCATTTCCAGTTCGGCAGTCTGAGGGTACTCATCCTTATCAATCATGTTCTTGCTGATACTCAGGTCCATCAGGTTATGCACCTGCTCGTCATCCCAGGTCTGGCAGAAGGTGGCCAGATTCTGGCGCGAATTGCCATCCAGCAGCAATTCTGCCTTGATGAGCTCGAATGCATCCTGCGGGCGCATCGAGTGCTCTGGTATCCGGGTTGTAGGCAGCGGCCGGGCTGCATCGGCCGCGCCAAACAAGCTTGTTGTTGTAGTGTCACAGTGCGTTTTCATGGTGTAATTTTGATTCGTCCGGAGCTGCATTCCCGCAAAAACAGGCGGTTTTGCGGTGCTGTTTTGTCATTCTGACGCATGATAGGTTTTGCAAATGTGGGCAGATGGAGTATAATGGCACTCATGAAGAGAGTCCTGTCTATCCTCCCGCTGGCGCTGTTGCTGGCGTGCAGCCCGGAGCAAACGGAAGAACCTGCCACACCCCAGGCGATGTACGACAAGGCCCAGGCATTGCTCAAGCCGAACGTGGAGAATGCAGCTTCCGATTTCGCCGGAGCTATGCAATGGCTGCACAAAGCAGCCGAGGGCGGCTTGCTACGCGCACAGCTGGATCTGGGCGGTATTTATTTTGCCGGAGGTCAGGGAGTGGCGGCCGATAGCCAGAAAGCCTACAACTGGTTTTCGCTGGCCGCAGCTCAGGGAAGCAAGGAGGCCGAGGTATTCCTGGGTATCCTGCAATACGAAGGCTCTCTCGGAAAACCGGATAAGGCCGCTGCTTTGAAGCATTGGCGCAGCGCTGCTGAGGCCGGGGTGGGGGAAGCCCAGTACCGCCTGGGGCGCGTGCTGGCTCAGGCCCCCGAAACCCGCCAGGAAGGCGTGGAGTGGCTGGTGAAGGCTTCTGCTTCCGAGCCCCAGGCTGCTACTGCGCTGGGTAATCTCTATTTCAAGTATCTGGACGATGCCGGCACCGCGGCCGCCTGGTATGAGAAGGGAGCTCTTGCGGGCGACCCGCTGGCGCAGCATGTGTTTGCTGAAATGCTGTTGCTGGGCGACCCGGTGGAGAAAAATGAGGCTCGCGGGCTGGCTATGCTTCGCATGGCTGCCGGGCAGGATTATAAACCCGCGATGGCCCGCCTCATCAACGTGCTTCGCAATGGACCCAAATCGGAGGAGACTGAAAATGAAGCAAACGCATGGGATGTTCGTTTACAGGAGCTTATGAGTAAGGAGGGTAAATAAGACCATGAACCGCGTAGTCGCATCGGTTGCGTTCCTTTTTTCCGTGGCGGTGGCTGATTCCCGTCTGCCGGAACTTGCGCGCCGCCAGATAGGGGTGACGGTGGAGTATGACCCCGCGTATGTGAGCCTCGAGTATCCCGGAGGGGATGTGCCGGAGGAGCGCGGCGTGTGTACCGATGTGGTGATTCGCGCTCTGCGCCTGCTGAACTTCGACCTGCAGAAGGAGGTGCATGAGGATATGAAACGCCATTTTTCCGCATATCCCAGACGCTGGGGGCTCAAAGGCCCGGATAAGAATATCGACCACCGCCGCGTACCCAATTTGCAGACCTTTTTCAAGCGGCGGGGCTGGCAGCTGCCTGTCACCCAGACCGCGGCGGATTATAAGCCCGGCGACCTGGTAACCTGCCTGTTGGGAGATTATCTGCCCCACATCATGATTGTGAGCGACCGGAAAAGCGAGGCAGGTACTCCGCTCATCATTCACAATATTGGAGCCGGCACAGAAGAGGAGGATTGCCTCTTTGCCTTTCCCTTGACGGGGCATTACCGGGTGAATCTTTCCGGCAATGGAAAGTAGGCAGATTCCCGTGGGGGCAAAAGTGCATGATATGGATGCAGCGGTATGGGTTTTGTGTTGACTTGTGCCGGGTTTATTGCTATAAAGACTGCACCGCGTTATGTTACAGGAATACTTTTCAGCCTTGATACAGTTGATTGCCGGTTTTGGTTTTGCCGGTCTGATTATCATTCTGAGCATTGTGTTTGGCCGCCGCTCCAAGATGCGCGCTGCCATGGATGTGCCGTATGAATGTGGTAACGTGCCGGAGGGCGATGGTGCTCCCTCGTTCTTCTCCATCAAGTTCTATCTGGTGGCCATCCTGTTCCTGGTGTTTGACCTGGAGGTGATTTTCCTGTATCCCTGGGCTCTTGGTTTCCAGGATGTCGTGATGAATAACGGCGAGGCTTTCGGCGCCATGGCTGCCTTCATTGCCGTGCTGATGGTGGCATACCTCTACGCCGTAGGCAAGGGGGCCATTACCTGGCACCGCAACCCCACTCCGCGCCGCTGATTTTTGCCCGGATACGAATATGATTTTCTGAATCCTGCCGGTTCGGGCCAGAGTCCCTGACCGGCAGTTTTACTTTTATACGCAGATATATGAAAACTACCGCAACTGAACGCCGCGAGTTTCTTCTCAACACCCTGCAGGAGCGCATCCTGATTCTGGATGGCGCTTGCGGCACCATGGTGCAGAAACACCACCTGGCCGAGGCTGACTACCGGGGTGAGCGTTTTGCTGATTCCCAGCGTGACCTGCTGAATAACAATGACCTCCTGGTGCTCACCCGCCCGGATATCATCGGTGGCATTCACGCCGCCTATGCCGCTGCCGGGGCAGATATCATCACGACCTCTACCTTCTCGGCCACCCCCATCGGCCAGCATGAGTTCTTTCATATTTCTGCCCGTAGCGAGCACGACCAGGAATACTATGAGGAAGTGCTGGCTGATGCGGAGCTGGCGGCTCTGTGCCGCGAGCTCAACCTGGCCGCCTGTGCGCTGGCCCGCCAGGCGGCAGAGCAGGCTGAGGCCCGTGAGAACCGCCCGGTGCTGGTGGCGGGGTCTATAGGGCCTATGGCGGTGACTGCCTCCCTTTCGCCCAAGGTGACTGACCCGGGGTTCCGCGCGGTCAATTTCGACCAGTTGCGCCGCGCCTACCGCGAGCAGGTCATGGCTCTGGCAGAGGGCGGGGTTGATATCCTGCTGCTGGAGACGATTTTTGATACGCTCAATGCCAAGGCCTGTCTCTTTGCCATCGATGAGCTGCGGCAGGAGCGGGAGTTACCCCCCGTCATCATCAGCTTCACCATCACCGATAAAGCCGGGCGCACACTTTCCGGGCAGACCGTGGAGGCCTTCTGGAACAGCGTGCGCCATGCAAAGCCGCTTGCCATCGGCATCAACTGCGCCCTTGGGGCCGACCTCATGAAGCCCTTTGCGGCCCGTCTGGCCGGACTGGCCGATTGTGCCCTCTGCCTGTATCCGAATGCCGGCTTGCCCAACCCGCTCAGTGCAAATGGCTACGACCATACGCCTGCGGATATGGCCGCCATCCTGGGCGACTATGCCAGGGAGGGACTGCTGAATATCGTGGGTGGCTGCTGCGGCACGACCCCGGAATACATCGCCGCGATTCGGGCGGCGGTGCAGGGCTGCGCGCCGCGTGCCATTATTCCCCGCCCGGCGGCGGGTGTCATGCGTCTGGCGGGGCTGGAGCCGCTCAACCACCACCGGGACCAGGGGGTGCTCTTCATCGGAGAGCGCTGCAACGTGGCTGGTTCGCCGAAGTTTGCCCGCCTCATCCGCGAAGGAAAGTATGAGGAGGCGGTGGAGATTGCCCGGCAGCAGGTGGAGAAGGGGGCCCGGGTGCTCGATTTCTGTTTTGATGATGGTATGATTGATGGCCCGGCCGCTATGACCCGCTTCCTGAATCTCGTGGCGGCAGAGCCGGATATTGCCCGGGTGCCGTTCATGATTGATTCCTCGAACTGGGAGGTGATTGAGGCCGGTTTGCGCTGCACCCAGGGCAAGGGAATTGTCAATTCCATTTCGCTGAAGAATGGCGAGGAGGAATTCCTGCGCGAAGCCCGGTTGCTGCACCGCTATGGTGCCGCCGTAGTGGTGATGGGCTTCGATGAAAAAGGCCAGGCTTGCGGGCGTGAGGACCGCATCGCCATCGCCCACCGGGCGTATTATTTATTGGTGAATCAAGTCGGCTTCCCAGAGGAGGATATCATCTTCGACCCGAATGTACTGACCGTCGGCACCGGTATTGCCGAGCATGCGAATCACGCCTTGCATTTCTTCCAGGCTGCGGGTGAGATATATGCTGCTCACCCGAATTGTCACATATCAGGGGGTATTTCAAATGTTTCCTTCTCGTTCCGGGGAATCAACCCGGTGCGCGAGGCGATGCACTCTGCCTTCCTGCACCATGCATCGCAGAATGGTCTGGACCTCTGCATCGTGAATGCCGCCCTCATGGATGATTATGAGAATCTGCCAGCCCACCGTCGCAAGCTGGTGGAGGCTGTCTTGCTCAATAGCGAGGCCGATGCTACGGAGTGTCTCATTTCCTATGCTCAGGAACTGGCTGCCAGCAAGGATAAGGGAGCGAGCCCTGCCAAGGCTGCTGCGGCACCCTCTGCCTGGCGCCAGGGGAGCGTGCAGGAGCGCCTGGCGCATGCCCTGGTGCAGGGGATTACCGAGTTTGTGGAGGCAGATACCCGCGAGGCGCTGGAGCAGTACGGCTCTCCGCTGGCGGTGATCGAAGGACCGCTCATGGAGGGGATGAAGCAGGTGGGTGAGTTATTCGGCGCTGGCAGGATGTTCCTGCCCCAGGTGGTGAAGAGCGCGCGCGTGATGAAACAGAGCGTGGCGGTGCTTACCCCCTTGCTGGAGCAGAACCAGAGCGGTCAGCACGCTGCCGGCACGGTGGTGCTGGCCACGGTGAAGGGCGATGTGCACGATATTGGCAAGAATATCGTGAGCGTGGTGCTGGCCTGCAATGGTTTCCGAGTGGTGGATCTGGGGGTCATGGTGCCTTGCGAGGATATTGTGGCTGCCGCTCAGCGCGAAAAGGCCGACCTCGTGGCCCTCAGTGGTCTGATTACTCCTTCCCTGGTGGAAATGGCCCATGTGGCTGCTGCGCTGGAGAGCGCCGGTATGACTGTGCCTCTGCTGGTGGGCGGTGCCACAACCAGTCCGCTGCATACGGCTCTCAAACTGGCACCTCATTACCCCTCCGGTGTGGTGGTGCAGACCTCGGACGCCTCCACGATTGTGCCGGCGGCGGCGGCGCTAACCGGCCCGGCCAAGGCAGAATTCATCGCCCGCCACAAAGCGGAGCAGGAACGCCTCTGCCGCGAGTTCGAGCAGAAGGAGATGCCTCTGCTCAGCCTGCAGGAGGCCCGCTCCCGCAAGCTGGTGACAGATTGGTCGGTGAACCCGCAACCTGTACCGCTGCGTACTGGTGTCTTTAGCATAGCGGTGCCGGGCGGGTGCGCCTGCTGCCACGCGAAACCGGATTTTGCCCTGAGCTGGTCGCAGCTGCAGGAGAAGGCTGATTGGAGCATCCTGCTGCGCTATTTCGAGATGCAGGATGTCTGGAATCCCGCCCGCGCGGCCATGCACCCCGAGGCCCCGGCTGATAAAGTGGCAGAGGCTCAGAAACTCATGGCCGATGCCCGGGCGCTCATGCAGCAGGCGCAGGAGAAGTTGCAGGCTCGCGCGGTATTCGGTATCTGGCCTGCCGCAGCGGTGCAGGACGACGTGGTGCTGGCAGACGGCACCGTGCTGCACTCCCTGCGCCAGCAGAAATGCAGCGAGCGCCCGCGCCTGGCATTGGCAGATTTTGTGGCTCCTGCCGGGCAGGGGGGGTATGTGGGGGCTCTTCAGCTTTCGGTGACCGGGGGCGAAGCCTGGGCGGCAGAGTTCAATGCGCAGCATGATACTTACCATGCGTTGCTGGTTTCGGCACTTTGCAGTATGCTGGCAGAGGCTCTGGCTGAGTGTTCGCAGGACTGCGTGCTCACGATCTGGCCGGAATCTGCCGGCAGTCGGATGATTCGACCGGCTTGCGGGTACCCCAGCCAGCCAGACCACCGCGAAAAGGAAACCGTGTTCCGCCTGCTGGATGCAGCGGCCCACACCGGGGCCTCTCTCACGGAAACATACATGATGCAGCCGGTAGCCTCCGTGTGTGCCTTGATTTTCAATCATCCCGATGCCCGCTATTTCGCAGTTGGCCCGATTGGGGATGACCAGCGGGCTGATTACGAGCGCCGGGCTGGTTATCCGCTGGGGTGATTCCTGCTGCACATGAGATACCAACGGGAAAAGGCCGCCCGTAAGGCGGCCTTTTCCGTTTTTAACGAAAATGGTAACGCTGCGTCAGCCGCGGAACTTGGCTTTCTGGTGCTGCCAGATGGCAAAGGCGGTGCAGAGGATGTTGGGTAGCCAGAGCACAACGTAGGGCGTGATACCACCCGCCTTGCGCGAAAGTTCGCAGAAGACGAGCGCCAGGAAGTAGACCGCCGCTACCATGATGCCAATGGCAAAACCGGTGGATGTGTCTTTTCGGCGGGCGGTGATGGCCAGGGGTACGCCGATGAGCGAGAATACAAAGCAGGCGCAGGCAAAGGACGCGCGCTGGGTTCCTTCTGTTTCGAACTCGCGCCTTTCTGTTTTGTTGGTGAATGTGCTGGTGTAGTACAGCGTATCCACCCAGGTGGCCTTCCAGAGTTCCTCTGCACAGGGGAAGAGAGGATTGAGAGCGGCATTCTTACTGTAGAGGTAAACATCTTTGATGTTGGTCTGCATGGCGATCTCTGCGTGGTCAAATGCTTTGCTGATTTCCCGGTTGGTAAATCGGTTTGCCTTCAATTTACGCAGGTTCTTGATGGGGATATGAATGCGGAGAGGCATGGTGCCGATGGCGGGCATATCTGTCATCGGCCCTTCGCTGCGCTCAATTCGTGCGTTCTTCAGGGTGAGTTCGAGCTGGCGTGTCCTCGTGTCAAAATCTCCAATGATGGCACTTTCTGCATGGATGGCATCGAAATCGGTCCCCATCCCGAAACCTTCCATGGGGTATACGTGCAGACCCTTCAATATATCACCATCCCGCTTCTCGACGTAGAGTTGCACTTTGTCCAGCTTGGTCATGCTCTGGCTGGCATTGAGCAAGTTGCGCGGGTTTTCCATGGCGGCTTTCATGACCAGGTCGCTCATGGCATTCTTACCCTTCGGTGAGACTTCGATGTTGATGTAGTAGCACATGGCTGAAAGAGCTATACCCATGCCGATGGCTGGTGCGCTCAGCCGCCAGAGACTCAATCCAGCCATTCGCATGGAGGTGAGCTCATTATCTGCCGCCAGCCGACCGTAGACCAGCAGAACTGCAGTCAGGAATCCCCAAGGTACAGAAAAACTCAGTGAAAAGGGAATGACCTGGATGATGAAGTCGAACACGATGCGGGGCGGTGCACCACTTTCCACAAGCAGTTCGTGCAATTGTTTGAACAATTGCCCGAGCAGCAGCAGCATGGTCAGCGACAGCACACCAAGAAAGGTAACAGAGATCAGTTGCCTGAGAATGTAACGGTCTATGGTTTTCATTGCAACGCCACTTATTCTAGCATATTTCTGGATTCATGCAAACAGGAAAATGAACTTTCTTTGGCTTTTTCCCATGAAAGACCGAATATGGCTGCGTCTGCCCAGCCTTTTCCGCTTGCCATGAGCGATTGGGCATAGTAAGATACAGGCATGACCTTTCTTGAAATACTCAGAGCCTTTTTTGAGATTCTGGTGCTCTGGGCATTGTTCTATCAACTGTACCGGGCGGTGAAGGATTCTCGCGCGGCTGCCATCCTGGCGGGGCTTATTGCCACGGTAATTCTGGGATATATTATCCTGGAACTGGCTCACGCCGTGGTGCTCAAGCAGCTTGCCGGGCTTATCATCGGTCCTGGTACCATTCTGGTAATCCTTTTTCAGCCGGAGTTGCGCACTGCTTTGGCTCGTCTGGGTTCCAATAAACTGATTGCCAGACTTATTGGAAATCAACAGGAAAATCAGGATTTTGTGACCATGGTGCGAGAGTCTGTCGCATACCTTGTTTCCAAACGCTATGGTGCCCTGATTGCCATTTGCCGTTCCAACAAGCTGCATGAGTATGCCAAGACGGGTACTATGCTGGATGCTCAGTACTCGCGCGAACTTATCGGTACCATCTTTATGCCGAAGACATTGCTGCACGATGGGGCCGTTATTGTGAATAATGAGCGTATTGTTGCCGCGGCGGCTATCCTGCCTGTGTCTAACAAGGAATTGAAAGACCGCAGCATGGGGTTGCGGCACCGCGCTGGCATTGGCCTTGCTGAAGCGTCCGATGCGGTTGTCATCATTGTTTCTGAGGAGACCGGCTCTGTTTCTCTGGCTGTTGGTAGTCTGGTGCAGCGCGATATCAATCTGGACCTCCTTTCTTCCCGTTTAACTCATCTGCTATATTCCCATGCGTCACAGGACTCGATTTCGGAAAATGCTGGCTACTAACTGGCAGGCCAAGCTGATATGCCTGGCTGCGGCAGTAGTGGTGTGGTTGATGGTGAACCATTTGCTTGTGCGTGGCTCTGGTTCAGAATGGAGTATAGACGATATTCGTCTGTCTATGCCCGAATAGTAATAGAACCATGCCTGCGTATTTCGTAACAGGAACTGATGTAGGGGTCGGGAAGACCCACGTGATATGCGCGCTGCTGCGAAAGCTCGTGGAGCGCGGGATATCTTGCGCAGGCTGCAAGCCTGTGGCCTGTGGTGACCGCAAAGAATTGCGAGCCATGCGCGAGGCGGCTGGCCAGCCTGCGCTGAGTCTTGACAAGCTGAACCCTCTCTATCTCCGCACGATGGCAGACCCGCGTGTCGGTATTGATTTTGAGCACCAGCGGGTGGATATTCCGGCTTTGGTTGCATCAACCCAGGAATTGGCCTCCACCTACGCCACCTTGCTGGTGGAGGGAACTGGCGGCTGGGAGACTCCGCTTGCCCCTGGAACTACGATGGCAGACCTGGCTCAGGCTCTCCGGTATCCAGTGCTGCTGGTAACCAGCAACAGGCAAGGGGCGGTGAACCATGCCCTGATGACCGTACGCTCCATCCAGGCGCGGGGATTGGAGTGCTGCGGTATCATCCTCAATCAACAGAGTGATGAGTGGGATACGGCTGCGGTGACCAATTGTGCCATGCTGGAGGAATACACCGGGGTACCGGTTCTGGCTGAGCTTATTCATGGTGATGATGAGCTTGATGCTTCCTCTGTGCTGGTCTGAAGTTGTGCAAAACAAGTACCCCGGTTCACTTGGTGAACCGGGGTACTTGTTTTGCGGAAAAGAATGATTAGTTAAGCCTTGAGGGCAGAAGAGGCCTTGAAGCTGACAACCGTGCTGGCCGGGATGGTCATGGCCTCGCCGGTGCGGGGATTGCGACCGGTACGGGCCGGGCGGCTTTTGGTTTCAAAGGTGCCGAATCCCACGAGCTGCACCTTTTCCGTGGCAACAGCCTTGGTGATGGCGGCAAGTGTGGCGTTCAAGGCATCGGCGGCGCACTTCTTGGTGGCATCCGGGCCGAGCTCCTTCTGGATGGCGTCGATAAGCTGAGTCTTGTTCATGGTATGCGGGTTGCAGTAACGCGCAGAATATAGCATCCTAATACTTTCAACGCAAGCAATAAATACGTTTCTTTCAAAAATAATCGTCAGTTTTTGAAAACGGGTACTACTTGGAAAGCTTTTTGGTAGGCAATGACTCGAGCATCCCGTATATCAACGATATACGGAGTGGCATGGCGGAACCACGCCCCGGTATTCAGAATCCTCCGGGCGCCGAAGCTCCAATCGCCGCTGCGGTGCAGGTGCCCGAAGATGACCACCTCGGCTTCCGGGAAGAATCGCCGGGCAAATTGCTCGCAGCAGCGGCCGCAGGTAAGCCAGCTCCAGACAATGCCGAAGGGGCGTTGCGGTGGCCAGAAACAGTGCATGAATCCGCGGAGAAGCGGGTTGCTGATACCCTCCCGCCTGAGGATGGGCGGGGTGAGCTGACACATGGCGCGCGAAAGCTCCAGCCGGGTTTCCAAATCTGAATCGGGGAACTGAGCGATGAGTTCCTGGCAGGCTTGTTTGTTGCGCAGGTATTCCCAGCTCCAGGGGGCCACTTCCTTGTACAGCGCGTGGCCGTGCATGGCTATGACCCGCCCACCCCAGAAACGGGCCAGCAGGGCGGGGGTATCCGGGTCGTGGTTGCCCGATATTTCAACGAGTTCAACGCCTCGCTCCCGGCACAACTGGCGGAATGCTTCTCTTGCGGCCTTGCCTCGATCCTGCCAGGCGCATGGGCGCGTTTCTGCAAGGTCTCCCACCACAACCAGTATGTCGACTCCGTGGAGCAGGGGGGCCATGTCTGTCACGGCTGGGGCTTCACAACGCTCGTGCCCCAGATGAAGGTCAGAGATGAAGCGTACGCGGGCTCCCGGCGGCGGGGTGATGTCTACTATGCAGCTCATGCCGTGGAACTCACAAGTTGCGCTGGCGGACTGCTTCGTACAGGCAGACCCCGGTGGCAACAGAGACATTCAGGCAGGGGACTTTGCCCGCCATGGGGATACGCACCAGAAAATCGCAGTTCTCTTCGGTCAGCCTCCGCATGCCGTCGCCCTCAGCTCCCATGACCAGGGCAATGCCGCCCTTGAAGTCGATATCGTACACCGAGCGGTCTCCGTGGTCCGAGGTCCCTACAAACCAGATACCCGCCTCTTTCATCTGCTTCATGGTGCGCGCGAGGTTGGTGACCTGCACAAATGGTACATTTTCTGCCGCTCCAACCGAGACGCGAAGGACAGTTTCGGTAATACCGGCAGATTTATCCTTGGGTGCGATGACTGCGGCTACTCCGGCACCATCTGCTGTGCGCAGGATGGCTCCCAGGTTGTGCGGGTCCTGCACGCAGTCGAGCACCAGGTAGAGCCCCTGTGGCTGCTCTGCCATAATATCCTGCAAATCGCCCTCTGTCCGGGCTTTTACCACTATGGTGGCGGCGGGCTTTTTTTCAAAGCGGGCTTCCGTCCTGGCGGTGTGCTTGTTGGCTCGTGCTGTTCGGTCGTTGAATTTCATGAGGGGGATTGTGTTAGAAGGTTGATGGCCTCACCGGCCATCATGAAGCCGAAGGTGCCGGTAATATGAGTGGCAGAACCAAAGCCGCTGGCGCAGCCGATGCCGCCTTTCTGGTGGGCCTCTCGCTCGCAGCTTACGGTGCCATCGCATTTCGGGAATCGAGGGCGCTCCGGTGAATAGACGCACCGGATACCGATTTCCGGGCATTTGTCCTGGAGGGGCAGGCCGTATTCTTTCCGTAAGGTCTTGCGGAGCTGTGAGAGCATATTATCGCCACCGCTCCGCGCCAGGTCGGCTACGGATATATGGCCTGCCTGGATGCGCCCACCGGCTCCACCGCAGGTGACGAGCGGAATACCGCGCTTGTAGCATTCTGCAATCAGGTGTGCTTTCGGGCGCATGGAGTCAATGGCATCGATGACGACATCCGGTCTGGTGTCAAATAAGCGCTCTGGTCTGGATACGGTGTAGAAGGCCATGATTTCCTGCACGTCTGCCGCCGGGTTGATAGCCCGGAGCCGTTCGCCCATGGCTTCCACCTTCGGGCGCCCGTAATTATTACCAAGGGCGTGTATCTGCCTGTTCGTGTTGGTGATGCAGAGATCATCCATATCCAGCAGGATGATGGTGCCCACCCCGCTGCGGGCCAGGGCTTCCGCTGCCCAGGAACCCACGCCGCCTATGCCTACCACGGCAACCCGGGCCTCGGCTAGTTTTTCTGCCGCGGCTACTCCATACAAACGGCCTATGCCGCCAAATCGTTCCACATCCATAGTCATGCTTCCTTATCGTATACCCGGGTGATGCGTTCTATCCTGCTGGCCTGGCCGGTGGAGGTGTCTACCTCGATGATGACTCCGTTCACCATTGCCGGGAATCCGGCTATGGGAAAGCGGTTCGGCAGGTTGGTGATGAGCCCCTGGAGCACGCTTTCTGCATCCCTCCCGATCACGCCATCGCGGCTGCCGCACATGCCGGCATCTGTCAGGTAGGCAGTGCCTCCGGGTAGGATGCGTTCATCTCCCGTCTGCACGTGGGTGTGCGTGCCGATGACCGCACTCACGACCCCATCCATCCGGTACCCCATGGCGATTTTTTCACTCGTTGTTTCGCCGTGGAAATCCACCAATATGGCGTGGGCTCCAGCTTCCTTCAGCCGGAGAGCTTCTGCATACCCCCGGGTAAAAGGGTTTTCGGCCCCGGGGCGCATGAAGGTGCGGCCTTGCAGGCAAAGTACACCGAGCGTTCCTGCTGGCGTTTCGATGAGGCAGCTTCCGAATCCTGGGGTTCCTTCCTGCAGGTTGAAGGGGCGTAGCACATTGGGAGCTTCGGGTAACCAGGGAATCAGGTCAGATTGATCCCACGCATGGTCACCCAGGGTGATGATATCGACCCCATGCTCCATGAATTCCCGCGCCAGCCGGGGAATGATTCCTTTGCCTCCGGCAGCATTTTCGCCGTTGACGACTACGGCATCCACCCCGTACTCAGCCCGCAAACCGGGCAGAGCCTGATAAAGGGCGCAGCGTCCGGGCTCGCCCACCACATCCCCCAGAAAGAGAATGACCATCAGCGTTGCGTATTGGGGGCACAGGGCACCACCGTTACCGGGATGCTGGCTGCACGCACCAGCTTCTCTGCCGTATTCCCCAGCAGAATCGAGGTCAGCAGGGAGTGGTGCCGGTTGCCGATGACGAGCTGGGTGATGTTGTGGCGGCGGCAGAACTGGTGCACGCAGTCCACGATATCATCGCTCTCTTCGGCTTTGGCGTAAATGGGGATACCCCATTTCCTGCTGATCTGCTCGCCCAGCTGTTTGGCGCGGGCATCGGCAATAGCGAGCACGGCAGCGCAGGCATCCATGCGCTGGTAGTCGATGTTCGGCACATTGCCCGGAATATCCCCGGCTCCCATGGAATCACCCGAAAGACTGCCCGCGGCATCCATGATGCAGGGTTCTACTGCGTGCAGCAGGTACATCTTGCCCCCGGTCTTGCAGACCATTTCGGCCGCAAAATCGAGCACAGCCTGCCCTTCTTCTGAAAAATCTGTTGCTGCTAAGATTCTGACCATGCATGCAGGATAGCATGATTCCGGGAAATAGCCAAGAATAAAGTGCTCCTGCCTGCTTTGTTTGCAGGTGTCCGATGGTAGAAAGATGATTATCTGCACCGCCGAAATTCTTCCGGTGCTTTTTTTGTCGATTGCCTGTCGATAATTTTCTTGCATCGGTATGCGAAAACTGTTAGAATGCGGCGCGTTGATGCATGGGTATGTTGCCCAGGGTCCATCAGCAACTCTGTAACTTTAGACCAACATAACAATTATGAAGAAGATTGCTATTCTTGCCATGGCTGCTGCTCTTTGCAGCTGCGAGAGCCTCAACACCGTTATTGATACCGCTAACAAGGTGAATGATACTGCCGCTGCTGTGCAGAATGCCACCAACACCGTTCGCCAGACCTCTGATGATGTTCGCGCTACTCGCGACAGCCTGAAGAACAAGAACCAGTACTAATTTTTTGTACAAGTAGAAAAAGCCGTTCCTCTTCCATGTGGAACGGCTTTTTTGTGTGCCTTTCCGAAAGGGACACTTGCTTCTACATGCACTGCAGCATGCGGAGTGCTTCCTGAAGCTTGTCGGCAGCTTTGATTTTCTGGAGCCTGGGGAAGCGCTTGTTGTCGAGAATATAGTCGTTGTTCCGGGTCAGCATGAGTTTCTGCCCGCTGATTTCTACATGGGAGATATTGCGCCTGGTTGCCAGGATGCGGATTTTATGCACCGTGAGCAGGTGCACCACCTCGCGGGGCAGGGGGCCGAAACGGTCGCGCCACTGGCGGTCCAGGTCGTCCACGTCATCGGTGGTGCAGGCGCGCGCCAGCTGGGTGTAGGCTTCCATGCGGCTCTTGGTTGATTCCATGTAGGCGGCGGGCAGGTAGGCCCCGAGCAGCTTATCGGCATCTGCCCGGGTGGCCATGCTGGCCTCACTCAGGCAGATGAAGTCTGCCTTGAAGCCGGCTTCTGCGCGGATGGTGGGAATCTTGCCCTGCATGCGCTCAATGGATTGCCGCAGCAGCTGGCAGTACAGCTCAAAGCCGATGGCGGCGATATGGCCGCTCTGCTGGGTGCCGAGCAGGTTGCCGGCACCGCGGATTTCGAGGTCGCGCATGGCAATCTTGAATCCGCTGCCCAGCTCGGTGTATTGCTTGATGGCCGAGACTCGCTTGCGGGCATCGCCGGTGCAGAGGGCCTGCCGGGGTAGCAGCAGGTAGGCATAGGCCCGGTGTCCGCCGCGCCCCACACGGCCGCGCAGCTGGTACAAATCGGCCAGGCCGAAGCGGTCTGCCCGGTCGATGATGATGGTGTTGGCGTTCGGGATGTCGATTCCGCTTTCGATGATGCTGGTGGCAAGCAGCACATCGGCCTTGCCATCCACAAAGTCTCGCATGATGAGCTCCAGCTCGCCTTTATCCATCTGCCCGTGGCCTACTACGATGCGTGCCTTCGGCACCAGCCGCTGGAGCTCATCCTTCATCTTCAGGATGCTCTGCACTCGGTTGTGCAGGAAGAAGACCTGGCCGTTGCGCGCGAGCTCCCGCTCAATGGCATCTGCAATGAGCTTTTCATTGTACGGGCACACGGCGGTCTGCACCGGCAGGCGGTTGAGCGGCGGGGTCTCGATGGTGCTCATATCCCTTGCGCCCATGAGTGCCACATAGAGCGTGCGGGGTATGGGCGTAGCGGAGAGGGTGAGCATATCCACCATGCGGAACATGCGCTTGAACTGCTCCTTGTGCCGCACGCCGAAACGCTGTTCTTCATCGATGACTGCCAGCCCCAGGTTCTTGAACGTGATATCTTTTGAGATGACGCGGTGGGTGCCGATGACGATATCGACCGAGCCATCTGCTATGCCCGCCACGATTTCCTTGATCTTTCTGGCCGGGGTGAAGCGGCTGAGCAGTTCGATGCGCACCGGGTATTCGCTCATGCGCGCGCGGAAGGTGCGGTAGTGCTGCGCCGCCAGCACGGTGGTGGGTGCCAGTATGGCTGCCTGCCGCCCGCCGGTCACGCATTTGAAGGCCGCGCGGATGGCTACTTCGGTCTTGCCGAAGCCTACATCGCCGCAGATGAGGCGGTCCATGGGCCGCCCGCTTTCCATATCGGCCTTGGTCTGCGAGATGGCCCGCAGCTGGTCCGGTGTTTCCCGGTAGGGGAAGCTCGATTCAAATTGCCACATCCACCCTGAATCTGCCGGGTGCGCATAGCCCGAGTTGCTTTCTCGCTCTGCCTGCACCTCCAGCAGCTGGGCGGCATAGTCCTGCACCGCCTTCTCTGCTGCCTGGCATGCTCGCCGCCACCGCGCGTCTCCCAGCTTGCTTAATTCGGGAGTCTTTGCGCCAAGCCCGATGTATTTGGAAACCAGGTGGCTTTGTTGCAGCGGTATGCGAAGCAGCACGCCGTCTGCGTACTTGATGTGGATTTCCTCCTCTCCGCTCTGGTCATCGCGCACGATGCCTACGAATTTACCGAGCCCGTGCGAGGCGTGAATCACGAAGTCTCCTTCCTCAATTTCGCGGAGAGGTGCCTGGGCGCGCTCGCGGCGCATGCGGTCGGTGCGGTCATCCTGCTTGCGGCTGCGTGGGGTGGAGTATCGCCCGAAAATTTCCGCAGCCGAGAGGACGGCGACCTTGGCTCCAGGGATTGAGAATCCGAAGGGCAGGTCGCCATCGCGGCTCTGCACACCGGTCCACGCATCGTCCTCGCCGCAGATTTCCTCGAAGCGGCTCTTCTCTCCCTCGTGGGGGAAGAACATGTGCACGCGCCATTTCTGCTCGCGCCACTTTCGCAGCTCCATGCCGGCCAGCTGGCGGCGCGCCTCCTGCATCACAAAATCTCCCGTTTCAAAACTGCCCAGCGGGGTGCCGAAAATGGCGGTGGCATCCCCGGCATTCAGCTGGTCAATCTCCGGCAGCACCTCCTCGCGGTCGGGCGGAAGTTCATACACCAGCACATGCCCCGCCACGCCGCAGCCTGGCAGGCTGATAACCCAGTCATCCTTGCCGATCCATTTGCTCAGCTCAGTATCGGCGGGGGGCTCCTCCAGCACCAGTTCGGCGGTCTCCAGCTTCTTGAATGAAAGCTGGGAGTCGATGTCGAAGGCTCGTATGCTTTCCACTTCATCGCCGAAGAATTCAATGCGGAGAGGCCAGGCTGACTGCAGGGGGAAGATATCCATGATGCCGCCGCGCAGACTCCATTCCCCGCGGCTGGTCACCTGGTCGACTCGTTCAAACTCATATTCGAGCAGGCTTGCGCAGAGCTGCTCCAGCGCGCATTCGTTTCCCACGCTCAGGCTGAGCGTGAAGCCGGCTCCGGCAGAAAAGCTCGGGGCGGGTTGGCGCAGCGCGGCGGCCGTCACGATGACAGCCTGTGTCTCCCGGGGTGGGGTAGAGATGCTGCGCAGGGCCTCCAGTCGCTCTGCGGCGAGGTCCGGGTCGGAAATGCCGTTGTTGATGTGAATCTCCTGCTCGGGCACAAATATGGCCTGGGGGCCCTCCCAGAGTGGCCATTCTGCCGCCAGCCGCTCCTGCACGGGGAGGGCATCTGCCACTACCCACACTCGCCGGGCTTTGTCTGAGGCGGCTGCCAGCATGCTGGTCAGGAAGGAATACGCCGCCGGACTCACTCTTTCGAAAACAAGGGGCTCTTCTTTCGAAGCAGCCTGGCGCAGCCTCGCCAGCTCCCCGGCAAAGGCAGGGGACTTGCCTACTATCTCTGTGAGCGGCTTCGCCACGCGCCATTATCGTATCAGCCGCCATTCTAATTGTCAAATAAAAGCTTGCCAACATTCGCACGAAGTGCTAGTATTGGCGCGCGATACTGCTCCGGTAGCTCAGTTGGATAGAGCACGAGCCTTCTAAGCTTGGGGTCCCGCGTTCGAGCCGCGGCCGGAGCGGCACATGAATGAAAAATCCTGCACGGCTTGCCCGTGCAGGATTTTTTTGCGTGAGAGGAGTGCCTTCAGGGGTTGTCATCAGGAATCAGTAGTTCCTCCCTTGTAGAATTTGTTGATGATGAGCGCCAGGGCTCCATCGCCGGTGACATTGCAGGCGGTGCCGAAATTATCCATGGCGATGTAGAGGGCAATCATGAGCGCCTGCTCTTGCTCTCCAAAGCCGAGCATGCTCTGCAATACCCCGAGGGCGGCCATGATGGCTCCACCGGGTACTCCGGGTGCCGCGACCATGACCACCCCCAGCATGAGGATAAAGCCTGCCAAGGTGCTGAACTCGACCGGAGTACCCTGCATCATCATGATGGCGATGGCGCAGGCCACTATCTTGAGGGTGCTGCCGGAGAGGTGGATGGTGGCACAGAGCGGGATGACAAAACCCGCTACGTCCTTGTTCACACCGTTGGCGATGGTCTGCCTCAGGGTGACGGGTATGGTGGCAGCGCTCGACTGGGTGCCAAGCGCGGTGAAATAGGCCGGGAGCATGCGCAGCAGCAGCATGAACGGGTTGCGCTTGTTGAACAGGGCCGCCACGCAGTATTGGAAGAGGAGCACCCCGATATGCAGCACAAAGATGACCCCGATGATGCGGATGAAGACGGAGAGGATGGCCGCCGCCTGGCCGGAGTACGACATATTCAGCGCGATGCCGAAGATGAAGATAGGGAGCAGGGGGATGATGACCCGGGCAATGGTGCGGTAGATGATTTCGCGGAAATCATTGAACACGCCGTGCAGGGCAATCCCGCGGACATTGGCCATGCCCAGCCCGAGGATGAAGGCTAGTATCAGAGCGGTCATGACCCCCATGAGCGGGGGAATCTCTATGACAAAATAGGCTGCTGCATCATTCCCCCGGGCCAGCGTTGAGGTCAGAGTGCCGGCTTCAATGAGGTCCGGGAACAGCCCCACGCTGGTAAAGTACGAAGCAAAACCCGAAATCAGGGTGGCTATGTAGGCCAGCGCCGTGGTGGCCAGCAGCATGCGCCCCGCCTTCTTGCCTATATCTGCAATGGCTGGCGCTACCAGGCCAACGATGAGCAAGGGGATGATGAAGCCCAGAAACTGGCTGAACAAACCGTTGAATGTGGTGAATACGCGGGTGACTTTCAGCGGCAGCACTTCACCCAGGAGAAAGCCGAGCACCATGGCGATGATGATGCGCCCCACCAATCCAATCTTGAACTTTTTCATACGTTACATACACTAGCATGCTCATGAACTACTTGCAATGTTTTTTTTGAAGAAAAATGAAACCCGCGGAAGATGAGTGTGGGTTCCGGAGGAATGCCCTGAGCATGGATAACAGTTCTTTGAGATTGACTTTTTGGGGAAAACGGTATAGAAAAGGCGTGTTATGAGCGCGATTCCATGGATGATTATGGCGGCTGCCGGGGCGGCGATTGACTATGTGGACCCTCTCCCCAGACTGGAGCCCGGCGAGCAACCCAGGCACCACCTGCGTATGCTGATGGAGAATGATTCCCCCTTCGGCAGCGATTGCAATTATACCCATGGCACGCGTATTGACTATGCGCAGAATCTGGCAAAGAACCCGCACCACGCATTCGGGGCGAGCCTGACTCAGAATATCTACACACCTGAGACTCATACGAGGGGGGCGGTGCCGGGTGAGCATCCCTACGCCGGCTATCTGGCGGTGGGTGTCGCGCACATGTTCATCGGCGAAACCATCGGCAGCAGTATCGAGTTCCAGATCGGTGCCACCGGTAAGTATTCCTTCGCGGAGGACAGCCAGGACCTCATTCACAAGGGGTTCGGTCTGGATCGCTGGGAAGGCTGGCACGACCAGATTCCCTTTGAGATGACGTTCCAGCTCACGGCTCGGCAGGATTACCGCCTGGCCTGGCTGGAGACTACGACGGCCAGTGGTTTGCAGACAGATGCCACGCTGTTTACCCGCGAGGAACTGGGCACTGTTTCCGTGGCGGCCGAAACGGGTGTCTATTTCCGCTTTGGCCGGAATCTGCCCCCTGCTATGCAGGTGAACGGGAACCACGCTGCCACGTTTGGTGTGGGACTCATCCGCAAGCCCGATTATGATCCCGAAACCATGTCCTGGTACCTGCTGGCTGGTGGTTCGGTGCGTTATGTGGCGCATGATTTGTTCATCGAGGGCGGTGTGTTCCACGACTATGATTTTGGCTGCAGCCGCGAACCTTGGGTGGGCGAGGCCACGGTGGGCTTCGGGGTGCGCCGCAAAGGTGTGGATTACTACGCCGGGGTGGTGACCCGTACCCCGAATTTCCACGCGCAGGTCGATGATACATTCTTTGCAACCTTCAATATCGCCTTCCACTGGTAAATCTCATCCTTAATGCCAGCCTTGTTGAAATTAGGACTGATGGCGCTGGGGGCTGCCTGTATCCTGCTGCTGGCCGGTGGGTTTCCCCTGGCTGGTGCTCCCGCTGTGTATAGCAGCGGGGCCATGTGGCTGCTGGGCGGGCTGGTGGTGCTTTTGTGCATCTGGGGGGGCTGGCGCCTGGCCACCGGGCGGCGTGTGCAGTTGATAGCCGGCCTTGTTTTCCTCTTTTTCACGGTTACAGGTGCTGTGATGCTGGCTGAGTATGGCGCTAAGGCGGTGGAGTATGCCGGTATCGGCGGGCCGATGTGGGCCGGAGCTGTGGGGATGGGTTGTGTGGCACTCACCGGGGTGGTCTTCATGGCTGTTTTCGGCTTTCTTTGCTACCGGGTGATGAATGTCCGTGTGCTTTGGCTGGCGGGGCTGCATTGGGCGGTGGCCTTGCTGGGCTGCGGGGCTGTGGCAGATGCCTTGTATGAAATCCGAGTTCCGGTCAGCCTGCCTGCAGATGCTGCTACCGAGCTGAGCGAATTGAAAACGCCTGAGGGGAAGGTGCTCCCTCTCGGGTTCCGCCTCCGGGTGGATGATTTTGTGGTGAAGTATTATGATGATGCTACGTATGCGATGTATACCTTCGAAAACGGTCGCCCTGGTGCGGTGCAGTCTGTCGGGCGCAGCGGGGATACGCTGCACCTGGGGAGTGAAAACTGGCCAGTCAGCGCGCTGAAAAGCACACCCGGCATGCCGCATCCCTTCCTGATGCTCCCTGGCACACCCGCACGCGTCCTGGTGCAGAATCCGCCCACGGTGCGCGATTACTGCGCTCATGTGGTCGCGTTTACCGACCACCGCGGCCGCCCGGAAACCCACAAGGCAGAGCTGCGGGTCAATGCTCCCTTTGCCTGCAAGGACTGGCGCTTTTCCCTTTCATCCTACCGCCAGGAAGCCGGTGGGCGCACCCTGGTGCTTCTGCAGGCGCGCCGGGCTCCGGGGCGTTTTACCGCCCTTTGCGGCATGGTCGGCATCATCATTTGCACCGCTGCCTGGTGCTGGTGGAGAAAGGAGGATACCCTGGCATGACGACCCTTGTTTACATCCTGACTATTTTTGCCCTGTTGCTTTGCTGTGGCAGTACTCTCTGTGGTTTTCTGGGACGCGGGGATGACTGCCGCCGCGCATTTACTGCTGCGTGGGTGGCGGCATGGTGCCTTTTCGCCGCCGACTGGTGGCTGGCTCAGGCTCCCCCCTTCGGCAATATGCGGCATGTGCTGGCTTTTTTTCCGCTGGTCATGGCTCCGGCTGATTTTTTTCTGCGCCGTTTCCGCCGGTTGGAACTGACCGCATGGCTGGCGGCGGCTTCGGCCATCGCCTTGTTGGGGGCTCTGTGCATGCCGCTGCAGGCGGCATGGCGTCAGATGCCCGCGCTGCAATCCCCATGGTTTGTGCCGCATGTGACGGCGTATGTTGTGTCGTATGGGCTTATGACGGTCGCAGCATTGCTCGCCCTTGCTTCATACCGCAGCGAAACCCGCTTGCACGAAGCAGGGGCAGTGGTGCACCTGGCCCTGCCGTTCATGACCTTTGGGTTGTGGAGCGGCGCGCTCTGGGCTGATGCCGCCTGGGGTGGCTATTGGGCCTGGGATATCAAGGAGGTCTGGTCGCTCATCTCCTGGTGCATTTACCTCATCTACCTGCACGTGGAGCGTTATCCGGCTTTTGCTGGCTGGCGGCGCCCCCTGCTGCTCCTCGGATTCGCTGCGGTGGTGGTCACTTTCCTGGTGGTCAACTTGCTGCCGCGTATTGAATCCCTGCATAGCTACGCACAGTAAAAAAATCACAGCCGGCGTGATGGCACCGGCTGTGGACGAAAAAAACTCAGGCTGCCAACGGTATCAGAGCGCCATGCCGTAGCCTCTCTTCGTGATCGCTTTTGCATAGGCCGCCCGTGCTTCAGGCAGGTTGTTGCGCATGGCCTGGATACGGTCCCCGTCGCGCGGGTGCGTGCTCATCAGACCATTGAGCAGGGATTCATTCTGGCCGCCGTTGGTGAAGCGGCTCCAGAACTCAATAGCTGCGTTCGGATTATACCCGGCTTTTGCCATGAGAATCATGCCGATCTTATCAGCCTCATACTCGTTGCTGCGGCTGAAAGGAAGGATGACCCCCAACTGGGTGGCTTTCTGGTAGATATCGGTAGCGCTTTTACCTTTCTTGGCAACAGCCACCGAACCAAACTTCTGCAAGGTACCCCACGAGGTGCGCTCACCACCGTGGCGGGCCACGGCGTGGGCGATTTCGTGCGCAACCACAAAGGCAAGCTCTGCTTCGTTGTTCATCAGGTCAATCAGACCGGAATAGACAGCAACCTTCCCGCCGGGCAGGCAGAAGGCATTCTGCTCAGCGGATTGGAACACCGTGTACTCCCAGTCGTACCCTGTGTATTCCGTTGCTTTGATGATAGCTGTGGCGCAGCTTGTCAGGGCGGCGTTGTACCTGCTGTTGGTGGAGCGGGGGTACTTCTTCTTGTATTCGGTGAAGGCTGCAAGGCCAGTCGCCTTCTCATTGGCAAGCGAGGTGAGAATGAATTGTGATCGACCGGTAATCGGTACAGTCCGGCAGCTGGCAAGGATACTGAAAGTCGCAATTGCCAGACACCCGAGTGTGAGATGAAGTTTCTTGGTCACGGGATGGTGCTGTGGTTGTGTTTGCACCCCTATTCTATGAATATCACTAGCTGCTTGCAAGGAAATAATTCACATGCAGGGCAGATTGGCTCAGAAAAGGGTGTGGCATCTGTGTCAGGAAAGTGCCAGAAGATGCTCCCGGAGCCGCTGGGCGTGCACACGGGACTTTTCTGCAATTTCTGCCAGCAGGGCAGGGTCGTTGCGCATCTGGTAGGAAACTCCACCCGTGCCTACGCTTCCGCCCCACTCCATGCCGGTGAACCCGCAGGTAGCCCGCAGATTGGCAAAGAAGGGCTCCCAGTCCAGGGCTTCTGCCGGCGCTCCCGTTGTGTAAGAAATCACCAGAACCTTACCGCGCAGCTTATCCCCGCTGCTACCATGTGAAAAGCCGTGCAGAAAGGTTTCTTCCATCCACCGGTGCAGCAGAGAAGGCATCGAGAACCAGTACACGGGGAATTGCAGCACCACGATATCTGCCCAGAGCAGCTTTTCCTGCTCTGCCTTCGCATCGATGTGGAAATCCGGGTACAAGCGGTCCAGGTAGACGACCCGGCTTTCCGGCATCTGGCTTTCGAGTTGCTCCAGGATGGTCTTGTTTGCCACAGAGTCATTGCTGGTGTTGGTGTGTCCGGAGATGATGAGGATGTTCTTCATGGCTGTGAATACTTCGGGTGAAACTGCCTTTTCATTATAGCGGACTGCACTCCCGATTCAAGCTTTTTTAGAAATGTTGTAAAATTTATTCTCTTGCTGCTTATAAATGTTGTAAAACATGCTTGCAGCAACACACCTGAATCGGTAGCATAGGGGAGCCCTACCTCATACCCCATGATGAATACCTACTTTGTGTTAGACCCCGCCACCAACGCCTGGAGCCGGCAGCATCGCACGCTCAAGGAGATTATGACCACCCCTGGCATGACCAGCTCTCATCTGCTGGCCGATGCCAGGACCCGGAAGACGCTGACGGTAGCCCAGGCTCTGAATGCAAGCCAGAAAACAACCCTGAAAACGCCTCGGAAACCACTTCTCAAGGTGCCGGTGGTGCACGCTGCTTCTCCGAAGCCAACCAGTCTTGCACACCCTCTGGAAGCTCCGGGCAGTAGGAGGAAACGCACTCGCTGTGAGTACAAAGTGCTGGGATTGAAGGATGAATGTCTGAATTCTCCCTGCGATGCCTCCACGCTGGAGTTGCTGCTCAACACCTATGCCCAGCGTGGCTGGAAGCTACTCAGTTGTTTCCCGTCAGGTACAGCCCCGGAGTCTTCTCCTGCGTTGAATCATTTGCTGCTCGTGTTTGAACGCAGGATTGCCGCCGTCCCCTTCTGATGCGGCCCTTCCGTGGGCCTCCCCTGGTGCAGATCTCTCATCCTGTCAGTTCTTGCTTACTGTCCTGTTGCAAAAAAAGCATTTTCTGCACTTTTTTGTTGCGGATGCGGGGCAGGAATGAGTTAATATAGGCAAGGAGAGATATTGATGAAGACAATAAACAATTATTTCATCAAGTGTTTTGCAATACTGGCACTAGCGATGCCATGCGCTGCTGCTGCCGCTGAGCCGCAGCAGCGGGTGGCCGCATCATCGGCTGCATCAGTTGCAGGATTAGATGCGGCGTTTCATGAGGCTGTGCTCAAGAGTTTTTACGCGTTCCGTCATGATGATGCCGCCCTGCGGGAATTGTTGCAGAAAGGGGCAGATGTGAATGCGGTGGATGCCGATGGCAACAATGCGCTGATGCGCCTCATCATCGCTGCTGATGGGCACAACGAGCACAGTATCCGAAAAGAGCTTTTTGCGTTTCTGCGCGATGCAGGGATTGACTTGCATGCCCGCAATAAAGCCGGGTTGAATGCCGCGGAGTTGAACTGCAGCCTGTATTGGCCATACGATTTCCTGACTCAGGAATTTGAAAAAGCCGGCGTTCGGATAAGCCCGGGAGCCCGCCTGGCCGCCGCTGCAGCAGTTAGCAACGTGGCAGAGGTGGAGCGTCTGCTGCAGCAGAAGGCAGATCCGAACTTCAACCACGCCTGCGCCCTGACCAAGTGCATGGGAATCATCACAGACGGACCGAAAAAGAACGAGCTTATCATTGCTGCCTTGCTGCTGCAGGCCGGGGCAGACCCGAATTTGGGAGGCCCCGAGCTGATGTTTCGTGCGGTGCACAGCGATTTTTCAGAGCAGATGGTGCCTCTGCTCTTGCAACATGGGTTTCGCGTGCGGGATGCCGATGCGAAAACAAGCAGCCGGTGGCTGCAGCATTTGCTGGTGCATCGGAGCCCGGCCAAGGTCGAGACGGCAAATCTGCTCATCTGCCACGGCGCATCGCTGAATGATGAAACGTGGTATACTCCCTATTTCTGCCATCTTGTCTCGAAGAACGAAGGCTTTTTCCAGGTCAGGCAGCTTGCCCGCCATTTGATTGAGCTGGGGCTGGATGCATCCCGCAAGGATAAAGACGGAAAAACAGCTTTTATGCTGGCGCGGGAAAAGAAGCTCCCCTTTGGTATTCTGCAGATTCTGGAGAATCCTGGCTCGGTGCAGGTGGAGCGTCAGCAAAAGGCTCAGATTGCGGACGAGTCCGGGCGCACACAGCTGATGCTGGCCATGGCAGACCCGCACCAACCAGCCATCGAGGTGTACAAATGGCTCCGCTCCGGGGCAGATGTGCACGCTCGCGATGCACAGGGACGCACTGCCCTTTTCTATATCAACTCCTTCTGCCCGCAGAAAGACCTGAAAGCGAAGCTACTCATCGAAGCCGGGGCAGATGTGAGCGCCCGCGATGTCCATGGACTCACCCCGCTGCTGGCGTTGCCGTATGTGCATGACCTCAAGGTACCTCAGCAGCGCTCCTGCGCCCCTGTCATTCGCTTGTTGGCAGAGGCTGGTGCCGATCTGAATGCCTGCGACCGCGCTGGCTTCACCCGTCTGGAGCAGATGCTGCGCCGCGGTGACCTGAGCCCTGCAGATTCGGAATGCGTGCTGCTGCTCCAACGTCTCGGTTGCAGGCTTCGCCCCGAATGCCTGAAAAAATGAGCTCCCCGGAGCATAATGATAGTGGGTATAAAAACACGCCTTATGGAGCATCTTGTAAAAAAGTAGATGTGGCAGCAAGCATGTCATGGGCATTTATCAAGCCGTTTGTTGTAATTATGGGTGGATTGTTCATGCTGGTAATGCTGATGTTGCTGTGTATGGAGGCGAGTATGCTGGCTGAATATTGGTCGAGTGAGCGCGTGTACGCAGCCAGCGCAGAGCAGCCGGACCCGGCAAGGGAAGGCTGCCTGGTGCGGGTGACGGGGCCACTATGCGCCAATGAACCGCTCTGCGTGGGAAACCTGGGGACTTACTCCGGAGTAATCGAGATTCAGAAGTAGGTCACGATAGCCCGTGCCGATGAGTTACGCCTTGGTGGCTGGCAGGTACAGGGATTGTATACCAGCAGGTCTGCTCCCTTCTGCTATTTTGCTATCAATGATTCCAGAGTAAAGTGGGTGATGGCGGGAGATGAGCATCTGGCCATGCTGCCTTCCGGTGTCGAAGCGACTCTGGTGGGACGGCGGTAGCCAGGGCCGGGCTGGGCCAACCCGCAGCCGGGTTCCTCTCCCATGTCAACGATTCTCCTAGTGTCGATATATCGCTGAGAGCTTTCCAAGGTGTTGCCTTTTTTGCCTTGTTCGCTTATTTTGGGATCTGGCTGCTACTGGGCTGTCTCTCCCGGCTCATGAGCTGGCCGTATTGGTTGAAGTAGGCGTAGATGCAGTCACCGTTGGCTAGCTCGAAATACAACAGGACGGCGGCGTAACGGGCGAGCTCAGGTTTGCGGTGGAGAAGGATGTTGGTGCCCTCTGCGGCCATAGCTGATACGCTGGTCACTTGTGCGGAATCAGGCAGGAGGGCCAGGCTCAGCGCGGTGGGGATGTCCGGTGTTTCCTGCTTGAGAATCCGGTGCAGGCGCCAGGTATTGCTCTGGGTAAAGCAACAGGCGGCACCGAGGATGATGGCTCCGAGCAGAATGCCGATGATCTTGCGGGGCAGGAGCCTGGGCGTTTGTCGGCAGGGGCCTTGCAGGGAGGACGGCAGCTCCTGGTCAGGGTCGAGCATGAAGGCTGCGCCCGCGTAGGCTACGCAGGTGCCGTGCGGTAGTCGGTATTGGGCAAGGGGGGGGAGTTGGCGGATCAGCGCCCAGGAGTCGCTGCCTTCTGAGATGGAGAGCCATTGGTTCCCCTCGATATAGAAGCGGGCAGGTCGCATGTGGCTGAATTGCTTGTCGGAACCGCCGGGGTGCCGGAGCTTGTCGGCATACTTCCAGATAAAGCAGGCAATGACAGCCAGGACAAGGTATTCGGCTTTCTGGGCGAAAACAAGGAGCAGCGCTCCCCAGAGCAGCAGGAGGCAGGGGTACAGCCATGTCCATACCCATGCGCGGCCGTTTATCAGCGCCCGGGTATCTACCAGTTCCCGGCATTGCTCCGGTGTGGCGCTGAATCGGAGGGGAGGGACTTTCAGCTGACCGGCGGGCGGTGGGATGAGTGCCCCGCGGTCAGGAATGGTGCCGGCATGTTTGGCGGCGAATTCGGCAAACTCGGCCATGCGTGCCTCTGGTAGTCCCTCCAGCAGGCAGTTGAGACTCTTGCCATTGGCAAGCTGCAGGTGCACGGTGTGGTGCAGCACCCGGTGGGCGGCTGATACCTCTGCCCAGGGGATGTAGAGTGCCATTTGCCTGTTGGCGGGCTCAATCATCACGCCGCCTTCTGTGAGAGTGTAGAAGGTTTGGCTGTGCGCGCAGAGGTTTTTCCGGAAGTAGCGGTATCGCAGCGCGGCGACCACAGCGGCCGGCAGAGCCATGCTGAGCACGAGCCATGGCGTGTATGGCGAGACCGGAGTCCTATTCTGGAGGCCGAAGCATGCGTAGCAGATGAGGGCGTAGATGCACCAGCGGGTGAAGAAGTATATGAGGGTGTTTTTGAGCGCGGTGTTGCTGCCGGTTTGAGTGATGCGGTATACCATGATAAACTGTCGATACTCAGGATGCGAATTCAAGCCCCTTTTTTGTGTACATCAGGCGTGTAGGTGTCTTGTATCATCCGGTATCCCTTGATGTCAATCCTTTTTTGGCGCGATTTGGTAGCGTAGGCGTTGCGTCCCGAGCGAAGCGAGCTGCGCCGGATCGGAAAAATCGCGCCAAAAATTCACCGCCAAGGAAGTTGCGTCTGCATTCCGGTACATCTGGGGACTCAGGTTGCCCAATGAGGAATGTGGGCGTTCCATGTTTGTTGGTTCTTCAGAAACGCTCCATGATGATGTTATCTGCCCAGCTGCCCTTTCCATCCATGCTGATTTGCGCCCTCCTCGGCAGAAACATTCGCCCGGCATCTCCTTGGCTTGCTTCTTCCAGTTCTTTACCCAATCGGGACTGATTTCATATTCCGAGGCTATCTGAGCATGGTCCTTGCTCCTGTCAGCGCCTCCAATGCCGCTTTCCCCTTGCACTCGGCACTATCAATTCTTTCCGCTTACTTGCAATGTACAGCCTGCAGACAATGGCCGCGTGCAGAAAAATCATCACCCGGAACGTACTGTCAGCTTGCAGAGCCAATCGATGGCTGGTAACATGATACGTAACAAATAACCATCTTCCAAATACTATGAATATGAGACCTTTTTCATGTTCTGTGATTGCCTTGCTGGCTTTGGCTACTCCGCAGGTTTTCTCTACTGAGACGAACGAGGAGAAAGCCGTAGCTGATATCCCGCAAGCAACGACAGAGTTCCGCGTCAGACAAACTGATTTGAATGACTTGCCTATCCCGGATGCCGATGCCCCGAGATTTTCCCGTCTCCCTAGGCCTACGCATGTTTCACCATATCATACTGTGGTAATGGAGCACTATGCGCCTCCCGTGAGAGCGCGAGGGGGCTCAGCTTATTTTAAGATAACCCACTACACTCTTTCATTTGATGGCAAGCAATTACTGGTAGAAACATACCGCTTAGCTGCACCCTCATCCAGAGTGAATATCACCCATACCACTAAGGTATTACGCAGCGAAATTCCGTATCAGTTCCGCCAAGGCCAGGAATTGTTGCAATTCCGTATGGATGCGAACGGTATGAAGATTTTGAGCTTTGAAAGTCATACCATCAGCCCCGCAACAGGCGAGGCGACACTTAGCCAGACTCATTATCCGGTAGAGCCAGGGCTATGACCTGCACCCGCCAGACATGAAGTGAATCCTTGGCTTTTGGCCTGTCTCGGCGTAGGCTCAGCCGAAGACGGACCTGTCTCGGCGTAGGCTCAGCCGGAGACGGACCTGTCTCGGTGTCCCGGGTGGGCGTATCGAAGAGAAGCCCCCAGAAAGAAGGGCGCAAGCCTGCGGCAGCGGCAACAAAAATGCAGGAGGCTCGCAACAAAATGCCATCCACTCTTGAACAGCGGGCGAAAATTGGTATAATGATTCGCAACAGATACATATTCAGTAATGAGTATGTATCTCATCCCCCGAATTCTTGCCACCACATCCTAGAGCCTCGCGACGTGAACGTGGGCGCGGCGTGTATGGAGAACGATATTCATGCCTGGCGGCATGAACGGGGGCGGTGGGCTTTTCCGCAGATAGTGCGGATGCGCAGGCGGACGACGGTGGTGGCATGGAGGGCTCGCTCGATGTATGCCGCTCCCCGGGCCGATTCCTGCGGGGTGAGTTTCTGTATCAGCAGCTCCAGAGCTTTTACTTTTTCTGCATCATCTGTTACCACTTCGGCTTCCCCCTGTACCAGCACGCTTTCGTAGGCGGTGGAGAATTGCTCCGGCAGTAGTTGGGTTGATCCGGTGATGATGAAGGTGGCGCGGGCTTCCCGAGCCAGGCAGTCGAGCTTGTGTCCGGCGGGGGCACTATGCATGTAGAGGGAATCGGCTCCATCCCAGGCATAATTGAGCGGTACTCCATAGCCACCGCCAGCGGTATCTTGCAGGCAGAGGATTCCGAATTCACTAGTGCGCAGGAGGTCAAGCGCGTCCTCACAGGGGAGTGCGCGGTCTTGCCGTCGCAGGGATGAAGTGTTGTATTGCATAAGGAACGGGCTGGTTACATGCCGCCGAAGTGGCGGAGATGAAGCATAAGCCTGGTTTTCTGGTAGCCGCGTGCGCGGAGGTATTGGAGCGGTGTTTTTCCGGCTTCGTTGCGCGCGTTGGGGTTGGCACCTCCCGCCAGGAGGATGTAGCCGATTTTGTAGTTGTTGTCGTAGACGGTCTGCCAGATGGGGGCCAGGCCGGCTCGTGTTTCGAGGTTCGGGTCGGCACCGTAGGTCAGGAGCCGGGAGACGATGGTTCCGCTGCCCTGGCCGGTGGCAATCTGCAGCGGCGTGAAGCCGTGGTGCAGGGCGTTGGCATTGGCTCCTTTGTCGAGGAGCAGGGTGGCGGCCTCCTCGATGCGTTTTCTGCGGTCTTCGTGGCTGTATTTGTACTGGCTTATCAGGAGCCCAAGGACGGTTTCGTTGTCGGCTTGCCGTGCGTCAGGGGAGGCTCCATGCTTCAGGGCCTTGCGTATTTCTTTGGGCTGAGCTGTTTGCACAGCTTCGATGAGTTCGCGATTCAGGTCATCCATGCTGCGGCAGGAAGACAGCAGCAGGCTGGTGAGCAGGAGTATGAGAATATGAAGGCGCACTTCGCTTATGCTAGCAGAGCCCACCTGCGCTGGCAAGCTTGCTTTTTGCAGAAATTGGCATTGCCAGCGGCTGGGCAGGGGTGTATACTGCGCGCAGCATATGAATTTTGATACCATAGAACGCAAGATGCAGGGGGTGGGGCTTTCCCGCGCGGCGATAGATGCTTTCCGGCATAGTGTAGGGGTGCTGACCTCCGACCAGTCGATGATGATTCCGGAGACTGAGATTGAACCGGCCCGCGATGTGGCCGATTGGGAGGAACTGGTGGCCGCCGCCCCGGAGGCAGATGCTGCTCTGCTGGCGCAGACGGTGCTGGTGAAGCTCAATGGCGGGCTTGGTACCGGTATGGGGTTGCAGAAGGCAAAGAGCCTGTTGGAGATTAAACCAGGAGTCACGTTCCTGGATACTATCGTGCGGCAGGTTCAGAGCCTGCGTGAGCGGGCGCAGTATCCGGTGAATCTGCTGCTCATGAATTCGTTTTCCACGAGCGAGGATACCATGGCTCACTTGGCGCAGTATGCTGATTTTGCCGATGCTGACCAGGTGGAGATGCTGCAGAACCGCGTGCCGAAGTTGGTGCAGGAGACGCTGGAACCGGTAGAGTTCCCTGCGAATCCGGAGCTGGAGTGGTGCCCGCCCGGCCATGGCGATATTTACCCTGCGCTGGTGGGGAGTGGCTGGCTGGAGAAGCTGCTGGCTGCGGGGGTGAAGTATGCCTTTGTCTCGAACTCCGATAACCTGGGGGCTCAGCTCGATACTCGCTTCCTTCGCTGGTTTGCGGAGAGTGGGGCTCCTTTCGTGATGGAGGTGACCCGCCGCACCGAGGCCGATAAGAAGGGTGGACACCTGGCTATTCGCAAGGCTGATGGCCAGCCGATTCTGCGCGAGGTGGCCCAATGCCCGGCGGAAGATGTGCCCGCTTTCCAGGATATTGAGAAACACCGCTATTTCAACACCAATAATCTCTGGATTCGTCTGGATGCTCTCCAGGAGGTGTTGGAGGCTAACGGCGGCGTGCTTCCCTTGCCGGTTATCTGCAACAGTAAGACGGTGGATCCGCGCGATGCATCCACCCAGGCTGTCTACCAGCTGGAGACGGCCATGGGCGCTGCGCTGCAATGCTTCCCCGGCGCCCGTGCTGTCTGTGTACCGCGCTCCCGCTTCTTCCCGGTGAAGACTTGCTCCGACCTGCTTCTGCTGCGCTCTGATGCGGTGGAGATTGATGCCGCCGGTGCTATGAAACTGGCTCCTGAGTGCAACGGCGTGGCTCCCGTGGTGCTGCTGGATGGCAAGCTTTATAAGCTGGTGGAAGCACTGGATGCCCTTGGTGTGCCTTCCCTCAAGCATGTGAGCAAGCTGGTGGTTTCCAGCCTCCACACCTTCACCCCTGGTGAGCCCCTCTCCGGCGAGGTGTGCATCTGATTGCGGCGCTCCGCTACCTCTCTTTCCCCGGATGCTCCCTGCTGGTGCATCCGGGGTTTTTGTGGTGTCATCTTGTGAAAAATGTGGCAGATTGCCTGTTATCCTCTCGTTTAACAGAGGAGAAAAGCAAGGAAGACAAGGCGTTGGATGAATTAAAGGATTGGAAGCAGAGTGAGTGGAGCCGGCTGAAATCAGCTGAAATAGCGGTGGTAGAGCCAGTCGGCCAGCTTGTAGGAGACCCAGGCCCATAGCAGGAGAATGGTGCCGCCCCAGCTGCGGCGACCGATGAGACTTAAACGGGTAGGAATCTCGATGTCCAGCACTGCCAGGGTAATCAGGGTGCCGATGAGGGTAGCCCCGAAGATAGCGATGGTCAGATACCCGATGATGCGGATATCCCGGTTACGGAACAGGCAGAGCAGCGCGCTCAGCAGGAGCAGCATGCAGAGGAGAACCACGATGGCCCCACCGTCGCGTGTTTCCTGAATGAACTCTTGCATGGTCCGGGGTTAATCCTGCAAATCCTCTGCCGGAGCGGCGCTGTTGTACCAGGACTCCGGGATGCGCTGGGGGCGCCCCTGCGGCATCTGGACCAGGGCGAGGCATTGGCGCACTTTCACGCAGACCTGCTGCGCGTCGTCGCGGCGGATTTCAAACACACACCAGAAGCGGGATTTTTCCACTTTCTCCACCCAGGCGTGGATTTGAATCTTATCGCCCATGAAGGCGGGCCGCTTGTAGTGGACCTCGTGGCTCACCAGCACCAGGTGGCGGTTTTCGTGGATGAGGCCGATGAAGTCGATGCCGATATCCGGTGCCATCTTGGTGCGGCATTCCTCGACCCAGCGCAGGTAGGCCAGGTTATGCACCACGCCGCCGCAGTCGGTGTCGTAGTACATCACATCGTAGTTCAGGATGAATTGCGGGTTTTTCATGATAACATTCGGTGAAAAAGGGCAGGGGGTGCAAGCGCACCTCCTGCCCGGGTTAATCGGTATTTGAGGTGCTTTACTTGGACTTGAGGAAATCCTCCACGGCAGAGGTGATTTCCTTCATGTCGTCCATCTGGAGCTCGCCCATGTGGGCAATGCGGAAGGTCTTGTCCTTCAACCCGCCGTAACCGTTGCCGAGCTGCAGGTTGCGGGGGGCAAGGAAGGCATTGAGTTCGGGGATGGAAATCATCTGGTCGCTGCCCTTGGGGCGGGAATCGATGACGGTGAGGGTCTTGGAGAGGTACTTGCGGTTGGGGTACACGGCGAAGTGCTCATCGGCCCAGGCGCGGGTGTAGGCGGCCAGCGCCTCGTGGCGGGCAAAGCGGTTCTCGATGCCTTCTTCCTCGACGATGTGCTGGAGCTGCTTGTCGAGCGCATACATGAGGGAGAGGCAGGGGGTGGAGGTGTACTGGTAGTTCTTCTTGTCGATGAAGTCCCAGATGGTGCGCAGGTCGAAGTAGAGACCGCGGTTTTCCACCTCGGCGGTGCGGTCATAGGCCTTCTTGCTCATGGCGCAGATGGCAAGGCCGGGGGGCAGGGCGAGTGCTTTCTGGGTGGAGGTGATGAGAACGTCGATGCCGAGCTTGTCGGTCTCAATCTTCGAGCCGGCTGCAGAGGAGACGGCATCCACGCACCACACCACATCCGGGTATTTCTTCATGACCTCGGCAATTTCTTCCACGGGGTTCTGGATGCCGGATGAGGTTTCGTTGTGGGTGACGGTGAGCAGGTCGTATTTGCCGGTGGAGAGGGCGGCATCCACCATTTCAGCGGTGGTGGGTTCACCCATCACGCTATCAAACTTATCGGCGGGGATGCCGTTGGTCTTGGCCATCTTGTACCACTTGTCGCCAAAGGCACCGATGGAGAAGACGGCGGCGCGCTTGGCGGTGCAGGAGCGGATGGCGCCTTCCATGAGGCCGGAGCCGGAGGAGGTGGAAAGCAGGATGCGGTTCTCGGTGAAGAGGACTTTCTGCATGTTGTCGGAAATACGCTTCTGAATTTCAGAGGCTTTCTTGGAGCGATGTGCAATCATCGGCAGGGACATTTCCTTGAGGATATCCTCAGAGACAACGGTGGGACCGGGAATGAACAGTTTGATGGCCATATCGGATAGGTGTGAGATTGTTTAACTCTGTCATTCTATCATCCGGACCAAGGTATGGCGAGCATAAAATCGCCCTGTGACAAAGAAGAATGTTGCATCGCGGCTTCGCTTGCGCTATACTCGCAGCGTATGAAATTAGTAAGCCGCTTTGCTGTTCTGATGCTGGCCATGCTGACTGTGGGGATTTCGCAGGCAGCGCCGGAGTCCAATGTGGTGAATCGTATTGCCGCAACTGTGAATGGACGCCCTATTACGGCCAGCGAGGTCCGCGCCCGTCTGGCTCCCTATTTCCGCGAGCTGATGCTGCTGTACCCCCGCCAGGGCCCCCGTTTCAATTCGGAGCTGGTGGCGGCCAAGAAGGCGGTGCTGAGCGAGCTGATCGAGCGGGAGCTGGTGTTGAGCGATTTCGCAACCAAGGGATACAGCATCAAGGAGGATCAGATTGAGGACGAAATCAACCGTCGCATCCTGATGCAGTATAATGGAGATCGTAGTGAGTTCCTGGAAAACCTTCGCAAGAGTGGCATGAATTACACGGAGTATCGTGAGTCGGTGCGCAAGGAAATTACGGTTTCAGCCATGCGCGGAATGCGTTATGAACGCGGTATTCCGCCTACCCCGGATGAAATCCGCGCAGAGTACAACGCTACGAGTTCGGAGTATCGCGATATCACGAAGGACCGCATTACCTACAGCAAGATCTTCATCCCCGCGATGGATCCGGACGACCCGATGATGACTCCCGAAGATCGATATAAGCTTGCTGTACGTCTCAAGGACGATATCGAAAAGGGTAAGATTGGTTTTGCCGAGGCTGCCCGTCAGTATTCTCGCGATATGCATGCTCAGAACGGTGGTAAGTGGCCTTCTTTGCAGCGCAACGAGCTGGCTGTGGAGTTTGCGAATGTGGTGTTTGCTGCGCGGCCAGGCCAGCTGGTGGGACCGCTGATGGATCCTGCCGGGTTCACCATCGTGAAGGTGCATGGTAAGAAGCTTGCTGCGGCTCCTTCGTTGTCGAACCCTGAGGTGAAGCAGAAGGTGGATGATGCGGTGCGCCGCAAACAGAGTGAACGCCGTTACCGCCAGTGGGTCGACCGCTTGCGCGATAAGGCGGTTATCCGTACCTTTATCTGATTTCCTTCCAGATGTTTTAAAGCCAGAGGGGCTGCCGGCGCATGACCGGCAGCCCCTCTGGCTTACTTTTGCAGGGAATCATTTATATTCACCTTTCAAGCGGCGTATGGTGTAGCGAATAGTGCGGAAGAGACCGCGCCCATAAAAACGTGAGGCTGTACCCAGGAAACGCTGCATACGGGTGCGCTGGATGGCTCCGGGACCGCGCTCGAAGATGCGGGTGAAGAAATCCAGCAGGGCTTTGTCAGACTTTTCGAAGACTTGCGGATCTTGCAAAATGGGCTGGCTGAGCATTTCTGCCATATCCTGTGGAGACTCGGCTAATTCCAGGATGTGGTTGACCAAGGCCTTGCGCGAGCGGAAATCATTGGCATTCACGAAGGCTTTGGGGTTGAATTCGTCTCCCACATGCTGGTTACCCCAGTAGATGGGGATGCTGTAGGAAAGGAATGCATCCACGATTTTTTCGGTCTGGTAACCCGGGGATGCTTCATTTTCGAACGCCATGCTGAAATAGTGCCTGTTCTGGAACTGGCGTTTGGCTTCGAGTGTTTTTCCCAGCTCATAGCCGATATTGTGCATGAAGGGACCACCGCAGCTTACCTTGCGGTGCTTCATGAGTTCGCGCACCAGCGCATTGCGTTCTTTTCCCTTGGGGTTGCGGCATACAAAGGCGCAGAAATCGCGATTCTCTGCCAGCAGCTCTTCTGCAGTAATGGGTTTGGGGGTGAGAAGACGCTCGCGCACGAAGGGGGCATACAGACTGTGCAGCTGCCAGTATGGGAATCGGTGGCAGCGGTCATCCTCCCTCAATTCGTGCGTGAGGCAGTAATCGAAACGGTTGAGATCAACGGGGTGGTTTTCTCCAGTCTGAAGGATACGGATTCCTTTGAAGTGTTCGATGACCGGGCTGAAGGTATCTCCCAGGATGTAATCAGCCTTTTCGCTTTCCTCCAGCGGAATGTTGACTACGGGGAAGTGCTGCTTGAGAAATTTGTGCAGGTGCGAATAATCCGCTATGTGTATTTCGTTCATCGTTGGTAAGTTGCCTTGAGTTTGCGGAAAAGAACATCCATTCTGCGGTCGATGATGCGCCGGGTGATTGCGGGAATCACCTTTTCAAGACGAAGGTAGGTCCAGGGTTTGTAATCGTTGTAGCTCTTCATGTCGGTGAAGACAACTCGTTCTTTCCCATCTTTCTGCTGCACAAGGAAATTGCAGGTGTTGGGGTCGTAAAACGGGATGGTGTTCGTGTGCACAATATCAGCAAAGCGGTACATCTGCTCCATGATATTGTCGTTCACTTTTCGTTCCAGCATGTAGTTGTGCAGCCAGCGTGAGGGCTCCCCATCGTCATCACATATCAGGTCGCAGACCAGCCCGGGACCCAGGTTTGTCTCTACCAGGTTTTCTTCGTACACCGGGAGAAATTCGGCGAGCAAATGGCGCGTTTTCTTGTAGGCATCAAGTTCGTTTTGAAGCTGATAGTTATGCCGATGGTTCATGGCAACCTTGACGCACTTGGTCGGGTCTTCCGGGTGGTACAGGCAGAGTCGGCGTCCACCTTTGTTGATGATTCTTTCGAGTTTTAACATGACCTTGTGGTGGTTGTTATCGCAGTGTTTTGCGGAAGATGCTTCTCATTTGCTTGCACATGAGCCACTTGCCTACGGCTCGCGCGATGACGCTGGCTCTGTACCGCAGGTATTGTGCTGCTGTGCGTTTGGTGCGTTGCACGGCGGTTACGGTGTTGCGGCGGCCACCGTCATCAATGTCGCTCTGTTCGTTGTGAACGTAAAGCGTGCTGACGAGATTCGGAACAACTCCGATGACCGGAATGTGCCGGGAGAGCATGATATCTGCCAGTTGCGTGTCAGCGCCTAACCAGAATTCATTAAAGTTTGCGAGGAGTTTTTCTGCACCCGCGCGAGAGTACAGGTAGCCAATGGCACCCCACGGAATTTTTTTGGGGAAAACCGGCTGCACGGGGGCATCCGGTATGGTGGGGCAGAGTTCGTATAGTCTGGAGGGTTCTGTATAAAGCTTGCAGCATTCCCATCCGGGTACCTTTGTAGTCAGGAATTGGATGCCCTCGTTGAATATGGGTTCCAGAGTGGCGTCATCTTCCAGGACAACGGCGTAGTCGTAATCGGATGCCAGAAAGGTGGAGAGGGCTTTGCGGTGACTGTGGACGCAGGCTTGTTCGTTGGGGGTAAGGTGGGTGATGTACATTGATTCCCGCTTGCGGTAATTGTACATGGCCTTTTGTTCATCCGTCAGCGTTTTACCAGCAACGGCTTCAACTATCTGAATCTCGATTCCGTGCTCTCTGGCCTGGTTGGCAATATGCTCCCGGCGTTCTACAGAAGCCGGGAGATTGATGGCAAGGTACAGGATGCGGGGGGCGCTCATACGTGTCGTTTTAGTTTGTACTGTCCAGTTTCCAGTAATCCTCAATCCACGGTGCGGGCAGCACTTTGTGGTGCGACTTGCCATCGTCAAAGCCTACGACTGCCTGGTCCGGGTCGGGGTTGCCGTGGAATACCAGAATCTTTGTCTTGGGCGGCTTGGGTGCCACAAACAGGTTGAAGGGATACATGGGGCGGCAGCAGCGCTTGTAGCTCTGGGCCCAGTCGTACGGCCACCAGTTTACTTTGACCATAGCGTAGGTCAGGAAGGCCTGCTCGGTGGGGAACTGGCTCTTGTCGTGGGCTCGGTCAAACTCGCGGATGAAGGTGTCGTAGATGTAGCCGGACTTGCCCGCCTCAAAGCGGAAGATGGAGGAGTTGCCGATGTTGGGACGCTTGCGGAACAGGGTCTTGTGCCATTCAATCCAGTTGTGGATGATGCAGTTTTCGCCCGGTTTGTAATCGAAGAAGCAGTCGATGTCATCCATGATGACGACATCAACATCCAGGAAGAGGGTCGGACCCTTCAGGTTGGCAAAACCATCCTGCGTGATGGCCAGCTTGGCAAAGATGCCTGGCCATGCTCCTTTGTCTGTGTAACCGGGGTTGGGCGGGAAGGGCTGGGCATCTATACCTTCGTCCAGCCCGGTCGGGTCGTCTGTCACGCAGACGAAACGGAAGGGACGGTGAAGGTGCTTTTTGACGGAACGGTAGAGAGTATTCGTGTACGATGCAGGATAACGGGTACCCCACTTCAGGCAGATAATGTTGCAGGTTGCTTCCTCACTCATGGTATTATGAGCCTAACGCCGAATGCGTGTTATGTCAAGATTATTCTGGCTTTTGAATGCTTGATTTCAAGAAAAAGAGCCCCCCGGTTCCGACTGGCGGGACCGGGGGCGCGAAGTGGTGCTGCGCGAGTTAATCTTTGTAGAGTTCCTTGACTCGTTCAATCAGCGCGAAGGCATGGCTGATCATGGCTCGCGTTTCATTGAGGAGGGTGAGGTAGAGGATGCCGTTGCGCATGCCGGATTCATCGGCTGTGCTGTGCATCAGGTGGCGGGTGATGCAGTCGGCAAAATCTTCGCTGAGCTGGTCCCGGTCTTCCAGAAGCGCCTCGATACCGGCGTAGTTGCCAGCTTTCAGCATATCGGTGAGGTCTGGGTAGAACCGGCCTATCTTGTTGGTGAGGGCCAGCAGGTCATCGGCTTGTTCCTTGTTGAGTCCCTGGTGGTTGTTGTCGATGTGGTTGTAGCTGGCTTTGACCAGGGTGAAGAGACGTTCGCAGGTATTGATGGAGATTTCAGTGATGCGGAAGACGAGCTGGCCGCGGTCTGCGAGTTCCTTGGGCAGGGTGCGCAGGGTGGGCAGTACTTCATTTTCGCGCAGGACTTCGAGGTCTCGTTTCAGCGTGCGGGTCTTCTTGCGCAGGCGTTTGAGGGCATCTCGGTCTTCGTTCAGCAGGGCTTTGACCATGGCCTTGTAGATGCCGACCATGCGGCCCAGGCGTCCGCTTGCGGCCTTGCCGAAGTCTTTGACGGCGGCTTCGCTCTGCATGTTGATGAGGCGGATTTCTTCCTTGGCACTATTGGTGAAGAAGGTGGATTTGATGAGCAGGATGCCGGCGATGACGAGCATGGAAATCATGCCCCAGAATCCACCGTAAGCCATGATAAGGGCCACCGCGAAGGCTGCCAGGCATGCTGCCAGGGCGGTGAGGAACCAGCCGCCGATGACGGTGAGTACGCCGGTGATGCGGTACACGGCGCTGTCGCGCCCCCAGGCTCGGTCGGCCAGCGAGGAACCCATGGCCACCATGAAGGTGACATAGGTGGTGGAAAGCGGGAGTTGCAGATCGGTGGCAACTGAAATCAGCAGGGCAGAGACGGTGAGGTTTACCGAGCCACGCACCTGGTCATACAAGGCTCCGGTTTCTTCCTCGGGAGCCAGGGGGGTGAAGCGGCGGGCGATGAAGTTCTGCACCGGCATGGGGGTGATTTTCTCGAAGAAACGTACGGTGTTGAGCGTGTAGCGCACCATGGTGCGCGCCGGGGCGCAGGAACCGAAGCGTTCCTTACCGGTGCTGGCGGCAGAAAGCTTGAGCTCGGTTTCGGTCACCTTGCGTGCTTTTTTCGAGAAGAAGAGGGTAGCAACCATGATGAGGCCGGCGGCTACGAGCCAGAGCATGTTGACCTGCTGTTTCACATCGGCAAGACCACTCATTTTGAGCGTGGCAAGGTCGCCGCCAGCGGCCAGGTGGGCTTCGCCAATCTGCATGGTGGTCTGCGATGCCATGAATACGCCGATGAAGTTTACCAGGTCGTTGCCGGCGAAGGCCAGGGCGAGCGCGCCGGTGCCTGCCAGCACGGTGAGCCGCAGGGTGTTAATCTTGAGACCGTACTGGAGAATGGCAGCAATGATGGACCAGGCGATGAAGGCAACAAGTATTGCGAGTCCCAGGTTGGCATCAACCATGTCCATGAAGGCTCCCTTCATGACCGGACTGGTCTTGAGCCCTTTGAATACGGCGAAGTAGGAGATGGCCGTGAACGCAAAACCGCACCACAGCGGGCCGATGAGGCGGTACATGCGCTGGAAGTGGAAGGTGTAGAGCAGGCGGGCAAACCACATCACGATTGTACCCACGGTGAAGGCAATGGCCACCGAGCAGAAGATGCCGGAGATGATGAAGAATACCTTGTCGGTGTTGATGTAGTCTGCAATGGAACCGGGACCATCGCCCAGGTTGAAGTAGGCCATACCCAGGGCAGAACCCAGCAAGGCGAAGATGAGCGATACCGTGGTGGAGGTGGGTAGCCCCAGGGTGTTGAATGTATCCAGCAGAATGACATTGGCTACCATGACTGCGAGGAAGAGCAGCATCACCTCGTGGAAGGAGAACATGCTGGGGATGAAGACTCCGCTGCGGGCAATTTCCATCATTCCGCTGGAGAATGAGGCCCCCAGAAGCACACCAACGGCTGCAACGGCAACGGCTCCGGTGTAGGTGCCTGCGCGGCTGCCAATGGAAGAGTTGAGGAAGTTGCAAGCATCATTGCTTACACCTACTACCAGCCCGAAGACTGACAGCAGCAGAAGCATACCGTAAATCACGTAGTATGTCGTGTCCATAAAGAGTCACGCCTTTCTACCATGTTCTGGAATGAATGACAAGAAAATTCGCTTATCTGGCTAAAAAGTCACAAAAGTTTGCATGTGGGCTCCCGCATACGCGAAAATAACGTATACTGGCTTGACGGAAGATGACATTGGGAGTACAATCGCCGCCGCATGAACGCCGAATCAATCAAGAGCACGCCTCTGTGCGACAAGCACGTGGCCCTCGGAGCCAAGATGGTACCCTTTGCTGGGTGGAATATGCCGGTGCAGTATACTGGCATTATCGATGAGCACAACACCGTGCGCAGCACCTGCGGTGTGTTCGATATTTCTCACATGGGGCAGTTCCTCGTGAGTGGGGAAGGGGCGACCGAGTGGCTCAATACCATGTTCACCAACAATCTGAACAAACTGGTGGACGGCATGGGGCAGTATTCCATCATGCTCAATGAGAAGGGTGGCGTGATTGATGACCTCATCATTTACCAGCTCGGCAAGGATAATTTCTTCGTGGTGGTGAATGCCTCGATGATTGATGAGGACTATGCCTGGCTCACCGCTCACAAACCCGAGGGTATCTCCCTGGTGAACAAGAGTGCTGATTATGTGGGCCTGGCGGTGCAGGGTCCCACCTGCGAAGAGGTGTTTGCCAAGCTTTGCCCCGGTGTGCAGCTGCCTGTTCGCAATGGTATCCTGATGTTCGAGTGCGATGGCGATGCCGTGGTGGTGTGCCGCACCGGTTACACCGGTGAGAATGGCTACGAGTTCTTCTGCCCGGCAGGGCAGGGTGTGAAGTGGTTCGAGAAGGTGATGGACTGCGGTGCCAAGCCCTGTGGCCTGGGTGCGCGCGACAGCCTGCGTCTCGAAATGTGCTACTCGCTGAATGGCAGCGACCTTTCCCCGGAGAAGACTCCGCTTGAGGCTGGCCTTTCCTGGTGCTGTGACCTGACCAAGGAATTCATCGGTGTTGATGTGCTGCGCGCTCAGAAGGCTGAGGGGCGTCCCACCGCCCTGGTGGCTATCGAATACACCGGCAAGGGCGCACCTCCCCGCCATGGTTACGAAGTGCAGCTGCCGGATGGCACTCCGCTGGGTGAGCTTTGCAGCGGTGTTCTTTCCCCCTCCCTGGGCAAAGGCATCGGCATGGCCTATGTGCCCGCCGCCCTGGGCAAGGTCGGTACCGAAGTGAATGTCATGGTCCGCAACAAGGCCGTTCCCGCCATCATTGTCAAGAAACCCTTCCTGAAGAAGTAAACCTCCATACCCCCCAAACCAAAATACTATGAGCAACCCCGCAGAATACAAGTATTCCTCCGAACACGAGTGGATCAGCCCCGTCGTCGATGGCATCGTGACCCTCGGCATCACCGACCACGCCCAGTCTGAGCTGGGTGACGTGGTGTACGTCGACCTCCCCTCCGTGGGCGATACCTTCTCCAAGGAGGACAGCATCGCCGTGGTGGAATCCGTGAAGGCCGCTTCCGATGTGTACACCCCCGTTTCCGGTGAGGTGGTGGAAGTGAACGAGGCTCTCGACGCTGAACCCGGCACCGTGAACACCGACGCTACCGGCGCTGGCTGGATCTGCAAGATTAAGCTTGATGACCCCTCCGAGCTGGACGAGCTGATGGATGCCGCCGCTTACGAGGAGTTCTGCAAGTAAAGCTGCTTCCGGCCGCATTCCCCACAGTCGGGAATGCGGCCTTTTCTGTTTTTATATCAATACGTAACCAATTGACATTATGATTACTGCTCAGACACCCTTTGCTCCGCGCCACATGGGCTCCACCGGCGCTGATGTGCAGGAGATGCTCAAGCTCATCGGTTTCTCCAGCCTGGATGAAATGACCGATACCATCGTTCCGGCCGATATCCGCCTGAAAGCCCCGCTCGATCTGCCCGCCCCCATGGCCGAGCAGGAGGCCCTGGAGGCTTTGCGCGAGGTGCTCTCTGCCAACAAGCCCGCCCACAGCCTCATCGGCCAGGGCTACTACGGGACCTACATGCCCGCTGTCATCCAGCGCAATGTGTATGAGAACCCGGGTTGGTACACCGCCTACACCCCCTACCAGCCGGAAATCGCCCAGGGCCGCCTGGAGATGCTCATGAACTTCCAGACCATGATTGCCGGTCTCACCGGTCTGCCGGTGGCCAATGCCTCCATGCTCGATGAAGGCACCGCCGCTGCCGAGGCCATTCACCTCTGCATTGATTCCAAGCGCAAGAGCGATACGTTCTTCGTGGCCGATACCTGCTTCCCGCAGACCATCGATGTCATCCGCACCCGCTGCGAGACCACCGGCGTGAATCTCATCGTGGGCGACTGGAAGAGCTTTGACCCCGCCTCCATCCCGACCCTGGCTGGTGTGCTTGTGCAGTATCCCGACAATGCCGGTTCCGTGGAGGACTACGCTGATTTCTTTGCCAAGTGCCACGCCGCCAAGGTGCTCTGCGTGGTGGCAGCCGACCTGCTGGCCCTCACCGTGCTGAAGGAACCCGGTGCTTTCGGTGCCGATGTGTGCGTGGGTACCACCCAGCGCTTCGGTATCCCCATGGGTTACGGTGGCCCTGCCGCCGCCTACATGGCCTGCGCCGATGCGCTCAAGCGCAAGCTGCCCGGCCGCTTCATCGGCCTCTCGGTGGATAAGGACGGCAAGCCCGCCTACCGCCTGGCCTTGCAGACCCGCGAGCAGCACATCCGCCGCGAGAAGGCCACTTCCAACATTTGCACCGCCCAGGTGCTCACCGCGCTGCTCTGCACCTTCTATGCCATGTACCAGGGGCCTGAGGGACTGAAGAATGTGGCTCTTACCGCCCACAAGCTGGCCGCAGGCTTTGCCGCCGCTGCTACCAAGGCTGGCTACACCCTGGGTGCTGCCAACTTCTTCGACACCGTGCAGGTGAAGGCTCCCGGCAAGGCTGCCGATATGGTTGCCGCTGCCCTGGAGGCCGGCTACAACATCCGCCTGGTTGATGCTGATACCATCTCCGTCTCCTTCGATGAGACCACCACCTGCTGCGATGTGAAGGCTCTCTGCAAGGCTCTGGGCCTGGAGAAGCCCTGCTGCAAGAGCATGCCTGAGGCCCCCGTGTGGGATGCCGCCTTCACCCGCACCAGCGTCTTCTGCGCTGAGAAGTGCTTCAATGCTTTCCATTCCGAAACCGAGATGATGCGCTACATCCACCGCCTGGAGGCCAAGGACCTGGCGCTCAACGAAGCCATGATTCCGCTGGGCTCCTGCACCATGAAGGCCAACTGCGCCGCCATCATGATGCCCATCACCTGGCCGGAGGTCGCCACCCTGCATCCCTTTGCCCCGGTGGACCAGTGCCAGGGCATGCGCGCCATGCTCGAGCAGCTCAAGCAGTGGCTCGCCACCGTCACCGGTTTCCACGGTGTCTCCCTGCAGCCCAACAGCGGCGCTGCCGGTGAATACGCGGGCCTGCTCACCATCCACCGCTACCAGGTGGCTCAGGGGCAGGGGCATCGCAATGTCTGCCTCATCCCCAACTCTGCCCACGGCACCAACCCCGCCTCGGCTGCCATGGCCGGCTTCACGGTGGTTCCCGTGAAGTGCGATGAGAAGGGCAATATCGATGCCGCCGACCTCAAGGAACAGGCTGAGAAGCACCGCGACAACCTTGCCGCCCTCATGGTGACCTATCCCTCCACCCACGGCGTGTACGAAAGCGGCGTGGCCGACCTCTGCCGCATCGTGCATGAGAATGGCGGTCAGGTCTACATGGACGGTGCCAATATGAACGCCCAGATCGGCCTCACCAACCCCGGCACCATCGGTGCCGACGTGTGCCACCTCAACCTGCACAAATCCTTCGCCATGCCGCACGGCGGCGGTGGCCCCGGCGTGGGTCCCATCTGCTGCGCCGAGCACCTCACCCCCTACCTGCCCGACCATTGCATCGCTGGCGATGCCCAGAAGCAGCATGCCGTCTCCTCCGCTGAGTACGGTTCTGCCGCCATCTGCCCCATCACCTGGATGTGGCTGGCCATGATGGGTCACGAGGGGCTCAAACTCTCTGCCCAGATGGCCATCCTCAACGCCAACTACGTGGCCAAGCGCCTGGAGAACTACTTCCCGACCCTCTACTCGGGCGAAGGTGGTCTGGTGGCCCACGAGTGCATCCTCGATACCACCATCATGCTCGGCAAGAGCCACCTCTCGGTGGATGACATGGCCAAGCGCCTCATGGACTACGGCTTCCATGCCCCCACCATGAGCTTCCCGGTGCATGATACCCTCATGGTGGAACCCACCGAGTCTGAAAGCAAGTACGAGCTAGACCGCTTTGTGGACGCCATGATTGGCATCCACGGCGAAATGACCGCTGTGGCCGAAGGCACCGTACCTGCCGATGACAATGTGATGGTGAACGCCCCGCACACCGCCCTGGCCGTGACTGCCGACGAGTGGACGCACCCCTACACACGCCAGCAGGCCGCCTATCCGGCCCCCGGCCAGCTCCTGCACAAGTTCTGGCCCGGCTGCTCCCGTGTGGACAACACCTACGGCGATCGCAACTTCTGCTGCTGCTGCGATACCCTCGCCCAGTGCGAGTTGTAAGCAGATAAAAAAATCCCAAAAAAGGCCGGGGGCATCCCCCGGCCTTTTTTCTTGTCGGAACTCACGACTTCAGACCTGGCATTATGAGCAAGAGGGACTAAAGCCCCGCGCTTCGATAAAGCATGCGCCCTCCCGCAGGAAATCTTGCATAATTGCAAGAAATAGAAGCTCAGGGTGTTAAGTGTGCTTTATGCAAATTTAAGATTCAATCTTGAATTTGCATAAAGGTATACTAAGCCGCATATAGTAAAATGCTTGTAACTAGGCAAGGCCTGTTTTACTCCAGCAGCCCGGGGTAATCAAGTTAGAACCGCTGATAGTATTTTGCATTATTAGTATGCTAAATTTTGATTTGTCGAGCTGTTCTACGAAGGCCGCAAAGCGGTTTTGGGCCTCTATTGGCGGAACAACAATGGGAAAGTTCTTTACTAAAGACAAATTGAGATTAGATTGCTGTGCTCCTCTTCCCATATTGCGTAAAGAGTTGTATTGAGAGACACAATAATGATATGTGAAAACCGGAAGGAGATTAGGATTGGGCAAAATTGCTGCGCAAGCTTGATTAGTTGTCGCCGGAATCTTTAGTAAACCCGCAGTGCCTCTCGTTTTACCCTGTCCATACATAGCAATCATTACTGAACCTTCAGGCAATATTTTACAATTAGTTTCAGATAAGGCTTTTTCAGTTATTGATTCTTCAGTGTAAGTAATATACCCTCTTTCTATTTCTCCCGTTTTAACCCAAGGAATATCTCCATTATAATAGTCTGAGACAAGACGATTGGGAGTAGCACCTGTCCATACCTGAGCTAAAGCACCCAATGTAGAAATAGGGTATTTAGCTTGACCAGAAGTCACATCCCCGAAGAGCTCGATAAATTGAGATTAGCCTATAAACTTCTTGCAACTACTCTTCACATTGGCCTGATTGACCATGGCATACTGTAAAGTGGTATCAATGCTTTGGTGCCCTAGTAGCTGCTGTACCTGCTCAATGGGCATGCCTTTATCTATGGCCATGGTGGCGAGAGTACGTCGGAATTTGTGCGGATGCACTTTCGCAAGATTGAGTCTTCTGCCTATTTTTCGCAGCGTGATTTCGACGCCGCTGATTTGGAGTCGGTTATATGGGCGGAGAAGTGTCACAAACAGGGCTTCATTAGTATCCGTACGCTCCTTCAGATAGCGCATGAGGTGAATCTTTGTTCTGGCATCGAAATAGACTCGTCTTTGCTTGTTGCCCTTACCAAAGACTACACATTCCCGGTTCTCGAAATCCACATCATCCCGGTTGAGCTTGACCAATTCACCTACGCGCATACCAGTGGAGGATAAAAGGTCAATCATGGCCAGATCTCTAGTAGTCTCACAATAGTCTCTCATGAGCTCCAGCGATTCATCGCTGTATGTTTCCTTTACTGTTTTACCCGTTTTGACTTTGTGTATTCTGCGAACCGGGCTTTTCACGATGTAATCCTCGTCCTCCAGCCATGAGAAGAAGGAGGACAGAATGCGGCGTACATTATCCATCGTGACCTTGCTCACGGTGCCCCGTTGCTGGTAGGTATCCAGATAGATTCGTAAATCCTCAGTGGAAATGTGGCACACCTCCTTTTGTAGCGCGGTTAGCAGGTTCCGAATGGTGGACTCATAGTAATGGAGAGTCTTGTCGGAACATCCCTCTACGCGCTTGGCCGCGATAAACTGCTGCAACAGGTCCGGCTGACTACCGGACTTATTGCTGTCTTCAGTACAAACGACACCCGCAAGGTGCTTTTCCAGCGACCTTGTAAGCCGTGACATCTGTTCGACACTCAAGAAGCTCGCAAGCTCCTGCCTTATGGATTGTATGATTTTCGTCTTCATGAAGATTTCTCAGGCCGGGCTCCTCAGAGTGAGGTGTTCCATTTGCCTGAGAAACCAATCACGGCTTATCCTAGATTTTCGGCCAGAATGCGCTTGTATGTGAGAGTGAGCTCAGACAGAGCTTGTTCGAGTTCAAATTTTGATTTGTCGAGCTGTTCTACAAACGAAATAAACAGCGTTTGTAAATGCTCAGGTAATAAAGGTACTTCCAGAGACGCCACTATAGAAGTGTTCAAATTAAGCATTGTTACACCTACTGCCTTTTGTTCGATTATGCGTTTATAATCAGGTCGTGATAAGATTTTTTGAAGAAAATAGGGCTTCATCCCTTTGGTTAGGCGAATAATGAGGCTACCTGTCCCACATAACAAGCCAGTATCCTTTACGACGGCGCATCGTCCCATTTCTCCGCGTCGCCCCATTACGATATCCCCTACCTTAAGCCAATATGGGGATAGCTCTTGGTATTTTCTTTCAGTAATTGACAATGCAGGGTCAGGTAAAATGTTCCCGTCTATTATGTGCGAAGGGTTTATCAAAGAATGTACGCCCTCTATATAGTCCTCTCTATGTAACAATGACCCAAACGGCCCTATTTTTATATCTGCGATTTCCGATAATTGCGTTATTGGCCAATTCTTATCATTTTCCACAGGGTCCCCGAAGAGCTCGATAAATTGAGACTTCACCAGCTCATCAGTCTTGGTCAGCAGATTTTTGTATGTTTCGATTGTATCGGTAATGGACTGCAAAACTGTGGCCAATTGTCTCTGCTCTTCCAGAGACGGCAAGTTGAACTCCAGATTTTTGAGGTCTCGCCAATTGATTGTTGGGGATAAGCTTCCGACGGAAATCTTGATAGCAGCGTCCAGGAAATAATCGGAGCTAATGAAGAAAGGAAAGAATTGCGGGTCTACGACATTTTCACGGGGACGAAGCACCATCCCATGAGCAGAAAAAATCCCATCAAAGGGAGCTATGGCTACCTTCTTTTGATAGGCTCGACGCTTACCGAATAAAACATCCCCTTTGCGCATTACCAGCTTATCACCTATTGGGGCAACATCTGCTCCAAAACGAGTCACCTTCAGGCAGCCGGAATCAAGGTGTTCCAAGCCGAGATATACATGTCGGTCGTTCTCCTCCGGCTTCTTCTTTTCCGTGCTATTAAACGCTATTTGCTCAAATCTGTATTTAGCCATAACTGTATTTTCCTTTCTTCCTAGGCTACAGCCTGTTCTTTACAGCAGCTATCAGCATATTTTGATTTGTCGAGCCGTTGAGCAAAGGAAACATAGCGTTCTTGTAACTCAAGAGGAGGCTGATAGATAGGTATATTTTGAAACTCTTGCGCATTAATGTTGGCCTGCCCTATTGCAGCTTTACATAAGCTTAACAATAACTGCTTAGTGTAGGGTAAGTTCATGTATGCAACAAGGAATTCGGGGAGAATCTTAGAATTGACTCGTACACGAATAATAAAACCAGCTAGTACCATAAGCTCGTCCCTATCATACAAACAGGTTTTTCCTACTAACTCCTTACTATTAGTCCGATTAAAAAGAACATCGCCTTTTCTTACTGAGCATTTTTCCAATTCCTGTTCGGGAATGTTAATTCTCTTCAAATCTGAAAGGTCCAGTTTGCCGTCATAAGTGATATTATTCATTCTTATGTAGGGAAATACCCCATCGGCAGAAGCTGGGCGGCTAGAACCATAGCGTACTTCTGAAACAACATCTCTGATAGTGCCATTTATCCAATTTTTAGGATTATTACCAGGGTCCCCGAAGAGCTCGATAAATTGAGATTTGACCAGTTCATCAGTTGCCCGAAGTAAGGAGTTGTAGCTCTTTCGAGTTTGCTCTATTGACCACAAAACATCAGCTAATTTGCGCTGTTCTCCCTCGCTTGCCGGTAACTCAAACTCATAATTCTTCAGATGCTCCCATTTTACACGGGGAGATAAAGAACCGGCAGAACGACCGACAGCAAAATCAAAGAGGGCATCATTTTGAATTACAAACGGCAAAAGCTCTGGAATAATACGACCGGGGATAGCTTCGATGACTGTAATATCTCCCGAACAAATCCCATCAAAAGGAGCAACAGCCGCTTTCTTTAGATATGCACGACGTCTACCAAAAAGAACGTGTCCTTTACGGAATACTTTGGAAAAAGTGTTGTCCGTAGACTCACTCCATTGAGACAATGTAATGCATTCTGGCTCCAAGTGCTCCAGACCCACGATGGGATAGTCTCTCTTATCCCCCTTGCAGGTTTCTTTGTGCTCCTTAGCAACGTCTCCAAGTCGAACTCTACTCATGATTTTATTCCTCGGTGGGGAGTAACTCATTTAATTTTGCATAGCTGGCCTTCATTTTATTGGAGGCCGTTAACCATCGTTGATACAGAACAGAAACAGGCTCGGCCATATCTGGCGATTCTTCCGCCTCCGGTTTGACGTAAAGAGCGATGTTCAGAGAATAGTCATTGTGACCAACATCATCAATGTTGACTTTGCGAGCAAAGCCCTCCACGGATTCATATTTTTCATAGGCCTTGGCAATCTTCTGAATATGCTCTTCATCAAGATAACTCTGGGCATTTTTGCGCTCTACCTCATTGACTGCATTGATGAACAGGATTTGGCCCTTGCGTTCATGTGCTTTTGTCGTGCGGCAAATGAGAATGCACGCCTCCATAGGGGAATTGTAGAACAGATTGGCACCGAGGCCAATCACACATTCCACGAGGTCGCGGCGCACCAGCTGTTCGCGCATGTTCTTCTCCTCGTTGCGGAACAGCACACCATGCGGCAGCAGGATAGCACAACGCCCGGAACCGGGTTTCAGACTGGCAAGGATGTGCTGAATGAACGCATAATCAGCGCGGCCTTGCGGGGGCACGCCTAAGAAATTGCGGCCATACTTATCTTGTTCAAATGCAGCCCTATTCCATTGGCTGATTGAATACGGAGGGTTGGCCAAGCAGAGGTCGAACTGCTGGAGCTTGCCATACTCAATGAACGCCGGATTTTCCAGAGTATCGCCATTGATAATGGAGAAGTCTTTCACGCCATGCAGGAAAAGATTCATCTTTCCGATGGCGGAAGTAAGCGCGTTGATTTCCTGTCCATATACGGCCACATTGCGCCACTCCTTCTTCTGGGTTTTGAGGTAGGCGATAGCGGATATGAGCATGCCCGCACTTCCGCAGGTTGGGTCATAGATGGATTCGCCGGACTCCGGTTTGAGCATCTCGGTCATCAGATGCACCACGGTACGATTAGTGTAGAACTCCTGGGCCGTGTGACCACTATCGTCAGCAAATTTCTTGATGAGATACTCATAGCCTTGGCCCAGTTCGTCTTCCGGGCAATTTGCGATAGAAAGAGTCTTGGAACTGAAATGCTCCAATAAATCTTTCAACAGACGGTCCGGCAGGCGGTTTTTATTTGTCCAAGAACCGTCACCAAACACGCCTTGCAGCTTATCTATATTGGCTTGTTCGACCTTGCGGAAGGCCTCGACAATAGCCACACCTACATTCTCCGAAACATTGCGAACATCATTCCAGTGGTAGCCCTTGGGGACTACAAAGGTATGCAGTTCCGTTTCATCAAAATCTGCAGCGTCTTCGCCATATTCAGCCAGGGCTTTTTCCGTCTCTTCGTCGTATACGTCGCAGATACGCTTGAAGAAAAGCAAGGGGAAAATATACTGCTTGTATGCCCCGGCATCAATGTTGGTGCGGAGAAGAACTGCAGAGTTCCAGAGGTAGGACTTAAGCTCTTCCAAAGACAGACGTTTACTCATGGACATAGCCTCCTTCCTGTAGTAGTTGTTTCATTTTTTCTTCAGCGGCAAGCATGGCCTGATAAGCCTCAAAGTATTGGCGCCGGATTTCTGCCGGGGGCAGTGTTTCCTGTTGTTTTTTCTCGATGTAATTATTGATGGCAAGAGTATAGTCTTTATCCTCAATTTCTTTCAGAGTCACTATCTTAGAATACTCCAGTACATCCTTGTAGTCGGTATAGAGGGAGAACACCTTTTGAATATCCTCCTCGGTCATGATATTCTGAGCACGCTGTGGCGTGTAGATACGAGACGCGTCAATCAAGCATACGCGGCCCTTATGTTCATGTCTCTTCGCAGCATTCAGGAACAGAATGCAAGCCGAAACGCCGGTGGAGTAGAATACGCCACTGGTCAGAGTAATGACGGCCTCCAAAAGGTCAGATTTTACCAACTCCGTGCGAATCTGTTTTTCCTTGCCACTGCGGAACAGCACGCCTTGAGGCAAAACAACGGCGCAACGGCCCTTTTCCGGGTTCATGGATTTAACCATGTGCTGGAGCCACGCAAAATCGCCGTTTGAGTCCGTAGGACAGCCCCAAAGATTTCTCCCGTAGATATCAGAGCTAAACTGGTCTGCGCCCCAGTTTTTGAGCGAAAACGGGGGATTTGCCACCACGCAATCGAAAGTCTTGAGAGCTCCGCCTTCCAGATAGTTGGGGCTTCTCAGGGTATCGCCCTGGGTCACTCTGAAATCACGGGCATCATGGAGGAACAAGTTCATTCTCGCAATAGCAGAGGTCGCAAGATTCTTTTCCTGACCATAGATGCGCCCGTACGATAAGCGACTGCCCTTCATGTAGCGGATGGCCTCTATCAGCATACCGCCGGTACCGCAAGCCGGGTCATATACAGTTTCTCCAGCCTGCGGATTCAGTAACATAATCAGCAGCTTGACGATGGTGCGAGGGGTATAGAACTCGCCCGCGTTTTTCTTGGCTAAGTCAGCAAACTTTTTGATAAGGAACTCATAGCTGTCACCCATCACGTCGGCATCGTAATTCTCATTGCCTACTTTGATTTTGGACATGTGCTCGACAAGATTCTTGAGTCGCTCGTCTGAGAGTTTTGTCTTGTCGGTCCAGTTGGCATCATCAAAACTACTGAAAACCCCGCTTAAGGTATCCGGATTGGCGCGTTCGATGCCGTTCATGGCATTAACGATAGCCACACCTACATTTTCACTCGTTTCGCGGAGCTTGCTCCATCGGCAGTCCTCCGGAACATAGAAACGATAATGCTCAGCAAAGGAAGCGTATTCTTCATCTCCATCGCCCGCGATAAGGGCTTCGACGCGTTCCTCTTCGAAAACATCGCACAATCTCTTGTAGAATAACAGAGGCGTGACGTAGCTCTTATACTCGTCCTGATTGATAGGCCCCCTCAAAATGTTGCACGCCTCATACAGATGACTGAACAGCTTTTGGCTCGTTGTTTCTTCCGTTTGCGGAGAAAACAACGGCAATTCTATTTGTTCCATACCTTTATCCATTTCCTCGATTAGTAATACTGCTCTATGTACCCGTAAGCTTTATCAAAAACAGACTGGTCTTTGATTTTGTACTTTACCCACACAATGCTCCGAAGCGCCTTCTTGATTTCTTGTCTACCGGCGGTGGTGTTTTGCCAGCCGTCAAAACGCACAATTTTGACGATAGAATCAATATCTGCGACCACGCGCTCCACTATAACCGGAGTTTCATGATTTTTGACTCCATTGAATAGCTCCGTGAGAGCCGCTTTTCCCTTATCAATTTCTCCCTCGGGTACCACTTCTTTTTCAGCTTGCGCGGCTTCTTTGGCAAGCTCCAGAAGGAGCTTCAGGAACTCTATGCTGGTAAGAAGTCCCTGTTCGTGTTTATCTCGCAGAGCTTGCAGTTTTTCGCCCAATTTAATGAACTTGGGGTCCTTGCTGTGTTTTTGAATCTTGGCAACCAAATTGATTTCTATCTCCTTGGTCTTCTTACGCATTTTCTCTTGATTGGACAGGAAATCGTCAATCAAGTCGGGAGTCAGCGAAATAATATCCACGTTCTCATCGGCTTCACCTACATCTACATGCTGATGAATCAAATCAATTGTCTTTTTGCCCAGCGCGGCCCATATCAGCGCACCACGGTTGTCCGTGGGCTTGATGGATTCGTAGACTCTGGAAAGCCATCTATAATCCACCTTGTACGGAGCCAAACAAGAATCCGGAGAAAGCGCATTCCACGCGCGATGGAGCACGCGATAATCAGCAGCAAAAGCATCTTTCTTCTCATTGGTCGGCACGCATTCCTGCGCGGCCATGAGGCCCTCCCATCCTTCTACGGTACGGTCAACGCCGGGGAAATATTCAAGGCACTTGGTCATCAATCCCGGGAGAAGCTTCTTCACCTCCTCGATATTGGTAATGATGCTGCGCATGCCTTTCTCATCAAAGTCAAGGGCGCGAGCCACGTCATCGAAGATGCCTATGTAGTCAACAATCAGACCAAAAGTCTTGCCTTGGTCAAAAGTGCGATTGGTGCGGCAAATGGCTTGCAGCAGGTTAACATCGCGCATGGGTTTGTCCAAGTACATGGCCTGCAATACCGGAGCATCGAAGCCGGTGAGTAGTTTCGCCGTAACGATTACGAACTTGAGCTTGCTGGCCGGGTCTCGGAAAACATCGAGCAATTTGCCTTCCGCGTCACGATCTCGCCTGTATTCCTTGTATCGGTCCTCCTTGTCATTATTGGTATGCATGACAATGGTGGAGGCTTCCTCTCCGACCAGTTCGTCCAGGACCTTCTTGTACATCAGGCAGCATTCGCGGTCATAGACAACTATCTGAGCTTTGTAGCCGTTAGGTTCAATCTTTTCGCGGAAATGCTTTACGATATGCTCGCATACTTTGCGGATTCTCTTCGGCTCATACATGATGGCCTTTAGGTTCACTCGGCGGGAAAGCTCGTTCTTCTCTTCCTTGGTAAGTCCCGCTTCATCCGTCATTTCGTCAAAAGCGGCATCAAGCTGTTCTCTGTTTACCCGGAGCTCTACCGGAACCGGCTCAAAGTGGAGCGGCAAAGTAGCACCATCTCGGATAGAATCTGAGAATGAGTATTTGCTCATGTAGCCGGAGCGGTCTTCGGTGGCGCCGAAGGTAGCAAAAGTGTTCTTATCAATACGATTGATAGGAGTACCAGTCAATCCGAAGAAGAAAGCATTAGGGAGAGCCAAACGCATACGCTCGCCCAGATTGCCCTCCTGTGTGCGGTGGGCTTCGTCCACCATCACAATGATATTGTCACGGGTATTCAGCACTGTCTCGACTTCTCCGAATTTGAAGATGGTCGTAATCAGAATTTTGCGAGTGTCTGCAGTGAAAAAGCTGGATAATTCTTCCTTGGTAGATGCGCTGCTCAGATTGGGGATGTCGGACGCATTAAATGTGGCCGTAATCTGAGTTTCCAAGTCGATACGGTCGTCAACAATCACCACAGTCGGATTCTTCAGCTCCGGCATCATGCGGAGCTTTTGCGCGGCAAATACCATCAACAGGGATTTGCCGGAGCCTTGGAAGTGCCAAATCAATCCCTTTTTAGGATAACCAGCCACCACGCGCTGAATGAGTAGATTGGCTCCTTCATATTGCTGGTATCGGCTGATGATTTTGTACTTGCGATGTTTTTTATCCGTAGCGAACAGCGTGAAGAACTGGAAAATGTCCATCACTCGCTCCGGTGTAATCATGTCTGCGACGCTGATTCGCACATCGGACAGATGGCCTTCCTTTTTGTGCTTTGGAGTATGCCAAGGGCCCCACAGATTCACAGGCATTTTGATGGAACCGTAGCGGAAGCATTTTCCTTCTGTGGCAAAGTTGAAGATATTGGTCACGAACATCTGCGGAACGCTCTGCTCGTATGCTGCAATATCGTTAACGCCATCCACCCACGTGATTGCGGCCCGAACCGGTGTTTTCAGTTCACCGATGGCCACCGGGAAGCCATTGACCAAAAGAACAATATCAAACCGCTTGCCGCCTTCAATCTGCGGATACACCCACTGATTGGTTACAACATATTCATTTTGAGACAAAGCTTCTTTAGTCATAGTGCCAAAGAAGCGGATGGGAGTCATGCGACCATCTTTGCCGAACGGATAGGAGTTCTCTTCAAATACAAGCTTCTTGAAAAGCTCATTTTGAGTCACAAGGTTATGAGGCTGAACAGAAAGGATGAGACTGCGGAGCTTGTATATAACCTCGTCTGCCCGAGTTGGTTCCACTGCGATTTCCGGATTCAGCCGGATGAGCGCATCTTTGACCATCTTTTCGACCATGACATCAGAATGCATACGTGGCAGGTCATCGGCAGAAATATACTTCCAACCGTTGGCTTTCAGCGTATCAATGAGCATGGACTCAACAGTGTTATCTTCGTTAAATGGTTCAGGCATGATGGGACTTGGGTATTATATGCCAAATGCATGCCAAATAAAAGAGTAAATGTAACATGCTGTGTTATTTTATATCTGCTGGATATCTGATGAGATGTTAAATCTAATTGATTGTCAATACCTATTTACAAAACCCCAAGGGACTTTTGGGGTGGGACGTTGCGAAATACCAAGGGACTTTTGGAGTAAAGTGTTGCAAAATACCAAGGGACATTGTAGAATGAATAGTGATTAGTGAATAAGGAATAGTTCCGCCGCTGCCTTGGCGGACTATGGCGTGACAAGGTGTGAAAGCGTACAATTTTGCAGTGCGATTGCAAATTTGCACGCTTTCCGGGGCTTTGTCTGAAGTTTGAAGGCGGTGGGGCGGTTTGTTATCTGTATGTAGGTGGCCGGGGGCGTTATTGAGGTATTGACGCGGGGGAAGGTTAGGGGTATAAATGGGGGCAGAGATGAATACGACGATGCCTGAGCAGCCGCTTTCGAGGCTTTGGACGGCGAATTATACGCGCGCCTGGGTGGCGAATTTCTTGTTGTTTTTTTCGTTTATGATTATGACGCCGCTGTTTCCGGTGTATCTGAGCAGTGAGTTCGGGGCGGATAAGGATACGATTGGCCGGGTGCTGGCGGGGTATAGTATCACGGCGGTGCTGGCGCGTTTTGTGAGTGGATGGCTGGTGGATAGTTTTCCGCGTATGGTGGTGCTGGTGTGTAGTTATGTGCTGTTCACGCTGTGTACGGGGGCGTATTTGCTGGCGGGGAGCTTGCTGGTTTTTGCGGTGGTGCGCACGCTGCATGGTGTTCCTTTTGGCGCGACGACGGTGGCGAATAGTACGGTGGCGGTGGATTCGCTGCCGTTCAGCCGCCGGGCTGAGGGGATTGGTTATTACGGTCTGAGTAATAATGTGGCTACGGCTCTGGCGCCGAGTGCGGGTCTGGCGATTTATGGGGCCTGGGCTGATTTCCGGCTGCTGATGTGGGTGGGTGTGGTGCTGGCGGTGGTGGGGGTGCTGGTGACGTGTTCGACGCGTTTGCCGCGGCGTCCGCGCCCGCTGCCGCGCAAGCCGTTCAGTTTCCGGAAGCTGGTTTTGTGGCGGGGCTGGAGCCAGGGGGTGTCGACTATCTGCTTTGCTTTTGCGTATGGTACGATTTCTACTTATGTGGCTTTGTACAGTATTGAGGTGCTGGGTATCACGCATGGTACGGGCTTGTTCTTCCTGTTGTTTTCGACGGGGCTGATTTTGTCGCGCCTGGTGGGGGGGCGCACGCTGCGGCAGGGGAAGATTGTGCAGAATGCGGTGGTGGGGGTGAGTTTCGGTATGGTGGGTTACGGGTTGTTTGCCGGGGTGCAGGCGGAGTGGGCTTTGTATCTTTCGGCGCTTATCTGCGGCCTGGGGAACGGGCATTTCTTTCCGGCGGTGCAGAATATGTTCATCAATATGTGTCACAAGGATGAGCGAGGGACGGCGAATTCAACGCTTTTTGTTTCGTGGGATATCGGGGCTGGGATTGGTACGTTGCTGGGTGGGGTGCTGGCAGAGGTGTATGGGTTCGGTGCGGCGTTCTGGGTGGCGGCGCTGGTGAATCTGGCCGGGGCGTTGCTCTTTTTGGCTTATGGGTGCTCGGCGTATTGCCGGCAGCGGGTGTAGGGCTTTTTCTGCGGGGGATTGACGAATCTCATTGCCAAGTGCCGGGGCAGGCGCTAGAATGGTGTGGTATGAAGATTTGTGCTGCCCAGAGTGTGCGCGAGGCTGAGTGTGCGTTGTTTGCCAGCGGGGCGATGAGTTCGCTGGAGTTGATGAACCGTGTGGTTGACCGTCTGGAGTCTGCCTGCCGTGCGTTGCCTTGCTGGTGTGGTTTTGTGCCTAGCCGGGTGGTGGTGTATGCTGGTACGGGGAATAATGCGGGTGATGCGATTGGTCTGGCGGCGCGCTGGGGGTGTCCGGTGACGCTCCGGTGCGTGGGGCGGCTTTCGGCTGATGCGGCGGCGCAGTGTTCCGGGCGAGAGGTGTATGACAAGCCGATGCCGCAGGAGGGTTTGTTGATTCTGGATGGTCTGCTGGGCAGCGGGGCTGTGGGGGCGCTGCGCCCGGAGTATGCGGCTATGGTGCGGGAGCTGAATGCGCTGCGTGCGGCGAGTCCGCGTAGTCTGACGCTGGCTATTGATATTCCCACGGGGCTGTCGCCGGATTCCGGGGCTTGCTCGGGGGATTTCGTGAGGGCTGATGTGACGGCGGCGATTGGCTGTGTGAAGCCGGGGATGCTGGTGGATGGGGCGGAGGATGCCGTGGGGCGTTTGCTGTGCATCCCGCTGCCTGAGGTCGGTGAATTGCCTGTGGCGGATCCGGCTTGTGTGGCAGATGCGGTGGAGTTGCCGCGGCTGCTGCCGCGCCGGGCGTATTCGTGTTTCAAGAACCGCGCCGGGCGGGTGGCGATTGTGGCTGGTTCTGTGGGCATGGCCGGTGCGGCGCAGATGTGCGCGGAGGCGGCTCTGGCGGCTGGTGCGGGGCTGGTGGTGCTGTATTGCCTGCCGCCGGTGTATCCGGTGCTGGCGGCGCGGGTGGCGGCGGAGGTGATGGTGCGTCCTGTTGGTTCGTATGGTGATATTGACGAGCCGGATGCGCAGGTTCTGGTGATCGGGCCGGGGCTGGGGGAAATTCAGCCGGTGGCGGCAGAGTCGCTGCGGGCGCTGGCTTGCGGGTTCCGGGGGACGGTGGTGCTCGATGCCGATGGCCTCAATACGGCGGCGGCTTATGGCTGGTCCCCGCAGCCGGGGTGGGTGCTTACTCCGCACCCGGGGGAGATGCGGCGGCTGGACCCGCGCCCGGTGGTGCCGCGCCGCGAGGTGGTGGCGCGTTATCTGGCGCAGCATGATTGCACGTTGCTGCTCAAGGGTGCCCGCTCGCTGGTGGCGAACCGGGAGCGCGCTTTGTACAATGCGACGGGTGGCCCGTTCATGGCCAACGGCGGGCAGGGGGATGTGCTGGCGGGTGTCATCGGGGCTCTGGCGGCGCAGGGGTGCGGGGCTTTTCAGGCGGCGGCTGCTGCGGCGTATGCCTGCGGTCTGGCCGCGGAGCGTGCCTGGGCGCTGGCCGGGTATCCACCGGCTGTCCGTGCGACCCAGGTTATCGGGCAGTTGCCTGCTGTGCTGGCCTGAATGCGTCACGCTGTGGTTCACGGGCGTTATCCGTTCTTGACAAATTGCCCTATTCTGTGAGAAACTTCCGTCGTGCTCGATATATGTCTCCTGGGAACCGGTGGTACGCTGCCGCTGGTGAATCGCTGGCTCACTTCTCTCATGGTGCGCTACCAGGGGCACAGCGTGCTGATTGATTGTGGTGAGGGGACGCAGATTGCGGCCCAGAGGGTGGGGCTGAGCCTGAAGCCGGTGGATAAGATTCTGATTACGCATCTGCATGCAGACCATATTTCGGGCTTGCCCGGCCTGCTGCTGACGATGGGGAATATGGGCCGGATGGAGGATTTGTCGATTATCGGGCCGGTGGGTACGGAGCGTGTGGTCAATGCGCTGCGGACGATTGCGCCGAATTTGCCGTTCGATATCCGGGTAAGTGAGCTGGAGACGGCAGAGGAGACGATGTTTTTCCGGGATTGCGATATTCACGCGTTTCAGGTGCAGCATGGCGTGCCTTGCTATGGGTATAGCTTTACGCTGCCGCGTGGGGGCAAGTTTGACCCCGCCCGCGCCCGAGAGCAGGGGATTCCTATGGAGTTCTGGGGGCGCTTGCAGAAGAAGGGCGAGACGATTGAGCACGAGGGGCGCGTCTTTACGCCCGATATGGTGCTGGGGCCTCCCCGCAAGGGCCTGAAGCTGACATATTGTACTGATACCCGTCCTGTCCCGGCGATTGCAGCGGCTGCGGCAGATTCTGATTTGTTTATCTGCGAGGGGATGTATGGCGAGGATGAGATGCTGCCCAAGGCTCGCGAAAACCGCCACATGCTTTTCAGCGAGGCGGCCCGCCTGGCTGCTGATGCCGGCGGGGTGAAGGAGCTGTGGCTCACGCATTTCAGCCCCAGTCTGCCGAATCCCAAGGCTTTCCGCGACCATGCGCGGGCTATTTTCCCGAATACGCAGATTCCCCGCGATGGCTGGATGAAGACTCTCCAGTTTGATGAGGATTGAGGCGGTTTTCTTTGCCGGAATATAATTCTTTTCAAATTTTTATTATTTTGTTTGAACAGATGTGCGCCCTGGTGCATCTATACCTGCATAAGAGGCCCCGGGACGCGCAAAATGAAGGGGCTCTTAGAAAGTCTTTTTCATGTAGTTTCAGAGTTGATTAGAGAGACAGAGCGGGTGCCGGGAGGCACCCGCTTCTGCTTTGGGTTGCACAAAAAAATCCGCGCAGGGCTGCGCGGATTTTTTTGTGGGTGAGAGAGCTGGTGATTTTTATCTGGCGCGGAATCTGCCAATGGCGCGGACAATTTCGCCGATGATGAGCACGGGGCTGGTGACGGCGGCGATGGTGAGCCATTCGCAGACGGTGAGGGGCACGGTGCGGAAGATATCGCCGCCGAACTGGGTGGCCAGTACCTGGCCGAAGAGGATGATGGCCAGGATGAACAGGAAGCTGCGGTTGGCAAAGATGCCGTTGAGGAAGCTCTTGCTGGTGCCGTAGACGCGGGCGTTGAAGAGGTTCCAGAATTGCAGCATCACGAAGCCGGTGAAGAGCAGGGTGACGGAGTGCCGGAAGGCGGCGGGGTCTGCTTCCTGCGAGGGCATGCATTTCACATAGCTCACCAGGGCGATGATGAAACCGATGCCGAGGCAGAGTATCCAGCGCCACATGGTGGGGGTGATGATGAAGGCGAACTTGTTGCGCGGCTTCTGCTCCATCACGTCATCGCTGGGCGGCTCAGAGGCCAGGGCCAGGGCTGCGAAGGTGTCCATGATGAGGTTCACCCAGAGCA